>NZ_KB904052.1:181508-206897 GCF_000379905.1 Rodentibacter pneumotropicus DSM 21403
AAGTGGTGGGCGATACCGGTCTCGAACCAGTGACCCCCTCCTTGTAAGGGAGGTGCTCTCCCAACTGAGCTAATCGCCCTCAATGTTGTGGATTGGCATTATAGGGATAATGCATTTTCAGTCAATCATTTTTTATAAAATTTAACTTAATTGTTGTAAAAATAAACATAAAAATGGCTTTTTTATTTAGAACTGTGTCTAGTCGTAGTAAAATAGCAAACAATTTTTTATTAAATATAGGTTATAAGAATGAAATTAGATGCTCCTTTTAATTTAGATCCGAATGTAAAAGTACGCACACGTTTTGCCCCAAGCCCAACGGGCTATTTACACGTAGGCGGTGCGCGTACGGCGCTTTATTCTTGGTTATTTGCAAAACACAACCAAGGTGAGTTTGTATTACGCATTGAAGATACGGACTTAGAACGTTCAACACCAGAAGCGACAGCGGCTATTTTAGAAGGGATGGAATGGCTTAATCTTGCATGGGAACATGGTCCTTATTATCAAACCAAACGTTTTGATCGTTATAATCAAGTGATTGATGAAATGCTTGAACAAGGCTTGGCTTATCGCTGTTATTGCTCTAAAGAACGTCTAGAAGAGTTACGTCATAACCAAGAACAAAATAAAGAAAAGCCTCGCTATGACCGTCATTGTCTGCATGATCACAGTCATTCACCTGATGAACCTCATGTTGTACGCTTTAAAAATCCAACGGAAGGCTCGGTTATATTTGATGATGCGGTGCGTGGTCGTATTGAAATTAGCAATAGTGAATTAGACGACCTAATTATTCGCCGAACCGATGGTTCGCCGACCTACAATTTCTGTGTGGTGGTGGATGATTGGGATATGGGCATCACTCACGTTGTGCGTGGAGAGGACCATATTAACAATACACCGCGTCAAATTAACATCTTAAAAGCTCTTGGCGCACCGATTCCGGTGTATGCCCACGTTTCTATGATCAACGGTGATGATGGTCAAAAACTTTCTAAACGCCATGGCGCAGTCAGTGTGATGCAATATCGTGATGAAGGTTATTTACCGGAAGCATTAGTCAATTATCTTGTGCGTTTAGGTTGGGGACATGGCGATCAAGAGATTTTTAGTCGTGAAGAAATGATCAAGTATTTTGAATTAGACCATGTGAGTAAGTCTGCCAGTGCATTTAATACCGATAAACTTTTGTGGTTAAATCATCATTATATTCGTGAGTTACCACCGGAATATGTAGCAAAACATCTCGAATGGCAATATCGGGATCTTGGCATTGATATCACCAATGGTCCTGCTTTAGGGGAAATCGTCAAAATGTTAGCAGATCGCTGCAAAACGCTACGGGAAATGGCACTTGCCAGCCGTTATTTCTTTGAAGAATTTGAGACTTTTGATGAAGCGGCAGTGAAAAAACATTTCAAAGCCGGTGCCGTTGATGCACTTGAAAAAGTAAAAGAAAAATTGACCGCACTTTCTATTTGGGATTTACATTCTACCCATGAAGCGCTTGAACAAACCGCAGCAGAACTTGAAGTGGGGATGGGGAAAGTAGGGATGCCGTTACGTGTGGCAGTGACAGGTTCTGGGCAATCGCCATCAATGGATGTGACTTTAGTCGGAATTGGGCGTGAACGAGTGCTTGCCCGTATTCAACGTGCGATTGATTTTATTAAATCTTAAAATGCTTAATATTTAATCGTCTGATTTTTTCTAGATAATTTCATATTGACAGCGATAGCGGTAAAATTTAAGATACCGCCATCTTTTGGGGATATAGCTCAGTTGGGAGAGCGCTTGAATGGCATTCAAGAGGTCGTCGGTTCGATCCCGATTATCTCCACCAAATTAATAAAGCAAGGTAAATTACCTTGCTTTTTTCGTATCTGATCATCTCATTAAACTAAACAAATGCACGATGTTTTGTGCATTTTCGTTTTTAGAAATTTTTTAATTTATTGGAATAAAGTACTAAACAGAGTGCAATTACCATAATTAAAATTGCACCGGCAAATAGAAGTGTGTCTACTGCATTTTCATGGCTTACGATGATTAAGCGGAGCATCGCTGTTATACCTGCATAAATGAAATAACGTAGTGGAAAGTGATAACCGCTTTTAAAATATTGAACAATTAAGCCGATAAAACCGAAATACAAGAAAAACATGACGGCCTGCTCTGCTAATGCATAAGGCACGGTTGTGGAAGGGTTTATCACCATTAAAGCAAGAGAATAGGTGATTTTGGCTAGGGCAATAATCAAAACGATAGAAAGTGCGATAAGTGCCGTACTTAATACATATTTAAGTATGTTAATGACAAATGCCGGTAATTTTTCTAGTTGGTTTTCTTCCATTTTTTCCTTCATTTATTTTCAATGAAAAATATTGATAGGCTAGTCGGTATTTGGGAAAGTGCGGTTATTTTTTTCGTGTTTTAATCCGGTGAATAATACAGTTTTCCGATTTCAATTTTATGACGACCAGTTTCCTCACGCCATTTATTGCTATCACGTAATGAATAAACACAACCACAATATTCTTGCTGGTAAAAACGTTCACGTTTACTGATTTCGATCATTCGTTGTGAGCCGCCTTCTTTGCGCCAGTTGTAGTCCCAGTAAATAACATCATCGTATTTTTCAGCTGCACGATGACCGCAGCCGTTAATTTGGTTCATATCTTTCCAACGGGAAATACCAAGACAGCTGGTAAAAACCGGGAAACCATGTTCGTGTGCGTATTCGGCAGCTTTTTCAAAGCGCATATCAAAGCACATTGTACAACGAATGCCACGCTCCGGCTCACATTCCATCCCTTTGGCTCGGTCAAACCAATTTTGGCGATCATAATCCGCATCAATAAATGGAATCCCAAATTTTTTGGCAAAACGAATATTTTCTTCTTTACGGATCAAATATTCTTTGAGTGGATGAATATTAGGATTGTAGAAATAAATAGTAAATTCAATACCAGAAGCAAGAATAGCTTCCATTACTTCACCGGAACAAGGGGCACAGCAAGAGTGAAGAAGGAGCTTATTGTGTCCCTCCGGCAGTTCTAATTTTTCACGAATAAAGGGCGAATTAGGATCTTTTCGAGCCTTCTTTTTAGATGTTCTAGGCTGAAAATTAGTCGAATTTTGTGTTTTAAGGTTATTCATAAAGTAATTGCTTATAAAAGAGGATAAAATATTTCAATCGTTAGTAAGTTCTATTTACGGATAAATATGCCAAGGAGATTAATGCTTGTTTGTATTGGCTTTCCGGTAAAATTGAAATTGCATCAACTGCCTTTTGCGCTTCTTGTTTTGCTCGCTCCATTGAGTAATCCAGTGATTTGTGTTCAGACATAATTGTCAATACTTCATCAATGATCTCACGTTTACCGCCCTGTTCAATCGCTTCACGAATCAACGCAGCTTGTTCTGTATTGCCGTGACGCATGGCATGCAATAAAGGAAGGGTGGGTTTGCCTTCCATCAAATCGTCACCTATATTTTTACCTAAATCTTGGACGTTTGCACTGTAATCCAGTACGTCATCAACAAGCTGAAATGCCGTACCAAGATAGCGACCGTAATCCTGTAAGGCTTTTTCTTGTTGCTCCGTAGCATTTGCCACAATTGCCGCTGCTTGTCCCGCAACTTCAAACAAACGTGCCGTTTTGCTGTAGATTACACGCATATAATTAGCTTCGCTGGTTTCCGGATCGTTTACGTTCATTAATTGTTGTACCTCACCCTCTGCAAGGACATTCGTCGCATCAGCCATGATACGAAGAATTTTTAAGGATTCCAGTTGAGCAACAAGTTGGAATGCCCGCGTATAAATAAAGTCACCGACCAACACGCTTGCTGCATTTCCGAATTCGGCATTTGCAGTAGCGCGACCACGGCGCATATCCGATTCATCAACGACATCATCGTGCAATAGAGAAGCGGTATGGATAAATTCCACAAAAGTAGCACAAGTAATGGCATTTTCTCCTTTGAAACCTAAAGCTCGTGCAGCAAGAACAGCGAGCAACGGACGGATCCTTTTACCTCCTGCTTGAACGATATAAAAGCCGAGCTGGTTAATTAGAGCAACATCGGAATTAAGCTGAGCAAGAATATTTTGATTGACTTTCTGCATGTCAGGATCAGCTAATTGTTGAATGGCGTGCATATCCATTAAATCTTGTTTTTTCATCTTTTGCGCTTGTTCTCAAATGAAAGTGCGGTACATTTTACCCGAGTTTTTAATTTTTCTAAAATTAATCCGTGAGAAAAGGGAATTTTTTTATTTTATTGTAAATAAGTTCTTGCTATGAAATCGTTTTTCTCATAGAATCTGCGACCTATTTATATGAATTTTGAAGTGTGGGCTGCCAAAGGCAGAGAAACACAGTTAAGCGGAGTATTTATGTACGCAGTTTTCCAAAGTGGCGGTAAACAACACCGTGTGAGCGAAGGTCAGGTGGTTCGTTTAGAAAAACTTGAACTTGCAACTGGCGCAACAGTTGAGTTCGATTCAGTGTTGATGGTCGTTAATGGTGAAGATGTTAAAATTGGTGCACCGGTAGTAGCAGGTGCAAAAGTAGTGGCTGAGGTTGTTACACAAGGTCGTGGCGAGAAAGTTAAAATCGTTAAATTCCGTCGTCGTAAACACAGCCGTAAACAACAGGGTCATCGCCAGTGGTTCACTGAAGTGAAAATCACTGGGATTCAAGCATAATTTCAGAGGAGATCAAATAGATGGCAACTAAAAAAGCTGGTGGTTCAACTCGTAACGGTCGCGATTCTGAAGCTAAACGCCTTGGTGTTAAACGTTTTGGTGGCGAATCTGTACTAGCAGGCAGCATTATCGTTCGTCAACGTGGTACTAAATTCCATGCTGGTAGCAATGTAGGAATGGGTAGAGACCACACCCTATTTGCAACAGCTGACGGTAAAGTTAAATTTGAAGTAAAAGGCGAAAAGAGCCGCAAATATGTAAGTATTGTTACTGAATAATTTAAAAACTTATCTGATTGAAAGAAACGCCCTGCAAACTTTTGTGGGGCGTTTTTGTCTTTTTTATTTCTAACAAAGCGGGTAACTATGAAACAGCAACCGTTATTAGGCTTTATTTTTGCACTGATTACTGCAATGGCTTGGGGATCTCTGCCAATCGCATTGAAACAAGTATTATCGGCAATGAATGCACAAACTATCGTATGGTATCGTTTTGTTGTTGCTACAATTGCTCTCTTTATTTTGCTTGCTTATAAAAAGAAATTGCCTGAGTTAAGGAAAATTGGGCGATATACTTGGCTTGCAATCATTGGCGTACTTGGACTCGCCGGTAATTTTTTGCTATTTAGCCGTTCATTAAATTATATCGAACCCTCAGTCGCACAGATTTTCATTCATTTATCTTCCTTTGGTATGTTAATCAGTGGTGTGATTATTTTTAAAGAAAAGCTGGGGCTACATCAGAAAGTCGGGATCTTATTTTTATTAATTGGTCTTGGATTATTTTTTAATGATCGTCTTAATATTTTTGTTGAACTTAATCAGTATTCAATTGGCGTTATTTTAAGTGTTACCGCTTCACTGATATGGGTTGCATACGGAATGGCGCAAAAGTTAATGTTGCGTAAATTTAGTTCGCAACAAATTTTATTAATGATGTATTTTGGTTGCGTGATTGTGTTTACCCCTATGGCTGAGTTTTCACAGGTACAAGCCTTAACCCCTTTTACACTGATTTGCTTTATTTATTGTTGTTTAAATACATTAATCGGTTATGGTTCTTATGCAGAGGCATTAAATCGTTGGGATGTTTCAAAAGTCAGTGTTGTGGTGATGTTAGTGCCACTTTTTACGATTTTATTTTCTCATATCAGCCATATGATTAGTCCGAATTATTTTGCCGCACCCGAATTAAATAGCATTAGCTATATTGGGGCATTTGTTGTAGTATGCGGAGCAATTTTATCTGCAATCGGACATAAATTACTATCACCGCACAATGAGAAATAATCTGTATTATGTAGTCGTTGCACAAACTTGATTTTGGGGTTATTTGTAGTGACACTCTGCGTGTGTCCCTACGTTTCGTTGACATGACTGTTTTGTGTATTTGCTACATAATACCGGAAGTAATAGAAAAGTGCGGTCAAATTTTGGAGAATTTTAATGAAGTTTATTGATGAGTCCTTGATTCGAGTGGAGGCGGGAGACGGCGGGAATGGTTGTGTCAGCTTTCGTCGTGAGAAATTTATCCCTAAAGGCGGACCGGATGGCGGTGATGGCGGTGATGGCGGTGATGTCTATTTGGTTGCCGATGAGAACCTTAATACATTAATTGATTATCGCTTTAACAAACGTTTTGCTGCGGAACGTGGTGAAAATGGTCGTAGTTCTGATTGCACTGGTCGTCGTGGTAAAGATATTATTTTATCTGTACCCGTAGGAACCCGTGCCATTGATAATGATACAAAAGAAACCTTAGGTGATCTGACTAAACACGGGCAAAAAATGTTGGTGGCAAAAGGGGGGTATCATGGCTTGGGAAATACACGTTTTAAATCTTCCGTTAATCGAGCACCGCGCCAGAAGACAATGGGAACACCGGGAGAAAAGCGGGATTTATTATTAGAGCTTATGTTGCTTGCTGATGTAGGTATGTTGGGATTGCCGAATGCCGGTAAATCAACCTTTATTCGTGCGGTATCCGCCGCTAAACCTAAAGTGGCGGATTATCCGTTTACAACGCTAGTACCAAGTCTTGGCGTAGTAAAAATGGATGAAGCCCGTAGCTTTGTCGTTGCTGATATTCCCGGATTGATTGAAGGGGCTGCAGAGGGGGCAGGCTTAGGGATTCGTTTCCTGAAACATTTGGAACGTTGCCGAGTGCTTATTCACCTTGTGGATATTAACCCGATTGATAGTTCCGATCCTGCAGATAATGTCGCTATCATTGAATCTGAATTGTTCCAATATAGCGAAAAATTAGCTGAAAAACCACGTTGGCTAGTATTCAATAAAATTGATACGATAACTGATGAAGAGGCGCATGAACGTGCAAAAGATATTACTGAGCGTTTAGGGTGGGATGAAGACTATTATTTAATCTCAGCAGCGACAGGTAAAAATGTTCCTTCATTATGCCGCGATATTATGGATTTTATTGAGGCTCATCCTCGTGATGTGGAAGAACCACAAATTGCACCGGAAGAAGTAAAATTTAAATGGGAAGATTATCATCAAGAGCAGTTGGTAGAACATCAATTTGACGACGATGATTGGGATGATGATTGGACGGAAGAAGATGACGAAGGTATAGAGTTTATTTATAAACCTTAATCAGTCTAACAAAAGTGCGGTTGATTTTATCGTTAAAATCAACCGCACTTTATTTTTTAAATGAAAAAATTATCCACGATTGGCATTTTTCATAATTCGCTCTTTTGCCAGTTTCCACTCGCGATCTTTAATATCATCACGTTTATCGTGTTGTTTTTTCCCTTTGGCTAAACCGACTTTAATTTTCGCCCAAGCACCTTTCCAATAGAGAGAAAGGGCAACAATAGTAAAGCCATCACGACTGGATTTACCAAAAAGAGATTCTAACTCCCGCTTGTTGAGTAGGAGTTTTCGGGTTCGGGTAGGATCACATACGATATGGGTTGAAGCCAGACTGAGTGGTTGGATCGTCGCCCCAAATAAATAGGCTTCACCATTTTTGAAAATAATATAGCTGTCGCTAATATTTGCTTTGCCCGCACGCATAGACTTGACTTCCCAGCCTTGTAATTCAAGCCCTGCCTCAATTTCATCTTCAATGAAATAATCATGGCGGGCTCGTTTATTTAGAGCAATAGTATTTGAACCCGATTTTAGTTTTTTCTTTGTCATAACTTACTATATTTTAAATTTTTGCTGATTTTACCGAATATGCCTCTTGATCGCAAAGCCGAACGTATAAAAGAAAAAGGCTGAATTTTCAGCCTTTTCCTGTTTACGTTAACTATTGTTCAATAGTTCCACAGAACCGATAGCCTTCACCGTGAATTGTCGCGATAATTTCCGGGGTGTCGGGGTGATCTTCAAAATGCTTGCGAATACGGCGAATTGTGACATCCACGGTACGATCTTGAGGTTTCAACTCGCGCCCTGTCATTTTTCTTAATAGTTCTTCACGGCTCTGTAATTTACCCGGGTTTTCACAGAAGTGTAACATCGCACGGAACTCGCTACGTGGTAATTTAAATATTTCTCCTTCCGGGTTGATAAGATTGTGACCGTTTAAATCTAATATCCAACCGTTGAAACGATAAAACTCACGTTCACTATTACTATTCTCTTTTTCATGTTGTAACATCACACGATGTAACAAATTGCGGGCACGAATAGTTAATTCTCGGGGATTAAAAGGTTTTGTAAGGTAATCATCCGCACCAATTTCCAATCCTAAAATTTTATCTACTTCATTATCCCGCCCGGTTAAGAATATAAGAGGCAGGTTAGCATATTCACGCAATTCTCTTGCTAATAACAGCCCATTTTTACCGGGTAGATTAATGTCCATCACAACTAAATTTACTCTGCTATTTTTTAAGATGTCATGCATTTGCACGCCATCTTGTGCTTCAAGAACAGTATAACCTTCCGCTTCAAAAATTCCTTTTAATGTATTGCGAGTAACAACTTCATCTTCAACGATGAGAATCTGTGGTATCGCCATATTTATCCTCTCTATTACTTATTTTGAGTGATGTCCTATTTTAGCTTTGTAACATTGTTGTAACAATGGGAAAGTGCGGTTATTTTTATGATCTTTTTATTTTTATGATCTAAATCATGCTTTTTTAGTTTTTAGAATTTCTTTATGTTAGAATTTTTCCCCCTCACAATTTATGTTTTTACCTATGAAAAAATACGTTCTTTTGTTTGCTTTGATTTTTACTGTGTTTGCAAGCCAAGCGGGGTTATTTGATAACAAATCTTCTTTTTTAAATGTTGATAACGCTTTTCCTCTTTCGGCTCAGATTTCACAAGATAAAAAACAACTCTCTATTCGTTGGGATATCGCAGAAGGCTATTACCTTTACCAAGATAAAATCAGTGCAAAAGTGAGCTCTGATCCTCAATCGCTTTCAATGAATTTCAATCAAGATGCTGAAATACACGAAGATCCTTATTTTGGAAGAGTCGCCGTTTTCACAAAACCTTTAGTGGCTTATTTTTCCGGTGAAACATTCGGAGATAATCAGAATATTGAGATTTCCTATCAGGGGTGTACAGAAGGATTTTGCTATCCACCGGAAGTCAAAACTTTGAACGTGGGGGATTTACCTATTGCTTCTGCGGAAGAAAAAACACCACAAAATTCGACCGCACTTTTGACGGAACAAGATCGTTTGGCGGCGGGTTTATTCCAAAGTAAGTATGCGGCATTAGGCTTTTTCCTACTTGGGCTGGGATTAGCTTTTACACCTTGTGTATTACCTATGCTGCCATTGCTTTCATCTATCGTAATCGGTCAGCAACAACGTCCAAATATGATGCGTGCTTTTTCTCTTAGTTTTCTTTATGTACAAGGTATGGCACTCACCTATACCCTACTTGGGCTTGCAGTGGCCGCAATAGGGTTACCGTTCCAAATTGCTTTGCAACATCCTTATGTGATGATTGCGTTCTCCGTGCTGTTTATATTGCTTGCATTATCCATGTTTGGCGTATTTACGTTGCAGTTACCAAGTTCTTTACAAACCAAACTCAATACCTTGAGCCAAAAACAAACATCGGGGGCTTTTGGTGGGGCGTTTTTAATGGGAATGATCGCAGGTCTGGTTGCCTCACCTTGTACTTCTGCGCCACTTTCCGGAGCTTTGCTTTATGTGGCGCAAAGTGGCGATCTTGTTACGGGGGCGATCACTCTCTATCTGTTAGCGTTGGGTATGGGCATACCGTTAATGCTCATCACATTGTTCGGCAATAAAATTTTGCCAAAATCAGGCGAATGGATGAATACGGTTAAACAAAGTTTTGGTTTTGTCATGCTTGCCTTGCCGGTATTTCTGATTTCCCGTATTTTACCTGACGCGTGGGAACCGCGTTTATGGGCGTTGCTTGCGACTTCATTCTTCGTTTGGTTTGCCTTGCAAATGCCAAAAAATGGCATGGGCTATGGCGTGAAGGTACTCTCGTTCGTTTGTGCTATGGTAGTGGTACAGCCTTTGCAAAATCTCATGTGGCAGCATCAATCCGGTATGCAAAGTAGTGCGGTCAATAATACGGGAATTTCTCATACAACATTTCAACGTATACAAAATTTGCAAGAATTAGATGAGGCATTAGCGAAAAATCCTCATAATATAGCCTTGTTGGATTTATATGCGGATTGGTGCGTAGCTTGTAAAGAATTTGAACGTTATACCTTTAGTGATAAAAGGGTGCAAAACACCTTTGAAAATATTTTGGTGCTACAAGTGGATATGACAAAAAACAGCGCTGAAAATAAAGCCATAATGGAACGTTATCAGGTATTAGGTTTACCAACGATTTTATTTTTTGACGCTTCAGGGAATGAAATTTCAGGCAGCCGCATAACCGGTTTTATGGATGCAGAACGCTTTCTGAATTGGATAAATAAAATAGAGAATTAACTTATTTTTAACCTAAAGTAAAAAGTCTTTTTCAAACTTTATGCTTGTTTGATAAAACGCTAATCGCTATGATCTGCGCACTTTTTAATTTATCTTTAAACAAGGAAACTTTATGAACAATCTTGAAAAATTTCGTCCTTATGCTTTAGCGTTATTACGTATTGTTGCTGCTTATATGTTTATCTTGCATGGCACCGCTAAATTTTGGGAATTTCCAATCTCTATGACTGGTGGCAATGGAGCAGTGACTGAGCCATTAATGATTGTCGGTGGAATCATTGAAATTATCGGTGGTATTTTAGTGTTACTAGGCTTATTTACTCGACCGGCAGCCTTTATTTTATCGGGTCAAATGGCGTATGCTTACTTCTTTATGCATGCAGTGAAAGGCGGTTTATTTTTCCCACTCACAAATGGTGGTGAACTCGCATTGCTTTATTCTGTTGTCTTCTTCTATTTTGTTTTTGCCGGTAGCGGTGCACTGGCATTAGATAATAAATTTAAGAAAAACTAAGATTGGATTTTACCTTTTATATTCTTCAACCGGCCCACGTTATGTGGGCTTTTCTCTAAAACGTTTTCAGTTTTAACCGCACTTTCTTTGACGGATTTTTATTGAATCTTTTCTATATTTACGCAACCGTTTGCGTTATAATCTGAGCGCTTATTTTTTTAATCTATCTATGAAAGGAAAATGTAATGACAGATCGCCCTATTCGTCAGGCTTTATTAAGTGTTTCAGATAAAACCGGTATTGTGGAATTTGCCCAAGGGCTTGTGCAACGAGGAGTAAAATTGCTTTCTACCGGCGGCACGGCAAAACTCTTAGAACAAAATGGTTTGCCTGTGACGGAAGTATCTGACTATACGGGGTTCCCCGAGATGATGGATGGTCGCGTGAAAACTTTACATCCGAAAGTACATGGGGGGATCTTAGGTCGCCGTGGAACAGATGATGCCATTATGCAACAACACGGTATAGAAGGCATTGATATGGTAGTGGTAAATTTATATCCCTTTGCACAAACTGTTGCTAAAGCGGATTGCACATTGGAAGAGGCGGTAGAAAATATTGATATTGGCGGTCCGACCATGGTGCGTTCTGCTGCGAAAAACCATAAAGATGTTGCCATCGTGGTGAATAATAAGGATTTTAATGCAATCCTATCGGAAATGGATCAACATCAAAACAGCTTAACGCTGGAAACCCGTTTTGATCTTGCCATCAAAGCCTTTGAACATACTGCGCAGTATGATTCGATGATAGCCAATTATTTCGGTCAGCTTGTTAAGCCTTATCATGTAGCAGCGGAAGAGGATTTAGAGGCGAAGTGCGGTCAATTTCCACGGACTTTAAACCTGAATTTTGTGCGTAAACAAACCATGCGATATGGTGAAAATGCCCACCAAAATGCCGCATTCTATGTGGATCTCAACGTGAAAGAAGCAAGTGTCGCGACCGCGACTCAATTACAAGGCAAATCCCTTTCTTACAACAATATTGCCGATACCGATGCAGCCCTTGAATGTGTGAAAGAATTTGACGAGCCGGCTTGTGTGATCGTGAAGCACGCTAATCCCTGCGGTGTGGCGTTAGGAAAAGATATATTAGAAGCCTATAACCGTGCCTACCAAACTGATCCAACCTCTGCCTTTGGTGGAATTATTGCCTTTAACCGTGAATTAGACGAAAAAACCGCCACAGAAATTGTTGAACGTCAATTTGTGGAAGTGATTATTGCACCGAAAGTTTCGGTGGAAGCCGTCGAAGTAGTGAAATGCAAGAAAAATGTTCGTCTGCTTGAATGTGGCGAATGGCAAGAACGCACTCAGCGTTTAGATTTTAAACGGGTAAATGGCGGATTATTGGTGCAAGATGCGGATCTAGGCATGGTCGGTTTGGAAGATTTAAAAGTCGTCAGTAAACGCCAACCGACAGAACAAGAGTTAAAAGATTTATTATTTTGTTGGAAAGTAGCGAAATTTGTGAAATCCAATGCGATTGTTTACGCTAAAAATAACCAAACTATCGGCATTGGGGCAGGGCAAATGAGCCGAGTTTATTCCGCTAAAATAGCCGGTATCAAAGCACAGGATGAAGGTCTGGAAGTTACGGGTTGTGTGATGGCATCCGATGCTTTCTTCCCATTCCGTGACGGTATTGATGCAGCGGCGAAAGTGGGGATTCAATGTGTGATTCATCCGGGCGGCTCCATGCGTGATCAGGAAGTGATTGATGCGGCAGACGAACACGGAATGGTGATGGTATTGACTGGGATGAGACATTTTAGGCACTAATATTTAGCCTGTGCCGAGGGTAAGTCTACCCTCGGTTACGCATAGTCCAACCCCTATGGGGTTGATTTCACAAATACCCCAAAGGGTTATGCTTATTTTTAACCGTGGGTAAGCCTACCCACGGAAAGTTGAACAGACAAGGACATATCATGAACATTTTAATTATCGGAAACGGCGGTCGTGAACACGCTCTTGCTTGGAAAGCAGCACAATCTCCATTAGCCAAGAAAGTGTTTGTTGCACCAGGTAATGCAGGAACAGCACTGGAACATAATATCGAAAACGTAAATATTGCCGTCACCGATATTCCGGCGCTTGTTAAATTTGCACAAGATAATCAAATTGACTTAACCATTGTTGGGCCCGAAGCGCCGCTTGTTATTGGTGTGGTGGATGCCTTCCGTGCGGCAGGATTAAAAATTTTCGGACCGACAGAAGCCGCTGCTCAACTAGAGGGCTCGAAAGCCTTCACGAAAGATTTCTTAGCCCGTCATAAAATTCCTACTGCGGAATATCAAAATTTCACTGAAGTAGAACCGGCATTGACCTATTTGCGTGAAAAAGGTGCACCGATTGTGGTGAAAGCTGACGGCTTGGCGGCGGGGAAAGGCGTGATTGTGGCGATGACATTACAGGAAGCGGAAGAGGCGGTGCGTGATATGTTATCGGGAAATGCCTTTGGCGAAGCAGGCAGCCGCGTGGTGATTGAAGAGTTTTTAGATGGTGAAGAAGCCAGTTTTATTGTGATGGTGGATGGTAAAAATGTCGAACCGATGGCAACCAGCCAAGATCATAAACGCGTGGGAGAGAACGATACGGGATTGAATACGGGGGGAATGGGGGCTTATTCGCCGGCACCGGTGGTTACGCCTGAAATTCACGATCGCATTATGCAGGAAGTGATCTATCCAACGGTAAATGGCATGGCAGCAGAAGGCAATGTTTACACCGGTTTTTTATATGCCGGTTTAATGATTATGCCGAATGGTCAGCCGAAAGTGATCGAATTTAATTGTCGTTTTGGTGATCCGGAAACCCAACCGATTATGCTACGTTTAGAATCTGATCTGGTTGAACTTTGTCTCAAGGCTTGTGAAGGCAAATTAGATGAAGTTCAATCCCAATGGAATCCAAAGGCATCATTGGGCATCGTGTTAGCTGCGGAAGGTTATCCGGGCGATTATCGCAAAGGCGATGAAATTGTCGGTTTGCCGCAAAGTGCGGTCGAAAATGAAAAAGTTTTCTTGGCGGGTGTAGAAGCGAAAGAAGGGAAATTAGTGACTAATGGCGGTCGAGTATTATGTGCCACAGCCTTAGGCGATAGCGTATTTGAAGCACAACAGAAGGCATTAAAACTTGCTGAACAAATCCAATGGAGTGGACGTTTTTATCGTTGTGATATCGGATATCGTGCGGTTGCTCGTGAAAGAATAGCTGAAAAATAGCCGCACTTTGCATGGTTTTTTCCTATCCATTTAAAGTAAGGAAATAATATGGATTACAAAAACAAATCTCTTTGTCGCATTCGTACCGTGACTTTCTTTATAACATTACATAAAGATAAAACACAGTGGGAGAGTGCTCTTCATTCTGTGAAGCATGAAGTCGATTTGTTGTTGCCGGCGATACAAAAATCCGGTTATGTTTTGCAATCCATTCGAATTATTACTAATCCTTTCGGTGAATACTTAGATTTAACCGATGTGAAAAGCGCAAAAGCAGATTTACAGTATTTAACGAATTTACTCAATAAATTAAATGAAAGTGGCATACGTATTCGCTTTGCGATCGGTGCCGCAACCAATGCTCAGGAAATTGCCTTATTGCCTGAACTTATTGCCGGCTATGGCGATTTATGTAATGCCTGCGTGAATGTGCCGTTAGATGAAAATGGTGTTTTGGATAACCATTTGATTGAGCAATCTGTTAATGCGATGCAGCGTATTGCTCAAATTACCCTACGTGCTGAAGGTAATTTTAACTTTACTGTAAATTTTAACTGCAAACCTTTTATTCCCTATTTTCCAGCCGGTTATCATTTGAGTCATTTGCCGAATAGTTTTGTTATTGGTTTGGAAACACCGGATTTGTTGGTGGAAGCGTTAAAATCAGTTTCGAAATCCTCTCATAATCAGTTTTATGCCGATTGCTATCAATCTATGTCGAGAGCGCTGCAATATCATGTAGATGAAATTCTTGCTATGTTAAGTGCGGTTAAATTGTCCGGTAATTTTGAATTTGTCGGTATTGATAGTTCCGCAGCACCATCGAAAAACTGTGCTTCTATAACAGAACTGTATGAGCTTATGGGGATTCCATATTTTGGGGCAGCAGGTACGGTTGAAGTATCTGCATTACTAACCAAAGTCTTTAAATCTGTGCAAAACGTGCCTTTGGTGGGATTTTCAGGTTTAATGTTGGCAGTAACGGAGGATCTAGGATTGGCACAAGGTACACAACAGGGACAGTTTGATATTCGCTCGTTGCTCACCTATAGTGCTGTATGCGGTATAGGCTTAGATACGGTACCTGTGGCTGGTAATGCAAGTGCAGAAAGTATTACTGCGATTATGCGTGATACGGGGACGATGGCGTTTCGTTTAAATAAGCCATTGACCGTACGTTTATTCCCTATTCCGAACAAAATTGCTGGTGAAATATCCGAGTTTGAAAGTGATGATCTCTGTAATTGTCGCATTCTGGGTATTCCATACTAAGAATGGAAAATATTGAAAAATGACCGTACTTTTTCTATGAATCTTTTTCATTCCTTAGATGAAAAAATATGTACTAAATTTTAATTAAGTTTAAATCAATAAGCGGTTACACTATAGCTCGCAATCACATAACAGGAGAACACAATGTTTACTAAAAATATGAATATCGCTGACTACGATCCGGTATTATGGCAAGCGATTCAGGATGAAAATCGCCGTCAAGAAGAACATATCGAATTAATCGCCTCTGAAAACTACGCCAGCCCACGTGTGATGGAAGCACAGGGTTCGCAATTCACTAATAAATATGCGGAAGGCTATCCGGGCAAACGTTATTATGGCGGTTGCGAGTATGCTGACATTGTGGAGCAGTTGGCGATTGACCGTGCAAAAGAATTATTTGGTGCCGATTATGTCAATGTGCAACCTCACTCAGGCTCACAGGCGAATGCTGCTGTGTATGGTGCATTAATTAATGCGGGCGATACTATCCTCGGAATGGATTTGGCACATGGCGGTCATTTGACTCACGGTGCAAAAGTCAGCTTCTCCGGTAAAATTTATAATTCTGTGCTTTACGGTATTACGGCAGATGGTTTGATTGATTATGAAGATGTGCGTCAAAAAGCATTGGAATCTAAACCAAAAGTGATTGTCGCCGGTTTCTCCGCTTATTCTCAAGTCGTGGATTGGGCGAAGATGCGTGAAATTGCCGATGAAGTTGGGGCGTATTTGTTTGTAGATATGGCACATGTGGCAGGGCTAATTGCTGCGGGATTATATCCAAATCCATTGCCATATGCACATGTCGTGACCACAACGACCCATAAAACCTTAGGCGGTCCACGTGGTGGCTTAATTCTTTCTTCTTGTGGTGATGAAGAAATCTATAAAAAATTACAATCTTCCGTGTTCCCTGCTAATCAAGGGGGGCCGTTAGTTCACATTATTGCTGCAAAAGCGGTATGTTTTAAAGAAGCGCTAGAACCGGAATACAAAGTATATCAAGCTAACGTATTGAAAAATGCTAAGGCGATGGTCGAAGTATTCAAACAACGTGGTTATGATGTCGTATCAAATGGTACAGAAAATCATTTGTTCTTGGTGAGTTTTATCAAACAAGGCTTAACCGGTAAAGCGGCTGATGCAGCATTAGGTAAAGCGAACATTACCGTCAATAAAAACTCGGTGCCAAATGATCCGCAAAAACCATTTGTAACTTCCGGTATTCGAGTGGGTACGCCATCGGTAACTCGTCGAGGCTTTAATGAGCAAGATTGTTGTAACTTAGCCGGTTGGATGTGTGATATTTTAGATGTACTTGGCAAAGAAAACGAGGAACAAGTTATTGAGGCGACCAAAGAAAAAGTATTAGCAATTTGTAAACGTCTTCCTGTTTATCCTGCCTAATATTTTGAAGATAGGTTATGTGTTAGCGGCGGTGAATATCGCCGCTTATTTTTTATATAAAAGATAAAATTTGCACAAAAATATAATTTTATTCAGAGAGTGTTTTATCTTTTTACAAAACAGAAAAGGTGGGGGAACTGCCTTTTTTATTTGAAAAAGTGCGGCTAATTTTGACCGCACTTTTAATTGGTTAAGGGAGCTCATCCACTTCTTTATCGACTTTGGGTGGGATCATATGTTCACGTCTCAAGCCAACATCATAGGCAATGGCAATTGCGATAAAGATGGAGGAATAAGTACCGAACCCAATCCCGACGAGTAACGCTAGAGAGAAGTTATGAATGGACGGGCCACCGAAGAAGAACAAGGCAATAACCACAATTAACGTTGTTGCGGAAGTCATGATTGTTCTTGATAAGGTTTGCGTCAGGGAAACATCAATAATATCAATTGTATCCAATCGTCTGATTTTGCGGAAATTTTCACGAACCCGGTCAAATACGACAATACTATCATTGATGGAATAGCCCACCACAGAAAGGATTGCCGCTACGAAGGTTAAATCCATTTCCACTTGTAAGGCTGAAAATACGCCAAGGGTAATTACGACATCGTGAGCGAGTGAGGCGATACCGCCTAAGCCTAAACGCCATTCAAAACGTGAACCGATATAAATTAGCATCATCGCTAGTGTGGCTAAAGTTGCATAAACTGCGCCTTGTGCTAATTCTTCGCCTACGTTAGGCCCAACGAACTCAATACTTTTAATTTGAATGCCAGAATCAAGTTCTACCAACATTGATTTAACCCGCTCACCAATACCTGAATCGTTATCAGAAGCCGGTAAACGAATCATCACATCTTGAACGGAGCCCGTAGTTTGCACAATAGGACTTTCAATACCGTGTTCTTTCAGCTTGTCACGGATCTGCTCAAGATTTGCCGTTTGAGAAAAGTGAGTATCAAATACTACACCGCCGGTAAAATCTAATCCCCAGTTAAAGCCTTTTGTTACGATAAAAAACATTGCAATCGCCATAAAAAGCGTTGAAACAACGTAGCCCCATTTACGTATTTTCATAAATTCGGTCAATGGAAACGGGAGTTTAATTCCATTGATTTCTTTGATGAGATGTCCGTTTTTATCTCTTGCAAAAAGTGCCATAGTCACCTCAATTAAATAGAAAGTTTTTCAACACGTTTGCCGCCATAAATTGCGTTCACAAGCGCGCGCGTTCCGGTAATAGCGGTAAACATGGAAATCGCAACACCTAATGAAAGGGTAATTGCGAAGCCTTGAATCGGGCCGGTTCCCACAGCATAGAGGATAATAGCTGTTAAGATAGTGGTGAGGTTTGCATCAAAAATAGAAGTAAATGCACCGTTATACCCCTCATTAATAGCCTGCTGAATAGGGCGCCCATTGCGGATCTCTTCTTTGATCCGTTCAAAGATCAATACGTTGGCATCAACGGACATTCCAAGTGTTAGTACGATACCTGCAATTCCCGGCATAGACAATGTCGCCCCCGGAAGAATAGACATCAAACCAACTAACAAGACAATGTTAATGACCATTGCAAAGCTTGCGATAATACCGAAGAGTTTATAGTAGATAAGCATGAATATGATAACGGAGACTAATCCCCAGAAACTTGCACTCAAGCCCTGTTCAACATTCTGTGCCCCTAATGATGGGCCGATAGTGCGTTCTTCCACAATTTGTACAGGAGCGATTAACGCGCCTGATTTTAATAAGGTAGAAAGGTTGTTAGCTTCCGCCATACTACCAACACCGGTAATTTGAAAGTTTGCTCCAAAGCGTGCCTGAATCGTGGCAACATTGATAACTTCTTCGCTTTTCTCAAGAATGGTTTTACCATTCTCATCTTTTTTCCCGTTGTCTTTATATTCAACGTAAAGGGTTGCCATTGGCTTTTTATAGTATTTTTTGGTGAGTTGAAGCATTTGTTCCCCACCTTCACTATCTAGAGTGACGCTTACCTGTGGCATACCGGATTGATGATCCAGCGCCGCACTAGAGTTGATTATATGTTCACCGCCTAAAGATGGGCGTTTTAATAATACGACGGGCTGACCTTCACGATTATATTTCACTTCGGAATCCGCAGGGATAATTCCTCGTGCGGCAGATTCGGAATTCACCGTAGAGTTCACCATTCGGAATTCAAGGGTTGCCGTTGCACCAAGAATTTCTTTTGCTCTAGCTGTATCTTGTACACCAGGTAATTCAATTACGATTCGTTCTGCACCTTGACGTTGTATTACCGCTTCTGCTACGCCCAATTCTGAAACACGTTTACGCAAAATTGTTAAGTTTTGCTCAATCGCCAAATCGCGTGCTTCATTAAGTGCGGTCGTGGATAGGGATAAATTTAGTGTATCGTTGCCTGAATTACTCACGTCTAAAGTTGGGTGAGCTTGGCGAATGATACGGGTCGCTTTTGAGAGTTGGTCAGGATTAGCAAGCGTAATGGTCGTACCGAAATGCTCGGCATTCTTAATGCCAGAGTATTGAATTTTCTCTTTACGAAGATCGTTACGCAATGTGTCCTGTAATTGCTCTTGACGTTTTGCAAGAGCGGAGTTCATATCCACTTCCATCAAAAAACGCACCCCGCCGCGTAGGTCTAGACCCCATTTCATTGGGTTTGCCCCTATACTACTTAACCAAGTCGGAGTTGCAGGTGCAAGGTTTAAAGCTGTGCTGTAGTTCGTACCGAGTTTTTCGGCAATTTTATCTTTAGCAAGTAATTGATCGTCCGTATTATTGAAGCGGGCTAAAATAGAGCCTTGTTCAAGAACGATAGATTTTGTTGGAAGGTTATTGGCTTTTAAGACTTCTTGAACTTGTCCTAATGTAGCCGTATTGGCTTGTTGCCCACGAGTACCTGAAATTTGCACTGCGGGATCTTCACCATAAATATTTGGAAGAGAGTATAAAACACCAATGGCGACCACAAGGATCACCATTAGATTCTTCCATAATGGGTAACGATTGAGCATAGTTGTCCCTTTATGAATGGAGAATTAAAGAGTCTTTACAGAACCTTTTGGAAGGATAGTGACAATATAGTTGCGATTAATCGTGATTTCTGTCGTTTCATTTAAGGCAATTACCACGCTGTTATTGTCTTCAATCACTTTGGTGATTTTTCCCATCAGACCGCCGGCCGTTAATACTTCTGAGCCTTTGGCTAATTCAGACATCAATTTTTTATGTTCTTTATTACGTTTCGCTTGCGGACGATAAATCATAAAGTAAAAAATTAAACCGAAAATCACGAAAATAACTAACGTGGACATTGGACTTTGAGCTTCCATTTTATATTTTCCTTATTAAACTTAAATTGAAAATCGGGCGATAAAATACCATAAATCGCACAAAATGTGAAAAGCATATTGATTGATTATAGAATTTATTGCAATGCGGGTTCCACTATTGTTCATTTGATAGCGGACCTCCCCTTAAATTATTTTAATAATTAATCTTTCTTGATGACTGCCAATCTAGGATTATTATCAAAAATATTCCTTTTTGGTATCTTTGTTTGCTTATCTCGATTAAGCGGAGATTTCGCAATGTCTTCCACCGTATTGTTATATAACCGATGCTTAAATCCTAATGGAGCGGGAAGATAAACCTCATCCTTAAAAATACCGGCAGAATGGTGTGCATATTTTGCTAAAATTTTCAGATGTGGAATATTTCGATCTGCCCGCAATGCGCCCTGTCCGCCATTTGTCCGTTTTTCTCCTTCATTTAAAAAATCATGTAATTCCGTAATATTTCTTGTTGCTATCGTGCAATAGTTTTGTAATTCTTTCGTCCAACCTAACGCTTGCATATTTTGTTCAAGGTTTCCTTCAAATTCCTCTGTGTAACCCTGCTCATCAGGAATATTGGGTTCGGGAATATCAGGATATTTATCGTGAATATTTTTCTTAAATGGCACACCCGCCTTTATAGCTAAACGATACATAGCGATAAGTGCCACTTTTTGTAAATCATCGGTTACTGTCCGCTCACCTTTACAATATTTAACTCCTAGAAATTGATAAGGCGAACTCGTAATAGGCATACCACACTTCCAATTTTCACCAATTTGAATATCATTTTCTGCCGGTAACAATAATGACTTCTCATTTTCTTGGTTTGATTTTTTCTTATCAAACACATCGGCTATTTTTTCTTTTTCCACACTCGCATAGCCGCCTCCTACATCAGAATGTGCGCCGATAAATTCATAAGTCAAGCCGGCTCCATTGGTGTTGGTTAATGGAAAATTTTTACGATATTCATCCATTGCAACAAAATGCACGATTTGTTCAGCGCTCTGAGGGGATAGGTTAAAGTTATAGGGTTCGTAATATTTTTCCGGTGGGGATGAATCAAATATATCCCGAACTAATATTTCAAGATTACCTTCCGAAAAATCTTTCGTTTTTGCTTTCCAGTTTTTATCATCCCCCGGAAAACCGAAAGAACCAACAGTATCAAATAAACCTACAAATTTGAATATTCCTTTTATTTCATCATCCTCTGATAAAGAGTTTATAAAATCCCTTGCCATAGCCGCCCCACGACTAAATCCAAACACGTCAATTTGTTGTTGATATTCTCTAGCCGGATACTTAGCTAGAATAGTTTTAATTTGCGAAATAGCCCTACTTATTCTTTGTCCACCTAGCGTTCCAAAAGCTCCACCGCTTGAGTAATCTTCGTTCCCGTTTATTGTTCCCACCCCTTCAATATAGATCGCTTTCACCACAATTTCACATTCCGTTATTTTTTGCCCTTTAAAGCGTTCACCATCACGATATAACCGATAGAGTTTGCCAATATTGCTTACGCCATTTTTACTTCTTCCCACTTCATCATTAGATAAGTTGTTTCCTGTGCCATCAAAAAACACACCAATGCGAATTACCTGACATGTCATAGATCATTCCCCGTTCTCACTGTATTTTTATAAATCGACCAGACATTTTCGTTTTCATTGTCTTCTTGCCATTCCGTATAAAAATCCGGCACTTTACGGGTAAATGGAGGCATCCCTTCCTGGACCCATCGTAAACTCCAAGTATTATATTGTCGTCCAGATTGATCAAAATCTCTTTTTAAAACTTCAAACCATAGGTATTTTCGTATATCACTCAAAGGTGTATCTACATTACTTGTTTTTAGTTTTTTGACTATAAAATCTAATTTAGGGTTAGTTTCAAAATCGTTTCCTATAATTGCGCAGATCGAAGCCATTTTTTCTAATGTCCCTCTTTCGTGTTTTCCATAATATTTCGTGGCAATATTATCTACATTCTCAATCCATTGAAGTTTAAATGCTTCATCTTTATCTCCCCAAAAACCAGGATAATAAATTTCTAACATCTTGGCAACTTCACCATATACTTGTAAGGTTTCTCTACGTCGAATATCATCCCATTGTTCTTTATTTAACTGCATTGGTTTAAACATATTATTCTCCTGCGTCATTTTATTTTGTGATTCATTTAAACACTCATATTTTATTTCAGCACAACGCCTATCTTTATAAAACTGCTCACTAAAACTTTTTTCACAGCCTAATAAAAATAAGCTCGTTAATAATAGTATGGTTGTTTTACCTAATTTCATCATTCCCCCCCCCTAAGTGCGGTCATTTTTTATTTATTTTTAACACCAACACGAATTACCTGACAAGTCATAGATTTTCATTTCCCCTGACATTATTTTTATAAATCGACCAAACATTTTCTTTTTCATTATCCTCCCTCCATTCAGTATTAAAATTAGGAACTCGACGAGTAAAGTGAGGCATTCCATCTTGTACTCCTCTTAAACTCCAAGTGTTATATTGTCTTCCTGCTTCATCAAAATCTTTATTTAAAACTTCAAACCTTAAATAATCTAAAATATTCCTAGAAGATAAATATAAATCGCCTTTCTTTAACTTATTCACAACAAAATTGTATTTAGAGTTCTCTTCAAAATCACTTCCTATAATTGCACATACTGCTGCCATTGTTTCTAAATCAGCTCTCCTGCGGTTAGGATCGTAATTTAATGTTAATTGATCAACTTTTTCTATCCATTGAATTTGAAATGTTTCATCTTTATCTCCCCAAAAACCGGGATAATAAATTTCTAACATCTTGGCAACTTCTCCATAGATTTTTAACTTTTTCCGATATTGAATATCGTCCCATTGTTCTTTATTTAACTGCATTGGTTTAAACATATTATTCTCCTGCGTCATTTTATTTTGTGATTCATTTAAACACTCATATTTTATTTCAGCACAACGCCTATCTTTATAAAACTGCTCACTAAAACTTTTTTCACAGCCTAATAAAAATAAGCTCGTTAATAATAGTATGGTTGTTTTACCTAATTTCATCATTTCCCCCCTAAGTGCGGTCATTTTTTATTTATTTTTAACACCAACAAGAATTACCTGACATGTCATAGATCATTCCCCGTTCTCACTGTATTTTTATAAATCGACCAAACATTTTCTGTTTCATTATCTTCTTTCCATTCTGTATAAAAATCGGGCACTTTACGAGTGAATGGAGGCATTCCATCCTGAGCCCCTCGTAAGCTCCAAGTATTATAATGAACACCACCTTCATCAAAATTTTTCTTTAAAACTTCAAAGCGAAGATAATCATGAATTTCATTTAATGGTGAATCTACATGACTTGTTTTTAGTTTCTTAGCTATAAAATCTAATTTCGGGTTAGTTTCAAAATCGCTTCCTATAATTGCACAAACTGATGCCATTGTTTCTAAAGTAGCTCTTCGTCTCTTTGGATAATATCGCTGTGTGATTTTGTCCACATTCTCAACCCATTGAAGTTTAAATTCTTCATCTTTATCTCCCCAAAAACCGGGATAATAAATTTCTAACATCTTGGCAACTTCTCCATAGATTTTTAACTTTTTCCGATATTGAATATCGTCCCATTGTTCTTTATTTAACNGCATTGGTTTAAACATATTATTCTTCTGAACCATTTTATTTTGTGATTCATTTAAACACTCATATTTTATTTCAGCACAATGCCTATCTTTATAAAACTGCTCACTAAAAATTTTTTCACAGCCTAATAAAAATAAGCTCATTAATAATAGTATGGCGGTATTATTTAATTTCATTATTTTCTTCCAAATAGAGGCGGTTTATTTCTTCTTTTAAAACCAATAAATCAATAAATGAAGTTGTAAGCGTTAGAGATGAATTGAGTTGATATTGGCAATACCCCTTTTCCTCAGAAACAAAGTAATAAAAAGTGGTGTCTTTACCAAATAAAAATTTTAGCTCTTCTAGTGATAAACTATTAACAAAGTTATTAAAAAAACGAATATCAAAAAAGCGTCTTAAATAAGGCTTATTATCATAGCCAATAATGTGATAAAAACTCGCTAAGATTTCAACTAATTCAGTAATTTCTAAACTTGATCTTATTAACAATCCTGCCCGATAAGCGTCGTCTTCTAATAATTCATCAACGGCATAAGAATTAGTATTTCTATTGAGTTCAATCAAGTATGGTATAGCTTCCGCAATAGGTTGATAATTTCCTTGATACAAAGGCTCCAAATTTAATTGCCAAGCCTCTAAATTAAACCAAACCTTCGGAATAAGTGCGGCATCAAATAGACCATAAAGTTTTAATTCTTTGTTCATATTTTATTCCTGCTGTAGCTTTAATTTTAAACAATCCATACAGCTCTCTTGCCCTTCGTTTGCAGCAATCTGTAACGCACTAACCATATCAGCTTCGCCCCCTTCCTGACACAGCTCCCCCTCAATATACACATCCCCCACCAAGGTGATGCCTTCCCGGTTGATGATAATCGATCCGCCCGGACCGCTCAGCTCTACCTGCTCATACCCCTCAAGGTCAAAGATGTCGCAGATTTGTTCAAACACTTCACCCGCTTCCCAGCTGCCGTTTTGGGCGATGTCAATGTTGAGTTCATTGCCGACGTGGATGATGGTGTCGCCGTGTACNTTNANATAGCGGCTGTTGTTGATGTTGAGGATGTCGTCTTGTTCTACTTTGGTAATACGATTTCGTCCGATAGAGTGGGTTTGGTCNCGGTTGATGGTGAGGTCTTCATCTTGTGCCACNGTTTCCGTGCGGTTGTTGCCGATATGGCAGGNTTCATCTCTTGTTACNTGNTCGGTACGGTTATTTNCCACTTGGGTGGTTTCGTCATGTTTAACAATATGGTTGAGGTCTTTTTCTGCATGCAGGAAAATTTCTTCTTGCCCTTGTTCATCTTCAAAACGCAGTTC
>NZ_KB904053.1 GCF_000379905.1 Rodentibacter pneumotropicus DSM 21403
TTTGAAACCCTAATAAATAATGCCATCACACCGAATACATATTACTCAACTCGTTTGGATGTTTATGATATTTATGGGCGTTGTAATGAGAAAAAGATAGCTTACACCGTGATGGATAATCAGGGGGAAGTGGTTGGAAATGGCGTTTTAGATGATATGGCGAGAACACCAAGATTTTATCGTGAGACAGAAGATAAATTAAAAATACTGGTTGGACATGCACAGGTACTTGATTGGGTTTAATGGGGATAGAATAAAATGAATAAAAATCATCAGCAAGGTTATGCGATTGAGTTTTTAGGTGCGCGTAATGAACCGTTGGCACATTGCTATATCGAGTTATCAATCAATGGCTATCCGGTAAGTGAATCACCGTTACGGGCAGATGAACACGGAAGACTCGCCTTTCATCCAAGTTTAGTGGAGCAAAACGGAAAAAGTTTGCCTATAAAGATTGTTTTTTGGCATGAACAATATCCGAAAACAGTGCATTCGGAAGTGCCGGAATTTAGCTGGATAAACGGGAAAAGGGTGGTGAGGTTAAGAGCCTATAATGTCTATGAAATCACACCACGGGCTATTCCCAATGAGAATAATGAGCCAGCCACCTACAAACGCCCTTATCATCTTGTAAAGCAGGGAGAGACTTGGGATGTGATAGAAAAAGAAGCGGACGTTAATCGCTATGCCTTACAATGGGAGAATGGATTAGATGAGGCAACGCCGTTAGATACATTGGTAGGGAAGAAAATTTATTTTCCAAGGGGAACGAGAAAATTACAACCGACACCTAAAACACCAAGTACAACATCCGGTAAATCGGAAAATAAGCAAGCAAATAAGAAAGCCTCATCAGTTCCCAAACAAGAACAGGAACAAAAGGCTGGAGGAAAAAAAGAACAGAATCAGGTAATACAGGCGCGTAGTGAGAATAATGGGAAGCCTATTGATACAGTAAATAAATCATGCCCTGAAGAATGTAAAGTTACAGAAATTATTATTTTTAAAACTTCCAAAGGAAATTATATTATATCTAAAGAATTGTGGGACTTTATTCTCAATATAGAAAAATATGTTGCTACACCATATGTTCCTAGTAATGGTATTGATGGTAAAAGTGGAGTAACTCTAGGTTATGGATATGATTTGGGTCAACAGACAAAAAAAACAATGTATGATGAACTATCTGAATTTTATACATCTGAGCAATTAAAGCGTTTGGAAGTGGCTCTTGGAGTTAAAGGAAAAAAAGCTTATGAATTATCATTGCCTTTAAGTGATATAACTATCACTAAAGAAAATGCAAAAAAATTAGCTGTTATAGTGAAAAATAGATATGCGGAAAGTGTAGTATCAATTTATCCAGGTGTCAATGATCTTCCAAAATTGAACCACAAAGATCCTTTAAAAGTGATCCACTTTTATTATTTCTTAATTACGATGTTTAAATCGATAAGAT
>NZ_KB904054.1 GCF_000379905.1 Rodentibacter pneumotropicus DSM 21403
GTTTAATTTAACCGTAGTAACAATGCTTGTGCCTTCATCAGCAGAAACCGGTGCAGATACCACGCCATCGCCATTTGTATTATCAACTCCGGCATTTTTCGGATCTGTGCCTGCATTCTTAGGATCCGCATTGGCCCGATTGAAAATTTCGTCGAAACCTACAGCATTGACCGGTTCATTATCTTTTAATGCTTCTGCTGGGATAGTAATAATACCTGTATCCGGATCAACTTCCGCACCATCAACACCTGAATTATTCGAAATAATCCACTTACCGTTATCGTCTTTTTTTGCAGACACCTGTTGAGGTTGGTTTTTTTCATCCTTGAAATCAACGACTACTCCGACATTATCATCACCCGGTTTTACAGTCACAGAACCATCATTTTCAGGCGTAATAAGCGGTTTGTCAGCAGTATTATTAACGGTTGGGTTAGTTCCCGCATTTACCGTATCAGCATCTGCTGTATTACCAGAGGCATCCGTACCTGTTGCATTCACCGGTTCTCCGTCTTTCACTTTATCTGATGGAATGAGCACTTTACCATTTTCAATAGTCGCGCCTGTGCCATCGTCAGCAGTGACAGTCCAGTTACCATCAGCTCCTTTTTCTGCTACAACAGTTTTATCGTTACCGTCTTCATCTTTGAATTTAATTTCAACTTTGTTGTTGTCTTCACCCGGTTCAACTATAACTTTTCCGTCATTGTTTGCTGAAGTAATAGTTGGCTGATCAGCTCCATTATCCACGGTAAACGGTACACTATCACTAACACGGCTTTCCTGTCCGTCTGGAGTAACTACTCTTGCAGCTACATCGTAATTACCATCTATCCCTACGTCTAATGCTGGAATAGTTACTGTTGCTTTATTGGAAGTCTCATCTGCTTTATTAACGGTATAATCAATTTCAAACTGTTGTCCATTCGGTTTAATTACGCTTAATTTTACAGTGTCCCCTTCCTTAGTGTTTTTCGGTAAAGTTACGTCAACTTGGACACCATCTTTCGCTTCTTCTGCATTGACACTATTTTCTGCTTCTGGAATGGTAACTTTTGGTCCCCCTTTTTCGGTGGTTGCGTCATTGTCATCCGCATCCGCATCGCCGTCACCGTCAACATCACCCGGTATGCGTGGCGTGGTCGGGTTGTTACCTGCATCAGCAGTTTTCTCTGCAGTATTACCTGCCGGATCTTTCGCTGTTGCAGTGACTTTTTCGCCGTCTTTTACTTCCGTTGCAGGGATTGTTGTTTTACCTGTGTTTGNGTCAATCGAAACGTTCGCCGGTTTATCATCTGATACCCAGTTGTCGTTATCGTCTTTTTTCACGGTAAATTCTTTTTCGTTACCGTTTTCATCCGTGTATTTAATAGTTACCGGATTTTCATCTTTCGGTTCAACGGT
>NZ_KB904055.1:0-129777 GCF_000379905.1 Rodentibacter pneumotropicus DSM 21403
GTGGGGCATTACTGTTTCATTTAATGAGTCAACTTCATGAAAATACCAGTGTTATCATTACGACAAACCTTGAGTTTTCAGAGTGGGGCACCCTATTTACTGAGGCAAAAATGACAAATGCACTTTTAGATAGGTTAATTCACCATTGCCATATTTTAGAAACGGGTAATGAATCTTATCGATTTAAACATCGTAATTAAGAAATAATAAAAGTGGATCACTTTTAAAGGATCTTTGTGGTTCAATTTTGGAAGATCATTGACACGTATAACTAAGCATATAACTAAAATCTGTAGCTGTAAACGTATAAACTCGTAAGAAAACGTATGAAGAAATAAAGTAAAATGGCGTTGAGGCTAGTGTTTATAAGGGTTTGGTTTATGAAAACGTAAGAAGAAATAAGATGAGAAAAGTCCGTTTGGTCCCCCCTACCGGACTTGAACCAGTGACCAAGCGATTATGAGTCGCCTGCTCTAACCGACTGAGCTAAGGGGGGAAAGTGCGGTGATTATAGAGAAATAATCCGTTGAAGTCTATAAGGAAAAGGATGGTCGCTGAAAAAACAACCACCCTTATACTCAATTATTGAAGCACGGAAATATCTGCTACTTGTAAGAACAAGCTTTGCAACGTATTCAGAATCGCTAAACGATTTTGGCGTAACGCCGGATCTTCTGCGTTCACCATTACAGTGTCGAAGAAATTATCCACCGGTGTACGTAAGTTAGCGAGTTTATCCAACACCTCTGTATATTTGCCTTGTGCAATTAACGGCTGCACGTCGGCTTTTAATGCCAGCACCGCTTCAGCTAAGGCTTTTTCCGCAGGCTCGACACAAGCGTTTAAATTAATCTCACCGATAGTAATATCCGCTTTCGCTAGAATATTTGCCACACGTTTATTTGCCGCGGCCAAAGCGTCTGCAGAATCTAAGGTACGGAAATGGGATACCGCACGCACGCGGGCATCAAAATCCGCTGGGCGGGTTGGGCGACGAGCCAATACCGCTTGAATAACATCCACTGCAATGCCTTCATCTTGATACCACGCGCGGAAACGCCCAAGCATAAAATCCACCACATCCGCAACCACATTTTTATTGGTGAGTTTATCACCGAAAAGTGCGGTGGCTTTTTGCACTAAATCTTCCAAATCAAGAGGGAGATTTTTCTCGACGATAATACGTAACGCCCCCAATGCAGCACGACGCAAAGCAAAAGGATCCGCACTGCCTTTTGGTGCTTGCCCGATACCGAAAATCCCAGTGAGGGTGTCGAATTTATCCGCTAATGCAACCGCACTTGCTACCAAGGATTTCGGCAACTCATCGCCGGCGAAACGTGGCATATATTGTTCGTTCAACGCTACCGCCACCTCTTCGTCTTCACCATCGTGGCGAGCATAGTGCATACCCATTACGCCCTGCGTATCGGTAAACTCAAACACCATATTGGTCATCAAATCACATTTTGACAGCAAGCCCGCCCGTTTCGCTTTGGCTTCGTCCGCCCCGATCTGTTTGGCAATTTCACCCGCAAGCTGTTCAATGCGATCCGTTTTATCACGCAATGTACCGAGTTGTTGTTGGAACAATACGGTTTCCAAACGTGGTAGGCGATCCACCAATTTTTGTTTTAAATCGGTTTTAAAGAAAAATTCCGCATCGGTTAAACGTGGACGCACCACTTTTTCGTTCCCTTCGATAATCGCACTTGGATCAGCTGGGTTAATATTCGACACGAAAATAAAGTGCGGTAATAATTTGCCCGCTTTATCATAAATCGGGAAATATTTTTGGTCGCCTTTCATTGTATAAACCAAGGCTTCCGCCGGTACGGCAAGGAAACGCTCTTCAAATTTCGCAGCCAACACGTTCGGATATTCCACCAATGAAGTCACTTCATCGAGTAAATCGTCCTCAATATCTGCCACACCACCAAGTGCGGTTGCTTTTTGTTGAGATTTTGCCAGAATTTCCGCTTTACGTTCGTTGAAATCGGCAATCACCGACCCCTTTTCACGCAATAATTGCGGATATTGATCAGCGTGTTGAATTTCAAATTCAGATTCGCCCAAGAAACGATGACCACGAATGGTGCAACCACTTGCCACACCTAAAATTTCACCTTCAATAAGTTCATCACCCAACAACATCGTTACAGTATGAACAGGGCGAATGAATTGCACGGTTTTATCCGCCCAACGCATCGGTTTTGGAATCGGCAATTTCGCTAAAGCGTTTGCCACAATCTCACCAAGCAAATTTTTTGTCGGCTGACCTTCAATTTTTGCCCGATGAACCAACCATTCGCCTTTGTCGGTAGCAAGGCGTTCCGCCTGATCAACGCTGATGCCGCAGCCTCTCGCCCAGCCCTCCGCAGCTTTGGTTGGCTTGCCTTCGGCATCAAACGCCGCCGATACCGCAGGACCGCGTTTTTCAATTTCTTTGCTCGGCTGTTGCGTAGCAAGTGCCAACACTTTCACCGCTAAACGACGTGGTGTAGCAAACCATTCAATTTTCTCAAAAGTTAAACCTGCTTGGTTCAATTCCGCTTGCACGTTATCCGCAAAGGCGGTGGCTAATGTTTTCAGAGCTTTTGGCGGCAGCTCTTCTGTACCGATTTCTACTAGAAAGTTTTGAGTTGTCATTGTTTTTCTCTTATCTAAAAATTCCGTGGGTTAAAACTATTATTTCTTCGTTTTTCACTTCATTAATTCGTTGCCATAATTTTCATTCCCGAGCAGTTTGATTGCTGCGTAATTTCTGAGCATTTTCCTTTAAATATTTTTCATAAGGCTGAATCATTCGCTAACTCGCCAATATCCAATCAAACTATAAAATATCAAATTCCAAAAACTAATTTTCCACTTCAAAATTATTTATGAATTTTGTCTTGTTCTTCGTTCTAATTGCACGCATTCACTTATAATGTTCTTCACTGTCAAGCGGTGATATACATCGTTGTTTTGTGTAAGAAAAACTTTCTCCGGCAGAAACTAAACAACCATACATATCCCGTTTTTCAATAATTTTTGTCGTTTGGGGTGTTTGGCTACAAGCACTTAAAACACCGGCAAAAATGACCGCACTTGCGGTCGTTTTGAGGTTTTTCTTCATTATTTATTTCGCTTCTTTTTGTGCCGCCAATGCGGTCGGATTTGGCGTAGCTTCTGCAATTTTAGTTAAACGGTTACGATCCGTGTGATGGAAAGGCTCGTCATAGTTCGGGATAATCATTACCGTATCCTGCTCGTAAGACCAAGTGCCGTCATCGTTGATTTTCACCTTAAGGGTGTAACTTTCCGTAGTAAAGTTTTGTTCAATAAACGGGTTAGAAATAATGCCATTGGTGAGTGAGCCCCGCACGGCTTTCACGGTAAATTCTTTTGCATCCGCTGCGGCATTTCCCGTTGCCATCAGGGTTTGTCCACGTGGAATACTTAAGGTGAAAAGAATATTACCCGTTGCCGGCTCCCATAACCAATAGCCCACTTGATCGTGGAAAGTTTCCACCTCATTGGGCTGAACAATACGGGTATGGTAGCGTAAACCATAAAAAAGCTGAGGACCGTTTGTTTGTGCATCAATGGGCTGTAATTCAATACGCTCGATATAGGGATCTTTCTCCGCACCTTCTGCTTTTGGATTGATATCCAACCCACGTTTGCCTTCCCAAATCCCAGCCATACCGGTTAAAGGACCAAGATTAGCTAAGGTGTTTACATCGGGTTCGGCTTCCGTGTAAATGTCTTTTGGATATTGGTAATCGGTCATTTTTATCTCCTGTTTAATCCTGTCTAAAGTGCGGTCGTTTTTCAGGTTATTTTTTACAACCTGGGAAACCTAAGGCTTCACGGCTGGCATAATAGGCCTCCGCTACCCCTTTGGTTAAGGCTCGAATACGTAAAATATAGCGTTGGCGTTCAGTCACTGAAATTGCTTTTCGTGCATCAAGCAAGTTAAAACTGTGCGCTGCTTTTAAAATGCGTTCATAGGCAGGCAATGGTAATGGTTTTTCTAATGCCAATAATTCTTGCGCTTCTTTTTCGTATTGGTCGAAACAGTAGAATAAGAAATCCGTATTGGCATATTCAAAATTATAAGTGGATTGTTCTACTTCATTTTGGTGGAATACATCGCCATAGGTGGTTTTACCAAGTGGGCCGTCTGACCACACTAAGTCATACACGCTATCCACGCCTTGAATATACATGGCTAAGCGTTCTAAACCATAGGTGACTTCGCCTGTCACCGGTTTACATTCTAAACCGCCCACTTGTTGGAAATAAGTGAATTGGGTGACTTCCATCCCGTTCAACCATACTTCCCAGCCCAAGCCCCAAGCACCAAGAGTTGGGTTTTCCCAGTTATCTTCCACAAAGCGAATATCGTTTTTGGTTGGATCAAAACCGAGCATTTCAAGGGAACCTAAATACAATTCTTGAATATTATCCGGTGAAGGTTTAATCACCACTTGGAATTGATAGTAATGCTGTAAGCGATTTGGGTTTTCACCGTAGCGACCATCAGTCGGGCGGCGTGAAGGCTGAACATAAGCAAATGCCATTGGCTCCGGGCCTAATGCACGCAATGCGGTCATTGGATGGGATGTGCCTGCTCCCACTTCCATGTCAAAGGGCTGAACAATAGTGCAACCTTGTTTTGCCCAATAATCTTGCAGGGCGAGAATCATACCTTGGAATGTTTTTACGTTGAATTGACTGCTCATAATCTTGAATATCAAATGTGATGAAAAAATGTCGCCATTATACTTGAAAGCAAGGGGCGGATAAAGGCGAAAAGTGCGGTGAGAAATAGGCGGGTTTTTATGAATGAAATTAACGCTTGATATGAAAAATCTCGATTAGGAAAGCAAAACCAGTTATGACAAAATACCCCTTTATTTAACCAAAGGAACATATCAATGAAAAAAAATCTAATCACAACCGCACTTTTGCTTGGTTCTTCCACTTTTGTCTATGGGGAGTCTTCCGACACAGAACTTCCGCCCATTAACGTTTATTCCGCTTATGCTACACCGGTCAATCAAGATCAAACCGCATCATCCGTTACCGTTTTGACTGAAAAAGATTTTGCATCACGTAATGCCACTTATGTGAGCGATGTGTTGAAAACCGTGCCGGGCGTGGCTATGGGAGTAAGTGGTGGGCGTGGAACTTCAACTAGCTTATTCTTACGAGGAGCGAATTCTAAACATACCGCGGTGATTATTGATGGTATTCGTGTAAATCCTGCTGATACTAACTTTGACTTTGGCGGATTATCTCTTAGCAATATTGAGCAAATTGAGGTATTGCGTGGCGAACAATCTGCTCTTTGGGGAAGTGATGCAATGGGGGGAGTGGTTTATATCACAACGAAAAGCGGTCTGTATAAAGACAAACCATTTAATATTGATTTTGATTTAGGTACAGGTTCACACCGTACACGTGATGGTTCAGTGACGATTGCTGGTCAAAAAGATGGTTTTTATTATGCCCTTCATGGTGATAGCCATCGTACTCGGGGTATTTCAGCACGTAGCGAACGTATATTTAATTATACAAGTATTGCAGGGAAAACAACCAGCAATGTACCAGCAAGTGAAAAAGATGGTTTCCATCGTGATCATCTGTCTCTACGCTTAGGTTTTGATGATGGTAAAAAAGGTATAGATTTTCTTACTTCACATTCTTCTCAAACACTACATTTTGATAATAGTGCAACAAATGAAAAAGCATTTGATGACAATACACATATCCGAGAAACTCATTACAAATTAAGTGGTTATGTAGGCAATTCAGATGACTTATTTGTTCATAAAGCATTGATAAGCCATATAAAAACAGACAATAATACAACCCAATATAGTTCATGGACATCTTCTGTGGGTAAAACAGAATATGAAAGCAAAAAATTAAATGCGAATTATCAGCTAGATATTAATTTTGATCGTGAAGGTGAAGTTAAACAAGCGATGAGTTTATTAGCTGATTATCAAAATACAAAATATATTGCTTCAACATATAATTTTAATAATAAAAAACTCACTGAAAAAAGTATTGCAGCCGAGTATCGTTTATTTACCGAATCAGATCACAGTCTTTCTTTCAGTGGACGTTATACCGACAACAGTTTATTTGAAAACGCTTTTACTGCTCGCATTGCCGGTGCTTACCGTTTATCGCCAAACTTTAAAGCTCATGCAAGTTTTGGCAAAGCCATTCATAATCCAACCATGTCAGAATTCTATGGTTGGGGTGGCACTTGGCTAGCAAATCCAAACTTGAAAGCTGAGAAAAGTCTAGGTGGTGAATTAGGTTTATTGATGGAAAGCAATAATAAGCACCATAGCTTAGATTTAACCTATTTTGCTCGTAATGTAGATAATTTTCTAAGTGACGAAAATTCAGTCTTGGGCGATTATTCTCGTGCGACTAACCGAGCAGTAAACCGCAATGGAAAAACAAAAATTAAAGGTATAGAAGTGACATATAGCGGTAAATTTACTAATAATCTTTCTGGCTACGCAAATTACACTTACACCTATATCAAATCTGAAAACGATCAGTATGGCTTAAATTATGTTCGCCGCCCTAAACATACAAGTAATCTTGGTTTAGCTTATCAAATCACTGAAAAGCTTGGCTCTAGTTTAAATGTTTCTTATATGGGCAAACGCCTTGATTCAGGTGATTTCAAAATGCCGTCTTACACATTGGTTAATTTAGGTGTGAACTATCAAATTATTTCAAACTTAAATATTTATGCTCATTTAAATAATGTTTTTGATAAAAAATACGAAAATATCATTGGCTACGGTCAAGACGGTCGCAATGTTTATGTTGGATTGAAAGGGTCGTTCTAAACCAAAAGTGCGGTCAATTTTAACCGCACTTTAGAACCACTTCATAAAAAACGGTATCCCAAATTCGATACCGTTTTTCTTTAATTTACTTCTTTAATTCGTAATTCTTTTGGTACTTCAAAGAACATATTTTCTTCCAGCCCTTGAAGTTCTTCCAATTCATTCGCACCAAATTCTTTTAAACGGGCAATGATTGATTGTACTAATTCTTCCGGTGCTGAAGCCCCTGCGGTAATCCCAATCGTTTCTACCTTATCAAACCAGTCCGGTTGAATATCGGCAGGATCGTCAAGGAGCTGTGATTGCACGCCCATACGGGAGGCTAATTCCGCCAAACGGTTAGAATTAGAGGAGTTTTTCGAGCCCACCACTAAAACAAGATCCGATAGTTTTGCCAACTCACGCACGGCTTCTTGGCGGTTTGTTGTAGCATAGCAAATATCATTTTTGTGAGGACCTTGGATTGAGGGATATTTTTCTTTTAATACTGAAATCGTTTCCGCCGTGTCATCCAAAGAAAGAGTGGTTTGGGTCATAAACGTCAGCTCATCGCTTTCTTGCACCGGTAAACGGGCAATGTCTTCGACGCTTTCAACCAGATAAATACCACCTTCATCATTGCTGTATTGCCCCATTGTACCTTCGACTTCCGGATGTCCTTTATGACCGATAAGAATCGCTTTCGTTCCTTTACGGCTAGCTCGAGCAACCTGCATATGCACTTTAGTCACTAACGGGCAAGTGGCATCAAAAACCTTTAATTGGCGATCTTTGGCTTCTTGGCGTACCGCCTGAGAAACGCCGTGAGCCGAGAAAATCACAATAGCGCCGTCCGGTACTTCACTCAACTCCTCAACAAAAATAGCGCCACGTTCACGTAAACCATTCACCACAAAACGGTTATGCACCACCTCATGACGCACATAAATCGGTGCGCCATGAATTTCAAGGGCAAGCTCTACAATGCTAATAGCACGGTCAACACCGGCACAAAAACCTCTTGGATTGGCTAAAATTATCTTCATTTTTGACCGCTCTTTTCTGTTTGTTTATCTTGTCCTTTTTTCTTTTCGCTTTTAAATGCATCCAGCATAAGCAAGCCCGCACCAATACAAATCGCCACATCTGCCACATTAAACACGGGGTAATGATAAATATCCCAATAAAAATCCAAAAAATCCACCACAAATCCGTGATAGGTGCGATCCACCATATTCGCCAATGCGCCGCCAATGATTAAGGCATAGGCGCTATTTTGTAGTTTTTGATCTGCGGTGTTTTTCTTTAAAAAATACATCAGCATCAGGGAAATACCGATAGCCAATACAATGAAAAAGTATTTTTGCCAGCCATCGTGATCGGCTAAAAAGCTGAAAGCAGCGCCGTAGTTACGCACATAAGTAAGATTGAATACAGGTAAGATATTAATGCTTTCGTATAAATCAAACTTCTGCACCACAAGATATTTCGTTAATAAATCAAGGGCAAAAGCCACCGCACTTAACCAAAGAAAGGAGAGACCGGATTTTGTTTTAGCCATAAAAAATTCCTAAATAAATGCAAAGTGCGGTCAAAATCAACCGCACTTTGAATATAACAAATCACATTATGCAAAATGGCGAATTTCACCATTACCTGCCACATTTTCCACACAACGTGGGCATAGCGCAGGATGTTGAGGATTGATGCCGATTTGGTCGGAATAATGCCAACAACGTGGACATTTTTCACCGCTTGAACGCACCACTCTCACCGCAATGCCCTCAAGTTCGCCTTCTGCTACCTCTGTTGGCTTATCCGCAAGTGGTTTGACTATGGCTTTTGAGGTAATGAGAACAAAGCGTAATTCATCACCAAGTTGTTCAAGCAATGCGCGGTATTCGTCATTGGCATAAAGGGTCACTTCTGCTTCTAACCCGCCACCAATCACTTTTTCATTACGGGCAATTTCCAACACTCGGTTCACTTCAGAACGTACATTAATGAGTTTTTGCCAATAGGCGTCATCTAATTTTTCGTTTTCACCTAATCCGAACAAGCCGGTGTAAAATTCTTCGGTGAAGACAAACTCCGCACGCTTATTTTCGATTGTTGGTAAATATTGCCAAATTTCATCTGCGGTGAAAGATAAAATCGGTGCCATCCAACGTACTAAGGCTTCTGAAATATGCCACAAAGCGGTTTGACAGCTACGACGAGCAAGGCTATCCGCTTTGGTGGTATATTGACGGTCTTTGATGATATCTAAATAGAATGATCCCATCTCCACGGAACAGAAACGCATTAAGCGTTGCACCACCGCATGGAATTGATAGTTATCATAAGCATCAATAATTTCTTTTTGTGCGTCCAATGCGCAAGCCACCGCCCAACGATCGAGGCTAATCATCTCTTCCGCTTTCACTAAATCACGTTTTGGATCAAAACCGTTTAGATTTGCTAACAAGAAACGCGCGGTGTTGCGAATACGGCGATAGCTATCTGCCGCACGTTTTAAAATTTCATCGGATACAGTCATTTCACCAGTGTAATCCGTTGATGCCACCCATAAGCGTAAAATATCGCCACCGAATTTATCCATCACTTCTTGTGGTGTCACAATGTTGCCGATGGATTTTGACATTTTTCGTCCTTGACCATCCACCGTAAACCCGTGGGTAAGCACCTGTTTATAAGGTGCTTTATTATCTGTTGCGGTAGAAAGCATTAAGGATGACATAAACCAGCCTCGGTGTTGATCTGAACCTTCCAAATACATATCCGCACTGTTGCCGGCAAATTCATCACGATTTGCCACCACGGAAGAATAGGTCGATCCTGAATCAAACCATACATCTAAGGTATCCGGTACTTTGCGATAATGTTCTGCATCCGCACCGAGTAATTCTTTTTCGTCCAAATCCCACCAAGCTTGAATACCGGCTTTTTCCACTCGTTTTGCCACTTCTTCAAGCAATTCTAAAGTACGAGGGTGTAATTCTTCCGTTTCCTTATGGACGAACATCGTCATCGGCACGCCCCAAGTACGTTGACGAGAAATACACCAGTCAGGTCGATTTTCCACCATTTTTTCAATACGCGCTTGTCCCCAACTTGGAATCCAGCGTACTTGTTTAATTTCTCCAAGCGCTTGTGGGCGTAGCCCTTTCACTTCCATACCGATAAACCATTGCGGTGTCGCACGGAAAATAATCGGGGTTTTATGACGCCAACAATGTGGGTAACTGTGCGTAATTTTTTCTACTTTCAATAAATTGCCCGTTTCTTGCAATTTTTCCACTACAAGGGGGTTGGCTTCAAATACGCCTTTACCGGCAAAAAATGGGGTTGTGGAAACAAATTTGCCGTCATTTGCCACAAGACATGCCATTGGCAAATCATATTTTTGCCCCACAATAAAGTCATCTAAACCGTGATCCGGTGCAGTATGTACCAAACCGGTACCACCATCGGTAGTAACATGATCACCTAAAACCACAGGCACACTATAATCGTTAAAAGGATGACGGAAACGAACTAACTCAAGGGCTTGACCTTTCACCGAACCCAATATTTCTATCTTTTCAATTCCAACAGCCTTCGCCACAGATTCAACAAGATCAGCCGCCAAAATCACTCTCTCATCGCCTAATTGAACAAGTTGATATTCTAGCTCCGCATTTATCGCAATCGCACGGTTAGAAGGAATTGTCCAAGGTGTAGTTGTCCAAATCACCGCAGAAAGTTTGCCGCTACCTTTGCCTTGTGCATTAAATTTGGCTTCAATTTCATCCGCACTTTCTGCCGGAAAACGGACATAAATAGACGGCGATACTTTGTCTTCATATTCCACTTCCGCTTCCGCCAAAGAAGAACCACAATCCAAACACCAATGGACAGGTTTTGAACCTTTATAGAGATGACCATTTTCAATCACTTTGCCAAGGGTGCGAATGATGTTGGCTTCCGTATCAAAATTCATCGTTAAATACGGATTATTCCAATCGCCCAAGACACCTAAACGAATGAAATCTTTCTTTTGACCTTCCACTTGTTCCGCTGCATATTCACGACATTTTTGACGAAATTCCGCCGCTGAAATTTTCTCGTTTGGTTTTCCCACCAAACCTTCCACTTTCAGCTCAATCGGTAAACCGTGACAGTCCCAACCCGGAATATAAGGGGAATCAAAGCCGAGTGCAGTCTTGGATTTAACAATAATATCTTTTAAGATTTTGTTTACTGCGTGACCGATATGAATACTCCCGTTTGCATAAGGAGGTCCATCGTGCAAAATAAAGGATTTTTTACCTTTTGCCGCTTCACGAATTTTTTGGTAAAGATTTTTCTCATACCAATTTTTCAACATCACAGGCTCGCGCTTGGCTAAATCACCACGCATTGGAAAACCTGTTTCCGGTAAATTAAGCGTGTTTTTGTAATCGACTGTCATTTTATTTTCCAATTTTTACTTTTTAAAATTCTTGCTAAAAAACGCTTTTGCGGTTTCAACATCCCGTTTAATCTGTGCTTTTAAATCATCAAAAGAGGAAAATTTCATTTCCTCTCTTATTTTATGGCAAAACTCAACCTCAACCTGTTCGCCATAAATCGTCTTTGAAAAATCAAATAAATGCACTTCTAATAATTGTATTACGCCATTAATCGTTGGGCGTCTTCCTATATTGGCGACACCGTTAAAAATCTCGCCGGATTTTAACCGCACTTTTACCACGTACACGCCTTGAATCGGATTCACTTGGCGATGCAAACGAATATTTGCGGTAGGAAACCCCAATGTTCTGCCTAATTTATTGCCATGAATCACACGACCAAAAATACGATAAGGTTTTCCTAACAAACTTTCTGCAAGGGATAATTCATCTTTTGCTAAGGCTTCCCGAATGGTGGTACTGCTAATACGTTGTTCATCCAAACAGAAACTGTGATTGTCTTCCACGGTAAAGCCGAAACGCTCTCCCGCTTTTTTTAACATGGCAAAATTGCCTTGACGGTTGGCGCCAAATTGAAAATCATCGCCAATACTTAAAAATTTTACGTGGAGCTGATTCACTAATGTTTGTTCAATGAACTGCCCTGCTGATTGTGCCGCAAAAGTGCGGTCGAATTTCGCTACAACTACCACATCCACATCGGCTTGCTGTAAATAATAGAGCTTATCACGCAAACGCATTAAACGAGCAGGCGCATTATCCCCCATAAAATATTCTCGGGGCTGCGGTTCAAACAATAGTACCGTCATGGGTAAATTTAATTCGTCCGCTTTTTGGCGAAGGTGGCGCAACACGGCTTGATGACCTAAATGCACACCGTCAAAGTTGCCGATGGTAAGCGCACAACCTTGTAACAGCCGGCTTGCATGGTGCAGCCCACGAATTAATTGCATTATTTTACCCACAAAAATGACAGAATTTCGGCATTATAACGATAAGTTAGTTTTTTGTCAGCAAATGGTGAGGACGAATACCCAAGAAAATCAACACCATCCCATAAACAATCGCTGCCAGTGCAATTAACCAAGCCAACCAATGGGTCCGTTGCATAAAACTCATGACCGCCCATTCACTAATCGTTGGAGTGTAATACCACACCGCCGCTCCCATAACACAGGCAGACAATAAAACTTTCACGAAAAAGACCGCACTTTGGCGTGAAAAATGATACACATCGGATTTCGCCAAACCACGATAAAGCAAGTAAGCATTAAGGGTCGCCGACATGGCTGAAGCCATGGCTAACCCCACATAGCTAAAGGGAATCGCCAATACATTAAATCCCATATTGCTCACCATGGCTATAATGCCGATTCTCACCGGTGTTTTGGTGTCTTGCCGCGCATAGTAGCCATTGGCAAGAATTTTAATCAGCATAAAACTCAACAATCCGGCATTAAACGCCCACAACGAATAGGAGGCGGCGTGCACATCCTTAAGTGTAAAACTCCCCCGCATAAAAAGCGTCAGTAACATAGGTTGAGCCAGTACGGCGATGCCTACCGCAGCCGGTACGCCAAGCAATAAAATCATTCGCACGCCCCAATCCATTGTGTTGCGAAAATCTACCGCACTTTGTTCGGAATTATCTTCCCTATTTACGTGATGACGTGCGAGTGTAGGTAAAATCACCGTAGAAATGGCAATGCCGAACAACCCGAGAGGAAATTCTAACAAACGATCTGAATAATAAAGCCAGCTAATAGATCCCGTCATTAAAAAACTGGCAATGACCGTATCCAGTAACAAATTAATCTGGCTGACGGATACACCAAACAACGCCGGAATCATCAATTTACGAATTTTTACCACGCCCTCATCGTGCCACGCCCATTTCGGTCTCACCAAAAGCCCGGCTTTTTTCATAAAAGGAATTTGGAATAAAAATTGCAATAAACCGCCAAGAAAAATCCCAATGGCAAGCGCAAGATCGGGATTATCCATTCTCGGCGCTAAGAAAAGTGCGGTCACAATCATCGCAATATTTAGTAACACCGGCGAAAAAGACATCACGCCAAACTTGCCCAGCGTATTCAATACTGCACCGAAAAGTGCAACAAAGGTGACAAACCACAAATAGGGAAAAGTAATTTTTAATAGTAAAGAGGCTTGTTCAAACTTATGGGCATCAGGGCCGTCATTCAGCCAATCGGTGAACCAGCCCATGCCAAATAATGCGGCAACAACAGGCGACCCCACCATCGCCAATAAGGTCACGATACTCACCAAACCGCCTAATGTGCCGGAAACTTTACCGATAAATTCACGGGTTTTGTCCAGATCACCCGTTTTACGATATTCTGCCAACACAGGTACGAAGGCTTGAGAAAATGCCCCTTCCGCAAACAAACGACGGAGAAAATTCGGAATACGGTTGGCAAATAAAAAAACATCAGCCGCCGCACCTGCACCAATCAGATGTGCGATGACGACATCGCGTACTAAACCTAACACACGTGATAATAATGTCATACTGCTGACAATCACGCCTGATTTTAAAAGTCGTTTACTCAAAACATTTTTCTCTTGGCTAAAAATTTTGCTTAATTGTATAGAAATTTTGTTTTTACGCTATATTCCACGTAAAAAAACTGATAAAATCCGCCCACATCGTTTGTGTGAGCCCCTATTGAAAGCGCTTGTAAAAATAACGATGCTTACTTTCGGTTGTGTCTCACCGAAATCAACACAAATTTTCCATTGACAAACGTATAAAAAATCGTCATATTGACGCCCTTTATTTTGTCACACTAATTAACAGAAATTTTAGGAGTTTGACCTTGGCTAATATCAAGTCAGCAAAAAAACGCGCGGTTCAATCTGAAAAACGTCGCCAACACAACGCAAGCCAACGCTCTATGATGCGTACTTACATCAAAAAAGTTTATGCTCAAGTAGCAGCAGGTGAGAAAGCAGCAGCTGAAGCAGCATTCGTTGAAATGCAAAAAGTTGTTGACCGTATGGCTTCAAAAGGCTTAATCCACGCTAACAAAGCAGCAAATCACAAATCTAAATTAGCTGCACAAATCAAAAAATTAGCGTAATTAAAACAGCTTAAAAAAAGACCGCACTTTGATGTGCGGTTTTTTATTGCCTAAATTATAGAAAAAGTGCGGTTAAAATTCTCTGTGATTTTTTCGGTATTATATAGAAAATGCACAAAAGCGGTCATTTTAACGAAATGTAGGGACACAGGCAGTGTGTCCCTACAAAAAAACAAAATAAAATTTGTGCAACAACGACATAATACCGTGATTTTTAACCGCACTTTTCGTTTTCTAATTGTCTTTCCCTGAACTCGGCTTTCTCCGCTTCCCGATATTTTTCGTATCCTTGTGACGCAATTTCACTTTTTTCTTCGCCTCTTCTTTTTTCTTTTCTTCCCGTTTGGCTTTAATGCGGGCTTTTTGCTTTTTAGTCACCGATTTAATTTCACCGTCTTTCGGTGGTTTGGTACGGGGTTCCAAACCTTCCAGAACACGGGCTTTTAATATTTCTTCCGTATAACGCTTAATTTTGCCTAGTAATTTATAATCGTGGGCTTCCACAAAAGAGACCGCTGTCCCTTTTTTGCCTGCTCGAGCGGTACGCCCAATACGGTGTAAATAAGTATCCGCACTATATGGCAAATCGAAATTCATCACATGGCTGACGTCATCAATATCAATACCACGGGCTGCCACGTCCGTTGCCACTAACACCGTCACAACGTCCGATTTTAATTTATCAATGGCATTATTACGCTGGGTTTGCGCCATTTCCCCTTCCAAATAGGTGGAACGAATCCCACGCTTGCGTAAAATTTCCGCCAGTTCACGCACTTCTTCACGACGGCGTACAAATACGATACCACGATCAACATTTTCCGTTTCAATGAAACGAGCCAATAATTTCACTTTGTGTTCATAACTATCCGCGTGGTAATACCACTGATTGATTTTTTTACGTTCACGGCGGCTTGGCTCCGCATCCACTTTCACCGGATCATTAAGCAAGCGTTCGGCAAAATCCACCAATAATTCACCTTCAAGGGTGGCTGAAAACAATAAGGTTTGTTTACGCCAACGGGTTTCCGCCGCAATTTTTTCCGCATCTTGCCCAAATCCCATTTGTAACATTCTATCGGCTTCATCAAAAATTAGGATTTCCACCGAACGACAATCAAAATTCTCTTCCTGAATATATTGTAATAAACGTCCCGGTGTCGCCACCACCAAATCCTGATTGGTGTTAAATACCTCACCGTGATTTTGATATGCCACACCGCCGGTGATTGTGGCAATATTTAAATGGGTAAATTGCGCCAATTCTTCCGCTTGTTGCGCCACTTGCATGGCTAATTCTCGGGTGGGCGTTAATACCAAAACTCTCGGTGGACCGGGCTTACGGCGCGGATAATCAAGCAGATGTTGCAATGCCGGTAATAAAAATGCGACGGTTTTTCCCGTGCCAGTGGGAGCAGAACCTAATACATCACGGGCTTCCATTGCCGCCGGAATTGCATTTAATTGGATCGCTGTTGGGCGTGAGTAGCCTTTTTTTTCAATAGCTTGAAGAAGTTCAGGGGAAAGATCGAATTGTTCAAATTGAGGAAAATTCATTATTGTACGGTTCTTTGTTAAAATTGCCGCGAATTATACCTGAAAAGCCCCGAAACGCCTAAAAATAAACAGGAAAGTGCGGTCAATTTTAAAAATATTTATGAGTAGTTTCACCTTTAAACAATTTCACATTAATCAACAACATTGTGCAATGAAAGTGGGCACAGACAGCATTTTACTGGGTGCTTGGGCAGATATTGAACAGGCTAAAAATGTGTTAGATATGGGCTGTGGCACCGGTCTGTTAGCCTTAATGCTCGCGCAACGAAGTTCTCCGGATTGTTCTATTTCTGCGGTGGAATTAGATCCTGCCGCCGCTCAACAGGCACGGGAAAATATTGCAATTTCGCCTTGGCAAGAACGCATCAATCTCATTCACGCAGATGTCCAACATTTTTTACATACCACATCGGAAACCTTTGATCTCATTGTCGCCAATCCGCCCTATTTTAAACAAGGCGTGGAATGTAAAAACGAAGAACGGGAATTAGCCCGTTATACTAAGCAAAGTCATTTAAACTGGCTGGTTTGGGCGGCTGAACGCTTATCCGAAAAGGGAAAAATCAGTTTTGTACTGCCTTATGAAGCGGCAAAAACACTCGAAAAACTAACCGCACTTTATTGCATAAAACAAACGGAGATCATCACAAAAATCGGCAAATCACCACAAAGAATGTTAATCACCTTTTCAAAACAACCACAAAAATTATTGCGTGATCAAATCGTGATTTACAATGAGAAAAATTGCTATACAGGCGAGTTTGTCGAATTAACGAAAGATTTTTATTTGAAATTCTAATGATAAAGGCGAGCTCAAATTTCTCAAGGTCGCCTTCTTCATATCCCAAATAGGAGGAATTTTATGCTTATTTTTTCAATTTCGTCCAGTTGTAATAACCGTAAAGGGAGTTCAGCAAATATGCGCTATACATTAAATACATCGCCTGCGTTTCCGCCCATAAAATAATAGAAAGAATATTAAGGACAATCCATAACAGCCATTGTTCACGATAACGCAAAATCATCAGCAACTGAGCCGCTACCACGATAATGGTTGTTAAACCGTCTAAATCGGTTGAGCTTCCGCCCGCTGTCTGTAAGACTTGCACAAATAAAAACGTACCGATACCGATAAAAAGCGCAAGGGCAATCCAACCTTTTGGTGTGAGTGCTTTTGCCACCACACTTTCACCGCCATTGTCATTTTGCATATTGTTTTTCCACATGAAATAGCCGATAAACTGTGCCGGCAAATAGACATAAAGTACGGTGTTCATTTCCCCTAAGAAATTTTGCCCCCATGCCACATAAAAATAGGTATAAGCAAAAATCAAGCCGAAGAAATAGTTGCTGATTTTCCCTTTACTCACCAATACCACACACAAAATACCCGATATGCCTGAAATCATTTCTAGCAGGGTATTATCATCTTGCTGCACATACGCCCAAATTTGTGCAATGATAAACACCACCAACCAGATCACCTCAAAAGGTTTCCAACCGGATAAAAACTCACGTTTAAGACGTTCAGACCAATCCATTTTTTACTCCATAATAATGAAAAAACATGTCATTTTTGCACCGCACTTTGGCAAAGTAAAGCATAGAATCGGAACAATCATCACGATTGTGATAGAGATCACGGTTTTCATTGCTTTCCCTTTGAATCTGGCTACAATAGCCGCCCGAATTTTAATGAATAAAAAATAGAGAACTGTATGACATCTTTTGCCCTTGGTCAGCGTTGGTTAAGCGGAAGTGAAAATAATCTTGGATTAGGCATCGTTACCGCCTTTGATACACGTACTGTGACTTTGCATTTTCCCGCCTCTGACGAAACACGTATTTATTCTATCGCTCAAGCTCCCCTTACCCGCATTCAATTTAACAAAGGCGAAGCCTTAAACCATAAAGACGGCTGGCAAGGCAAGATTGCGGATATTCAAACCATAAACGGCTTGAATTTTTATTTGGTAAAAAATCCGCAGGGTGAACAAGTGATCGTGCAAGAAGGCGATATTTCACCGCTTATTTCCTTTAGTTCGGCGAAAGATCGTCTATTTTCCGCACAACTCCATCGCAGCCATCATTTTGCTTTGCGTTATCGCACGCTAAAACATCAACAGGCCCAATTTCAATCACCATTGCGCGGTTTACGTGGTATTCGCGCGGGCTTAATTCCCCATCAATTACACATTGCTGCTGAAGTGGGGAATCGTGTGAATCCTCGGGTACTACTTGCTGATGAAGTGGGCTTAGGCAAAACCATTGAAGCCGGTATGATTTTACAAAATCAGCTGTTTGCCGAAAAAGTTCAACGTGTGTTAGTGCTTGTACCGGAAACCTTGCAACATCAATGGTTGGTTGAAATGCTCCGCCGATTTAATTTACATTTTTCACTGTTTGATGAAGAACGCTGTGCCGATTTTGCCACCACAGGGGAAAATCCTTTTAGCTCGGAATCGCTGATTATTTGCGCCTTAGATTGGTTAGTGAACTCGCCAAAACGAGCGGAACAAGCCCTTGATGCGGGTTTTGACTGCCTAATTGTGGACGAAGCCCATCATTTGGCTTGGTCTGAAACCGCCCCAAGCCGTGCGTATTTATATGTTGAACAACTTTCAAAGGTGATTCCTTCCGTATTATTACTTACCGCTACACCGGAACAATTAGGGCAAGAAAGCCACTTTGCCCGCTTGCGATTACTCGATCCCGAACGCTTTTTTGATTATGCAGCCTTCCAAGAAGAACAACAGCACTATCAACCGGTTGCCAATGCCGTTCAGTCTCTGTTAGCGGAAAAGCCATTAAGTGCAGTGGAAAAAAATCAGATTTCTACGCTATTAAAAGAACAACATCTCGATCAACTTTTCCAAGGATTGGCTTCCCAAAACGAGGAAATACAGCAAGAGGCACGTCAAACCTTAATCCAAAACTTGATTGATCGTCATGGCACAAGCCGTGTGCTATTCCGCAATACACGCCAAGGGGTGAAGGGGTTTCCACAACGTATTTATCACTCAATCACGTTAAGGGTTGAAAATCAGACTCAAACGGAAGAGGTGAAAACCCAATGGCTGTTAGATTTTTTAAAAACACAACGTGATAAAAAAATCTTTGTGATTTGCCAACACGCTCAAACAGCAATTCACCTTGAACAACATTTACGAGAAAAAGAAGGGATTCGTGCCACCGTTTTCCATGAAAAAATGTCTATCATTGAACGTGACCGTGCCGCCGCTTATTTTGCCGATATGGAAAATGGCGCACAGGTTTTACTCAGCTCCAGTATTGGCTCAGAAGGGCGAAATTTCCAGTTTGCAGACAGGTTAGTCTTATTTGATTTGCCGCAAAACCCTGATTTACTTGAGCAATGTATTGGGCGTTTAGATCGAATCGGACAGTTGAATGATGTGCAAATTTATCTGCCTTGTGTGGAAAAATCTGCCGATGAGGTATTGGCTCGCTGGTATCACGAAGGATTAAATGCCTTTGAACAAACCACACCAATGGGTATGGCATTATTTGAACAATTCTCTGAATCGCTACAAAAAGTGCGGTCAAATTCAACCGCACTTTCAGAGCTAGATAACCTCATTGCAGACACCAAACAAGCACGAGAAAAACTTAAAATAGCATTGGAACAAGGGCGCGATCGTCTTTTAGAACTGAACTCCAATGGAGGAGAACAGGCAAAACAGTTAGCCAATTCTATCGCCGCACAAGATAACGAGGTAGAACTCGTCAATTTTGCCCTGAATTTATTTGATATTATCGGCGTAGAACAGGATGATCTAGGCGAAAACAGTATTGTGATCACCCCGACCGGCACGATGCTTGTTCCTGATTTTCCGGGCTTAAAAGAAGAAGGAGTGACGGTCACTTTTGATCGCCAACTTGCCCTTGCCCGTGAAGAATTGGAATTTCTCACTTGGGATCACCCTATGATCCGCCAAGGTATCGATCTCATTGCTTCAGGTGATATCGGGAAAGCGGCAATGGCATTACTGATTAACAAACAATTACCTGCCGGCACACTCTTGTTAGAATTAATTTATGTGGTGGAAACACAGTCGCCGAAAGGATTACAGCTTAATCGTTTCTTACCGCCTACGCCGGTCCGCTTGTTGCTTGATAACAAAGGCAATAATATCGCAGAACAGGTAGCATTCGACACCTTGCACAGCAAATTAAAGCCCCTTGGTAAAGATGTAGCAAATAAAATGATCAAAATGGCACGTCCGACTTTGGAACCATTATTTGTTCTTGCTGAAAAAAAGATCCGGATGCTTGCCCCAACTTATATTAGCCAAGCACAGAAATTAGCGGATCAAACTCTGAGTGCGGAAATCAATCGATTACAAGCCTTACAAAAGGTGAATAAAAATATTCGCCAAAGTGAAATTGAGGTTTTAGCGGCGCAACGTGATCAATCTTTAGAAACATTGGCAAAAGCGACATGGCGATTGGATAGCCTCCGCGTTATCGTCACCAATAAGGAATAATTATGGCACTGATTGAATATCATCCCCCACTGAAACCGTATTTAGATATTATTTATCAAGATAACTATATTTGCGTGGTCAATAAACCGAGCGGATTGCTTTCCGTACCGGGCAATCAACCACAGTATTACGACAGTGCAATGAGCCGTGTGAAAGAAAAATTCGGTTTCTGCGAACCTGCGCATCGTCTTGATATGGCAACCAGCGGCCTTATTTTGTTTGCCTTAAGCAAAGCGGCAGACAAAGAACTCAAGCGTCAATTTCGTGAACGTGAACCGAAAAAGCATTATCAAGCTTTAGTGTGGGGACATCTTGCACAAGATCGTGGTGAAACGAATTTGCCGATGATTTGTGATTGGGAAAACCGCCCACGCCAGCGTTTAGATTTTGTCTTTGGCAAAAGAGCGGTCACAAAATTCGAAGTTCTAGCACGATTACCCAATAACAGCACAAGGGTAAAGCTAACCCCTATTACCGGACGTTCCCACCAATTACGTTTACATATGCTGGCATTAGGTCACCCGATTTTAGGAGATAAATTCTACGCCCACCCACAAGCCAAAAGTATGTCATCACGCCTTTGTTTACATGCACAATCATTAAGCATCACCCACCCTATCACGGGTGAACCGATGACTTTTTTTGCTGAGGTGGATTTTTAAAGAAAAACCTCCTCCCCAAAACGTGGGGAGGAGACAATTATCTAATCTTCTTTCCCTAAAATCTGATTTACTTCGCTTTTATATAAGACGGCTTTTGCCCCAAAAATGGCTTGAATTCCCCCACCAACTTCCAACACATCAATGGCACCAAGGGATTTTAAGCGGGCTTTATCCACCAATTTCACATCCCTAACAGAGACCCGTAAACGGGTAATGCAAGCATCCACATTTTCGATATTTTCCGCACCGCCAAGACCTGTGATGATCTGATGGGCATTTTCAGTTAGAGAGGAGCTTTGCTGTTCCACACTTTCCTCTATCTCTTCCCCTCTTCCCGGTGTCATCACATTGAAGCGGGTAATTAAGAAACGGAACGAGAAATAATAAAGGGCTGCCCAAGGAATCCCTACCAAAACCACGCGAATCCAATGTGTATTCCCATCGCCTTGTAAAATACCGAAGAGCAAGAAATCAATAAATCCGCCGGAGAACGTATTCCCAATGGAAATATTCAGTAAATCGGCAATATAGAAAGAAACACCGTCCAAAAATGCGTGGAAAACATAAAGCCAAGGTGCAACGAATAAGAACATAAACTCGATAGGTTCGGTAATACCGGTAATAAATGAGGTTAACGCTGCACCTAAAAATAATCCGCCAATTTTTGCGCGTCTGGATTTTGGTACACAATGATACATAGCTAAACAAGCAGCCGGTAAACCAAACATCATGGTATCAAAACGACCGGCAAAAAAACGCGTACCCTCGGTAAACAAACCTTGATGGTTAGGATCCGCTAATTGGGCAAAGAAAATTTTTTGTGCACCGACAATCGTTTCGCCGTTCACGATTTCAGTTCCACCCAATTCGGTGTACCAAAATAGCGGATAGATCATATGGTGTAATCCCACTGCGCCACTTAGCCGCATGAGGAAACCATAGAAAAATGTTCCGATCTCGCCCATTGAAGCAATGCTTTTGCCTGCGGATACCAGCCAGCCCTGAAAAGTCGGCCAAATTAAAAAGAAAATTGCGCCGATAAAAATCGACATAAATGCCGTAACGATTGGCACAAATCGAGAACCGCCAAAAAAGCCCAAAATTTGCGGTAATTGGATATTATGATAACGATTATGTAACTTTACTGTCACCAATCCCATCACTAATGCTCCGATCACACCGGTATCAATACTTTTTACTTCAGGGGAGAAAAGAGGAATTAAGGCAGAAATCGTTCCTGTCATAATTAAATAACCGACGACTGCTGCAAGTGCAGCCACCCCTTTATCCCGTTTTGCCAGCCCAATACCTAAACCGATACAAAGAAACAATGCCAAATTCGCAAATACGATCGAACCAGCGGAAGACATAATTTGAAAAATCCCCTGCAACAGTGAATTATCCAGTATGGGATAGGCTTGCAGTGTAGCTTTATTAGATAACGCTCCGCCGATTCCAAGTAGCAAGCCGGCGGCAGGTAAAATAGCAATCGGCAGCATAAAGGCTTTACCGATTTGTTGGAGTTGTTTAAACATAGGTTCCTCACATTAATTTGAAATTTGCGATTCCTATTATAAAGCTAATAGCCCCAAGCGAAATCACAAATGACACTATTTTTTCTTATCATCAGATCAGACAAGTCCAAATAGCTGCACTCTATGACTAAATAACCTTGTGATCAATAAGCAGACTCTCATTTTGTGATAGTACTAACTCTCTTTACAGAAATTTAATTTCCTAACTTTCTCTCTTTAAGAGTACACGTCATCAGAAAGCAAATGGGCTGCTAACCGTAACTCTCAAACTTTATATAAGGAGAAAATAATAAAAAAATCGAACAAAACTATCTTAGTCGCTTTATTAACCAGTGTTATGGCGTTCAGTGCGGTAAATATAGCACAAGCAATTTTCTGCTATGTTATTGAAAGTGGAGGATAACGGTAAAGGTATTCCCAAAAAACGGAAACACGTACTTGATCCTTTCTACCAAATTCTTAGTTCGGACGGAACAGCAAGGCAGAAGACTTAGCTTAGCAATCGCCATGGAAATCGTGAAGCAGTACGGTGAGACATTAACACTGAAAGACAGCGAGAAGTTTGAAACCGGGTTATTGGTGGAAGTATGGTTGCCGAGGGGATTATAGACAGTTTTTCTACCTATTTTATTATTAAAGTTTAAATTTATACTGAGAAGAAAGCATTCCATACAAGGAATGCTTTCTTCTGGTATTAAACAATTTCACTTAATTTGACCGGTCGTCCTTCATCAAGGGAACGTTTAGCCGCTAGAGCAATAACGACAGGTTGTAACCCGTCATTACCATTCACCAATGTTGGTTTGTCATTGATAATAGCATCAATAAAACAAGATATTTCATTAGCAAAAGATTGCATATAACGTTCTAAGAAGAAATATTTTGGTTTTTCAGCAATTACGCCTGTTTCACAAGAATAAACGGCTGTTGAATCGGCATCATTTTTTGTTTGAACCGCACCTTTTGAACCAAATACCTCGGCACGCTGATCATAACCATAAACTGCCTTACGGCTATTATCGATCACCGCTATCGCCCCATTTGCCAGTTTTAGGGTAATCACCGCAGTATCAATATCCCCTGCTTTTCCAATTTCCGGATTAACCAATACTCCTCCGGCTGCATAAACTTCAACCACCTCACTACCGGATAAATATCTAACCATATCAAAATCATGGATTGTCATATCGAAAAACATTCCACCAGATACTTTGACATATTCAATTGGCGGGGCATCCGGATCACGAGATGTAATACGAATTAAATGAGGTTCACCAATATCTCCATTTTCTACGCGTGTCTTAATTGCCTTAAAATTATGGTCGAAGCGACGATTAAAACCTACTTGGAATTTCACGCCTGCTTTTTCTACTTCATGGAGTACCTCTTTAATTCTGTTAATATCAGCATCCACCGGTTTTTCACAAAAAACGTGTTTTTCGGCTCGAGCCGCTTCAATTGAAATGAGGGCATGAGTGTTAGTTGAGGAACAAACTAAAACTGCATCAATTTCCGGATCTTGAAGAATTTTTTTATAATCTTCATAGATATTTGGAATTCCCATTTCTTTTGCCCAATTAATTAGCTCGTCTGTTATTTTTACATCTGAAATTGCCTTAACTTCCGCCCCTTTGACATATTTTGTAATACTTTCCGAATGCACACGTCCGATACGTCCGGCACCAATAATACCAACCTTAATCATAATTAAATCCCCGCTGTTTCTTTAATATATTGACGACCTTTCACGGCATACTCAAACGGATTGGCAATAGCCGGATCTTGCTCAGCTTCTACCACCATCCAACCTTTATAATCGTGCTTCTCAAGAAGCTCAAAAATCGGTTTGAAATCAATAACTCCATCGCCCGGAACAGTAAATGTTCCTTTACGTACCCCTTCTAAGAAACTTAAGTTTTTCTCCTTCACCTCTGTAACAACATCATCACGCACATCTTTCAGATGAACATGGCAAATGCGGTCGATATATTTTTCTAATACCTCAAGCATCGCTTTTTGAGATCCTTCGGAATAATAGAGATGACCGGAATCAAAGAGTAAATAAACGTTATCATTGACAACCGACATATATTTATCAACTTCAGCCGGCGTTTGAATCCCTGTTCCCATATGATGATGCAAACAAACTTTCATCCCTTTTTCTTCTGCAAGTTTGGCAAGCTCGTTATAACCTTCAGCAAGTTTTTGCCACTCTTCCTCAGTAAAAATTGGTTTTTCCTTAAAAACGGCTTTTGTTGTCCCTTGAATACTGTAGCTTTGTTCCGAGCAACCGATAACTGTCGCCCCCATCGCATGCAAGAAATCACGATGTTTGATAAATTCTTGAATGGTTTTCTCTTTTTTGCCCTCAACAAAAAACGTACTAAACCAAGCGTTGCAAATTTGTATACCGCGAACATTTAATTTATGTTTCAATACGTCCACATCGCGCGGATATTTATTGCCCACTTCACAGCCCGTGAAACCGGCAAGAGCCATTTCACTAATACATTGTTCAAAAGTATTTTCTTTACCGAGATCCGGCATATCATCATTAGTCCAACCAATAGGAGCAATCCCTAGTTTCACATTTTCAGCTTTCATAATTTTTCCTCACTAATTAAATGATTAAATTCAAATACCGTGTTTAATAGCGCCGAGATTCGCGAATATGTTTCACACTATTTTGATGCGCCTCTTGAATACGTTCTTTCTCAGAAACCTCTGCCACACCAACATGCCACCAACTTCCATAACCGTGAATCATCGTTTTTGGTAGAACTTTGATATCAATTAAGGTTGAAATTACTTGTTTTTTCGCATCTTCAAGTGCGAAACGTAGCTCTTCTTCATTTGTGACCTTGTAGGTTTTACAACCGTAAGAAGCGGCATTCATCGCAAAATCAACGGGGACAAAATTTCCATCCAATTGGTTCGTTAGCGGATTTCTGAAGCGGAATTCTGTTGCAAAACTATCCATTCCATGACCGATTTGTAAATTGTTAATACATCCGTTAGTCATATTATCGAATAAAACAACATTAATTTTTTTGCCTTCTTGAATAGATGTCACAAGCTCTGAATGCAACATCATATAGGAACCGTCACCCAATAACGCATAGACTTCTTTTTCAGGTTGAGCCAATTTAACGCCTAAAGCCGCATTGATTTCATAACCCATACAGGAATAACCGTATTCCAAATGGTAAGTTTCTTCGCCTTTTGATTGCCAAGCCCGTTGTAAGTCGCCGGGGAGGCTGCCGGCAGCACCGACAATCACGCTATTTTCATCTAGAACCTCATTTAAAATTCCAAGTACCCGACTTTGGGGTAAATGAGATTTCGTCAGCTTAATAAATTCCTCATAGACTTTTTCTCTATCTAAGGCATCATCCACTTCAGGAATAAAATTATCAGAATAAGAAATGTGATAGATACGCTGTAATTCTTCATTAAAACGTTGTTTTGCTTCTGATATTTGATCTCCCCAGTTCGCTTGGTAATGTGCCGATTGTAAAAGTGCGGTCAGTTTTTCCAGTGTTTTCTTCGCATCGGCAACAACTTGCACACCATCAAGTTTATAAGCATCAAATCGGGCAATATTAATATTTAAATATTTTGCATTTGGATTTTGGAAAAGCCATTTTGAGGAGGTAGTGAAGTCGGTATATCTCGTTCCTATTCCGATAATAAGGTCCGCCTCTTTGGCAAGTAAATTAGCGGATAAACAACCGGTTTCACCAATGCCTCCTACATTAAATCCGTGAGAAGAAATGACCGCACTTTTTCCTGCCTGTGTTTCCGCAAACGGAATATGGAATGCTTCTGCAAAAATTTTTAATTGTTCCGCAGCTTCAGAATAACGAACTCCGCCACCGCAAATAATGAGGGGCTTTTGACTTTTCATAATGAGCTCAAATGCGGAAGAAAGCATAGGTTCGGTTGGTAAGGTTCGTTCAATTCTATGAATCCGTTTTTGTAAGAAATAATCAGGGAAATCATAGGCTTCGGACTGAACATCTTGTGGAAGTGCGATAGTAACAGCTCCTGTTTCCGCCGGATCCGTTAATACACGCATAGCATTGATACAAGCAGTCATCAGTTGTTCCGGACGATTCACTCTATCCCAGTATTTACTCACTGCTTTAAAAGCATCATTGGTACTGATACTCAAATCATAGGGTTGTTCGATTTGCTGTAGCACGGGATCAGGTTGACGAGTGGCGAAAACATCACCGGGGAGTAAAAGAAGTGGAATTCTGTTTGCCGTTGCGACCGCCGCAGCGGTAATCATATTTGCTGCACCGGGGCCTACGGAGGAAGTGCAAGCATAAATTTTTTTACGTAAATTTTGCTTTGCAAATCCTGTAGCGACATGCGCCATTCCTTGTTCATTACGCCCCTGTCTCACAATCAGTTCGCCGCTGTCTTGTTCTAGCGCCTGCCCAATTCCTAATACGTTGCCATGCCCAAAAATACCAAATACACCTTCAACAAATTTCGTGACTTTACCATCAAATTCCACATATTGATTATCAAGAAATTTTACCAATGCTTGTGCAACTGTTAGTTTTATCGCTTTCATTACGGTCTCCTTCGGGATAATTTGATATCCGTTGTAGTATATTTATGCTTTTTTTAAATTGGAATATATTTGAAATGAAAATTTCATTTTTGAGACATAGATCAAACTTTTAGGCTAATGTCTCCGACTTTAGTTGGCGGTACATTTACTTTTAAGGAAAATCGTCCATAAACTTTAGAAAGATATGTGATCGACATCTCAAAATCATTTTTTTGAAGTTGATTTTTTTTGAAAAAAATATTTCAATATTAAAAATATGATAGCTTTAAAAATACAAGGGGGTAACATCATGAAAGAAGTTGAAAAAAAATTAGATCTTATCTGTTTGGGACGCGTAGCTGTTGATTTTTATGCACAACAAATCGGTGCCAGATTAGAGGATGCCTCATCATTTTCTAAATACCTTGGCGGTTCTTCCGGTAATGTTGCTTATGGAACAGCTGTTCAAGGAATAAAATCCTCTATGTTGGCTCGTGTCGGTGATGAGCATATGGGGCGTTTTCTCCGTGAAGAACTCCAACGTGTCGGTGTAGATACGAGCCATCTCATTACAGATAAAGAGCGATTAACCGCACTCGTTATCTTAGGGATCAAAGATCAGGATACGTTCCCGCTCATTTTTTATCGTGAAAATTGTGCCGATATGGCCATTAACAAAAACGATTTTGACGAAGCATATATTGCTTCCGCAAAGGCATTGGCAATAACAGGAACCCATTTATCTCATCCCAAAACACGTGAGGCCGTATTAACAGCCTTAGAATATGCAGGACGGAATAATACTAAGCGTTTACTTGATATTGATTATCGCCCTGTTCTATGGGGATTAACTTCCTTAGGCGATGGTGAAACACGTTTTATTGATTCAGAAGCCGTGACAAAATCGTTACAAGAAGTATTACACCATTTTGATGTTTTAGTAGGAACCGAGGAAGAATTTCATATTGCCGGTGGTTCCACCGATACATTAACCGCATTAAAAAATATCCGCCAATTATGTGATGCCGTCTTAGTGTGTAAACGAGGCGCATCAGGTTGCTCTGTTTTTGAGGGAAAAATTCCGGATGATCTTGACGGAGGTCTTAATGTATATGGTGTTCGTGTTGAAGTGCTGAATGTTCTCGGTGCCGGCGACGCTTTTATGTCAGGGTTAATTCGAGGCTACATTAATAACGAAGGTTGGGAACAATCTTGCCGCTATGCAAATGCCTGTGGTGCTTTAGTCGTTTCCCGTCATGGTTGTGCTCCTGCTATGCCAACAAAAGCCGAATTAGATGATTATTTAGCTCGGGTACAATTTGTTCCCCGTCCTGATATTGATGAAAGACTTAATCACTTACACCGAGTGACGACAAGAAAAAATCAATGGGACGATTTATGTATTTTTGCTTTTGATCATCGCAAACAACTTGTTGATATGGCGAAAAAAGTCGATGCCGACATTGCACGAATACCAAAATTAAAACAGCTTCTCTTAAAAGCAGCAGAAAAAGCGGCAAGTGATGAAAATATTACTCAAGGACACGCAGGCATTTTGGCCGATACCACATTTGGGCAAGCCGCGCTTAATGAAATTACCGGTAAAAAATGGTGGATTGGCCGCCCGATTGAGCGCCCTTCTTCTCGTCCTTTACGTTTAGAGCATGGCGACCTTGGTAGCCAATTGGTCAATTGGCCACAAGAACATATAGTGAAATGTTTGGTATTCTACCATCCAAAAGATGCACCTGAAATGAAGGCGGAACAAGACGAAAGTTTGAAACAAATTTATCAAACTTGTTGTAAAACCGGACATGAATTTCTACTTGAAGTTATTTTGCCTCATGATATGGAGCAAGATGAGAAATATTACGCCGAAATGCTTACTCACTTTTATCAATTAGGCATTAAACCGGATTGGTGGAAATTACCAGGATTATCTTCATCAGAATGGGACAAAATCAGCGAGCTAATCCAAAAAAATGATATCGATTGCCGAGGTATTTTAATTTTAGGTTTGGATGCTCCGGAAGAACAATTTGAATCGACCTTTAATGCGGCAGCCAATAAACCTTTGGTTAAAGGCTTTGCGGTAGGAAGAACAATCTTTGGGCAACCTTCAATGGAGTGGTTAGCGGGTAAATTAAATGATGACGAGTTGATTCAACAAGTCTCTCAACGTTATCAACGATTAATCAAACTTTGGAAATTACGTAATGAACCTTAGTTTGTATTAAGAAAAAATGCCCTTGATTAAAAAACAGGGGCATTTTTATTATTCCTTATCCTTTTCTTTTTCCAGACCGAGCGTAATAGCAAGAGTTTGAACAAGGCTCATTGTGACACATTGAGAGCGGAATCCCAGTACTTGAGCTTCTTTTACAACAAAAGAAACATCACTAAAAACGAGTAACGGGCTAATTTGGCTATCCGTAATAGCAATTTGTTTAATTCCTTTTTTAGCCGTAGTCTGGGTAATATTAAGGGTTTCATTTGCATAAGGCGAAAAACTAATGGAAACCACCACATCGCCAGCTTTTACTTGATTAAGTTGTTCATCAAACATTCCACCTAATCCGTTAATTAAGAAAGAACGACAATCTAAATGATGGAGTGCATAATTTAAGTAGCAAGCAACACTAAAAGAACGTTTTAATCCCACAATAAAAATATTATTTGCTTCTTTTAGTATTTTAACCGCTGCATAAATTTGCTCGTTTTCAGTACTATTCGCTAATTGTTGTAATGACTGACTATTGGCATGTGCAAATATGGCTAAAATATTTTCCGGAGATTCACTTCCTTCAACTTGATTGATCTTATGTGATAATTGTAAACGTTCCGTATAATTTGTTGTTTTCTCCATTAAGTTTTCACGAAAAATCTGCTTCATTTCATTGAATCCGGAAAAACCGAACTCCGCAGCAAACCGAATCAATGTAGAAGGTGGAACATTTGCTTTTTCCGCTATTGTTGCAACAGTATCAAAGACCACACTGTCACTGTTATCAAGAATATATTGAGCAACCTGCTTTAATCTTTTACTTAAACCGTCATAACGTGTTTGAATTTCCATTTTCAACATGGTCAATTGAGATTTCTCTTTCATAAGTTCTGTACCCTAATTGTTCAAATATTTTTATTATCCTATCCGGTTAAATAAATATTTCAAGAAAAACGGTCATTTTCTTAAAAAATGACCGCACTTTTAGATGATATTTTATTGATTCCGGATTGAATCAAGATTTCTTCTCATATTCTTCCGTATTAATCCATCGATGATCTTGTTCCCAAGTAAATTTCCATTTTCTTACCGGTCCCGCCATAACATTTAAATAATAATTATCATATCCCGCAATAGTTGCAACAGGGTGATAACCACGAGGAACTTGAACCACATCACCATCATAGACAGCCATACATTCATCTAAAGAACGATCATCCGTGTAAACACGTTGTAGTGCAAACCCTTGAGAAGGAGAGAAACGGTGATAATAGGTTTCTTCCAAATAAGTTTCTGTGAGTGAATTTTTATCATCATGCTTATGGCTTGGGAAAGAACTCGTATTTCCTTCATCTGTAAAAACCTCAACAACCAGCAACGCATCTGCGCTTTCCGTTTCAGGCAAGATATTATGAACAAGACGCTTATTCTTGCCATATCCCCGTTTTTCTACGCCAATATCCTCAGGTTTAATCAATCTTATTGGAAAATTCCCCTGACTTGGTGCACGACAAACGGCTAATTCTAAATAACTATCCGCCTGAATAATGACAGATTGTGAGTGAGGAACATAAAGTGCATAGGGAGGGATACGTTCAAAAGGCGTACTACGATTACCTACCTGAATAAAGGTTTCCGTTGCTGTTTTAAACGTCGCTTTACCCGCAATAATGACAAAACAAACCTCCGTATTTTGTGTATCAAATTCAAGTTTTTGTTGAGCCTGTAAATGATACATTTCAAATCCTACATATTCCCATCCTGCTGTTAGCGGTGTAATTTTTTGTACTTCACCATTTTTTTCCGGATGGTTTTTTCTTGATTTAGAAAGTAAATTTGACATATTTTCTCCTTTACTAGTAAGAGATAGGACGTTAGCTTTCCATCATACTCCATTTATTTATCTAATCTATGACGACTTTTCTAAAATTAGACATGGATCACAAAAATAAAACAAACATTTCATTTTAAGATAAGAATGATTGAAAAAGATATATTAATTTCATAAGCTATATTTGTTAAAGCTAATCACAATGTAAATCTTAACCTTACAAATATCTTATCTTAATACTATATAAGGAGCTCAAAATGGAAACTGTCTATAATTTTATTAATGGTAAACAAGTTCCAAGTAGAGGAACTGAAGCATATCCTATTTATAATCCCGCAACCGGCGAACAAATCCGCCAAGTCATAATGAGTACATCAGAAGATGTGTATGAAGCCATTGATGTAGCACAACGTGCTTTTGCGGAATGGTCTGCAACATCACCATTACGCCGCTCACGTATTATGTTCAAATTTAAAGAGTTATTACAGCGAGACTGGGATGTATTAGCTAAAATTATTGTTGAAGAGCATGGTAAAGTGTATTCTGATGCCTGTGGAGAACTCACTCGAGGTTTAGAAGTGGTTGAGTTTGCATGTGGAATTCCCCATTTACTTAAAGGCGAATTTTCTGAACAGGTAGGACGAGGAATTGATATCCATTCTTCACTGCAACCATTAGGGGTGGCAGTCGGCATTACACCATTTAACTTTCCTGCTATGGTCCCTATGTGGATGTTCCCGGTGGCAATTACTTGCGGTAATACCTTTATTTTAAAACCGGCAAAAGCGGATCCTTCACTCTCCATTAAATTAGCAGAATTATTAAAAGAAGCGGGTTTACCAGACGGAGTTTTCAATGTTGTTCATGGCGATCGCCAAGATAATGAAATTTTATTACGCGATCCAAGAGTACATGCTGTAAGTTTTGTCGGTTCTACACCTGCCGCAGCTCATGTCTATAAAATGGGAGCTGAGTTTGGTAAACGGGTGCAAGCTTTTGGTGCAGCGAAAAATCATGCTTTAATCATGCCGGATGCAGATATTGAATCAACGGCTAATGCATTATTAGGTGCCGCATTCGGTGCCGCTGGAGAGCGTTGTATGGCAATTTCTTTGGCTGTCACCATTGATGATGAAACCGCAGACAAATTAATAGCTACATTAAAACCTAAAGTTGAGGCCCTTCGCTATGGTCCGGGTATTCCCAAAGAAGGGGAAAAAGAAATGGATTTCGGACCGCTTATTAGCCAACAACATCTTAATAATGTTACTAATTACATTACAAAAGGCGTGGAGGAAGGTGCAACCCTGCTTGTGGACGGGCGTGGTAAAAAACCGGTTGGACATGAAAACGGCTTCTTTATTGGAGGCAGTTTGTTTGACAACGTTACCCCTGATATGGTGATTTATAAAGAAGAAATCTTTGGTCCTGTTCTTGGTATTGTTCGAGCGAAAAACTTTGAGCAAGCGATGAAATTAATTAACGAGCATCCTTACGGTAACGGTACGGCAATCTTTACCTCCAATGGCGGTGCCGCACGTGAGTTTGCCTATCACGTTCAAGCAGGTATGGTCGGCGTTAATGTTCCGATTCCAGTTCCGATGTCCTTTCATTGTTTTGGCGGTTGGAAACATTCAGCCTACACAACATTAAATATTTACGGACCTGATGGCGTGCGTTTCTACACGAAAATGAAAACAGTCACAACCCGCTGGCCGAGTAAATATGTGATTGAAAATGCTGCATTCAGTATGCCAACATTATAAATGTTTAGAGAGATAGCTAAAACCAAAGGCTATCTCTCTTATTTTTATACGTACAATAAAGGAGAGCATAATGAAACAGATAAGAACCGGTTTGATTGGTACAGGATATATTGGACGTTGTCATGCAATTGCCTATTCACAAGTAGCAACGGTTTTCCCGCTTAAAGCAGAACTAGTATTAGATTATTTAGCAGAAATTACACCGGAATTGGCAGAACAAAAAGCCAGAGAATTTGGTTTTAAGCGCGCCACAGGAAATTGGCGCGATATAGTCAACGATCCGAATATTGATGTAATTGATATTTGTACGCCGAACTTTCTTCACAAGGAAATTGCATTAGCGGCTATCGCAAACGGCAAACACGTTTACTCAGAAAAACCTCTTGCATTAACTGCCGCAGATGCCAAGTTAATGTATCAAGCGGCAAAAAAAGCCAGTGTTAAAACCTTGGTCGGGTTTAACTATATCAAAAATCCAACCACCCAATTAGCAAGGGAAATCATTACAAAAGGTGAAATAGGTGAGGTTATCCACTTCTACGGTACACATAATGAAGATTATCTTGCCAATGAAAATACACCGTTAGATTGGCACTGTATAAAAGAAAAAGCCGGTTTAGGCTCATTAGGCGATCTTGCCGCACACATTGTACGAATGTCCCAATATTTGCTGGGACAAGAGATCATCTCTGTTATCGGTGATATGCAAACTGTCATTCAAACACGACCGAATCCTAACAATCTCCAAGAGCGTTTAGCCGTAGAAAATGAAGATCAGGCAACGGCATTAGTCCGCTTTGGTAACGGGTGTATGGGGACGATTGAGACCTCCCGTATTGCTTGCGGGCGTAAAATGGGACTAAGTTATGTCATTACCGGCACTAAAGGCTCTATTATCTATACACAAGAAAGAATGGCTGAATTAAAACTCTATTTGCACGATGAAAACCCCGCCAGACAAGGATTTAAAACTATTTTAACCGGACCGCTTCATCCTGATTATAAGAATTTTTGTGTCAGTGCGGGCCACGGAATTGGGTTTAATGATCAAAAAACAGTGGAAATAAGGGATTTAATCAACGGAATTTCTGAAAATTCGACCGCACTTTATCCTGATTTTGAAGAAGGTTATAAAGTATCAAGAATCTTGGATGCTATCGCGTTATCTTGTGAACAAAAACGCTGGGTTAATGTGGAAGAAATCGAGTAACAAAGATTTCTCAAGATCTCATAAATAGGTGCTTGTAAAGCACCTATTTTTACATCGAAAAATGAATTAAATATTTCACTATTTTAAATTAAAACTTTTAACACTAAAACAAGATCTAGTTCACATTTTTGAAATTTGACCATTGCAGAGCATATAAACTAAATGATATATATACAACAAATTATTTATTCCAATTTTAAATTTAGCGAAATTTATATTTCTTAAATATTCTAGTAGGATAGCCGTATTTCTATTCTTTTTGTTATCCATTAACTAAAAAAGGAGTAATCTCATGAAAAAAACACTATTGGCATTATTATTTGGTAGTGCTTTATTAACCTCCCAAGCGACCATGGCTAAAAATATAGTCATTGGCGCACCAATGGTTGCCTTCTCCGACAAATGGCAAACCTATCTTCAAGATGCGGTTCGTGAGTTTGATAAAGCTCATGATGATGTCGAAATTAAACTTGCCGATGCTAACGGCGATCCGGCGCGTTTGTTAAATGATGCAGAAACCTTTATTGATCAAAAAGTTGATGCATTACTTGTTGTTCCAACGGATCCGAATATTGTCAAAGTAATCGGAAGAAAAGCCAAACGAGCCGGCATTCCTCTCATTGTGATTAATCGTAAACCTTTAGATGAAGATATGCAGTATGTCACCAGTTACGTCGGCTCCGATGAAATTGAAGGTGGACGCATTCAAGCAAACTTTATTGTAAATACATTAGATGGTAAACCTGCCGAAGCCGCTATTTTAATGGGGCCTTTAGGTCAAGATGCACAAATTAAGCGGACCCAAGGTAACAAAGAGATTTTTGCGCAAAATAAAAATATCAAGATCTTTACCGAGCAAGAAGGTAAGTGGGATAGAGCTAAAGGATTAGAAATTGCTGAAAACTTACTTGCGGTAAATAAAAACCTAAATGTCATTGTAAGTAATAATGATGAAATGGCAATAGGCGCCGTATTAGCGGGTAGAAAATTAGGGCTTAAAGACGAAGATTTAATTATTGTAGGTTTAGATGCCACACCGGATGCACTAGACTACCTTGGTAAAGGATTAGATGCAACCGTGTTCCAATCTGCTGCTGGTCAAGGTATGACCGGTGCGGAAATGGCATATCTGGCAGCTAAAGGCGAAAAAGTACCTTCTGTAAAATGGGTTCCTTTTGAACTTGTCACACCGGATAAAAAAGAGGAATACCAAGCAAAATATAAAAAATAGTGTTTCAATCAACCCTAATGGAAAGGACCACATTGTCCTTTCCACTTACTCACTAAGGTATCTCAAACGAAGGAATAAGCTATGTTAAAAAAGATATACATCTTAGTTCTTGGTCTTTTTTTCACTCCTCTCATTCTTGCTAAATCCGTTGTGGCTGGCGTTTCAATATATAGCCTTGCCGATAAATACCCGACTTATTTACAGGATTCAATGAATAAATTTGTGTATTCACAAGCTAATCTTAAATTTAAATATGCTGATGCCAATGGCGATCCGGCAAAAATGCTAAATGATATAGAAAATTTTATTGATTCCAAGGTGGATGCATTAATCGTGATGCCAACAGATCAGAAAATTGTAAAAGCTATCGGATTAAAAGCAAAGAAAGCTAAAGTTCCTTTAATTGTCGTTACTGTAAAACCAAATGAAGAAGATATGCAATATGTAGCAAGTTACGTAGGGTCTGAGGAAATTAAAAGTGGAGAAATGCAAAGTGAATTTATTATTAATTCACTAAATGGAAAACCGGCTAAAGCAATGATTTTATTAGGTCCATTGGGGTTGGAAGCTCAAATTAAACGCACAGAAGGTAATAAAAAGATTTTTGCTCAATATCCTGAAATTAAAGTGGTCGCGGAACAAGAAGCAAAATGGGATCGCTCAAAGGGTATGGAAGTAACAGAAAATTTACTTTCGGCACATCGCGATATTAATGTGATTCTTAGCAATAATGACGAAATGGCAATCGGGGCATTGCTTGCAGCAAAGAAATTAGGTTTCAAAGATAAAGATCTGCTCATTGTAGGAATTGATGCAACACCGGATGCACTGAGTTATTTAGGTAAAGGTCTTGATGCTACCGTTTATCAATCAGCCTCTGAACAGGGGCGATTGAGTGCCGAGATGGCATACAAAGCCGCATTAGGTGAAAAAATTCCAAAATATAACTGGATTCCTTTTGAATTGGTGACACCTGATATGAAAGAAAAATATATCAATAAATATAAGGAGTAAATTGACCGCACTTTCTCACCATAATGACGATTTTTAATATTCATTCTTAACCGATTTAAGGAGTTAAAAATGGCTAATAATTCAAACTCCCCATATATTTTAGAAATGAGAAACGTATCAAAAACATTTCCGGGGGTGAAAGCACTTGACGGTATCAATCTTCGTGTTAGACGCGGAAGCATCCATGCATTAATGGGAGAAAATGGTGCCGGAAAATCTACTTTGATGAAAATACTATACGGAATCTATATCCCCGATGAGGGAGGAGAAATAATTTTAGACGAAAAACCCTTTAAACCAAACCGCCCGATTGATGCTATTCGTTGTGGCTTGACGATGGTTCCACAGGAAATTTCTCCGGCAGCCAATTTAACTATTGCGGATAATTTTTACTTAGGACGTGAAATCACACAAGGTAAGTTTTTTCTCGATCAAAAGACAATGAATAAACAAACCTCGGCTATTTTAAAAGATTTAGGCGTACCAATGGATGTTACAACTAAAATGTCTGATGTGTCGGTAGCAAAAGCACAATTGGTAGCCATCGCGACTGCCGTTTCCAACGATGCAAAAGTCATCATTATGGACGAACCCACCACCGCATTAACGGAAAATGAAGTTGAACAGCTTTATCGAATCATTGAAACAGTCAAAGCGAGGGGAATTGCGATTATTTTTATTTCCCATAAGTTAGACGAAGTTTTCCGTGTATCCGATGAAATTACGGTCATTCGTGACGGTCAATATGTGGATACCAAACCAACTAAAGAAGTCAGTAAAGAACAACTCATTTCTATGATGGTCGGGCGCGATATGTCCGAAATGTTTCAACGTGAACGTTTTGAACTTTCAGATGAAATTGCACTTGAAATAAAAAATTTCACTCGTGCAGGATATTACCAAGATATTAATTTCTCCGTACGTAAAGGCGAAATTTTTGGTATCGCCGGATTAGTCGGTGCCGGGCGTTCTGAGATCGTGGAGGGATTATTCGGTTATAAGCCGGCGGATAGCGGCGAAATTTATATTAAAGGTGAAAAGACTATTATTCATAATCCGCTTGATGCCATGAAGTATAAAATCGGCTTTGTAACGGAAGATAGAAAACTAACCGGACTGTTTTTGAACCTAAGCATTACTGACAATATGATTATGCCGAAAATGTCCCCCTATCTTGAGAACCTCCTAGTGTCAGTGACAAGAGCTCAAAAAACAGCCAATGAACAAAAAATAAAATTAAAAATTAAAGCACCCAATGTTCAGGTCATGACTAATAATCTTTCCGGTGGGAATCAGCAAAAAGTATTACTTGCCCGATGGTTGTTGTTAGAACCGGACATCCTTATCCTAGACGAACCGACAAAAGGGATTGATGTAGGCGCAAAAGCAGAATTGTATAAACTGATGGTAGAGCTATCAAAACAAGGAAAAACCATCATTATGATTACTTCGGATATGTTGGAACTTTTATCAATGAGCGATCGAGTAATGGTAATGCACGAGGGGCGTCAAGTAGGCATTATTCCTCACACGGAGCTAACACAAGAACGGGTTCTTGAATTGGCTTCAGGTTAGTTATTTTATTCAGCACGAGCAGCTTTTAATTAAAAATGAGAGGTTTACTATGGAAAACGTGACATTGAAGAAAATGATCAATGCTTATGGGATGGTCTTAATTTTAATTCTTCTCTTTTTGGGATTATCAATTTCAATTGATGGTTTTTTCTCAGCAAGAACAGTATGGAGTATTATTGAACAGGTCTCTATGTTCGGCATTATCGCCATTGGGGTAACATTTATCATCATTACCACCGGTATTGATTTATCATCTGGTTCAGTCGTGGCTTTAACTGCGGTAGTATCAGCTTCGGTGGTCACAGGGGGAGATACCGTTTCAGCAGCGTTACTCGCTTTTGCCGTCTCTATTCTAATTGGTGCCGGATTGGGATTAATTAACGGAGGACTTACGGCAATGGGTGGCATTCCGCCATTTATCTCCACATTAGGAATGATGATTATTGCACGCGGAGCGGCGCAACTTTATTCTGACGGTCGTCCGATTGACGCCTCTTCCGAAGCCTTTACTTGGATTGCCGATGTCAATATTTTAGGACTACCGGGATTGGTACTACTATATATTTTAATTGTTATCATCAGCCACATTTTACTCAGCCGTTCGACATTCGGTCGCCATGTTTATGCGGTAGGCGGAAACTTAAATGCCGCAAAAATTTGCGGAATTAATACAAATCGTACCTTAATCTGGGTTTATATTCTTGGTGGTGCATTATCCGGTCTGGCAGGTGCATTGCTCGCATCCCGTACTTATGCGGGTAACCCTTCTTATGGATTAGCTTGGGAACTTGATGCTATTGCCGCAGCTGTTATCGGTGGCGTTTCCCTAAGCGGCGGTTTCGGCACAATTCCCATGTGCGTGATCGGCGCATTAATTATTGGCACAACCAATAAAGGATTAAATATGCTCGGCGTTGATCCATATTGGCAACAAATTGTAAAAGGTGCAATTATTGTTATTGCCGTATTACTTGATACATTAAAACGTCGCAAAAAAGGTTAATCAAATAGATAAGCGGATTTTGAATCCGCTTCTTCTTTATATTTTTCACCTAATTATCCTATTCCCTTGCATTCTCCCCTTTACAGTGTCAAACTCTCCTCAATTTTTAAAACTGTAAAACATAATGACAAAAAGAAAATATCAAGATCCCCATTACCAACAAGAATTAGCGAAGTACGGTAATCCTATCCCAAGTCGGGAGCTTATTTTAAGTGTGATTCGCGAAAATAATGCACCAATGAATCGGGAAGAAATTTTGACCGCACTTTCCATTCGTAATGAGGAAAAAATGGAGGCAATGAGACGCCGTTTACGTGCTATGGAAAATGATGGACAGCTAGTGTTCACTAAACGTAAACGCTATGCCCTGCCGGAAAAATTAGATCTTGTTAAGGGGCTAGTGATCGGTCATCAAGAAGGCTACGGCTTTTTACAAGTCGAGGGCAAAAAAGAGGATTTATTCATTCCCAATCATCAGATGCAACGAGTTATGCACGGTGATTTTGTATTGGCACAACCGACAAATTTAGATCACCGTGGACGCCGTGAAGTACGTATTGTACGAGTATTGGAAAGCCGCAAAAAACAAATTGTCGGTCGCTTTTTCTTGGAAAATGGCTTTGGTTATGTTGTGCCTGACGACAACCGTATCGGGCGTGATATTCTTGTACCAAACGAACACCGCAACGGCGCACGTATGGGGCAAGTGGTTGTGGTGGAATTGCAACAACGCTCCGCTGCTTTCAATCAGCCAATAGGGGTTATCACAGAAATTTTGGGCGATAGCATGGCGAAAGGGATGGAAGTCGAAATTGCCTTACGCAATCACGACATCCCCCACCAATTCCCAAGTGCGGTGGAAAAATATGTTAAAAAATTCACTGAGGAAGTCCCTGAAGACGCAAAGAAAGGTCGTGTGGATTTGCGTGATTTACCGCTCGTCACCATTGACGGTGAAGATGCACGGGATTTTGATGATGCAGTGTATTGCGAAAAACAGAGCAAAGGTTGGAAACTTTGGGTAGCGATTGCGGATGTCAGTTATTACGTACGTTTGCATTCAGCCCTAGATAACGAAGCCCATAATCGGGGGAATTCGGTGTATTTTCCAAATCGAGTCGTGCCGATGCTACCGGAAATTTTATCTAACGGCTTGTGTTCGCTCAATCCGCAAGTGGATCGTCTATGTATGGTGTGCGAAATGCACATTTCTGCCAAAGGCAAACTCACCAGTTATCGTTTTTATGAAGCAGTGATGAATTCCCACGCACGTTTGACCTACACCAAAGTGGCGAAAATTTTGGAAGGTGATAGGGAACTTCGTGAACGTTATTACGCGCTCGTCCCTCATTTAGAGGAACTTTATCATCTTTATCAGGCATTACTTTCCGGCCGTCATCAACGTGGTGCCATTGATTTTGAAACCATTGAAAGCAAATTTATCTTTAATGCCATGGGGCGCATTGAACGAATTGAGCCTGTGATCCGCAACGATGCCCATAAAATCATTGAAGAATGTATGATTCTTGCCAATATCGCTGCCGCTAATTTTATGGAAAAACATAATGAACCGGCCCTGTATCGTATTCACGCTACGCCAAGTGAAGAAAAACTCACATCATTCCGCGCCTTTCTTAGCGAGTTTGGTTTAACCTTGGAAGGAGGACTAAAACCGACCACGAAAGATTACGCCGAACTGTTAGAAAAAGTCAAAGCTCGACCGGATCACGAGCTGATTCAAACTATGCTACTCCGCTCTTTAAGCCAAGCAGTGTACAATGCGGACAATATCGGACATTTTGGTTTAGCATTAGAACAATACGCCCATTTTACTTCGCCTATTCGCCGTTATCCTGATTTAACGCTTCACCGAGGTATTAAATATCTGCTTGCTAAAGAACAAGGTGTAAAACGTAAAACTACCGACAGCGGCGGTTATCATTATTCTTTTGATGAGATGGATCTACTTGGCGATCATTGCTCTATGACCGAACGTCGAGCAGATGATGCCACCCGTGAAGTGGCGGATTGGCTGAAATCTGAATATATGCAAGATCACGTTGGCAATGAATTTAATGGCGTGATTTCTTCTGTGACCGGTTTTGGTCTGTTTGTACGTTTAGACGACTTATTCATTGATGGCTTAGTGCATATCTCAACCTTAGAAAATGATTACTATCAATTTGATGCCACAAGACAGCGCCTAATCGGTGAAAACAGTGGAATGCAATATCGTTTAGGCGATAAAGTGCAGATTCGTGTTGAAGCGGTTCATCTAGAACAAAAAATGATCGACTTTTCACTTATCGGTAGTGAACGCAAACCTCGTCGAGCAGGAAAAACGGCAAAAGAGAGAGAAAAGAAAATCTTTAAAGAACTACCGCCCAAAGCCACGAAAAAGCGTAAAAGTGCGGTTAAAAATACAAAAGTTTTTCAAAAAAAGACAAAACGGAAATAAGAGGATGACAGCATTCATCCTAAAATCAAAAAATAGAGAAAAATTATGTCAGAACAGATTTATGGTATTCACGCCGTCAATAGCATTTTAGCCCATACGCCGGAGCGTTTAATTGAGGTATTTGTATTAAAAGGACGTGAAGATAAACGCTTACAGCCTTTGCTTAATGAACTCCACGCAATGGGTATCAGTGTACAATTTGTCAATCGCCAAACCTTAGATAAAAAGGCAAACGGTGAAGTACATCAAGGGGTTATTGCACGCGTACAGGCCGCAAAAGAGCTTAATGAAAATGATCTTGATGCAATTCTTACCGGCAAACAAAATCCACTTTTATTGATACTTGATGGGGTAACCGATCCCCATAATCTTGGAGCTTGTTTACGTACCGCAGATGCGGCAGGGGTAACGGCAGTCATTGTACCAAAAGATAAGTCCGCACAACTCACCTCAGCGGCACGCAAAGTCGCCTGTGGTGCTGCGGAAACCGTGCCTCTCATTCGTGTCACTAATCTTTCCCGCACCCTGCGTGATTTACAACAAAATCACAATATTTGGATAGTAGGCACTGCCGGTGAAGCGACAGAAACCCTTTATCAAAGCAAATTGACCGGTGCACTGGCTCTCGTGATGGGTGCAGAGGGAGAAGGAATGCGCCGTTTAACCCGTGAGCATTGCGATCAATTAATTAGTATTCCAATGGCAGGATCTGTCTCATCGTTGAATGTTTCGGTCGCAACCGGCGTATGTTTATTTGAAATCGTGCGTCAACGGTTCAGTACATAAATATCTAAAAAAGCGACCGCACTTTATAAAAAAATACCGAGTATCTTAGACTCGGTATTTTTTACTGTTCATATATTTTTAAACTTTTTTTCGTCCTAATAATAACGATAAAGCCAAGGCAACAAATGCCGGAATCAACCATGCCATACCATCGGAATAAAGCGGTAAATGACTCAGTAAATTCTCAAGGGTTTGTGGTAGTAAATCAACATTTTTCAAACTATCACAAGCACTAAAGAATACCGTAACCAATAAAGTGAAGTAATAACTGAATTTAATATTCGGCAATTTACTACGGACAATTTGCAGTAATACCAACATTATCGCTACCGGATAAATCAGCAACAATGCAGGAATAGTAATTCTCAATAATTCCGTTAAACCTGTTTGAGCAACCGTTGTGGTTACAATCGTAAATACAACGACCCAAAACGGGTAAGATAAACGGACATGAAATTTAGAGAAATAATCCGCACACGCACTGGTCACCCCCACAAGTGTGGTCATATTCGCCAGAATAATAATGCCCGACATAATCCAAGTCCCGGTAAAGCCAAATAAAGCATTAACATAACGGGAGAAAATTTGCCCGCCGTTGGTTGCACCGTCCGCCACTTGTGCACTGGTTGCCCCCAGATAGAACAATGAAAAATACAGCATTGCCAATAAAAGCACGGAAATCAATCCTGCAGAAATCGTATATTTCATGACTTTTTGTGGAGAGGTAACATCCCGTACTGCTAAGGCTCGTGCAACAATCCCACCAAAGGCAATAGCCGCCAGCACGTCCATAGTTTGATAGCCACTGATTAAACCGGATGTAATTGCAGGATTTGTGGCATAAGCCTTGCTTGGTTCAACAATGTCAGAAAGTGGGGAGATAATGACATTCACGGCAACAACAACTAATAATACAAGCAATGCCGGTGTCATAAATTTCCCTACTGTCGAAATAATTGTATTCGGACGCAACATAAACAGCATACCGACAATATTAAAAATAAGGGAAAAAATAAAATGTGCGTGACTGCTGTCATCCACGATATTCAGCGGTAACCATGCCATTTCATAGGCAACATTGGTCACACGCGGCATTGCGAATAATGAACCAATCACTAAATATAAGGTGATTAAAAATATTACCTCAGCCCATTTTGGCAAATCGCGGGTAAGTTCTTCCCCTCTCCCAAGCATAGCCACAATAACCAAAGTAATGAATGGCATGAATACACCGGTCAATACAAAACCCAAAGATGCCGTTGCCCAATGCGTGCCTGCTGTAAACCCTTCCATTGGCGGAAAAATAACATTTCCAGCGCCTAAAAAAAGCGCAAAAATCATCATTCCTAAAATAATAATATCTTTACGAGTAAACATAGTATTCTCAATTAATAAAAAGGAGTTCATTCTACTATAAAGTACCCGATAACCCTAATCTTCAAATAAAAAAATGTGAGCTCGATCATTCTGTTAATATCAACGCAAAAACAACCATAGAAACCACCGCACTTTCATACCGATATTTTCCGCAGATAAATAAAAATATGGTAGTATCCAAGCTTCTTTGAGTTTTTATTGTAGTTATTTTTTTATTTTTGGGAGATCTTTTAATGTTGCAATTGATACAACAATTTTTCAAACTCGAATCATCTAGCGGAATTTTATTACTCTTTGCCGCTCTTATCGCCATTTTGTTTGCCAACTCACCGTTAGGTACCATTTACAATGATTTTTTACATTTACCGGTGAGTGTTCAAGTTGGGACTTTCGCTATTGGCAAAACCTTACTCCATTGGATTAATGATGGCTTTATGGCAGTCTTTTTCGTTTTAGTAGGGTTAGAGGTAAAGCGTGAATTGTTAGAAGGGTCTCTTTCCAGCTATCAAAAAGCTATTTTCCCTGCTTTCGCCGCAGTCGGCGGAATGGTCATTCCGGCATTAGTCTATGTCTTTATTGCCTATCAAGATCCTACGCTTGCCAATGGCTGGGCAATTCCAATGGCAACGGATATTGCTTTTGCCCTTGGAATTATGGCACTTTTAAGCAAACAAGTGCCACTACCGTTAAAAGTTTTTTTGCTGGCACTTGCCATCATTGATGATTTAGGCGCTATTGTCGTCATTGCGTTGTTCTTCTCCCACGGACTAAGTATTCAAGCACTTATCTTCGCTGCTATTGCGATTATGTTACTCATCATACTCAATCGTTTTAAAGTAACCGCACTTTGTGCCTATATGGTAGTTGGCATAATTTTATGGGCATCCGTATTAAAATCCGGCGTACATGCCACACTAGCGGGCGTCATTATCGGTTTTTGTATCCCACTGAAGGGAGAAAAAGGTGAAACACCATTAGAGGATTTTGAGCATTTACTTGCACCTTGGACTTCATTCCTTATTTTACCTTTATTTGCTTTTGCTAATGCCGGAGTAAGTTTTGAAGGGTTAGATTTCTCTATGCTGACATCGCCATTGTTACTCGCCATTGCCCTAGGATTGATTATCGGCAAACCGCTTGGCGTATTTGGTTTCAGTTATCTTTCCGTTAAGTTGGGAATTGCCAAGTTACCGGAAGATATTAATTTTAAACAAATTTTTTCTGTTGCTATTTTGTGTGGTATCGGTTTTACCATGTCCATGTTCCTCGCAAGCCTTGCTTTTGATGAGAATACCGGAGAAAGTGTCAATACCCTATCCCGTTTAGGCATCTTGCTCGGCTCAACATTTTCCGCTATTGTGGGGTATATTTTCTTAAAACAAACCACAAAAGCATAATATTACACTAAAAAGTGCGGTTAATATTGACCGCACTTTTTTTAATTTCACTATTTTGGCTCGGCACAGAAGTTTCACCTTCTGATTATTTGACTTATATTCCCATTTGGGCAAGTCTGATTTTGTTGGGGCTAAACGGCTTGATAAAAAACAGAGATAAAAATAACCGCACTTTAGCCTACAAGATCTATAAATAAGTCATTCTCTTGCGAATAAAGTGCGGTCACAAAAAACAACGTTTTTGAACATTGGCTTTGCCCACCCCCTCAATAGGGGAACGAACGAGCTAGAGAGTTTATGAAAGCCTTTTCAAAAATTAGTTTTAAGAATCGCTGTATGCTAACCTTCCACTTCCTAGTGTGTCTGTCGAAATGATTTGTCCGCCGTAGCTTCTACCTTCCGGAGCTAGATTCAATCCACAATCCAATTGGCAGTTTTGACCGTGCTTTCACTTTACATCTTCATTATTTGACTTTAAATAATTTTAATAACAAGTCAAAAATATAATTCTCAACTGTTGAATAATTATTTTTCTTTAACCGACAGAGCGTAACCCGCCATAAAATCGGTTCATTAATTTTACGGCATACAAATTCTGGTGATTGATATTGCTCAGCGATTGGATAAGGTAATATCGTTAATAAATCCGAATTTAATTTAACCGCATTTAGCATAAAGTCCCAAGAACCGGATTCAATAATAATCTTTGGATAAATATTATAGCGTTCAAAACGTTCTTTTAATTGATGGGCTATCATAAAATTCTTATCAAAAATTGCCATTTTTTGTTTATTTAAATCTTCCCATTCAATCTTTTCTTTTTTTGCTAACGGATGATTTGGAGATAGAAAAAGTGCCAGCTCAGAATGATGAATAGCAAAAGAATCAATAATATTTTTAGATATTCCTTCAGGATAAAGCAGAACCGCGAGATCGACCTGTTCTAGTAATAATTCACTTTTTAATGCAAACGCACCTTGTTCTTTCACTGTAATGTTAATTGCAGGATTATTTAATATAAGTGAAGGAATAACATCGGAAAATACGACGGATAAGATTAAGGGAGGAATGCCAATAGTAATATTACCGACTATCTTTGTATGTTCATTATGTAAATTACGGTGCATTTCATTATGTTTAGTAATCAGTGCTTTTGCATCGTGATAATAATTCTCGCCGATGTAAGTTAGCCCCATTATTTTTCCATTTGATCGTTTAAATAATTGAATTTCCTCTTTATGTTCAAAGTCAGAAATCATCATACTAAGGGTCGGCTGAGAAATGTATAAATTTTGAGCCGTCTTGCTTAAATTAAAGTTATTTTCAACAATAGCAACAAAGTAGCGTAAATGGCGAATATCCATCTTTCTGTTCTCCGTAAAACTTATAGGCAATATAAGTGACTTTTCTATTTTCGTATAAATTAAATTTATATAGTTCTAAAAAATCTGTATTTCTCCTCCTAAATTCATTCTGATATTCTGCTTTTTAAGCTTGGTAAATAACAGGAAAATACATTCTCGTAACGAAATTTTTTGCCATTTTATACCTGAAGTTAGGCATATTTCCAGTATTTATGCCATTCATTAAATAAAAATTTATGATGTTCGTTTTATTTTAAACGAAAGGCGTTTTTATTATAAAAATTTTTGATTGGAAACGTTAATTTGGAGAAAACTATGTCAAAAATTATTCCTATCACTGAATTAAAGAAACATTTCTTTGACGGTATGACGTTAATGTCAGGCGGTTTTATGGGGGTGGGTACGCCTGAGAAAATCGTTCAAGCTATTTTGGCAGCGGAGGTTAAAAATATTCAGCTGATTTGCAGCGATACCGCACAGGTTCACAATGGTGTCGGTCCATTAATTGTGCATGATCGGGTTAAAAAGGTTTTTGCTTCTCATATTGGTACTAATCCGGAAACGGGGAAAAAAATGATTTCCGGTGAAATTGAGGTTGAGTTAATCCCTCAGGGAACCTTTGCAGAACGGGTGAGAGCCGGTGGCGCAGGGTTAGGCGGATTTTTAACGCCTACCGGCGTCGGTACAGTGGTAGAAGAGGGTAAACAAAAAATTGATCTTGACGGCACGACTTATTTATTAGAACGCCCACTCAAAGCGGATATTGCCATTCTTAAAGCGGATATTGCCGACGAAGACGGTAATTTGATTTATAACGGGGCCGCTCGCAATTTTAATCCGCTGATGGCTCTGGCGGCGAAAACCGTCATTGTTGAAGCTGACCAAATCGTCAAGGCAGGAACACTCGATCCAAATCAAATTATGACTCCTGCAATGTTGGTTGATTACCTTGTTTCTAGTCATTAAAGGAGAACATTATGAACGCAAAAGAATTAATTGCCCGCCGTATCGCAATGGAACTTAAAGATGGTGATATCGTTAATTTGGGAATAGGCTTACCGACTTTAGTCGCCAATTATCTACCCGATAATGTCGATATTACCTTGCAATCCGAGAATGGTTTTTTAGGGCTAACCGCTCACGATCCACAAAACGATAATCCGAATGTAGTGAATGCCGGCGGTCAGTCTTGTGGAATTAAAGCCGGCGGGGCATTTTTTGACAGTGCATTTTCATTCGCACTCATTCGAGGCGGACACGTTGATGCTTGTGTACTCGGTGGATTAGAAGTCGATCAACAGGCAAATTTAGCTAATTGGATGGTGCCGGGCAAAATGGTGCCGGGAATGGGCGGTGCAATGGATTTAGTTACCGGGGCAAAAAAAGTCATTATAGGTATGGAGCATTGTGCTAAATCCGGTAGTTCAAAAATCCTCAAGCAGTGTAGTTTACCTCTGACAGCAGTAAAAAAAGTCAAAATGATTGTTACCGAGTTAGCCGTATTTGAATTTGAACAAGATAAACTCATTTTAAAAGAACATGCACCGAATGTGGATTTAACGACAATTCGAGCAAAAACAGAGGCAGATTTTATCGTTGCCGATGATTTCAAACCGATGGTAATTAGCCAAAAAGGATTGTCCCATGATTAACCGCATTTCCCGTGGTATGACAACGTTTGTCAGTCGATATATGCCAGAACCGCTTGTATTAGCGGTTTTGCTGAGTATCGTTATCTTTTTTTGTGCATGGGGATTTACCGAGCACACTCCTATTCAATTAGTCAATATGTGGGGAGACGGCTTTTGGAATTTGCTCTCATTTAGTATGCAAATGGCAATGGTGGTTGTAACAGGAAATGCGCTTGCCTCTGCCCCACAAATCCGGCGTTTTCTTGGTATTACCGCTTCTATCGCCCAAACGCCTTCTCAAGGAGTTATGCTGGTTACTTTTATGAGTGCTCTTGCTTGTATGATTAACTGGGGATTTGGTTTAGTTGTAGGAGCGATGTTTGCTAAAGAAGTTGCCAGACGTATTCAAGGAAGCGATTATGCTCTCCTCATCGCCTGTGCCTATATCGGCTTTATGACGTGGGGAGGCGGATTTTCCGGCTCAATGCCCCTACAAGCCGCCACACCGAATAATCCTATTGCCCACCTCATTAGTTCAGAAAACAATCCTCTAGGCATAGTGCCTGTTAACCAAACCTTATTTACCGGCTATAACATTTTTATCGTTCTGATGTTGTTAACTTGCCTACCTTTTATTACCAAAATGATGAACCCAAAAGGTAATGAAGTACGCACTGTCGATCCCGCATTATTACAACCTGATCCCGATTTTACGAAAAGATTAGATCAAAATGCCACATTTGCCGAAAAAATTGAAGAGAGCCGGCTATTAGCTTATCTCATTGCAGGTACAGGTTTTGGTTATTTAGCAATCACTTTTTATCAAAATGGATTTAGTCTAACCATTAATACGGTCAACCTTATTTTCTTGATGGCCGGGATTTTATTACACGGTTCTCCGGCAGCCTATGTTAGAGCAATTACTAATGCCGCACGTAGTACCGCAGGTATTTTAATTCAATTCCCGTTTTATGCCGGTATGCAACTGATGATGGAACATTCCGGGTTAGGCGGAATGATTACCGAGTTTTTTGTCAATATCTCCAATAAAGAGACGTTTCCGCTTTTAACTTTCTTTAGCTCTGCCCTCGTCAATTTTGCCGTACCGTCCGGTGGCGGACATTGGGTAGTACAAGGACCATTCGTCATTCCTGCCGCCCTTTCCCTTGAAGCCGATTTAGGTAAATCGGTAATGGCGATTGCTTATGGCGATATGTGGGCAAATATGGCACAGCCGTTCTGGGCATTGCCGGCACTTGGCATAGCTGGACTCGGGGTAAGAGATATTATGGGCTACTGTATGACAGCCCTTATTTTCACCACGCCAATTTTTGTCATCGGACTCTATTTCTTATAAATCAACAGGAGAAAATAATGGAAAATATTGTAATTGTCAGTGCTGCCAGAACAGCAATCGGTCGCTTTGGTGGCGGATTAGCGAATACAAGTGCGGTCGATTTAGGGGCTATTGTGATTGATGAAGTGCTAAAACGTGCTGCTCTTAATGCTTCTGAGGTAGATGAAGTCATTATGGGCAATGTTTTACAAGCCGGTTTAGGACAAAATCCTGCCCGCCAAGCGGCACTTAAAGCAGGAATTGGTGAAGATGTTTCATCTTTTACGATCAATAAAGTATGTGGTTCCGGTTTAAAAGCAGTTGTCCTTGGCGCACAAGCAATTGCAGTGGGTGATGCCGATATTATTGTCACAGGCGGAATGGAAAATATGAGCCAAGCTCCCTATGTACTGGATAGTAAAGTTCGCTTTGGTGCCAAAATGGGCAATTTAACCCTAAGAGATACAATGGTAGAAGACGGTTTAACCTGTGCGATTAACCATTACCATATGGGGATAACCGCAGAAAATATCGCTCAGCAATATCAACTTAGCCGAGAAGAGCAGGATCAATTTGCGCTTCGCTCACAAACTTTAGCAAAACAAGCGATCGAATCCGGTGCTTTTTCTGCAGAGATCGTACCGGTGAACGTGAAAACCCGTAGAGGAGAAAGCTTGTTTAACCAAGATGAACATCCGACTTTTGATACGACTGCCGAAACACTAGCCAAATTGCGCCCGGCATTTATCAAAGACGGAACCGTCACTGCCGGTAACGCCTCCGGTTTAAACGATGGTGCGGCTGCATTACTGTTAATGAGCGAAAGCAAAGCCAAATCGCTCGGTTTAACGCCGTTAGCCCGTATTCGCAGCTACGCCGCCGCAGGTAATGACCCAAAAGTAATGGGATTAGGTCCAATCCCTGCGGTTCAAAAAGCCTTAGCCAAAGCGGACTTAACGCTTGAACAAATTGATTTAATCGAAGCCAACGAAGCCTTTGCCGCTCAAGCCCTAGGCGTTGCAAAATCGCTGCAACTGGATCTCACTAAAACCAATGTAAACGGTGGTGCAATCGCACTTGGTCATCCGATTGGCGCAAGCGGTGCGAGAATTTTAGTCACCCTACTTTACGGCTTGCAAGCAAGAAACAAGACATTGGGCTTAGCCACCTTGTGTATTGGTGGTGGGCAAGGTATTGCAATGATTGTTGAGCGCCTTTAAACCCTTAACCTTTATTTAAACAGGAGCTATCTATGTTAAGTAACAAAACGGCCATTGTAACCGGTGCAGCAAGCGGTATCGGTTTAGCGATCAGCCAAAGCCTCACACAAGCGGGAGCAAATGTTGTGATGGTTGATATTAACCAACCCCTTTTAGCACAACAAGCCCAAACCTTACAAGCCGCATCTATTTCGGCGGATCTTTCTAAACGAGTGGAATGTAAAGCGGTTGTAGATTATGCGGTTGAGCAGTTTGGCGGGGTGGATATCCTCGTGAATGTTGCCGGAATTCAAACCGTCTCACCGATTGTGGATTTTCCCGAAGATCGCTGGGATTTTATGATGAATGTGATGCTAACTGCCCCTTTCTTACTCACCAAATATAGTTGGCCTTATATGCAAAAGAAAGGTTGGGGACGGGTGATTAACTTAAATTCTATTCACGGTTTGGTCGCTTCGGAGTTTAAAGCCGCCTATGTTTCCGCCAAACACGGCTTATCCGGATTTACTAAAACAGCCGCCTTGGAGGGAGGACCTTATGGTATTACGGTTAATTCTATTTGCCCGGCCTATGTACGAACTCCGCTAGTCGATAAGCAAATCGCCGATCAAGCAAAACACCACCACATTTCCGAACAAGAAGTCATTAGTCAGATTATGTTGCAAAAAGCAGCGGTAAAACGGCTAATTGAACCGACTGAAATTGGAGAATTCGTGAAGTTCCTCTGTTCAGATGCTGCGGCCTCCATTTCCGGTGCCAGTTTACCGATTGATGGCGGCTGGACAGCCGGCTAACCCCATACACGCACCGTTACAAGCGGTGCGTTGGCCCTACTTTTTTGCAACCACGAACGGGAGTATTCAACGTTCAATATAAAAAGAAAATAAGGAGAACTTATGCTCAGTTTAATCGGTATTTTTGTCGGATTAGTTTTACTGATGTTTTTAGCCTTTAGAGGGTATTCAATTGTGTGGATTGCCCCTTTATGTGCCGCCATAGTGGCATTCACCGGTGGGCTTGATATTTTAGATGCCTATTTAGGCAGCTATATGAACGGCTTAGTCGGTTTTGTCAAAGCGTGGTTTCCGGCATTTTTATTAAGTGCCATATTTGGTAATTTAATGGACGTAACCGGTGGAGCAAAATCTATCGCCGTTTGGCTAACCAAAGTAATGGGATCAAAAAGTGCTATAGCCTCTATTGTGTTGGGTTGTGCATTATTAACCTATGGTGGTGTGAGTTTATTCGTGGTTGTTTTTGCGGTTTATCCGCTGGCTTTAGCGGTATTTAAAGAGGCAAACATTGGCCGCCGCTTAATTCCCGGTACGATTGCCTGCGGTGCATTTACCTTTACGATGACGGCATTACCCGGCTCACCACAAATTCAGAACCTTATCCCAACCCAATATTTCGGCACAGATGCAATGGCTGCCCCGATAATGGGCTTAACCGCATCTGCCGTGCTATTCTTTGGTGGCGTCGCCTACCTTGAATATCGTCGCAAAAAATATGCCGATAACGGCGAGTATTTTGTTGAACCTGAAAATTCGATTGTAGCGGAACAGCAAGAGCAGCTACCCAACCCATTACTCGCCATTTTGCCCTTAGTAAGCGTTATTGTTGTACTAAATTTTATACCGCCACTGATCGGGCTAAACAATGGCGATCCCAAAAATATTGTACTGGCATTATTAGCCGGCATTGGGCTCGTTGTTTTACTTAATCTGAAACAACGCAGTCGCTTTATCCCAGCGATCGGTAAAGGCGCAAATGGTGCGGTCGGTGCGATTATCAATACCGCAGCGGCTGTCGGATTTGGCAGTGTCGTCAGAATGGCACCGGGCTTCGAACATTTAACTGCGATGATCTTAAACATTCCGGGCAGCCCATTAATTTCCTTATCCGTTGCCGTCAATATTTTAGCCGGCGCAACCGGATCTGCCTCCGGCGGAATGGGTATTGCGTTAGAAGCCTTAGGTGAAAAATACTTAGCGATTGCCAAACAAGCCAGTATTTCCCCCGAGGCTTTTCACCGTATCGCCTCATTATCTTCCGGCGGTTTGGATACCATGCCTCATAATGGCGCAGTATTAACCTTACTGAGTAATACGGGGATGACTCATAGAGACTCTTATCTTGAGATTGCCATAACGTCGTTTATTATGCCGATAGTTGCCACAATCATTGTTATCTTATTATTTAGTTTATTTGGCATTTACTAGGAAAAACACTCAATAAATTGACCGCACTCTCTGCCTCAACAGAGCCTAAAGTGCGGTCGATTTTTATCAAGTTTTCTCCCATTAACCTTTCTCTAATATAGGTTTCAAGAATCTCGCTGTATGCGAACCTTCTATTTTCGCTACATCTTCCGGTGTGCCTGTCGCAATAATTTGTCCGCCACCACTGCCCCCTTCCGGACCAAGATCCACAATCCAATCGGCGGTTTTGATCACATCTAGATTATGCTCAATCACCACAATGGTATTGCCTTGATCACGCAAGCGGTGAAGCACAGCAAGTAATTGTTTAATATCGGCAAAATGTAACCCCGTGGTCGGTTCATCCAAAATATAAAGGGTTTTCCCCGTATCACGTTTGGAAAGCTCAGTCGCCAATTTGACACGTTGAGCCTCCCCACCAGAAAGCGTCGTGGAGGATTGCCCTAAACGGATGTATGACAATCCCACATCTATTAAGGTTTGCAGTTTACGAGCAATCATCGGAATGGCATCAAAAAACTCACGCGCCTCTTCCACCGTCATATCCAAGACTTGATGAATGGTTTTGCCTTTATAGCGGATTTCTAAAGTTTCACGGTTATAACGTTTCCCTTTACATTGATCACAAGGAACATACACATCCGGTAAAAAGTGCATTTCCACTTTGATCACACCATCGCCTTGGCATGCCTCACAACGACCGCCACGTACGTTAAAACTAAAACGCCCCGGATTATAACCACGAGCCCGGGCTTCCGGCACACCGGCAAAAAGTTCACGGATAGGTGTGAATAAACCGGTATAAGTCGCAGGGTTAGAACGTGGTGTTCGCCCGATTGGACTTTGGTTAATATCGATGACTTTATCGAAATGCTCCAATCCTTCAATGGATTTATAAGGAGCATAATCGGTTTTATCTGCACGGTTTAAGGCATTTTGAGCAAGAGGGAATAAGGTATCGTTAACCAACGTGGATTTGCCCGAACCCGATACGCCTGTAATACAAGTGAATAAACCGACGGGAATATCTAAATTCACATTTTTTAAATTATTACCGGATGCGCCTTTAAGTTTTAACCATTTTTTCTTATCAAGTGCGGTCCGTTTTTTCGGAATTTCAATTTGTTCGGCTCTCGATAAAAATTTTCCTGTAATTGAATTCGGATTTGTCATAATAGCTTTCGCATCACCCTGTGCGATCACTTGTCCACCGTGAACACCCGCCCCCGGTCCGATATCAATAATATGATCGGCAGCACGGATCGCATCTTCATCATGTTCTACCACAATCACCGTGTTACCAAGATTGCGTAAATGAATCAGCGTGTTCAATAAACGTTCATTATCACGCTGATGCAAACCGATAGAAGGCTCGTCCAGCACGTACATCACGCCCACTAAGCCTGCTCCGATTTGGCTGGCAAGACGAATCCGTTGCGCCTCACCGCCCGAAAGAGTTTCGGCAGAACGGGAAAGAGAGAGGTAATTTAACCCTACATTCACCAAGAACTGTAAACGCTCACGAATTTCTTTCAGAATTTTCTCGGCAATTTGTGCTTTTTGCCCCGTTAATGAAAGTGCGGTAAAAAATTCGAGGGTTTCACCAATGCTTTTTTCAGAAATCATTGGTAAATTAGTCGGTCCGATATAAACATTCCGAGCTTCCGGACGCAAACGTGAACCGTCGCAATCGGCACAAGGACGATTGCTGATATTTTTTGCTAATTCTTCCCTCACCGACATAGACTCCGTTTCTTTATAACGGCGCGCCATATTGTTTAAAATACCTTCAAAAGGATGTTTCCGAATCACCACATCACCGCGATCATTCATATATTGAAATTCAATCTCTTCCTTGCCTGAACCGTGCATGATTATCTGCTGAATTTTTTTCGGCAAAGTTTCGTAAGGCACATCCACATCAAAATCATAATGTTTTGCAAGGGAAGTAAGCATTTGATGATAATAAAAATTTCGGCGATCCCAGCCTTTCACCGCTCCACCAGAAAGGGAAATACTCGGATTTTGTACCACACGCGTTTCATCAAAATATTGCTGAACGCCCAGACCATCACAAGTTGGACAAGCCCCCGCCGGATTGTTAAAAGAGAACAAACGGGGTTCTAATTCCGGTACGGAATAGCCACAATGCGGACAGGCAAAATTGGCAGAAAACACCAATTCTTCCGCTTTCGGATTATCCATATCCGCCACAATTACCGTACCGCCGGAAAGCTCCAATGCCGTTTCAAAAGATTCCGCTAAACGAGTGGCTAAATCCGACCGCACTTTGAAACGATCTACGACGACTTCAATAGTATGCTTTTTCTGTAATTCAAGTTTTGGCGGATCAGACAAATCACAAATCTCGCCATCAATTCGCGCACGAATATAACCTTGTGCCGCAATGTTTTCTAATATTTTAACGTGCTCCCCTTTACGATTTTTAACCACCGGTGCAAGCAACATCATTTTAGATTCTTCAGGTAAACTTAACACCTTGTCCACCATTTGACTGATGGTTTGAGCGGTAAGCGGTACATCGTGATTCGGGCAGCGAGGTTCACCTACTCGGGCAAAAAGGAGACGTAAATAATCGTAAATTTCCGTGATAGTTCCCACTGTGGAACGAGGGTTATGGGAGGTAGATTTTTGTTCGATAGAAATCGCCGGCGATAAACCTTCAATGGAATCCACATCCGGTTTTTCCATCAAAGATAAAAACTGACGGGCATAGGCGGAAAGAGACTCTACATAACGGCGTTGTCCCTCCGCATACAACGTATCAAATGCCAAAGAGGATTTGCCGGAACCGGAAAGACCGGTGATCACAATCAATTTATCGCGGGGAATGGTTAAGTTGATATTTTTTAGATTGTGGGTTCGCGCCCCACGAATGTCGATATTTTCCATAAATAATTCGTTCTGCTAATTATTTTTTCAATAATTGCGAGCATTATCGCACATTTCAATATCTGTGCAAATATCCAGTTAAATCTTATAGATCTTTTCCAAAATTTCAGGCAAAATAACTTCACTTTTTTAATACGAAAAATGAGGATTCTTCAATGGCAGGAGTAAATAAAGTTATTATTGTGGGTCATTTAGGTAATGACCCTGAAATTCGCATGATGCCAAATGGTGATGCCGTCGCTAATATTAGTGTCGCAACCAGTGAAAGTTGGAATGATCGTAATACCGGTGAACGTCGTGAAGTCACAGAATGGCATCGCATCGTGTTCTATCGTCGTCAAGCAGAAATTTGTGGCGAATATTTGCGTAAAGGTTCGCAAGTATATGTAGAAGGTCGCCTGCGTACCCGCAAATGGCAAGATCAAAACGGACAAGATCGCTACACTACAGAAATTCAAGGTGATGTGATGCAAATGTTAGGCGGTCGCAACCCAAATGCAGGTGGATACGGAGCACCGGATATGGGACAAAGCAGTCCGCAACCATCTTATCAAGCAAGCTCTAATAACAGTTATCAGTCATCCCGTCCAGCCCCACAACAAGCAAAACCACAGGCTGAACCGCCAATGGACGGTTTTGATGATGATATTCCGTTCTAGCACCCATATATTTTATAAATGTAAAATATAAGTCTTAATACTCAAGAGAATCCTTTTAAATAAAGGATTCTCTTTTTTACATTAATTTTGACCCCAAGCATCATAACGCCCCCGCCAAATCAGTTTACCATCACTGTCCGTCTCTCTCGGTATGCCGATTTGGTCACAGTGGAAGTAGTTAATCTCGTGCTCAATCCGGTTTCCCTGTCCGTCCGTGCGGGCAATACATTGTGCCAACGGCTCGTAGCTATTTGAATCTCGGTAAAGAGAGAAACACTAGCTATCGGGAGGTTGTCTTTAAAACTATTTGTTTAGTTTTTGGAAAGTATATTTATCACAATAAATAGCAACAGCCTCCCAATTTGTCGTAACTTCCTCATTATTAACAATGATCCTAACCTCTTTTTTGTTTTTCTCTAGATACTTATCACGTAGAACTTCTGTAGGCAGTAATCCAAATTGATTTAGATTATTTTGATTATGTATATATATTTCTTTATTGGGATCATCAATATCTAAAAATATCGGATAAATGCCCTCTATAATCGCACCATCTTGATTGTTATAAATATCCCACCCTAAGAAATATAAATCATTTAAACTTAATCGTTTATCCCAATCATCTTTATAAAATAAGGAAACTCTTTCCCGATACAAATTTGTTGTAGCGGTGAATATTAAATAACAATCATCCATTGACAACTTTTCTATTAGCCTCCTATCTTTTAAGATTAAATCATTTGTATAGTCAAGCTCTTGAAATTCCACATATGGTTTGATTTTTTCTATAAATTCATGACTATTCATATCCTCACATAAATATGAAGATATTATTTTTTGATTGCCTAATTTATATACTTCTTTATATATATCAAAATGATGTAAATATAGCTTCATATATTATTCACCTTATATATTAAGGGTAAGAAGGAGGATCTACTTTACCATTCAAATTAATTGCACCTGTTGGAATATAGTAAGTATGATGACCATACTCACGCATTACTTTTTTAGTGTGTTCCCAGCGACAAGAACAATCATTTGGGTTTTGGTTTATTGAAAATAATTTAAAATGAGGAATACCTTGCCCTCCATTATTTCGAGCTCCATCAACGCCTATTTGAACAGTTCTTGGACCAATATAACCTATAGTTCCTACTGGATAAGGTTTACAAGGCGGACACTTCTTCTTATCACATTTAGAGGTGTTTTCCGATTTAGCTTGTGTAGCAGACTGAGCCTTATCATGCTCTTCCTTCGCATCCATAATACCCGCTGCAATAAGAATGCCTGTTAAAGCTGTTCCTACATACGCCAATCCTTCCAAAATCCAAGGGACTGCCGGTGCAAGTGCCGGCGCAAATAATCCCAAGGGATCCGTTTGATTTCTGCACCGTTCCCTCAAACCGATACAAATTCATCCCACCTTTCAACCCTATCGGGTCCTGTGTCGTAAACCGCCCTGTTATCGGGTCATAGTAGCGCAGGAAGTTATAGTGCAACCCCGTTTCTTCATCATAGTATTGGTTTTGTAACCGAAACGGCTGGTGGGTGCCTGCCGTATTTTTCGGGTAGCGCTCTCGGATAAGAGCACCCCAAGCATCATAACGCCCCCGCCAAATCAGTTTACCATCACTGTCCGTCATCTCCCTCGGGATGCCGATTTGGTCACAGTGGAAGTAATTGACCTCGTGCTCAATCCGGTTGCCCTGTCCGTCCGTGCGGGCAAGACATTGCGCCAGTGGCTCATAGCTATTTGGGTGGCGGTAAATATAGGTGAAAGTGCGGTCGGTTTCGGTGCCGTTTTTGTGGTCATGTCGGATTTCCTGCACCAAGTGCGAACCGTCCCAGATAAATTCGCTGTGTAACGCTTTTTCGCCCCCGTTGTTCAGTTTCCATTTGGCTAGCCGTCTGCATCTAATATGCAATAAGATCATAGCTCAATAAAATAGAAGTTATAATAAAGAAAATAAAATAGGATAAAATCATCATAATTATCATATTTAACATCAAAACTAAATAACTGACATATGCTTTACCAGAAAACTTTATATAAACTTGATAAATAAAAAAAATAATTGGTGTATATATAAATAAAATAGTATTTTTATCCATGTAAAGCCAAAACAAATACATAAACCTATCATTAACCAAAAGAGATAAAATACTCATTAAAGAAACATAAATAATAATATATACATTTTGAATCATTAACTCTAATTTTCCCATATTTACTTCACCTTCTTAATTTTTAAGATGTCTTTTTCTACTTCTGTTGCAAAATCTTGACAATTATTCATTAATAAACTGTAATTATCATTACCAAAAACTGGATTATTTCTTATTACTATTTCCCCATTATCTGCTTTCTCTAAAGTTGGTTTCGTTCTATTTTTCACATTATTTACAGCTTGCCTCATAGTCTCATCATCATAATGAGTGCTAGAACATTTATATCCTTGTATTGAAGTCTCAGAGAATAGTCCATCTCCACCATATCCTATATTAGTTCCATCATCATAAAAAATATGTTCATGAAAGAATCCTAAATCTAAACCACCTCTAAAATTAGGATCTATATCACTGCTTCCAGGAAGAGCTTTCAAGGCTCTAGTACAAAAGCGTGCTAATCCCAAAGGATCAACCCATGCCTGTACATTAGGTGCAAATTGATAAAGATTCATCCCACCTTTCAACCCTATCGGGTCCTGTGTCATAAACCGCCCTGTTATCGGGTCATAGTAACGCAGGAAGTTATAATGCAACCCCGTTTCTTCGTCATAGTATTGGTTTTGTAACCGAAACGGCTGGTGGATGCCTGCCGTATTTTTCGGGTAGCGCTCTCGGATAAAACCGCCCCAAGCATCATAACGCCCCCGCCAAATCAGTTTACCATCACTGTCCGTCATCTCCCTCGGGATGCCGATTTGGTCACAGTGGAAATAGTTGACCTCGTGCTCAATCCGGTTTCCCTGTCCGTCCGTGCGGGCAAGACATTGCGCCAGCGGCTCATAGCTGTTCGGGTGGCAGTAAATATAGGTGAAAGTGCGGTCGGTTTCTGTGCCGTTTTTGTAGTCATGTCGGATTTCCTGCACCAAGTGCGAACCGTCCCAGATAAATTCGCTGTGTAACGCTTTTTCGCCCCCTTTGTTCAGTTTCCATTTGGCTAACCGTCTGCCCAACGGGTCATAATCATACCCCCAACTTTCCTGTTTGTAACGGGTGTAAATCTCCGCTTTTATCAGCCGATTTTTTAAATCATAGGTATAACGTTGGTAATCATCCTCTGCCCATTTGCGCTCAATCAGATTCCCCAAACTGTCATAGGTAAAACGAATACCTTGATAATTAACCACCCGGTTGTCGTGAACCTTTTCCGTCGGGCTATTGACGAGGTTATGTGCCGGGTCAAAATAAAAACCTTGGACTTGAGGTTGAGAATGCCCTTGACTCTCCGCTTTGGCAATCCGCCCCAGATTGTCATACTGATATTGCGTCTGTTGCGGTGCCTCAAACGGTTTAGGCGGGAACGCCGTGCGCGTTTGGGTCAGATTACCCAGACTGTCGTAGCCGTAAGTGCGGTCAATTTGTGCGCCGTTTTGGCTGTGGGCAAGCCCCGCCTGCTGTTGCACCAACCGTCCCATCTCGTCATAACGGTAACGCTCAGTCAGCTGCCCCTGGCTTCGAACAATTTCACGATGAAGATTATCCCGCGCCATTTCACTGATGAGTTGATGATTGAGCTTGATACCCGATAAATGTCCCGTACCATAGTAAAAATAACCTATACTATCCCCCGACGGCAGGCTGGTTTTTAAGCGGTTGCCATTCCCATCATAATCATAGGCAAGCCGCTTCCCTCCCTGACTTTCTTCCACTAAACGCCCTATCGCATCATAACGAAAATCAATCTGCTGCCCGCCACTTTCGACCGCACTCATCCGTCCGTTTAAATCAAACCGGAATCGGGTTTGGTGGGTGCTCTCTCCCTGACGGATAACCTCTTCGGTCAGCTGTCCCAAGCTATCGTACCTAAATTCCGCTATCCGTATCGCCGCTTTATTCCTCTCTCCACGTTCCGTCACACCATAATCCATGCGACGCATCAGATTCCCCTGTCGGTCATATTCATACTGCGTGAGCTTATCATCAAACCCCTTCGCCCAAATCACCCTGTCCAATTCGTCATACACAAAACGGTAGGTGGCGTGGTTTTCGTTAGTCAGCCCGACCAGTCTCCCTGCTACGTCATAACCATAGTGAAAGTGATGACCTTGTACATTGGTTTTTATACTGAGTAAGCCGTCAGCCCGGTATTGATAGCGGGTTCGGTTGCCCTGTGGGTCAATCACCTCTGTCATACGCCCCGCCTTGTCGTAGCGGTAAGCGGTGCGCTCTTGATTCGGTAACACCATGGCTATCAGCTGTTGTCGTTCGTTGTAGTCATAGCGGGTGGTGTGACCCTGCGCATCCGTTTGTGCGGTAAGTTGCCCCCATTCGTTATAACAAAAACGGCTTTGATTGCCCGAACAGTCCGTCACTTGGCTCAGTTGATAGTTGTCATCATACGCAAACAAGGTATCATTACCCAACGGGTCGGTACTGGAAGTCAGAAGTCCTTTGTCATTATAGACATACTGCGTTTTTTGATTTAACGCATCAAGGCGTTCAATCACGTTGCCCCTGTCGTCATAATGATAACGGGTCAGGTTGCCAAGCGCATCCGTTTGTCCCGTTAAACGACCCTCATTGTCATACATAAAATACAACATCGCATTATCCGGGCGGGTCAGTTTCGTCATCTGTCCCTGTGGGTTGTATTCAAAATAACGATGTTGCCCGGAGGCGTCGGTCTGCCGTAACACCCGACCCAGCTTATCCCGCTCAAACAACACAGCCTGACCATCCTTTGACACCTGCTTGACCAGTTCATTGTGCTCATCAAAGTGATATTCTTCACGTCTGCCCAGCACATCGCTCACCACCGTGTGGCCCGGAAAATAAGCAAATTCCCAACGTTCACCCAGACTGGTCGTATTGCGAATCACTTTGCCCCTTGGCGTATATTCGTCATACTCATAAGCAGACACTAAACCTGCCGCATCTTCATGAGAAATCATCAGGTGATGCCGATAGCCGAATTGACGGACAATATTGCCTAAGCCGTCTTTCACCCAAATTAAATCCCCTTCGCTATTGTAGCCATAAGAGACTAATTGACGGGCAGATAAAGGGGCGGCAAGGAGCGTCTCGACACCGTCGGAAAGTGCGGTCGGATTTTTCGCTGTTTTTTGTAGCCCTTCCTGTAATTGACTCAGGTCTATATCGGAAAAGGATTGTGTCAGTAAATACACAGCGGTCAGTCGCCATTGTGGTGAGACATCGTCGTGTTCAGACCCATCTATCTGTGGTGTGGTAGCGTGTGGGGTGATGTGTAGTATCCTATTTGTTGTTTCAGCATTGTCGGTCAGATTGGTAAACTGCAACCCAAACACCCGCCCATTGCCGTCCACAACCGCATAAGGTAGGTTATCCTGCCCGTATAAGAACTGTTGGCGATTACCATGATTATCCCCAATCTGCGTGAGCACAAAATTCCTGTTTCCACCCTGACGGGTAAAGGTAAAATGCACCATTTTATCCGACGAGGAAAGACGAACCGTCTCGGCAGATAAACGCTGCACCCAAATCTGCTCCGCCTGAATATACACCGGTATCCCGTCATTCATCATTGACGGCAACCTAATCTCCCGTCCCTGCTCGTCAAGATAAACCAACTGCTCAATGTGCACGACGGATTGACTCGTCCTCTCAATGTTCGCCTCCCCCTCTGCCGCCATATCGCCCATCAGCGTTTCCGCCGATATTGCCGTTAAACGGGATTCGATACGTTGACTGCCGTTCACCAACCAGCCCTGACCCAGCCAACCAATATGGGATACATCGGAATAATAACTTCGCCGCCAACTCAGCGGCATTAAACCCGGAAGCGCAAAATCCACTTCATGGCTTAACAACTTAATCCCCAAAATCGGATTCACCGGACGTCCCACCGCCGCAGCCTGTTTACACGCAACACATTCGCCTTCCACCGAACGTCCGCCCGCCACGGCGTTGTCTTTCACCGTCAACGGCCCTTCAATCGTCACTACGCCTTTTAACGTAATCCCTTTTTCATTCAGGTGAATCTCGCCGCCTCGGCTTTCCAGTCGGATTTCATCTTTGCCGGTCACGTGCATATTTTGACTGATAAGCGTCAAGCGTTCTGCGGTACTCAAATGCGTATTGTGGCTGACGTCAATCTTATAATCCTTGCCCACCGTTAAACCATAATCCTGTCCCACTATTTCATGTTGGTCTAGCAAGACGTTTAGGCTGCGCATCATGCCCACATTGTGCAACTCATTCATCACAATGTTGGTCATCCGGTTAAAGCCCACCGTGAGCAACTCATTTTGTTTTATCGTCTGCGAACGGTTTTTCCCCACCGTAATTTTTTCATTACGTCCGACCTTCTCCGTCCGATTGCGTCCCACTTTCGTGGTCTCATCATGATTCACGACGTTATTTTGGTCTCTTTGCGCATGAAGAAAGACTTCTTCTTTATCTTTTTCATCCTCAAAACGCAATTCGTTAAAGCCGTTACCCTTATGCGTCTTCGACTTTATCGTCATCCGCGTTTTATGCTCCGGCAAAGGATACGGCGGCTCCGTCGTACTGTGATAAGTCCGTCCTGTGATTATCGGTTGGTCCGGGTCGCCTTCTAAAAAGCTGACAATCACCTCGTGACCGATTCGCGGTATCATCATCGCACCAAACTGCGCACCCGCCCAGCCCTGACTCACCCGTACCCAGCAGGAACTGTGTTCGTTGTTGTTACCCAATCTGTCCCACGGGAACTGTATCTTGACCCGACCCCAGCGGTCACAATATATCTCTTCTCCCGCCGGTCCCACCACATGGGCCACCTGCTGACCGTCCACCTTGGGCTTCTGCTGTGGTGTCGGACGCCACGCCTTACCGCGCGGTATCAGTTTGATGGTGTTTTCATAACGGTTGCCCGCCTCCCCCGCTTCTTCCTCCAATACGCCGCTTTGCCAACCTCGGTGTACCACCCCCACCACTAACCAATCCTGATTAAATCGTGCCCGTCTATGCCCGGTTAAACTAAAGCAATACCCCGGCATCACGCGCAGGTCATCACTTTTTGCCTGCGCCACTTCCGCTTCCCGTTGTTCGTATTCCAATCGGTAGCGGCTAAACGGTTCACCTTGTTCATCCCGTTTATAACGTCCCGGATAATCATAACGCTCATATTGCCCGACCCGATGCTCGCCCAACACATTCGCGATATTATGAACCGCTTGATGCTCCTGATTGTAACGTGGATTCGTAAACGTATAATCACGCAGGGTTTGCCGGGTTGAACCCAGTGTTTCCTCATAATCCCAATGCCAAACCGCCGCCTGCGGACGCTCGCCTGACGGCATCCCATTGTACAATAACTCTCCCTTGGTCTCCGCGAGCGCCGCACTGTTACAAAAGTGTAAAATATGGCTGTCCGCCCGGTGTTCAAAATAATAGTACGTCCCCTCTTCCGCCGCCAAACGTTCCATAAAGGCTAAATCCGTTTCACGGTACTGCACGCAGTATTCCCGCGTCCAATAATTTTCCTTTAAATGAAACTGATGTTGCGTCACCTGATTTTTAGCCAACAGCGTTTCAATTATCACTCGACTGTCTTGGTGCTGGAAAATGCGAAGGTCCGACTGTAACCCCACTCGCGACAGCTCCGGCGCTATCACCATCTGATAGCGGGTACGGGAAAATCCGCTTTCCGCCTGTTTGAAGCCGGTGACGATACCGTTGAGATGACGGACCGCCACATCCCCCTGCCAGAAGGTGAGGGTCGCGGGATGGTCTAAAATATCGACAAATGCCGGGGCATCATCAAACCCCACAAGGGAAAGCTCCGCGCGGAAAAGCTCGGACAAATGTTCGGTCACCACAAAACTCACCACCTCAAATTGGCTTACGCCGTTTACGGTGAGACTATAACGATAATCAGATTGCACTGCCATAGGGACTCCTGTTTTTAACAAAGAGGAAAAGTACCATTGGTTTTTTGACAAAAAACGGTAAAAAACACCTGTTATTTTGACCGCACTTTATTACTACGATGTTAATAAATGATTTTTTCTGTGGGCGGTTCAATATAGTTTAATTTTACTGCACTTTGAATACTATCATACATCAAGAACCGTACGCTACTATGGTAAGATTTCTCTTATCTCCCATAGAATTTGTCTTTCCTAGATCATACCTGACAACAGTCATAGTATCAGAAATAGCCATTTCCTCATCCACTTTTCCCGAGTATGATGATGCATACTACGATATCAATCGTAATCACCATAAAAAATCGGTCATTTTTATCTGAGTTTACCTGTCATTTTAATCGGGTTAACATACAAGATAATTACTATGAAATAAGAAACATCATTTAAATAAGAGGAATTTCTATGCTTTCATTTTTAGCATCTAAACCGGGTAAACCGGTTCCCGATAATGAAATCAGAGAACGTTACAATCGTTTGAGATGGCATGCTTTGTTTGGAATTTTTATCGGCTACGCTGCCTACTATATTTTACGCAATAATTTTTTGCTTTCTTCTCCTGAACTTATTAGCGAATTTGGTTTTACCAAAAAAGATATTGGTCTCATTTCCGGAACCATGCTGATTGTATATGGATTGAGTAAAGGGTTTATGTCTGCCTTTGCCGATAAAGCCAATCCAAAACATTTTATGATTTTCGGCTTAACGATGTCGGCAGTCGTAAACTTAATGATGGGATTTAGTGCATCATTTTGGATGTTCTTATTTCTATGTATTTTGAATGGTATTTTCCAAGGAATGGGAGCCGGACCCGCTTATGTTGTACTCGCCAGCTGGTTTCCTCGAAAATCCCGAGGCGTGATAACAGCTGCATTTAATATTTCTCATAATGTTGGAGGCGGTTTGGTTGCACCAATAGCAGGAGCAAGTATTGCATGGTTAGGGCAGGAACATTGGCAAGCGGCACATTTTATCGTACCAACTGCCATTGCCACGGTAGTTGCGATTATTTTCTATATTTTCGGTACTGGTCGAACTTATAACGAAGGCTTACCTCCAACCAGTAAAATTCTTGGCACAGAACAAGAAGAACTGGTTGTCACCAAAGAAGAAAATGTCAATTTAACCACGTGGGAAATTTTTAGAGACTATATTGTTAAAGATATTAACGTTTGGTTTGTTTCTTTTATTGATGTATTCACCTATATGATCCGTTTCGGAGTATTAACTTGGCTTCCTCTGTATTTACTGGAAACTAAGGGCTTTTCTAAAGGACAAATGGCGACTGCCTTTGCTATCTTTGAATGGGCCGCAATCCCCTCTACCTTGTTAGCGGGTTGGTTGACTGATACCTACTTTAAAGGTCGCCGTATGCCGCTAGCAATTATAACTCTGGTTGGGGTTGGTGTAGCGATGTTTGCTTACTGGGGAGGGCAAGATTTGCTCACCGTCACCATCGGTGCAGGCATTATCGGGTGCCTAATTTATGTACCAATGTTTCTTTCTTCTTTGCAAACCATTGAACTTGTACCTTCATTTGCTGCGGGTTCAGCAACCGGTTTAAGAGGATTACTCAGTTATATTCTCGGAAGTTTCTCCGGCACGGCATTGTTTGGTATTCTCGCCGAACGTTTTGGTTGGAATGCAGGTTTTTATTTACTTCTGTTTGCTGTATGCGGTTGTATTTTTTGTTGTTATATGACCCACTTAGGCGTACTGCGTTTAGAAAAACAGCATAACAAGGATAAATAAAACAAATAGGAATAAATATGTCCCGAAATATCATTCTCGGGGCAATGGTATTGACGGAATAGGGCTAACTTTCCTTGGATAATGGGGTATTTTCTTTCCGTTGATTATTTACTTATTTGAACATCGCCCTATCAATAATATTGAGTAAAAAAGTGCGGTCGCTTTTCTCCTATTTTTGTAAAGCGACCAATTAAGAATTTATACGAGATAAAATTCTCCTGAAATCAACCGCACTTTTTGGTTTGGTAGACAGTATCGGGATGAGCAACTCAATATTTTTATAATGATACTCAGCAAAATAATCGCTAAAGCCTAAGACTAGAGCGATTATTGAAAGAATAATAAAGAAATTGTTCTATTTTTGATGTTTCTGCAACCATTGTTGCATAAATTTAATTTCCTCTTCTTGCGCTTGAATAATATTTTTAGCCAGTTGGCGCAATTCAGGATCTTTGCCATATTTCAGCTCAATTTCAGCCATTTTAACGGCACCTTGATGATGAGGAATCATACCCGTTGCAAAGGCGATATCTGCATCTTGGCTTTCCATCCCCTTCATCATATCTTGGTGCATTTCATTCATTCCAGCCATCAACTCTTTCTGCATAGGAGTAAGCTCAGTGACATGATGGTGGTGAGTAGTGTTTGCCATTGCTGTTGTACCAAGTGTTAAAGCAAATAATGCTGTCATTAGTTTTTTCATAAAATACTCCATTGGGTTAATTGAGCGGGCAGTTTAAACCCTAACCTTAGGTTAAGGTCAAGAGCATTTCGAATGTTTATTTTAAAGCAAATGTATATTGAGGGAATTCAATAATTAAGTGTAGAAAGAAAAATAGCGACTGGATAGCTAATAATGAAAAAAGGCTTACAAGTGAAGTATGACAGTAGTGTCATATTTTTGACATCAAAAAACAATAAAATGCCACCATATTAGTTGCCAGACTCGTTGAGGAAAAATATGAAAAAATTGGCTTTATTTGTCGTTTTTATACCGAGTATTGCAATGGCGCTTACTTATAATAGTTCATCTTTTCATGAAGAACTCAGTACAATAACAACGCCAGAAAAAACATTAAGCTTATCGGTTGGAATCGGAAGCGGTGCATTTCATCGCCAAAGTGACCCTGCCGATGTTTTTTATACCGTGACTGATCGAGGACCTAATATTGACTGTGGTGAGAATTCTAAAATTTTAGATCTATCATATTGCTCAAAAGGTAAAATTTTTCCTATACCGAATTTTGCACCAACTATTTACCGCTTACAACTATCTGAAAATAACAAATCTTCCGCAAAGATTTTGGATAAAATACCGCTAAAAACTCAGTCCGGAAAACTTGCTTCCGGTATCTCTAATCCAAATACTGAAACAGCGTATGATATTAACAAAAACTTACTCAAGGATGATGTAAACGGTTTTGATACTGAAGCATTAGTTGTAACACGAACAGGGGAATTTTATCTTGCCGATGAATATGGTCCCAGTATTATTTACGCAGCTCAAACCGGGGTAATTAAGAATCGTTTTGTACCTAAGGGGGTGAAATCTGAATTAAATGGCGCAGATTATACCGTCACAGAAAATTTACCGGCAGAATTGAGAAATCGCCAGCTTAATCGAGGTTTTGAATCCCTAGCATTAAGTAGAGATGAAAAAACACTCTATTTTATGTTACAAAGCCCATACAATCCTGGAAGCCGGACCATTACACTATATTCTATGGATATTCAATCTCAAACCATTAACGGACAATGGCTATATGAATTAGATACACCGGATACCTTTGTCAAAGATAATACTAAAAAAGCACGCATTCAAAATGATGTAAAAATAAGTGAAATAGCAACAATCGGAGATAATGAACTCATCGTTTTAGAACGGATTAGTAAAACGACTAAATTTTACAAAATTAAACTTGAACCTAACACAACTAAAAAAACAGTAAATAAAGAATTAATCGTAAACACAGATGATTTGGACAAGTTTCCAACTAAAATCGAAGGATTAGCGATTATTTCACCTCAAGAATGGATTTTAGTTAATGACAATGATTTTGCTATTGAGGGGGATAAAACACACATTATTCGTTTATCGCTACAAGATAAATAATAGAAAAATTATTTCTAACTTAAATAAAGACACCATTATAAAATGGTGTGCCCACAACAGGCTATCTCCCCAGATTTAATCATAAATAATGAAGGTTGCAACGGTTACGGTGAATGTAAAATAGCCTGTTTCACAAGTGCGATTACCTTGAAATAAAAACACGCTGATTTTTCACCGCACTTTCCTCTTGGAATATTTGACACTGCCAATACATCTGCCTATTATCCATTCATCATTTCTCTATTCTTACAAAATCTAAATTATGCAAAAAACAGCCTTAAACCAATTCAAAAACGCCCTCTCCCAACGCATTTTAATCCTCGATGGGGCAATGGGGACGATGATCCAACAATATAAACTCACCGAGGCAGATTTCCGCAGTGAGCGTTTTAAAAACAGTCCGATTGATTTACGCGGCAATAACGATTTACTCACTCTTACACAACCGCTATTGATTTCCGCCATTCACGAAAAATACCTTGAGGCAGGGGCGGATATTATTGAAACCAACACGTTTAGCTCCACCACCATTGCCCAAGCGGATTACGATTTACAAGCGGTCGCTTATGAGCTGAATGTTGCAGGGGCAAGACTGGCACGCCTTGCCGCCGATAAATATTCCACCCCCGAAAAGCCTCGCTTCGTGGCGGGCATTTTAGGCCCAACTAACCGCACAGCCTCGATTTCACCGAATGTGAATGATCCGAGTTTCCGCAACATTACCTTTATGGAATTGGTCGATGCCTACGCCGAAGCGACTCGGGGCTTAATCGAAGGGGGAGCGGACATCATTATGATCGAAACGATTTTCGACACTCTCAACGCCAAAGCCGCGATTTTTGCCATTGAAACCGTGTTTGAAGATTTGGGCGTTGACTTGCCGATTATGATTTCCGGCACGATTACCGATGCCTCAGGGCGAACGCTCTCAGGACAAACCACCGAAGCCTTCTACAATTCCCTTCGCCACGCTAAACCGCTCAGTTTTGGATTAAACTGTGCCTTAGGGCCAAAAGAGTTACGACCTTATGTGGAAGTAATGTCGAAAATTAGCGAAAGCTACGTTTCCGTTCACCCTAACGCAGGTTTGCCGAATGCTTTTGGTGGCTACGACTTGGGTGCAGACGAGATGGCGGAGCATATCAAAGCGTGGGCGGAGAGTGGCTTGGTCAACATTGTCGGCGGCTGTTGTGGCACAACGCCCGAACACATCAAAGCCTTTGCTGACGCGGTGGCAAACATTCCGCCGCGCCCCTTACCCGACATCAAAACGGCGATGCGTTTATCCGGGCTTGAACCGCTCAACATTGATGACAACAGCCTGTTTGTCAATGTGGGCGAGCGCAATAATGTGACGGGCTCGGCAAAATTCAAAAAATTGATTAAAGAGGAAAAATTTGCCGAAGCCATTGAGATCGCCATTGATCAGGTGGAAAACGGCGCGCAAGTGATCGATGTCAATATGGACGAAGCCCTGCTCGATTCACAAAAATGTATGACCCGTTTCCTCAACATTATGGCGACCGAACCCGATGCGGCAAAAGTGCCTGTAATGATCGATTCAAGTAAATGGGAGGTGATTGAGGCAGGTTTGCAAGCGATTCAAGGGAAAGGCATTGTCAACTCCATCTCACTGAAAGAGGGGGAGGAAAAATTTATCCAACAAGCCAAATTGGTGCGCAAATACGGTGCGGCAGTGGTTGTGATGGCATTTGATGAAGTCGGGCAGGCGGATACCGAAGCACGCAAAGTGGAAATCTGCACCCGTGCGTATCAGATTTTGGTCGATCAAGTCGGCTTTCCGCCTGAAGACATTATTTTCGACCCGAATATTTTCGCCATTGGCACGGGCATTGAAGAACACAATAACTACGGCGTGGATTTTATCAACGCCACCGGGCGAATTAAACGAACCTTGCCACACGCCAAAATTTCGGGCGGCGTGTCAAACGTGTCCTTTTCATTTCGAGGCAATAACCCGATGCGTGAGGCAATTCACGCCGTGTTTCTCTATCACGCCATCAAGCAAGGAATGGATATGGGGATTGTCAATGCGGGGCAGTTAGCGATTTATGACGATCTCGATCCCGAATTGCGTGAAGTCGTGGAAGATGCGGTACTCAACCGCCGTGCTGATGCGACCGAACGTCTGCTGGATTTTGCAGAAAAATACCGCAATCAGACCGCGTCCCACGAGGAAAACAGCATCGCTGAATGGCGGACTTGGACGGTAGAAGAGCGTTTAAAACACGCCTTGGTGAAAGGGATTACCACCTATATTGTGGAGGACACCGAAGAAGCACGCCAAAAATTCCCTACACCGCTAGAGGTGATCGAAGGGCCGTTGATGGACGGTATGGACGTGGTCGGCGATCTGTTTGGGGACGGTAAAATGTTCCTACCACAAGTGGTGAAATCCGCCCGTGTGATGAAACAATCGGTCGCCTATCTAGAGCCGTTTATCAACGCCACCAAGCAAAAAGGCTCATCAAGCGGCAAAGTGGTGATTGCAACTGTGAAAGGCGATGTTCACGACATCGGCAAAAATATCGTCAGCGTCGTGTTGCAATGTAATAATTTTGAAGTGATTGATCTGGGCGTGATGGTGCCTGCGGATAAAATCATTCAAACGGCGATTGACGAAAAAGCGGATATTATCGGCTTGAGTGGTTTGATCACACCGTCCCTTGATGAAATGGAATACTTTTTAGGCGAAATGAACCGCTTGAAGTTGAACATTCCCGTGATTATCGGCGGGGCGACCACCTCCAAAGAACACACGGCGATTAAACTTTACCCGAAATATCAGCACGAAGTGATCTACACCACCAATGCCTCCCGTGCCGTGACCGTCTGTGCGGCATTGATGAATCCGGAAACGAAAGCAGAATTGTGGGCGAGAACGAAAAAAGAGTACGAGCAAATCCAGCAGGCTTTTGCCAACAAAAAAGCGCCTCGCAAGCAGTTGCCAATCGAGGCAGCCAGAGCTAACCGCTTTAATGCGTTCAGCGGCGAATGGGTGGATTACCAAGTGCCAACACCAAAGCAAACGGGCATTGTGGAGTATAAAAATGTGCCGATTGCCACACTCCGAAAATTTATCGACTGGTCGCCATTCTTTCGACTATGGGGCTTAATGGGTGGCTACCCCGATGCCTTTGACTATCCTGAAGGGGGCGAAGAAGCCCGCCGAGTGTGGAATGATGCGCAAAACGTGTTGGACGAATTAGAGCAAAATCACAAGCTCAACCCAAGCGGTGTGATGGGCATTTTCCCTGCTAACAGTGTGGGTGATGATATTGAAATCTATCAAAATTCCGACCGCACTTTTGTCATCGGCAAAGCCTATCATCTGCGCCAACAAGGCGAACGGGGTAAAAACAGCAAAAGCCCGTACAATCTTTGCTTAAGCGATTTTATCGCAAGCAAAGAGAGCGGTAAGCAAGATTGGTTCGGCATGTTCGCCGTGTGTGCAGGGATTGAAGAATACGATTTAGTCGAAAGCTACAAAGCTGAAGGAGACGATTACAACGCCATTTTACTGCAAGCCGTCGGCGATCGTCTTGCCGAAGCAATGGCGGAATATCTGCACTTTGAACTTCGCACGAAAATCTGGGGATATAGCAAAGAAACCTTTGAAAACGACCGCTTGATCCGTGAAGAATATGTCGGCATTCGCCCCGCCCCCGGCTACCCAAGCTGCCCAGAGCATACCGAAAAACAGATTATCTGGGATTTACTGGAAGTCGAACAACGCATTGGTATGAAACTCACCGAAAGCTACGCCATGTGGCCTGCCGCCAGTGTGTGTGGCTGGTACTTCACCCATCCAGCGTCCAATTACTTCACTCTAGGAAGAATTGATGAAGATCAGGCCGTGGATTATGCACAACGTAAAGGCTGGAGTGAGAAAGAGATGGTGAAGTGGTTGGGGGTGGTGATGAAGTAGGATAAAAAATTAAAGTAATGAAATACCACCTAATATTAGGTGGTATTTCATAAGAACAGATATTTATTTGAGTATTTACATAGAATTGGGGATAGGGTCATTTATTTAGGAATGCCTTTTTTATTTGGATCATTAATCCATTCAGCAACTTTTCCTATAAAGTCCCATACATCCCCATCAGTGGGTCTAATATACTCATCTAAATCAGGATCATCTCCCATTTTATCAAAGATATTTCGTAACCAAGATGATTTTCCACGCTCAATATCAAGATTTTCTAACCATCTTTCAATTTCCCCCACAGGAACAACAAAACATCCGTAGTCTGATAAATTTTTAAAGAAATCTAAACAAAAATTTTTCTCTGAACCATTCAATAAATTAATTCCACCATCACATTTCATATTTTTTCCTGAAATACTATCAAAAGCTTTTTTTAGTTTAGCTCTATTAGTCCTGTAAGATTCATGACTGAGTTCAGGCAAATATATTCCATTTAATACTTTATTCCAGACATCTCCGCCTTCTTTAATTACATCAATATCAACAATCCCAACTGTAGGAATGCCTAATTCTCTTAATGGCTTAACAATATCCCAAACGGTCTGTTTATTTTGAGCATTTAGAAATAAACATCCTTCAATACCTCTAGGATCTTTTTCTCTTAATAGTCGTTCATTTATTTCTTGATAAAAAGCTCTATCTGCATCTGCTTCTGTAACTATAACTGCATTATAAAAAAGAGCATTAAAAACACCTATTGAGCGTAATAAAGGATTTTGCATTAAAGGTTTCAACTTATCTTGCGTTAAAATTCTCGCTGTAGCTCCCTGAATCCCATAAGTAAGTCTAACAATATTGATACCAACCTTACTTTGTACACAGCCCATCAAGAAATCAGCGCTATGAGTTGCAACAAATAGTCTTTTATCACTATTTAATATCGATGTAATCTCTTTACCTAATTTATAGGAGAGAGTTGGATGTAAGAAAGCCTCTGGTTCATCAACCAATATGAAATCAGACTCTCCAGCAATTAAAGATATTATAATTCCTATAAATGCTTTAACACCATCACTAGCATTCTCCACTAAAATTGCATTTTTATGGAAAGCTATTGCTTCTTCGGTAAGCCTTTTATCTAAACCATCTTTAGGTTCTTCTTCGGACAATCTCAATCTAAGATTACCTAAATTAGTAGGATCAATTACTAAATATTTTTTAAAAGCACTATAAATAACATCTCTCACTTTAGAAATTAATACCTGATCCCTAAATAATTTAGAAAAACTGCCTATAGGATTTTCTTGCAGATCACCAGCATGTTGTGAATTAACCAAAGATAATCTACTATATCCATCAAGTCTTGTCGTAAAATAAGATAAAACTTCCACTAACGCTGAATTTTTAATGTTCTCCCTAGTTGGGAGGAATGCAACCCTTATTAAATCAGGCAAATAAATCTGAATATTATTACCATACTTTCCAACTAAGAAATAATCGTTATTATAAGGAGTAAAATCCTTTGAAGGAGCAATTTTGATTTTATCTAATATTTTTTCATAAACTTGCTCACGGGTTAAACTTTCAAACTCTAGATTACTAATTACATTTAATAATTCCGTTCTTCCATTAGCTATCCATCCCTCTATTTCAATTAAAGCCTGAGATTTACCACTATTATTGGGTCCAATAAAAACAGTTACAGGGCTAAGTTCTATTTCCAAGTTTTCATCTGAGTTAGGATATGTCCCCGCTTGAAGTTTAAGCTTTTTAAGCATTTTATCCTCCGTATAATAAATAGTTATATTTTCAACTAAATAATGAGAATATCAAACAATATTTAATTATTTATATACAGCGATCAGTCCTATCGCGGCGCAGGCTTCTCAGCGAGTACATAACTCTAATTCTTCCCCCCCAAAAAACTCACCGCACTTTAGTGATTAGGGCATGCGTTAGGAAACATATGCTAGCACAAGTTTTCATCACTAAAAAATTCGGTCAAAATTCCAACGTTTTAGATTTATTGCACAACCAATCCACCTCATAAACTACTTCAACCCCATTAATCTCCATTTGTTCATAGTAGTAATTAAGATCTTTTTATAGTTATCTTTGATATGCAGAAGATTATCGGTTTCGTGGGTACTTTCAAGAATTTAAAAGGCAACTTGAATATATAAAATTTCATCAGACTTGCGAGCAATAAAGTCAATTTCTTTGCTATCAAGTTTACCGACATCAACGGTATAATCTTGTTTTAATAATTCAATGAAAAAATTGTCTATTTTCTCAAACTTGCACTCTCTCCAATTTCCGCTATCATACGCCACCTGATTTTCTATTTATGTTTAACGATGAACAAACTTAAACGACTTTTCCTTTTGGCTACGGTCTTCGTGCTCTTTGCCTGCACAACTACACAACCGCCGAAGAAGCCCGTTAAAACCCGTTTTTTAAAAGAAAACATCACCCAAGCGGAACTCAATAACCCCACCGCGTATAAACGCTATTACTATATTTGTCAAAATATCGAAACTCAATCTACTTCTTATTTAACAACCTATTTCCCTCTGTCGAGAGAGAGCCGTTTGAAAGAGAATTTTGGGATCTATTTTCAGTTAGATGGGGGTAAGGCTGTGCCGTTTGATCATATTGAGAACCGAGCGTTAAATACACGCGGTTCGAGATTTGAGGTCATTTACCGTTCCTATCAGCCGATTGAGGGGCGAGTTGTGGATTTAGTCGCACGCCAAAATCGTTCGACGTATTATAAAAACCATCAAGGTACGCAGGTGCGTTGGCTGAGTTGTAAAGAAAGTTAGCGATTGTATGGTTGATTTTCTAAATGGGGAATCAACGTCCAACTTTCCTAAACATTCAATCAGTTAGCATTAGCTTTCCAACTTCTCTACCCCCAATATCTCTTTTTGCGCTAAATCAAATTCGGCACGCACACCAAAGGCTTTTGCAAGATTTTCAGCATTTAGCACCGCTTGCGTTTCGCCACAGGCTAGCACGTTGCCTTTATCCAGCAAAATCACCTCATCACAAAATTTATACGCCAGTGATAAATGATGGATTGCCACCACGCACGTCTGTTTGGGCGTGAGGGACTTAAGCTGTTCCATCATATCGATTTGATAATAGGGATCGAGCGGGGCAATCGGCTCATCTGCAAGCAGTAATGGCGCATTTTTAATACAACAACGCGCCAGTTGCACACGGGCTTTTTCACCGCCTGACAGTTGCTGAAAGGGTTTATCCAATAAGGCAGAAACAGAAAATCGCGCTGAAATTGACCGCACTTTTTCCTGCTCTTTTGCAGGGCTAAGGGGATAAGGCAACCCTAAGGCGATCACCTCATAAGTGGACAAATCCCAGTGAATGGCGGTATTTTGGGCAAGATAGGCGAGCTGTTCGCTTTTCTGTTGGGCGCTCATTTCGCTTAATTTGCGACCATTTAACCAAATTTGACCGCTTGCAAGGGGTAAGATTCCCGCCAAACTTTTCAACAGCGTGGATTTGCCTGCGCCGTTTGCCCCCATAATGCCGACCAATTTTCCTTGCGGAATATGGCAACTAACATTGCTTAAGCCGTAGGGCTGGCTCACATTTTCAAGGTTAATCACGGGCAAGCCTCCGTTGTTGCGTCAGTAAAATCCAAATCAGCACGGGTGCACCAATGATGGCGGTGAGTGTGCCGATGTAGATGTGTGAGAAAAGCGGGAGATATTGCACACTGAGATCGGCGATGAGCAGCAATAACGCACCGATTAACGCACTGCTCACATAAAGCTGAGAGGGGCGTTTTTTGAGTAGCATTCGGGCGAAATGAGGGGCGATTAAACCGATAAAGCCGATTGTCCCTGTTTGGGGAATGGTCGCACCAACTAGCAATGCCACCCCCAGTGCGGTGATAAAAAAGCTCCGTTTCGGGTTGATCCCCATCGTGGCAGCGCTTTCTTCGCCAAAGGTGAGAAAGTCGATATAACGCCGTTGCTGAAAAAGGCAAAAGCCACCGAGTAGTAGAATCGGGAGCGATAAAAGGAGCGTCTCCATTTTTGCCCACACTAACGAGCCTTGCAGCCAGCGATAAAGTTCTGCCAATGCCCACGGGCTGTCAGCATTTGAGAGCAATAGGGCAATTGCCGAGCCAAGTAGCATATTCACCGCCACGCCACTTAAGATCATCACCGTTGCGCCTTGTTTGTGCGCAATGAGAGAGACCAACGCAAAACTGGCTAATGCCCCAAGTACGCCGCCGAGCAACAATAGGGGGGCAGGAAGGGAAAAATAGTAGAGCAAAAAAACGCTGGCGGTGGTTGCCCCATTAGCGCTGCCGAGCAATCCGGGGCTGGCGAGGGGATTTTGAAAAACCGCCTGCATCGCATTGCCTGCAAGCGCTAAACTTGCGCCTGTCAGCACCGCCAATAATATACGGGGTAGGCGAATGTCCCATATCACTAACGAACGCATATCGCTGATGATGCCGTCTGCGTTGCGTAACGCACTAAACTCATTCAGTTGATAGCAGGTGGCGAGTGTGCCGATCATTATCAGTAAGACGGCAAAAAAACGGTTTAACCGATGCACTTTATTCATTTTTATATCCGTATCTTGATTGTTTTAGCTGTTGGAAAATCTTTTCCGCCCCTTGCCAAATACCGTGATCGAAGCAGTAGGTGTATTTCATTGGAATACGAAAGTGCGGTCTGTTTTTAAAAAGTTTTTGTAAAATCGGATGATTGAGTAACTCAGCCTGTTCGTTATAGCTTTGTTTATCTGAAATTTCAATCAGTACATTTGGTTGGGTAAGCAACATTTTTTCGAGGGAAAAATTTTGTGCAGTGAATGGCATTTTCAATGGTGTTAATCCCAGTAAATTAAGTAAAGCGGAATATTGTGGAAAATTGCTTTCCACTACGCCTGTATCCGAAAGCATTAAAGTATCTGTGAGAGGTTGGTTTAGCGTGAAATTTTGCGATTTCAATGTTTTCACCAAATGCTCTGCATGAATTTCATTGCCCGTGATTTTTCCAAGTTTTAATATCAAAGCAAAGAGTTCATCAAACGTTTGTGGGACATCATTAACGGGAATCACCTTTGCCCCAAGTTTTTTCAGTTCTTCCACAAGCTGGGGATAAAATGCTTCATTGATAAATATGGTTTTATCCAAGTAAGGTAATAATGCAGTGAGTTGCGGTTCGAGAGTCGGTTTATTGGTATTAACCTTATCTAACATCATCAGTGGATTTTTGGAATAAGATGATTGCGCCACAATTTGGTCGGGGCGTGCTAATTCTGCCAAAAGCCGATCGCTGCATAGCGTCAGCGAAACAAATTGTTCGCCATAAGAGGAAAAAGAAAGAAAAAGTGCGGTTGAAAAAACAAAAAATTTAAACATAGCAGACTAATTTTGATACCACATCAACCACGACATGATTCATAAGTGCCCATTTTTACTTCGTAAAACGTGGATTTTTCGACCAGGATCGTAAAAATGCGGTTACTTTATTGTTTATTTTCATAGAAGTAGAAAAAATACTGACGTTGATTTTATCAACATTCTCACTATTAACAAGGAAACACTATGAAATTAATCAAAACCCTAATCAGTTCAATCATTTTAGGAAGTACGTTATTTAGCGCAAACTCATTTGCAGAAGAAAAAGCAGAGGAGTCTATTACGGTACAAACAGAGACTATCGAAAATGTATCATCAAAAAATGTGGGTGATAAGCTCAATATCAATACAGCTACGGCAAGTGAAATTCAAAAATCCCTAACCGGTATTGGTGCGAAAAAAGCAGAGGCCATTGTTCAATATCGTGAAAAGTATGGTAATTTCACCACCGCTGAGCAATTACTTGAAGTCCAAGGTATCGGTAAAGCAACCCTCGAAAAAAATCGTGATCGCTTAACTTTTTAATTCAAAGGTCGCAACCCGCGACCTTTATCTCTAAATAGATTATTTACTGTAATTTACACAAATAATCTGTGCTGCATTATAAAGCGTGGTATTAGGTGTTAAACGAATACTATATTTCTCTTGTTTTTTAGGTGCGGCGCGCAAACCTTCTCCCCAAAACTCATCATAGAAATCGGTGCGTACCTGTGTTAAGCGATAATTTTTACAATTCAAAATTTTATATTGACGAACAGAACGGGCATAGCGTTTCGATTCTTTTGGATAAACATATAACCCTTGTTCTAAATTAACAACTGCGTCAAAATGCACTTCTTGAGGTTCTTCGTTATCAACCCAAATCGAATCTGTATCAATATAGTAATTGACATTTTTTACCAAGCGTACATAACCTTGACGATCTTGTGTTGGTGGAGTGAGCTTAACATTTTGATGTTCAAAATTTTTTTGTGTCGAAACAGTGCAAGCGGCAAGTAGCGCGACAGGGAAAATTAAAATCAGTTTTTTCATTATTTACTCCTTAGCCTAATGTTAGCCGGCTGTTAATTAAAATTTAACGGTATGTCCGTAGCCTTCTAAAATGGATTTTATATGCTCGAGTGATTCACGTGTTGGTGGCATAACATCTTCAAGCTCGTAATCAAATCCAAGAGTTTTCCATTTATGTGCTCCAAGACGGTGATAAGGCAATAACTCGACTTTTTCGATATTTTCCATCCCCTCAATAAATTGTCCAAGTAAATGGACATCATGATCATTATCGGTGTAGCCCGGCACTACCACATAGCGAATCCAGGTTCTTTGATTACGCTTTTGTAAATATTTTGCAAATTCAAGGGTTCGTTTATTAGGTACGCCGATCAAATTTTGGTGAACCTGATCATTTAATTCTTTCAAATCAAGTAACACAAGATCGGTCACATTGAGTAGCTCGTCAATAATATGATCATAATGGCGAACAAAACCATTGGTATCAAGACAAGTATTAATTCCCTCTTTTTTACAAGCTCGGAACCAATCCCTCACAAATTCAGCCTGAAGAATCGCCTCACCACCCGATGCCGTTACTCCACCACCCGTTGCATTCATAAAATGACGATAACTCACCACTTCTTTCATTAGCTCGTCAATGCTGATTTCTCTACCACCATCTAAGTCCCATGTATCGCGGTTATGGCAATATTTACAACGCATTAAGCAACCTTGCATAAATAAAATAAAACGAATGCCCGGTCCATCAACGGTACCACAAGATTCAAAGGAATGAATTTTTCCTAAAACAGACATAATAAATCCACAATCAAATAATATCGTTAAATTTTATCAGAATATGCCACAATAAAAAATGAGCCTGACTTAAATCAGGCTCATCATTAATGTTGTTTCCGCCAAAGTGCGGTCAGTTTTTTCAAATTTTTTACATTGATTCTGTGAAAGTACGGGTAATCACGTCTTGTTGCTGCTCTTTGGTTAAAGAGTTAAAACGTACTGCGTAACCGGAAACACGAATAGTTAATTGTGGATATTTATCCGGATTTTCCATTGCATCTAACAACATTTCACGATTCAACACATTAACATTTAAGTGCTGGCCGCCTTCAACGCTTGCTTCGTGATGGAAATAACCATCCATTAAGCCAGCAAGGTTACGACGTTGAGCCTCCGCATCTTTACCTAAGGCATTTGGTACGATTGAGAAAGTATAAGAAATACCATCTTTCGCATAAGCAAACGGAAGTTTAGCCACAGAAGTTAATGAGGCTACCGCACCTTTTTGGTCACGACCATGCATTGGGTTAGCACCCGGTCCGAATGGTGCACCGGCACGACGACCATCAGGTGTGTTACCTGTTTTCTTACCATATACTACGTTAGAAGTAATGGTAAGCACAGATTGAGTAGGCACTGCATTGCGGTAAGTTTTGAGTTTTTGGATTTTCTTCATAAAACGTTCAACTAAATCACAAGCAATGTCATCTACACGGTTGTCGTTGTTACCATATTGCGGATATTCACCTTCGATTTCAAAGTCGATTGCTACGTTAGAAGCAACAACATTTCCTTCTTTATCTTTAATATCGCCACGAATTGGTTTTACTTTCGCATATTTGATAGCAGAAAGTGAATCAGCCGCCACAGAAAGACCAGCAATACCACACGCCATAGTACGGAATACATCACGATCATGTAATGCCATTAACGCTGCTTCGTATGAATATTTATCATGCATATAGTGGATAATGTTTAGGGCGGTGACGTATTGTTTTGCTAACCAATCCATAAAACTATCCATGCTGGTCATCACAGTATCAAAATCTAACACTTCATCTGTAATTGGCGCAGTTTTAGGACCTACTTGCATACCTAATTTTTCATCGATACCACCATTGATTGCGTATAATAAGGTTTTTGCTAAGTTAGCACGGGCACCGAAGAATTGCATTTGTTTACCAACAATCATCGGTGATACGCAACATGCGATTGCATAGTCATCGTTATTGAAGTCAGGACGCATTAAATCATCGTTTTCATACTGAACAGATGAAGTGTCAATAGAAACTTTTGCACAGAAACGCTTGAAGTTTTCCGGTAACTGCTCAGACCAAAGAATTGTTAAGTTTGGTTCCGGAGATGTTCCCATGTTGTAAAGAGTATGCAGAATACGGAAGGTATTTTTGGTGACTAATGTACGACCGTCTAACCCCATACCGGCAATGGTTTCTGTTGCCCACATTGGATCACCGGAGAATAATTGATCATATTCAGGCGTACGTAAGAAACGAACCATACGTAATTTCATCACTAAGTGATCAACTAATTCTTGTGCTTCCACTTCTGTGATTTTGCCCGCTTTTAAGTCACGTTCAATATAAATATCAATGAAAGTCGCCGTACGCCCAAATGACATTGCTGCACCATTTTGTGATTTGATCGCTGCTAAATAAGCGAAATACATCCATTGGATCGCTTCTTGAGCGTTAGTGGCAGGGTTAGAAATATCGTAACCATAACTTGCTGCCATTTGTTTCATTTGAGCAAGCGCACGATGTTGTTCTGCGATTTCTTCACGTAAGCGAATTGTTGCTTCAAGATCTACGCCATTTTCAAGGTTATCTTGTAAAGATGAGAACTGAGCGTATTTATCTTTCATTAGGAAATCAACACCATAAAGCGCAACTCGACGATAATCCCCAATGATACGACCACGACCATAAGCATCCGGTAAACCGGTTAACACACCTGATTTACGGCAACGTAAAATATCCGGCGTATAAACATCAAACACCCCTTGGTTGTGGGTTTTACGATATTCAGTAAAGATTTTTTTTACTTCAGGATCAAGCTCACGACCATAAACTTTACATGAACCTTCCACCATTTTAATACCACCGAATGGCATAATCGCACGTTTTAGAGGAGCATCGGTTTGAAGACCAACGATTTTTTCTAAATCTTTGTTGATATAGCCCGGTGCGTGAGAAGTAATTGTTGATGGCGTATGCTCATCAAAATCTAATGGCGCGTGTGTACGGTTTTCAATTTTAATTCCTTCCATCACCGATTCCCAAAGTTTAGTTGTGGCTTCGGTCGGACCAGCTAAGAAAGAATCATCGCCTTCATACGGAGTATAGTTTTTTTGAATAAAGTCGCGTACATTGACATTTTTTTGCCAATCACCATCGGTAAAACCGGTCCAAGCAACTTTTTGCGCTTCACTAAGTTCTGACATAGTCATTTCCTTTGTTAATTAATAAAAATAATTTGTTGCAATTTATTCGTGAGATTTTGTTAAGTAACGTTGGAATAAACCAATACAAATTGCACCACCCACTACATTTCCCAACGTTACCGGAACTAAATTCTTTACGATAAAATGATAGACATCTAAATCAGCATATTTACTCGCTTCAATGCCTAACTGCTGCCAAAATTCTGGGGGGCTATAATGGGCAGTAATAATACCCATTGGAATCATAAACATATTTGCAACACAGTGTTCAAAGCCTGATGCGACAAATAAAGCAATCGGCATAATCATAATAAATGCTTTATCTATAACCGTTTTACCCGAATAAGACAGCCAAACGGCCAAACATACCATGATGTTACACAAAATGCCTAAATTAAAGGCTTCAAACCAAGTATGGTGAATCTTATGTTGTGCCGTATTAAGAATTGTCAGCCCCCATTGTCCGTTTGCCGCCATCGTTTGACCACCAAACCAAATAAGTGCGACAATAATCAAACCACCGACAAAATTACCTAAATATACGGCAATCCAGTTCCGAATCATTTTCCATGTGGTGATCTTTCCACCAACTCGAGCAATAAATGTGAGCGTTGATGAAGTAAAAAGCTCAGAGCCTAACAACACCACCATGATCACACCAATAGAAAATACTAAACCACCAACCAATTTAGCCATTCCCCATGGAACACCTGCAGATGCAGTCTGTGTAGTTGTATAAAAAACAAATGCTAATGCAATACATGCACCAGCATTAATACCAGACATAAAAGAAAGAAATGGACGTTTTTTCGCTTTATAAACAGCTGCACTTTCTGCAAAATCCGTCGCTTCAACCGGCGTTAATGCTACCGTAGAGGAGTTTTTAACATCTGACATAAAATACCTAAATATGATGATTTCTTTTTAACACTACAATCGTGAATATTCTACTCTCTTAGGTATGCTTTGCAAGATACATCCCTTGTTATCTAAACAAAATTTGATATTTTGCAAGTTTTGTTAAATTTTTCTAATTTTGATAACAAAAAAGGCTTGGAAAACCCAAGCCTTACATTCTTCTTTATTTGCGAAATTATTCGCCCAAACGCTCTTTAATACGAGCAGATTTACCTGAACGTTCACGTAAGTAGTAAAGTTTTGCTTGACGCACCGCACCTTTACGCTTAACAGTAATAGAATCTACTACTGGTGAGTGAGTTTGGAATACACGTTCAACACCTACGCCGTTTGATACTTTACGTAAAGTAAATGCAGAGTGCAAGCCACGGTTACGAATCGCAATAACCACGCCTTCGAATGCTTGCAAGCGACGTTTACTTCCTTCTACTACCCATACTTTAACTTCTAAAGTATCACCCGGGCGGAAGCTCGGTACATTTTGTTTTAATTGTTCTTGTTCAAGTTGTTTAATAATATTAGACATTTTTTGATCCTTAATTGATCTAATGATCCTAGAATTAACTGAATTTACTGTTACTTTCCGTTTTCACTTCTTTCAACAGCTTACGTTGTTCGTCAGTCAGAGCTAGGTCTTCTAAGAGCTCAGGGCGACGGAGCCATGTTCTTTCAAGCGATTGTTTTAACCGCCATTTGCGAATTTCTTCGTGATGCCCCGACATCAGCACCGGTGGAACGGTTAGGCCTTCTAAAACTTCCGGTCTGGTGTAATGTGGACAGTCCAATAAACCATCAGCAAAAGAATCTTCTTCTGCGGAAGCTTGTTTGCCTAATACACCAGGAATAAACCGAGCAACGGCATCAATTAATGTCATTGCCGGCAATTCACCTCCGGTTAAAACGTAATCACCGATTGACCATTCTTCATCAATTTCAGTTTGAATCAATCGTTCATCAATCCCTTCATATCGCCCGCACACTAAAACCAATTTTTGATTTTGTGCCAGCTCCACAACGCCGGATTGATCAAGTTTACGTCCTTGTGGTGAAAGGTAAACCACCTTTGCACCTCCTCCCACAACCGCTTTTGCTGCGTGAATAGCATCCCGTAAAGGCTGCACCATCATTAGCATTCCCGGCCCACCACCATAAGGGCGATCATCGACTGTTTTATGCTTATCTCGCGTAAAATCACGAGGATTCCAGCATTGCACTTGCAAGAGATTCTGTTTTACGGCTCTACCGGTTACCCCAAATTCCGTAATAGCTTTAAACATTTCGGGGAATAACGTAATTATTCCGATCTGCATAATTCAGCCGTACTTTGTTTAAAACTGACAACATTACATTCGAGCATACCTGAGATTAGAAACCAGCGTCCCAATCCACTTCAATGGTTTTCGTGGTGAGATCGACTCTTTTAACTACTTGTTCATACAAAAACGGAATTAACCGCTCTTGTTTTCCAAAAGCATCTTTGCTATTGGCTTTGACGACCAGAACATCGTTTGAACCGGTTTCCATCATTTCAGTGACCGTTCCCATCGTATAGCCTTGAAGATTGACTACTGAACAACCGATTAAATCATGCCAGTAATAATCTCCTTCTTCCAATTCAGGAAATACGGAGAGGTCCACACCAATTTCAACATTTGCTAAAACTTGGGCTGCTTCACGATCATCTGTGCCTTTTAGCTTTACAATCAGCTCGTGATTATGATGACGCCAATTTTCAAGCTCTGTTGACTGCCATTCACCTTTGATTTTTAAAAACCAAGGCTGATAGTCAAAAATACTTTCGGCATATTCGGTCGATGAATAAATACGCAACCACCCACGAATACCATAGGTTGAGCCCAATTTGCCCACAACTTCAATACGTTGTTGTTCCATATTTTTCACCTATCTCTACTCAAAAGCGAATTAAGCGGCTTTTTGAGCTTCTTTTACCAAACAGGCAACGCGATCAGATAATGACGCACCTTGACCTACCCAGTGATTTACACGGTCTAAGTCAATGCGAAGACGTTCAGCATTACCTTGAGCAATCGGATTGAAGAAACCTACGCGCTCAATGAAACGACCGTCACGTGGTGAACGGCTGTCAGCGACTACGATTTGATAAAAAGGGCGTTTTTTAGCTCCGCCACGAGATAAACGAATGGTTACCATAACCTTCCTCTAATTATTTGATTACTAAAAGAATATTTCTAAGCTCGAAAGTCACTTAAAAATATAGCTTACTTTTTTCTCTGTATATATAGACAAAAAGCCTGAGGATTTTACACTTTTTGAACAAAAAGGCAAGCTAAAACAGCGTTGGGAAAATAGGAAATTCTGAAGAAAAAATGACCGCACTTTAATGAAAAGAGCGGTCAATTTATTCAATGTTTTTAGAAATAGAAATTAATAAACGCCTTGTGCCAACATGGCATCTGCTACTTTCACAAATCCGGCAACATTTGCCCCCACCACATAATTGATGTTTGCTTGTCCTTCTAATGTACCGTATTTTTTACAGTTCGCGTGAATATCCAGCATAATGCGGTGCAATTTAGCGTCCACTTCTTCTGCTGTCCAATATAGGCGTTGTGAGCTTTGTGCCATTTCTAAACCGGATGTTGCGACTCCGCCTGCATTAGCGGCTTTTCCTGGTCCGAATAACACACCAGCTTCTAAAAATGCCTCTGTTGCTTCAATGGAAGTCGGCATATTTGCGCCTTCTGCAACTAATTTCACACCGTTTGCAATCAAGGCTTTTGCATCGGCAATTTCAAGTTCGTTTTGGGTAGCACAAGGAAGCGCGATATCCGCTTTCACTTCCCAAGGGCGTTTACCTTCAATATATTGCAAACCAAACTGTGCCGCATAATCTTTTACGCGACCACGTTTAACGTTTTTAATGTCTAAAAGTGCGGTCAATTTTTCAGAAGTAAATCCTTCTGGATCATAAACATAACCTGAGGAATCCGAACAGGTCACCACTTTTGCTCCTAATGCTAAAGCTTTTTCTATAGCATATTGCGCCACGTTTCCCGAACCTGAAACAGAGACCACTTTCCCCGCAAAACTATCCCCTTTTTCTGCTAACATCGCTTGTGCGAAGTAAACTAATCCGTAGCCTGTTGCTTCCGGACGAATTAAACTCCCACCGAAAGATAAACCGCGCCCGGTGAAAACACAGGCTGCTTGATTCGATAATTTTTTCATATAACCGGCAAGGTAGCCCACTTCACGCCCTCCCACACCGATATCACCAGCCGGTACATCGGTATCTGCGCCGATATAACGATATAATTCCGCCATCAACGCCTGACAAAAACGCATCACTTCCGCATCAGATTTACCTTTAGGATCAAAATCCGATCCGCCTTTGCCACCGCCCATCGGTAAAGTTGTTAGCGCATTTTTAAAAATTTGTTCAAAACCTAAAAATTTTAAGATTGAAAGATTCACGGACGGATGGAAACGCATCCCCCCTTTGTAAGGTCCAATCGCACTATTAAACTGTACGCGGAACGCACGATTAACTTGAACTTGACCTTTATCATCCGTCCAAGCTACACGAAATTGAAATACACGTTCCGGCTCAACTAGACGTTCTAATAAGGCTTCAGAACGATACTTTGGATTGGCTTCCAAAAACGGCCAAATAGAAGTGAAAACTTCACGAACCGCTTGTAAGAATTCAGGTTGATGACCATCACGCTGTGCGACTTTTGCTAAAAACCCTTCTAAAGATGAGACTGTTGACATACTGTGTTTCCTTCTTAATTTTTGATGTTTGTGTGTTTGTTTTATTATGAGCAACCGTTTGCCAACGGTTGTAAAAACAATATGCAATGACTCATTTAACATTGCAATGATTTTTTTAATGAAAAAATGGATAAAAAAGAAAAAACGAGAAAAAATTTAATTTTTTCTCGTTTTTATTAGATAAAATTTAATTTTCGTGATAAAGATCACATTTTACATGAAAAACTATTTATTTTGATTTTCCAAATACAACCATTCCGCTACCTGTTTGGCAAAATAAGTTAAAATGCCATCCGCTCCCGCACGCTTAAAGCAAAGAAGGGATTCCATAATACATTCTTTTTCTTTTAACCAACCATTCTGAATTGCCGCCATATGCATCGCATATTCACCGGAAACCTGATAAGCAAAAGTTGGCACACCAAAATGTGTTTTCACACGATAAACCATATCCAAATACGGCATTCCCGGTTTTACCATCACCATATCCGCCCCTTCCTGCAAATCAAGTGCCACTTCTTGCAAGCCTTCATCACCATTTGCAGGATCAAGTTGGTAGGTTTTCTTATCGCCACCTTTAAGATTGGAAGAAGAACCGACCGCATCACGGAAAGGCCCATAATAATTTGAGGCATATTTTGCGGAATACGCCATAATTTGTGTATTGATAAAACCTTTTTCTTCTAACGCTTGGCGAATACGCCCGATACGTCCGTCCATCATATCACTCGGTGCAACAATATCCGCCCCGGCTTCCGCATGAGAAAGCGCCTGTTTCACTAAAACATCTGTTGTGATGTCGTTTAACACATAGCCTTCCTCATCGATAATGCCGTCTTGCCCGTGAATAGTATAAGGATCAAGTGCCACATCCGTTAGCACGCCTAATTCCGGATACGCCACTTTTAAAGCTCTGACGGCACGTTGCACCAAACCGTTCGGATTATAGGCTTCTTCTGCCATTAAAGTTTTTTTGTTTTGTTCAATTACGGGAAAAAGAGAAATAACCGGCACACCGTATTTCACTAAAAGCCCAGCTTCGATTAATAATTGATCAATGGTTAAACGTTCCACACCCGGCATAGAAGGAACCGCTTCACGGTAATTTTCACCTTCTAAAATAAACACCGGATAGATTAAATCATCTGCTGTGAGTTTATTTTCAGCCACAAGGCGACGGCTAAAATCATGTTTACGTAAACGGCGTAAACGACGGGTAGGAAATCCTGTAAAAATTTGTTGGGTCATATTGTTATCCTTTTACTGACTATTTATGACGAGAAAGGGGGCGATGCCCCCATTTATCATTTATTCCGTTTTATTAGATTCTTCCGAATTTTTAACCGCACTTTCTTCAGCATCATCCTTTGGTTGATAGAAACGAGCGACGAGCAAACCAAGTTCAAATAATAAACACATTGGTACGGCAAGTAATGTTTGAGAAAACACATCTGGAGGTGTCAAAATCATTCCGATAAAAAACGAAGCGACAATAATATAAGGGCGTTTTTCTGAAAGTGATTTTACTGTTGTGACGCCTGTCCAGCAAAGTAAAATAATTGCAATCGGCACTTCAAAGCACACACCAAAAGCAAGGAATAAGGCTAGCGCAAAATCAAGATAGCTGCTAATGTCCGTTGCAATCGCCACCCCCTCCGGTGCAGTTTGGGTGAAAAAACTGAAAACAAAAGGAAATACCACATAGTAGGCAAAGGCAACACCACAATAAAATAAAATCGTACTGGAAAATAACAGCGGATAAATCATACGTTTTTCATGTTGATACAATGCCGGCGCAATAAATGCCCAAACTTGATAAAGCAAATAAGGCACCGAAATAAACACGGAGACAATTGCGGTTAATTTAATCGGTGTAAAAAAAGGGGTTTGAATATTCGTTGCAATCATCGTTGCACCTTTCGGCATAACCTCTGTCAAGGGAGAAGCAACGAAATGATAAATATCATTAGAAAAATACACCAAACCAACAAAGATCACCGCAACACAAATCACACAACGCAATAAGCGGTTTCTTAATTCGACGAGATGGGTAATAAGGGGTTGAGATTCATCCACGTGATTCATAAAAACTCTCTATGATTGGGATTTTGGTGCCGGTGCTACTTCCATATCATCCGGTGGATAATAATCGGACAAACGCTCCGTTAATTCAGCTTGTTCATGGGGTTCAAGTGCGGTCAGATCCGAAGACGTTTTTTCATCGGTTTCTACGGTTTTATTCTTTGTTAGCATATCGCTTGAAAGCGCATTTTCGTCAGATTGAATATTTTCAGCCGCACTTTTAATTTCTTTAATCTGTTCTTCCACCGTCGTACCCGCTTCTGCGGCTTTTGACTCTAATTCGGTGCGCATTTTGTCCGCCTGCGCTTTTAATTCTTCAACGGTTTTGCTTAGCTCAGGAGAAAGGGTTTGTAAATTCAGGGATTCCGCTTTCTTAATGCTATCCTGCAATTCTTGTAATTTCAGTTCTTGTTTTAATTCATTTTGCACATTGGCAGCTAACCCACGGATGGTTTTTACCCACCCCATCACCGTTCTGATTGCCACCGGCAAACGCTTAGGACCTAGCACCACTAAGCCTACAATCATCAATAAAACAAGTTCGGAAAAACCAATATCAAACACGGGTTATGCCTGTTCTTTTTCTTTTGTTGTTTCAGTTTTCGCTGTTTCGCTGTTGTTATCAATGGATTTAAATTCCGCATCTTTGGCTTTTGGCTCATCATCTTGCATCGCCTTTTTAAAGCCTTTTACCGCAGCACCAAGATCAGCCCCTGCATTTCTTAATTTTTTCGTACCAAAAACCAACAAAATCACCACTAACAAGATAATCATTTGTGCCGGAGATAAACCAAACATAATAAAACTCCCTTCTTCTAACCTTCTAAGAATAAAAATTTGGGCTGAATATACTCTTTTTGACCTCATTGAACAATAGCCAAAGCAAATTATTTTCTCATACACAATAGAAAATACGGTGAATTTTATGGGAGAATTAAAGGTTGGAAGAATGACAAAAATTGCTATAATCAGCGCTCATTTTCAAAAGGAAGATAAATATGCATTCAATTTCTTATTGGCAACGCTTAAAAGTTGCTTTTCAATATGTGATGCCTCAACTTTATTTAACTCAATTTGCCGGCTGGTTTGCAAAGCAAAAATGGGGCAAAGTCACACATCTCGCCATTAAAGCCTTTGCGAAAAAATACAACATTGATATGAGTATTGCGCAAAAAGAACAATTTAATGAATATGAAAGTTTCAACGAGTTTTTTATTCGTCCGTTAAAAGACAACGCCCGCCCAATTAACCAAAATCCGACCGCACTTTGCCTACCGGCAGACGGTCGCATCAGTGAATGTGGTCATATTGATAGTAACCGTTTATTACAAGCCAAAGGGCATTTTTTCCGTTTAGAGGATTTATTGGCGGAAGATAAAGAATTAGTCGAAGCCTTTAAAAATGGCGAGTTTGCGACCACCTATCTTTCACCAAAAGATTATCACCGTGTACATATGCCTTGTGATGGCACGCTCCGTAAAATGATTTATGTTCCCGGTGATTTATTTTCGGTGAATCCGTTTTTATCCCAACACGTGCCGAATTTATTTGCCCGTAACGAGCGGGTGATTTGTGTGTTTGATACGGAGTTTGGCACGATGGTGCAAATTTTAGTGGGCGCAACCGTCACGGCAAGTATTGGAACAACTTGGGCGGGGGTGATTAATCCGCCACGTCATAATGAAGTGAAAACTTGGACTTATGAAGGCGAAAGTGCGGTGAAACTAACAAAAGGTCAAGAAATGGGTTGGTTTCAACTTGGCTCCACTGTGATCAATTTATTCCAAGAAAATCAAGTACGATTGGCTGAACACCTCAGCGTAGGCGAGCCGGTTCGTATGGGTGAAATCTTGGCATACAAAAACTAATTTTTAACAAAGGAAAACAGCATGAATTTTGAACAAGTTAAATTAGAAAGTCTTTCAGAAAAAGGCAGTTATGGTATCGGTTTACAAATCGGTCAACAATTATTAGACAGCCAAATGGAGATTGCCGTTGAAGCGGTCGCAAAAGGGATTTTCGATGCGATCAATCATAATCAACCTGCATTGGATATCAATGAGTTAATGCTTTCCGTACAACAGCTTCAACAACAAGCGGAACAAGCACAACAGGCTAAATTCAAAGTGATTGAGGAAGAAGGTAAAGCATTTTTAGCAGAAAATGCCAAAAAAGCCAGTGTGAACATCACCGATAGCGGTCTTCAATATGAAATCATCACGGAAGGCTCTGGGGCGAAACCGTCAGCGACCGATAAAGTTCGTGTTCACTACACGGGGACACTACCAAATGGCACCGTATTTGACAGTTCCGTATCACGTGGTCAACCTGCAGAATTTCCGGTAAACGGCGTAATTCGCGGCTGGGTGGAAGCATTACAAATGATGCCTGTCGGTTCTAAATGGAAACTCACGATTCCTCACGAGTTAGCCTACGGCGAGCGTGGTGCCGGTGCATCAATCCCACCATTCTCTACCCTTGTATTTGAAGTAGAATTATTAGATATTCTTTAATTTCAAATATAAAAAGAGCGGTTGATTTTCAGTGTGAATTTCAACCGCTTTTTGTCTTCCCTAGCTTACGATTTTTTTGATCTTTTAGATTTCTTATTCTGTTTAGCTACTTTCTTATATCCTACCAAATAGCCGTCCCCCCAAGCCTTACGCTGTGTAGAAGTCGCCTCCCCGCAAAACTGAATACGTTGATTGAGTTGATTTTCCCGATAAGTGGAAAAATCTTTGCCTACGCGATAGCCATCCAAATACCAATCGTCAGTATCCTGACAGGCAATAGTATTTAAACGTTTTATGTGTCCATTAACGGAAATAGGCGATCTTGATGATAATGCCCCCTGTGTTTGTACGCACGCAGTCAAAGTTAAAATTATTATACTCAAAATGATTTTTTTCATTTTCATTTACTTTTCCTTAAATAACATTATTTTTATAAAATAATCATGTCATCACGGTGAAGTGCAACCGAGCCATATTCATAGCCCAAAATAGCTTCAATTTCTTGAGATTTTTTTCCCTTGATTAACAGTAATGCATCACTGTTATAACGTGGCATACCAAGTGCAATATTTTTGCCCGCCTGATTGCGAATTTTCACTACCTCACCACGGGAGAAACACCCCTCTACCGCCAAAATTCCTGCCGGTAAAAGAGATTTGTTTTGCACAAGCATGGCTTGTTCTGCACCGTCATCAATGGTGATCGCTCCCGCTGAAGGAGCGGCAAATAGCCATTGTTTGCGGCTTTCTAAACGATCTGCATGATGGGCGGTAAATTTCGTGCCAATACCCTGTTCGTGTGCCAAATCCACAATTACATTTGAACGGTTACCCGGTGCGATAATGGTTTCAATACCAGAACGCGTTGCTACATCAGCGGCAATAATCTTGGTACTCATTCCTCCCGTACCCAGGGTTGTACCACTTCCTCCCGCAATGGAACGAATATGATCAGTAATTTTATCCACGACCGGAATCAATTTTGCCTCCGGATTTTTACGCGGATCACTGTCAAATAACCCTTGCTGATCCGTTAAAAGATAAAGTTGTTCTGCTTGCACCAAAATCGCCACCAATGCCGATAAGTTATCATTATCCCCTACTTTAATTTCCGCCGTTGCCACCGCATCGTTTTCATTAATTACAGGGATAATGTGATTATCCAAAAGCGCATGCAAAGTATCACGGGCATTGAGAAAACGCTCGCGATCTTCTATATCCGCACGGGTCAATAAAATCTGCCCGATATGAATATCATAAATGGCAAATAATTTTTCCCAAGCCTGAATAAGCTGGCTTTGCCCGACTGCCGCCAATAATTGTTTGGAAGCGATGGTCGGAGGCAACGTGGGATGATTCAAATAATGACGACCCGCGGCAATCGCACCGGAAGTGACAATCACAATCCGAAAGCCCTCGTGATGAAGTTGTGCGATCTGTCTCACAATTTCCATCATATGTGGCGAATTTAATTTTGGCGAACCCTGAGTTAAGGTGCTGGTACCAAATTTAACAACAATGGTTTTCTTGTTCATTTTTCTCTATTTTCGTCTCAAAAAATGGCGTTTACGTTATCACTAAATTTGTTAAAAAGCATTAACTTTATTCGGTGCTGTGATATATTGCTCAGCAATTCAACAAGGAGTTTTTATGACATTCAGTTTAATTGTTGCCACCACGCTCAACGGTGTAATTGGCAAAGATAACCAAATGCCTTGGCATCTTCCCGCCGACCTTGCTTGGTTTAGAAAAAATACCACAGGGAAACCGGTCATTATGGGACGTAAAACCTTTGAAAGTATTGGTCGTCCTCTGCCAAAACGGGTCAATATCGTATTATCTCGTCAGCCTTATAAATATGAAGGCATCATCTGGAAAAACAACCTTGAAAGTGCGGTTGATTTTGTCAAAGATTCTGAAGAAATTATGCTGATTGGCGGCGGTGAACTCTTTAAGCAATATTTACCCCAAGCGGATAAACTCTATTTAACCCAAATTCAAGGCGAAATTGAGGGCGACACCTTTTTCCCAAACTTAAATTGGGCTGAATGGCATATTGAATTTGAAGAATACCGAGAAAAAGACGAGAACAATCCTTACGATTGCCGTTTTTTGATTTTAGCGAGAAAGTAAAAAAGTGCGGTCAAAATGACCGCACTTTTTGTATTTGGAATTTATTGTCTTGTGACAACTTTTCCATCGGCATAATCCACGGTAACAACGCTGCTTGGGAGCAATTTACCGGAAAGGATTTGTTGTGCTAACGGATTTTCGATCTCTTGCTGAATCGCACGTTTTAACGGACGTGCACCATAAACCGGGTCATAGCCCACTTCACCAATGAAATCAATAAGTGCTTCGTTGAACACAATTTCATAACCACGGGTTTCCATACGTTTTGCCAAGCGTTCTAATTGAATACTTGCAATAGCGCGGATATTTTCTTTCGCCAATGGATGGAATACCACGGTTTCATCAATACGGTTGATAAATTCCGGGCGGAAATGTTGCCCCACCACCGACATCACCATATTTTTCATTTCATCATACCCTTCGCTTTGATGTTCCTGAATTAAATGGGACCCCAAGTTGGAGGTCATAATGACCACCGTATTACGGAAATCAACAGTTCGACCTTGCCCATCCGTTAAGCGACCATCATCCAACACTTGTAACAAGATATTGAATACATCGGCGTGTGCTTTTTCCACTTCATCGAGCAAAATCACGGAATAAGGACGACGACGGACAGCCTCAGTCAAATAACCGCCTTCTTCATAGCCCACATAACCCGGAGGCGCACCGACTAAGCGGGAAACACTGTGTTTTTCCATAAATTCAGACATATCGATACGTACCATCGCATCATCACTGTCAAAGAGGAATTTTGCCAAGGTTTTACACAATTCCGTTTTCCCCACGCCCGTCGGACCAAGGAATAAGAAAGAACCAATCGGACGGTTTGGATCAGACAATCCGGCACGGCTACGGCGAATAGCATTCGCAACGGCATCGACAGCTTCGTTCTGACCGATCACACGTTTGTGCAATTCTTCTTCCATGCGCAACAGTTTTTCTTTTTCACCTTCCATCATTTTGGACACCGGAATCCCCGTGGCTTTAGAAAGCACTTCTGCAATTTCTTCATCGGTTACACGATAACGCAATAAGCTCATTTCTTTGCCTTCGCTGGTTTCAGCCTGAGCAAGTTGTTTTTCCAATTCAGGAATACGTCCGTATTGTAGTTCCGACATTTTGCTTAAATCACCGGCTCGGCGGGCTTGCTCCATTTCGGTTTTCGCCGCATCAAGTTCTTGTTTAATATGTTGCGAACCGGAAAGTGTGGCTTTTTCGGATTTCCATACTTCTTCCAATTCCGCATATTCACGCTCTTTATCAGCCAGTTCTTTTTCTAAGGTTTCCAAACGTTTACGACTCGCCTCATCTTCTTCTTTTTTCAGCGCCTGTTGCTCCAATTTCAATTGGATAATGCGGCGTTCAAGACGATCAAGCGGTTCCGGCTTGGAATCAATTTCCATACGAATACTGGATGCGGCTTCATCAATTAAATCAATGGCTTTATCCGGCAATTGGCGATCGGAAATATAACGATGTGAAAGGGTCGCTGCCGCCACAATCGCAGGATCAGTAATATCCACATGGTGGTGAATTTCGTAGCGCTCTTTTAAACCACGTAAAATAGCGATGGTATCTTCCACGCTTGGTTCATCCACAAATACTTTTTGAAAACGGCGTTCCAATGCCGCATCTTTTTCAATATATTGACGATATTCATCTAACGTCGTCGCCCCCACACAGTGCAATTCACCACGTGCCAAACTCGGTTTTAACAAGTTACCCGCATCCATTGCGCCATCGGTTTTACCGGCACCCACCATGGTGTGAATTTCATCAATAAACAGAATGACCCGACCTTCTTCTTTTGCCAATTCATTTAATACTGCTTTCAACCGTTCCTCAAATTCGCCACGGTATTTTGCCCCGGCAATCAACGCCCCCATATCTAGAGAAAGAACACGTTTATTTTTCAATCCTTCCGGCACTTCCCCATTGACAATACGCTGTGCCAAACCTTCTACAATCGCCGTTTTACCCACACCCGGTTCACCAATTAAAACCGGATTATTTTTCGTACGACGTTGTAAAACTTGAATGGTTCGACGGATTTCTTCATCACGTCCAATCACCGGATCAAGTTTGCCGCTTTCTGCCCGTTTGGTTAAATCAATCGTATATTTTTCAAGAGCTTGTCTGCTTTCTTCTGCATTCTGATCGTTCACGCTTTGTCCTCCACGGATTTGTTGAATCGCTTGTGCAATTTGTTCTTTTTTCGCCCCGTACTTGGTTAAAATATCTTTTAACGATCCCCGTTCTTCTAATACGGCAAGCAAAAACAATTCGCTTGAAATAAATTTATCTTGTCTTTGCTGGGCGAGTTTGTCACATAAATTCAATAAGTTAAGTAGTTGGCGGGAAATTTGTACATCACCACCATTGCCGGAAACTTGCGGTAATCTGTTAAGCTCACTATTTAATTCATTACGCAATAAGGCGACATTCACTCCACTTGCAGTTAAAATCGGTGCAACTGAGCCGTCTTGTTGGTTTAAAAGTGCGGTCAATAAATGCACCGGTTCAATAAATTGATTATCTTTGCCAAGGGCAAGCGACTGGGCTTCACTCAATGCTTGTTGGAATTTTGTGGTAAATTTTTCTATATTCATTTCTCTTTTCCCTATTAATTCATATTCAATTTGGCTTTCGCCGTTCACACTGAGTAAGTAATATCGTTTGGAATGATTTCAAGGGGAAAAATGAGATATTTTTGATTTTACCTATCAATTAAATTGAAACGATAGATTTTACCCAATCAAAATATCAAAGAGAGGAATATCCCAATGTTCAATAGGCAATGCCTCAATTTGCTGGCAAGCATGAGCCAAACCAATAGGAAGAAAGGATTTTTGTTGCCAATTCTGCAAGGTTCGATCATAAAAACCACCACCCATCCCGAGGCGGTTACCTTGTTTATCGAACGCAACTAAGGGCGTAAAAAGAATATCCAATTCATTGAGCGGTAACACATTTTGAACGTTCAATTTTGGTTCCCAAATACCAAAATGGTTTTGCACCATCGGAGTGTCAGGCAAATACTGTAAAAAGAGTAAGTGATTTTTCGCAAAAGGATGCAAGACGGGCAAAAACACCTTTTTATTTTGCTCCCAAAGGGTTTTTATTAAAGCGTCAGTCGAAATTTCACCATCAAAAGAAAGATATAATGCAATATTTCTTGCTTGGCGATGTTCAATTACATCAAGAGCTTGACCTGTAATAGCTTGCTCCGCCAGCCTCTGCTGAAGTGCGGTTAAATTTGCGCGAGTTTTTCGGATTTGACGACGAATTTGTTGGCGTTGTTGTTGAGTGTTCATAGAGGTAAAAAAGAAAGAACCCGGAATGCCGTTGTGGGTGGCAGTCCTTGAACCCGATGGTTCAAGGAAATCGATAAGGTCATTTTTAGGTTTCTTACTTCCTTTAATTATTCAGAAGAAAAATAAAGGCAAAGCCTACACACCAATGACGGGAAACCGATTTATAAGATTTTAAGTATCGGCTCAGGGACATAACCCATTAGCGAGCATTCCAGGAAATCTTTATGCCGTTATACTAGCGAAAAGTCGGCATTTTTGCCAGACTTTATTTTTTAAATCTGCGATCTTGTTCACAAATTATTCTCTTGTTGAGAGAATACTCCCCAATGAGTGATCCAACTGCTGAATACGCGTTTTCAAAACGTCTTCAATTTGTGCATTTTTATTCTTTTCCTGCGTAAGCTCAAAACTTAAATTCAATGCAACAATAGAAAGCACACGATCAAGTTGAATTAAACCCGTTTTTTCTTTCATTTCGGAAACCAACGAGTCCAAATGGCGTGCTGCTTGGCGTAATGACTCTTCTTGATCCTGAGGTACATTTAAACGTAATACCTGCCCTAATACGACAATTTCAACCAGTTTTAATGACATTGTATTCCCTTTAATTTGTATTTTTGAGTGGGAAATATTATGCCATAGGCAAACTTTCCCGTCATATCTTTTACACGCAATCAGTGAGACTACCTGTTCGCGCCCTTTCTGAATTTACGCTATAATGCGCTCACTTTATCACATTGAATGAGATTTTTATGGCACAGATCGCAGCAAACCCACTGGTCTTAGTGGACGGTTCTTCTTATTTATATCGAGCGTTTCACGCATTTCCCCCATTAACCAACTCTGCCGGCGAACCAACCGGGGCGATGTACGGCGTGTTAAATATGCTGAAAAGCCTGATATCTCAGGTGCAACCAAGTCACATAGCGGTGGTGTTTGATGCCAAAGGGAAAACCTTCCGAGACGAACTGTTTGAACAGTATAAATCCCATCGCCCGCCTATGCCGGATGCTCTCAGAAAACAAATTCAACCACTACACGATATGATCCGTGCACTTGGTATTCCACTTTTAGTGGTAGAAGGGGTAGAAGCAGATGATGTGATCGGTACCCTCGCCGTACAAGCCTCCCGTGCCGGTAAAAACGTGCTGATTAGCACAGGGGATAAAGATATAGCGCAGCTGGTTGATGATAACATTATGCTCATCAATACGATGAATAATAGTTTGTTAGATCGCGAAGGTGTCGTTGAAAAATACGGTATTCCGCCAGAGCTCATTATTGATTATCTTGCACTGATGGGCGATAGTTCGGATAACATTCCCGGTGTTGCCGGAGTGGGGGAGAAAACCGCACTTGGGCTGTTGCAAGGGCTGGGAAGTATGGCTGAAATTTATGCCAATCTCGACAAAGTGGCAGAATTACCGATTCGTGGTGCAAAAAAGCTCGGTGAGAAATTACTGGCTGAAAAACAAAATGCGGATTTGTCTTACACCCTTGCGACCATTAAAACCGATGTGACATTGGATATCACGTCTGATGAATTATTGCTCGCTGAAAGTGATAATGACCGCTTGATTGAATATTTCGGTCGCTATGAATTTAAACGTTGGTTAGGCGAAGTGATGAACGGTTCGGATTCTATCACACAGGCTAACGATCAAGCGGTTAAAATAAATCCATATCAAGCCACACCTACAACTTCATCGAAAAGTGCGGTTGAAAATCTACCTAAATTTCAGATTGATCGCAGCCAATATGAAACTCTCCTGACGGAAACGGATTTAACCCGTTGGATTGATAAATTATCAAATGCAAATCTCTTCGCCCTAGATACGGAAACCGACAGCCTTAATTATATGTCGGCGAATCTCGTCGGACTTTCCTTTTCCCTAGAAAATGGCGAAGCCGCTTATCTTCCTTTGCAATTGGATTATCTCGGTGCGCCAAAAACGCTTGAAAAAACAACCGCACTTTCCGTCCTCAAACCGATTCTCGAAAATACCGACATAAAAAAAGTGGGACAAAACATCAAATACGATCTGACTATCTTGGCACGTAACGGTATTGAGGTGCAGGGCGTAGCGTTCGATACGATGTTAGAATCCTATGTGTTAGATAGCACCGGTCGTCACAATATGGACGATCTTGCAAAACGCTATCTAGGGCATCAAACGATTAGTTTTGAAGACATTGCCGGCAAAGGTAAAAATCAACTGACTTTTAATCAAATCCCCCTAGAACAAGCCTCAGAATACGCCGCCGAGGATGCGGATATCACAATGAAACTTCAACAAGTGTTATGGCAAAAATTACAGCAAACACCAAGTTTAGTCACACTTTTTGAAGAAATCGAATTGCCATTACTCAGCGTCCTTTCACACATGGAACGAACTGGTGTGTTAATTGACAGTGATGCGCTTTTTATGCAATCCAATGAAATCACCGCAAGATTGACCGCACTTGAGGCTCAAGCCTATGAACTCGCAGGGCAAACCTTCAATCTCGCCTCCACTAAGCAATTACAAGAAATTTTATTTGATAAATTGGGCTTACCTGTTTTACAAAAAACGCCAAAAGGCGCACCTTCTACTAATGAAGAAGTATTGGAAGAGCTGGCATATAGCCACGAATTGCCAAAAGTATTGGTGGAACATCGAGGCTTGAGCAAATTAAAATCTACCTATACGGATAAATTGCCGCAAATGGTGGATCCAAACACAGGGCGAGTACATACCTCTTACCATCAAGCCGTAACCGCAACGGGGCGTTTATCCTCCAGCGATCCGAATTTACAAAACATTCCTATCCGCAATGAAGAAGGTCGCCGTATTCGTCAGGCTTTTATTGCTCGTGAAGGTTATTCAGTGGTGGCAGCCGACTATTCCCAAATCGAATTACGTATTATGGCACATTTATCACAGGATCAAGGGTTGATTAATGCCTTTGCACAAGGCAAAGATATTCACCGCTCGACCGCTGCGGAAATCTTCGGTGTGCCATTGGATGAGGTAACAAGCGAACAACGCCGCAATGCGAAAGCCATTAACTTTGGTCTGATTTATGGCATGTCTGCCTTTGGGCTTTCCCGTCAGCTTGGCATCCCACGTGGCGATGCACAAAAATATATGGATTTATATTTCCAACGTTACCCGGGAGTACAAACCTTTATGCAGGATATCCGCGAAAAAGCCAAAGCACAGGGCTATGTGGAAACCCTATTCGGTCGCCGTTTATATTTGCCGGATATTAACTCGAGTAACGCAATGCGCCGCAAAGGTGCAGAACGGGTTGCTATCAATGCACCAATGCAAGGTACGGCTGCGGATATTATTAAACGTGCGATGATTAAACTGGATAAGCTTGTTCGCCACGATCCTGATATTGATATGATTATGCAAGTACACGATGAATTAGTGTTTGAAGTGCGGTCAGAAAAAGTTGAGTTTTTTAGCACGTTAATCAAACAAAATATGGAAACCGCCGCCGAATTGGTCGTGCCCCTCATTGTGGATGTAGGTGTGGGGAAAAATTGGGATGAAGCCCATTAAATTTAAGGAAACAATATGACGTATCAAATCATTTGTAGCAAAGATTTTACCGCAAAATGCCCTTGGGGAGCCTTAGATATCACGGAAATGAACGGCATCAGCGTACGTTTACATTGGACGAATAAACCTTATAAGTGGCATATCAACGATGGCGAAGAAGTGTTTGTAGTAGTGGATGGTACAGTGGAAATGCACTACAAAGAAAATGGTGAAGAAAAAATGACATTACTTAAAACCGGCGACATTTTCCACGCCGGTATTGGCACTGAACACCTCGCCTCTCCACAAGGTGAGGCACGTATTTTGGTGATAGAAAAAGCAGGTTCAGTCTAATTAATCCATAATAAAACAGTAGCTAAATTAAAATCCCTTATGTTTTCATAATGAATTTTCTTCTCTAAATAGTATAAAAAAATTAACCAAAATCAATTTTTAGTTAAATTAATTTGACTAGTTAAAATAACTTCATCATACTTTATGTCAACCATAAAGTGGTGAGGAGAAGAAAATGAACGATAAGCAACCAACTTTAATTGCACAAGATGTCGATCAACATATACTGCAATCTTATCTTCATTTAGCCGATTCTATCGCCCATTTATTAGGGGAATGTTGCGAAGTAGTGGTTCACCAATTAGGCGAACTCAGTTCTTCCGTGATAAAAATTGTAAACGGCTTTCACACAGGACGCTCCGTGGGTGCGCCAATTACAGATAAAGCCTTAAAAATCCTCAAAGACTATCAAAAAGCGCCCAAACAGTTAGAACAAAGTTATTTTTCCACCACCAATTACGGGCATTTAGTTAAATCCACCACTCATATTATTTTAGGCGGGAACGGCAAACCCATTGGATTATTTTGTATTAATCTGAATTTGTCTTATCCATTAGATAAAATTATGGCAAATTTAATGCCACAACAAAATTTAGCGATTCCACCAAAAGACGAAACTTTTGTGTCGAACCATCAGGACATGATGAAATATTCGCTTTCCAAAGCCATTTCTACTGTTGAGCAACATATTACACCTCATCAAAAAAACTACAAAAAAGCCATTATTACCCATTTATATGACAACGGTTTTTTTGAATTAAAAGATGCCGTGATGTTTGTGTCAGATAACCTTAATTTAACTAAATATGCCATTTATAAGCACCTTCGTGAACTCAAAGGTGAATAATTTTCAATTGATATTTTATTTTCACTCAAGGAAAGCAAAGAAAGAAACTGACTTTCTTACCTGGAGAAAACCATGAAAAATGAACTTTCAAAAGCGGAACTTAAAGCCGTAATGAAATTTGAGGCTACCGATTTCGGTTGGGTAATTATGAGTATTGGTATGGCAATTGGTGCGGGTATTGTATTTTTACCTGTACAAGTGGGCTTGATGGGCATGTGGGTATTTTTGTTGTCCTCAGTTATTGGCTACCCCGCTATGTATTTGTTTCAACGATTATTTATTAACACCCTTGCCGAATCACCAAAATGTCAAGATTATCCGAGTGTAATTTCAGGTTATCTTGGTAAAAACTGGGGGATTTTATTAGGCGCACTTTATTTTGTGATGTTGATTATTTGGATGTTTGTGTATTCCACCGCTATTACAAATGACAGTGCCTCATATTTATACACCTTTGGCGTAACTGATACCTTACTTTCTGAAAACCCATTTTATGGTTTAATTCTTATCTGCATTTTGGTAGCAATTTCATCTAGAGGTGAAAAACTATTATTTAAACTTTCCACCTTTATGGTGCTTACTAAATTATTTGTCGTTGTTGCACTTGGATTTTCTATGATCGGCATGTGGCATTTATATAACATTGATGCACTTCCTCCAGCCGGTTTGTTGATTAAAAACGCAATCATCACCTTGCCATTCACCTTAACCTCAATTTTATTTATTCAAACCTTGAGTCCGATGGTCATATCCTACCGCCAAAAAGAAGTGAATCGTGAAATAGCCCGCCGTAAAGCCTTACGCGCCATGAATATCGCATTCTTTATTTTGTTTACCGCGGTATTTTTCTACGCAGTATCTTTCACCCTTGCCATGGGACACGAAGAAGCGGTAAAGGCCTATGAACAAAATATTTCAGCCCTTGCTATCGTCGCACAGTTCTTCCCGGGGTCTTGGGCAACCTATGTTGGCATGATTTTAAATATCTTTGCCGTAATAACGGCATTCTTTGGGGTATATCTTGGCTTTCGTGAAGCCACCCAAGGGATTGTAATAAACTTACTTACGCGTATTATTCCTGAAGATAGAATCAATCAAAATTATGTACAAAAAGGCATTATGATTGCTGCAATTTTACTGGCTTGGGGAGCTATTGTATTAAATGCGCCAGTATTGAGCTTTACTTCAATTTGTAGCCCTATTTTTGGTTTAGTCGGTTGTTTAATCCCTTCTTACTTAGTGTATAAGGTGCCAATATTACACAAATACAAAGGTGCCGCACTGCACATTATCATCACCACTGGTATTTTATTATGCATATCTCCTTTCCTCACATTTTTATAGGACTCCATTATGAAGAACAGATTACAACAAATGGGCGATAAATTCATTGCCATCGTTCAAAAAGATGTTGTCCCGGCACTCGGCTGTACCGAGCCGATATCCCTTGCCCTTGCCTCAGCAACAGCAGCTAAATATTTAGGCAAAAAGCCGGAACGTATTGAAGCAAAAGTTTCACCAAACCTAATGAAAAACGGCTTGGGCGTAGCCGTACCGGGAACAGGCATGGTTGGGTTGCCTATTGCGGCGGCAATTGGTGCATTGGGCGGAGATCCTGATGGTGGGCTAGAAGTATTAAAACAGATCACACCACAGCAAGTTTCAGCAGCAAAAGCAATGCTTGACCAAAAACGGATAACCGTCGATATTCACCCAACAGGCCATATCCTCTATTCTGAAGCAGTACTTTTCGCAGATAACGATTGGGTGAAAGTCGCCATTCAAGATCAACATACTAATGTAATTTTTATTGAAAAAAACGGTGAGATCATCTTTGAAAGAACAGAAAATGAATGTGCCAATACTGATCCCTATGAGATTTTTAAACAGGTCACGGCTCGTGAAATTTTTGAATTTTCCTGCGAAGTTGCCTTAGACAAAATTCGCTTTATCGGACAAGCTGCCGAGCTCAATCTAGCCCTTTCCAACGAAGGTTTACGGGAAAATTACGGCTTACATATCGGGCGAACGTTACGTAAACAAGTAGGGAGCGGTTTAATTTCAGACGATTTACTCAGCAAAATCATGATCGAAACTACCGCCGCCTCCGATGCTCGAATGGGCGGAGCCTCCTTGCCAGCAATGAGCAATTCAGGTTCGGGAAATCAAGGTATTGCCGCTACTATGCCTGTCGTGGTGGTTGCCGATTATTTGAACGTCGATGAAGAAAAACGCCTACGCGCCTTATTTTTATCGCACTTAATGGCGATTTATATTCACAGTAAACTCCCTAAACTATCCGCACTTTGTGCGGTTACCACCGCTTCTATGGGAAGCTGTGCGGGCATTGCTTATTTATTAACAGGGAGATTTGAAACTGTCAGTATGGGTATCTGTAGTATGATCGGCGATATCAGTGGCATCATTTGCGACGGTGCGGCAAACAGTTGTGCGATGAAGGTCTCTACCAGCGTAGCATCGGGTTATAAATCCGTACTCATGGCAATGGATGAAACTCATGTTACCGGCAACGAAGGTATCGTTGAACACGATCTTGATCGCACCATCGATAACCTCTGCGCTATCGCCTCAAAAAGTATGCAACATATTGATCGCCAAGTGATTGAAATTATGGTGAACAAGCCTTGTTCTTAATTTTTTTATAAAGCGAACTACTGCATACTATTTTCATCATTTACGCTTACTTATCCATCAAAACAGTTCACATTTGAAAATGTTTGAGGGTGAAATTGAAATGGACGAAAGCGACTTCGGTAGCACGCATAAAGGTAAACGCAGACGTGGTGCAGCTGGAAAAGTCGCTGTGTTCGGATTTCTTAAAAGTACAACCATTGAAGTCGCTGTTTTATGTAGCTATGGACTATCATAAAAAAGTAATAACAGATCATTACCAGCTATAACGGTAATTTACCTGCACGGCAAGCGGTTGGTCGAAGTGTTTCCCCCTCGTAGTTTTCGCTTCGACACCCAAACGGTGGTTACCTGCTAGCGCATTGATTCCAAGCACACTTTCAATACGCCCGCGCGTTGCGGCAATATCAAAAGCATATTGATTTACCCGTACTTGGCTATGGCGGTTTTTAGTTGTCATACCGCTTACTTCTGCATAGGGCTGTAACGTCCAGCCGTTTAAATCCAGTATCTTGGCAAGCCGCACACCAACTCTTGCATACAGTGCTGATAGACGATCTTCATTCGCTTTCGCTGAAAGGCTTGACCATGCTAGCTGTAATTGTGGCGTAACCGTCCAACCTTGCCCTAATGTGTGAACCTTACCCACTTCGCTCGACAAGGTATAACTATGGTAACGGCGTTTCTCTGTTGCCTGACCTTGCGATGTTAAGCGCTCATATTTGGTAATCTGATCAATATACACACCATTATCAAATTGGAACATACCGTATAAACCGGCTGTTTGGCTGTTTACTTTGCCAGAGCCATAGTCGCCTTTAAAATCAATCTCTGAGTGAGCTGTACCGACAAATGCTCCCAATCGGAAAGTATCATTAAATGCGGTATCTGCTCCGACTTGCAAGGCATGATAATCCTGCCGAAAACCCGATGTACGGCTATCCGAGGCAACCTGCATTTCGCCTAATCGATTACGACTGTTGAGATTTCTTACCCATACATTACTTCGTCCGCCTTGTTTTAGTTCCCCCAAACGCTGATGGATGCCGCTTAAACTCTGTTCTAAATGCAACAATTGCGCCTGACGAAGTGAAATATGCGAGTTAGTGCTTGCAGCCAATTCCTTTAAACCTCCCGTTATTTGAGGCAGTTGAGGTACAGTTGGCGGCATATTCACCGACGATATCGAACTATTTGCTGTTTCTATCGGTTGGTGAGTGAAATTGCTCAAACCTATCTTATTGTCTTTTGGTGAATTATCTGTTGATATGTCTGACTTCATTAGGGCTTCTGTTGGCGGAGTCATTACTCCCTCCGCATTCACTACATTAGCTTTTGAGGGATTATCTGGTGATATGCCTGATACTACTGAAACTTCCGTTAGCTGATTCGCTAAATTATCTGAATCCATTGTATGATCTTTTGGTGGATTATTAGCCGACACGATTGGCAGTTCACTTGGCTGATCATCCCCTTTCGGCTCAGATACATCGCCTCGCACACGTTCTATCTCATTCGGTTTGGTCGGTGCAACCATTTGCTCATCTTTACGGTTGGACAACACCCAATCATTCCCTTCTTTATGCAAGCGGTAGCGAAATGCTCCAGCATCAACATATTCTCGATCTTTTAAGCGAAATCGTGCTGTACCTGTTTGTGTTTCAACCAACGTAACCTTACCGTTTTCTGCTTGCTGTTCGTTGCCACTGTCCGCTACAATCAGACCAAAATCACCGCTGTCTTCGCCTTTCACTACGATCTTGTCGGATTTTTGATTGGCGAGATCAGAGTTAACCACAAAACTCAACTGACCGGATAGGTTATCTAATGTCAGAATTGAGAAAGCATCACGAGGTTCAAATATCACCGTCCCATTACCGCTTAGCTGCCCCAGTGCAGGGGTGGCTTCTGCAATAACTAAACGCCCATTCTCACTTATCCGGCTCTCACCTGACAAACGGTGTTCGCCCGCTAACCGAACAATTCCTTGGTTAATAACAATGCCTGCAAAGCGATTATGCCCCATTAAATCAACTGTCCCCATATGGTTCATTATAAGGCGACCTTCTCCCTGAATCGTTTTTGTCCAACGGTCATATCGACTAAAATCGCCTAAATCCAAGTGATATTCTGGTTCGGCAAGTGTGGCAAAATCCTCATAAAAATAACTAGGCCCATCATAAGAGGCGGGTAAGTTAATTAATCCCCAGTTATTCCCCGCGTTTGAGAAATCCCCCAAACTAGCCAAACTATGACTTGGGTAGGCATCCGCTGCCAGAATTTGTCTTCGGGCATTATCATTTAGATAGGGAAAACGTAAACGCAATAAAGCGCCTGCAGTATCGGGTAAATTCTCCGGCAAAACAACCTGAGCAGTACGATTAGGAAATATTTTCCCATAATCGCCAATATTGTGATTTTCCAGCTCATATTGGGAGGCTAACGGAGAATTAAGAGTATCTAAGCAATTTCGCAAGATAGCTTGTGTCTCCTGACAAATTGCATCAAATGGCTCACGTACTCCTTTTGCAAATTGCACTAAGTGAGAAACAATATCATCATTGTTAAGTAATTGAGCTTTATAAAAATACTGAGAGAAACGAGAGGCTATGGTGTCTGTTGGGAAATGAGCACCGAGCACTGTACGGCTTTCACCGTATTGTAACGCTCGAGCAAATATCTCTTTTCCACGTTCAGGAAAAATAATGGACGCTAAAACAGCTTCACCAAAACCGTTAGAGGTATGCCCACTGGGGTAAGACGATCCTTTTATTTTGACATAATTCGGTTTATATTCTCCCTGTTCATCTAAAACCTGATACGGTCTGCCACGCCGATATTTATCTTTTAAAATAAAATCATAAGAACGAAAACGCCCTTTATTTGGATCAAAGACATAACCGGCTCGTCTGACTAAATTGCGTAAATCACCACTCAATTTATAATAGTATTGGTTATCAATAGTTGTCGCAAAATCCTGTAATGCGGCAGTCCGCATTAACATTGCAACGTGTTCTTTATGTTGATTTGCATCTTCTCTAGCCAAATCCTGACGCGCCGTACCAAGCCGTTGGCGATTTAATGATTCCCAGCGATCCAGCTCTGCGGCAACCGATCCTGACTGAGGATAAGGTGGCAAACTCCTGTCTAATTGTTGAAACCAACTCTCCGATTGCTCTCTTATCAGCTGATCGGTTTGGTTGACATCCATTTCCGCTAAAATATCAGACGTAAAGAGTGAGAATAGGCTAAGACATACAGCAATTTTGCTTAATTGAAATGAAGGTTGAATCACAGGTAGTTTCCTTATTAGAATGAGTTTTGAGCAATTCTAATAAGGAAATATGAACGCTTTATGACAGGCATACCAATTTATAAACAACAAAATCCGTTGCTTGAAATAGATACGGTTGAATTTACTATTCTCAACGATAGACCTATTCCCCATTATTAAAATACCACTTAAATGCGTCAGTCTAAGCGTATTAAGAGATAAAATATTATCGAAGGCGTAAGCTCGCCCGTGAATGCCGTTAAAAACGCGGGCGATATTTATCGACAGACAGTCTGTATCACTCAATAGTGAAGGAAAAGGGTACATTAATTCTGCTTTTTACCCACACTTTTATTCCTAAATTACATATCAATTAACCAAAAGTTCTTGGCATATTCTCGTTTAATTTATTAAAAATAACCCACTCTTTTTCTAGATTATCTTAGGAGGACCAATGCTTTTGACTGGGTTATTCTGCGGTATTTTGCTTGGGTTTGTGATGCAACGAGGGCGATTTTGTATCACCGGCGCATTCCGCGATTTATATGTGACAAAAAGCAATAAAATGTTTGTCGCTTTACTTATTGCCATCACCGTGCAATCTATCGGTTTTTTCATTTTAAAAGAAGTCGGCTGGTTAAATATTGAACCTACCAAAAATTTTGAATTTGTTGCCGTAATTGTGGGTTCCTTTTTGTTTGGCATAGGCATTATTTATGCCGGCGGTTGTGCGACCGGGACTTGGTATCGTGCGGCAGAAGGCTTAATCGGTAGCTGGGTGGCGTTACTTATGTATATGCTGTTCAGTGCGATGATGCGTACCGGCCCGCTTGGTGAATTCAACCAAACATTACGTAATGTAAAAATAGACGAACGCAACATTTATGAAAGTGTCGGGATATCCGCATGGTGGCTTGTGGCATTATTAACCCTCATCACGGGCTATTATGTGTACAAACATCTGGCGAAACCACAGGCAAAAGTCGCCACACTAACACCGAAGAAAAACGGTATTGCCCATATTTTGTTTGAAAAACGCTGGCATCCTTTTGTTTCTGCAATATTAATTGGTTTGATTGCACTTGCGGCTTGGCCGTTAAGTGTGGCAACCGGACGGATTGGAGGTTTGGGAATCACCACGCCATCAGCAAACATTATGCAATATCTCATCACCAATGAGACAAAATTCATCAATTGGGGCGTGTTTTTAGTATTAGGGATCTTTATCGGTTCATTCATTGCGGCAAAAGGGAGTAACGAATTTCGTCTTCGCCTACCGGATACACAAACCATGGTACGTAGTGCCTTCGGTGGATCACTAATGGGTATTGGAGCGAGTTTAGCAGGCGGGTGTTCAATCGGCAATGCCCTTGTCGCCACCGCTTATTTTTCATGGCAAGGTTGGATATCCCTTCCTTTAATGGTGCTTGGCACTTGGTTTGCCGCTTATTTCACTATTATCCGTCCACAACGACTAAAAACGGTTACCGCTTAATTTTTAGGAGAAAAAAATGATTGTTAAATTACCGACACTGGGTTTAGTTTGCCCTTTCCCTCTAGTGGAAGCAAAAGCCGAAATGGCGAAGCTCAATAAAGGCGATGGTCTTGAAATTGAATTCGACTGTACTCAAGCCACCGAGGCCATCCCTGCTTGGGCAGCAGAAGAAGGATATGAAGTCCCCCATTTCGAACAAATCGGTGATGCGAAATGGACGATTACTATCCTGAAATAAGCGACTGAAGTGCGGTTAAAAAACAAGAAGATTTTTAACCGCACTTTACATAAAAACTAAATTAACGAAACCGGCACTTTCACCACGAGCTTTTTAATTTTTTCCGCTTTTCCATTCACTAGACAACAAGGTTTATGCGGTTCGTAAGGATAGAATACGGCAAACATTTTAGGCGTTAATGTTACCGTAAATTTATTTTCAATTTCCGATGAGGTAAGCTGATAATCATCGGCTTCATTGTAGTCTTCATACTTTGTTAAATCCGGATAGGTTGCGCCGACTTCGATGTTTTCCTCTCCACGAATCAGCACTTGCACGTCTAGATAGTTATGGTGTAATTCTGCTTTTTTATTACTTGCTTCCGCAGTTTCCGGTTCCATCACATTCATATAAATTTGATCGTTAATATCATGACGACCGGTTTCTAGGGCATTGAGGTCTAATGTATTGAGATAATCACACACTTCCGTAATTACTTTTGGTAAACCCACCTTAAAATTCGAGTTAGTTAGGCTACTAATAATCATCTTCTCTCCTTACTGAATGAATAAAAATCGAGTTATCATAACAAGTTGGTGCTATGAAATAAAGTTACCAATCACACCAAAACATCTGTATAATGTACAAGTTTTATTTTCTGTATTAGCGTGCGGCTAACAAAAGAAATTTTTTCACATAAAGTGCGGTAAATTTTCTTAAAGATTTCTTTTGCTAGTCGCAATCTGGAAAATAAAGCATTGTTTTTAATATCAAAATCAAAGGAAAACATAGTGAATCCAATTGTTAAACAATTTAAATATGGTCAACACACCGTAACATTAGAAACCGGTGCGATTGCCCGTCAAGCCACTGCCGCTGTGATGGCAAGTATGGACGACACCAGCGTGTTCGTTACCGTTGTGGCGAAAAAAGATGTGAAAGACGGTCAAGATTTCTTCCCATTAACCGTTAATTATCAAGAGCGCACTTATGCCGCAGGTCGTATTCCGGGTGGATTCTTCAAACGTGAAGGTCGTCCATCCGAAGGCGAAACCTTAATTGCCCGTTTAATCGACCGTCCTATCCGTCCACTATTCCCGGAAGGTTTCTTCAATGAAATCCAAGTTGTGGCGACCGTTGTTTCCGTCAATCCGCAAATTAGCCCGGATTTAGTGGCGATGATTGGTGCTTCTGCCGCATTATCCTTATCCGGAGTGCCGTTTAACGGTCCTATCGGTGCGGCACGTGTTGGTTTTATCAACAACCAATTCGTGTTAAATCCAACGATGTCGGAACAAAAACAGAGCCGTTTGGATCTTGTTGTAGCGGGAACGGATAAAGCCGTACTAATGGTGGAATCCGAAGCAGACATTTTAACGGAAGAACAAATGTTATCTGCGGTGGTGTTCGGTCATCAACAACAACAAGTTGTGATTGAAGCGATTAAAGAATTTACCGCAGAAGCGGGCAAATCTCGTTGGGATTGGGTTGCACCTCAACCAAATACTGATTTAATCAATAAAGTGAAAGCCATTGCGGAAACCCGTTTAGGTGACGCATATCGTATTACTGAAAAACAAACCCGCTATGAGCAAATTGATGCGATAAAAGCGGATGTTATCGCACAAATTACGGCAGAAGATGAGGAAATCAGCGAAGGTAAAATCGTTGATATTTTCACCGCACTTGAAAGCCAAATTGTACGTGGTCGTATCATCGCAGGCGAGCCGCGCATTGATGGCCGTACAGTCGATACCGTGCGTGCTTTAGATATTTGCACCGGTGTCTTACCACGTACTCACGGTTCGGCAATTTTCACCCGTGGCGAAACCCAAGCCTTAGCGGTTGCCACACTGGGTACAGAACGCGATGCACAAATTATTGATGAATTGACCGGTGAACGCTCCGATCATTTCTTATTCCATTATAATTTCCCTCCATATTCTGTGGGCGAAACCGGTATGATCGGTTCACCAAAACGTCGTGAAATCGGTCACGGTCGTTTAGCAAAACGTGGTGTAGCCGCTGTCATGCCAAGTCTTGCCGAGTTCCCTTATGTGGTACGAGTAGTATCAGAGATCACCGAATCCAATGGTTCTTCTTCTATGGCTTCAGTATGTGGCGCATCATTGGCATTAATGGATGCGGGAGTGCCGATTAAAGCCGCAGTTGCAGGTATCGCAATGGGCTTGGTGAAAGAAGATGAAAAATTCGTGGTACTTTCCGATATTCTTGGCGATGAAGATCACCTCGGTGATATGGACTTTAAAGTGGCAGGTACACGTGAAGGTGTAACGGCATTACAAATGGATATTAAAATTGAAGGCATCACTCCACAAATTATGCAAATCGCGTTAAATCAAGCGAAAAGCGCGCGTATGCATATTCTTGGTGTGATGGAACAAGCCATTCCTGCACCTCGTGCAGATATTTCTGACTATGCACCGCGTATTCATACGATGAAAATCGATCCGAAAAAAATCAAAGATGTGATTGGTAAAGGTGGGGCGACGATTCGTGCATTAACCGAAGAAACCGGCACTTCAATTGATATTGATGACGACGGTACAGTGAAAATTGCCGCGGTTGATAACAATGCAGCGAAAAATGTGATGGCGCGTATTGAAGAGATCGTTGCAGAAGTCGAAGCCGGCGCAATTTATAAAGGTAAAGTGACTCGATTAGCAGATTTTGGTGCATTCGTTGCTATCGTTGGTAATAAGGAAGGGTTAGTTCACATTTCACAAATCGCAGAGGAACGCGTAGAAAAAGTGAGCGATTATCTTCAAGTAGGTCAAGAAGTCAATGTAAAAGTAGTCGAAATCGATCGTCAAGGTCGCATTCGCTTAACCATGAAAGAGCTTGCACCAAAACAAGATGCTGAAATAAGCCAAGAAGATTCTACTGAAGAACAAGAGTAATCTTGGTAACATGATCAAAACTTGACGGTAAATGCCGTCAAGTTTTATAACTTCCAACAAATATTAGTACACAAGAAGAAAGCCAATGCAGTGTTTTCGACTATCTCGCCATAGTTTAGCCTATTTATTTAGCTTATGTGCGATATTGTTTCTTGTCGGCTGTGTCCAGTATAGAGGCGCTTTTGTGTCTAAAAATCACGTAATACTTGCTGAACAAAACCCTAATTCACACTTTGAACAAGAAGTGATGATTGTAAGGATTAGCCAAGTATTATTAGTTGGAAAAATGAGTAATGAAGAGCGTGCTTCGCTGCATTTTGAACGCGGCGTTCTATATGATTCCCTCGGTTTATGGGGGCTAGCGCGTTACGATTTTACTCAAGCCCTTGCATTACAGCCCAAAATGGCTGCCGTGTATAATTATTTAGGGCTTTATCTATTGCTTGAGGAAGATTATGACGGCGCATTGGAAACCTTCAATGCGGTGTTTGAATTAGACCCAAGTTATGATTACACCCACCTTAATCGTGGTTTAAATTTTTATTATGTAGGACGTTATAATCTTGCCGAGCAAGATTTCTTACAGTTCTACCAAGCCGATACAACCGATCCTTATCGTGTTTTATGGTTGTATTTGAACGAACAAAAATTAAAACCGCAAGAAGCCCATAAAAACCTTGTCGAACGAGCAAAAGGGCTATCAAAGGACTTCTGGGGTACAAATATCGTTCAATACTACTTAGGACACATTTCTTTAGAAGAATTACAGCAACGTGCCGGCGAATTCGCTGGAAATTCACAACAATATGCTGAAATTCTCACGGAAACCTATTTTTATCTAGCAAAACAAAAACTCAATGTAGGGCTGGTTGATGAAGCGGCAGCTTTATTTAAACTGGCTATGGCGAATCAGGTTTATAACTTTGTTGAGTATCGTTTTGCCTCTTTTGAGCTAATGAAACTAAAACCGGCTCAAACACAACAGGAAAAAGAAGTAAAAAGCGCAGTGACAAAAACTGAAAATTTTTAGACCGCACTTTATTCAACAATTAAACCGAAAGCCCTCTTGAGCTTTCCTTTTTATATTCGAGTATTTTAATGACTGACAAAATCACTTTTAATGACTTAGACTTACCTGAGTTCATCTTAAAAGCTGTTTCAGACTTAGGTTTTGAAACACCCTCTCCAATTCAACAAGCCTGTATTCCTCACTTGCTCAACGGCAAAGATGTGTTGGGTATGGCACAAACCGGCAGTGGTAAAACTGCGGCTTTCTCATTGCCTTTATTGGCTCAAATTAATACTGAAGCAAAACACCCACAAATGTTAGTGATGGCGCCGACACGTGAACTTGCTATTCAAGTAGCAGATGCCTGTGATCAATTTATAAAACATATACAGGGCATACGTGTTGTTACGCTTTACGGCGGACAACGTTACGACATTCAACTACGTGCGTTAAAACAAGGTGCACAAGTGGTGGTGGGCACACCGGGTCGTATTCTTGATCATATTCGTCGGGGTACGTTAGATTTATCCGAACTTCGTTTTATTGTATTGGATGAAGCCGATGAAATGTTACGAATGGGCTTCATTGATGATGTTGAAACCGTGATGGCGGAATTACCGGAACATCATCAAACAGCCCTTTTCTCCGCAACCATGCCGGAACCTATTCGCCGTATTACTAAACGCTTTATGAACAATCCTGAAGAGGTGAAAATTAAAGTCAATAATGAGAATGCGCCAGATATTGAGCAAAGTTGTTGGTATGTTAATGGGGTACGCAAAAATGAGGCGCTTCTTCGTTTCTTAGAAGTGGAAGATTTTGATGCGGCAATTATCTTTGCCCGTACTAAAACTGCGACATTGGATATCACCGAACTATTAGAGAAAAACGGTTTCCGTTCCGCCGCACTTAATGGCGATATGACCCAGCAATTACGTGAACAAACCCTTGATCGCTTACGTAACGGTAGCCTTGATATTGTTGTCGCAACAGATGTTGCTGCGCGTGGTATTGATATTGAGCGTATCAGCCTTGTAGTGAACTATGATATTCCGCTTGATGCAGAATCTTATGTCCATCGTATCGGTCGTACCGGTCGGGCAGGTCGTTCCGGTCGTGCATTATTATTTGTAGAACCGCGCGAACGCCGTTTACTCCGCAATATTGAACACTTGATGAAAAAACCGATTAATGAAGTGGAATTACCAAATCATTTAATCTTACAAGAATGCCGCCGTAAAAAATTCGTAGCAAAAATTACAAAGCAACTCGAACATCATGATTTAGAACAATATCGTAGTTTGTTAGAAGATTTATTTACTGCGGATCAAGATCAAGAAGATATTGCAGCGGCAATGCTTATGTTGCTTCAGGGTAAACAAAAATTAATCCTTCCACCAGATCCACCAATGGAAAAACGCCGCCGTAATGATCGTAGCGAACGCCGTGATAACCCTCGTTCCGCCGAACGTCGTGGCGAGCGCAAAGGCTATGGTAATCCACAACCGATGGATTTATACCGCATTGAAGTCGGCAGAATGGATGGCGTTGAAGTTCGTCATATTGTTGGTGCGATTGCCAATGAAGGGGATATTAATAGTCGTTACATCGGTCACATTAAACTTTACGATGACTACACCACCGTGGAATTGCCACAGGGTATGCCAAAAGAATTGCTCCAACAATTCGGCAAAACCCGCGTGCTAAATAAACAAATGAGAATGTCTTTCTTAGGTGCAGTGAAATTAGAAGGTCATCGTAATAATGATGATTCCCGCGGTAAACGAAAAGGCCGTGGCAATGATTTTAGTCACGATGATCGCGGGCGTAAATTCAACGAAAAAAATAACCGCTCTTTTAACGAGAAACCTCGAAGAGAACGACGCAGTTAATCCTAATATCAGTAAGGGTAGAGATAGAATATATCCCTACCCTTTCTATTAAGGGGGAAAAATGAATTTTAAAAATCATAGTTATTGGGCAATTCAAAGTGTAGCAAAAGATGAGAGCAGGTTAATTAAGCCTATTTTAAAACACACTATAGAACCTTCACAAAATGCAAATCCGTCCCTCTCTTAGAGGGATATTTACCTTTTAAATATAAACATTTTTATTGGAATTTAAATAAAGAAATGAAAACATTCATTGCTATTATTCCAAATCAAGACTTAGAAGAAAAATGGCAAGAAGAACAATATAAAAATTGCGCTTGGTTACTGGAGATTCACATCTATGAAAAATTAAATTATGATAATGAACCAAACTATGATGATAAAGTAGTTTCCAATATGAATAAAACACAGAAATTTCTCAATGAAGTCTTTGATTCCATTGATTTTAAATGTCATCTACTTGATGAATATGATGATATAAATCGGAAAAAACGTTGGCATAATTCATCGGATATAGATTAGCTATAAATAGGAACACATATTTGAAAGGTTTATTTTTACGTATTATCGCTGCATTTGCTCTGCTACTTTGGGCGGTTGATATGGTTTTTCCTTGGCAGAAAATAATGCAATCGGAAGAAAATCACTATACTACCATTAAATCACGAGGCAGCCTTATTGTTGGAACAATCAATAATCCTATTTATTATTTGATCGGTCCCAGGGGAGAATCCGGTTTAGAATATGAATTAGCAAAAAATTTTGCGGACTATTTAGGTGTCAAACTTGAAATCAAAACCCTTGAAAATACGGATGCGCTCTTTAATGCATTGGAAAACAATCAGATTGATTTTGCCGCAGCCAATTTACTCTTTCATCCCCGCCGCGCGGAACAATTCCAAATCGGTCCGGCTTACACTTCCGCATCTTGGCAATTAGTCTATAAAAAAGGAGAAAATCGACCAAAAGACTTAAGCCAAATAAAGCAGGAAATCACTATTGCGGGAGGGGAAGAACTCAATGAGTTATTGACTCAATTTAAGAAAAAATTTCCTGATTTACAGTGGAAAAATAACAAACGGCTTACACAAGAAGAATTATTAATTCAAGTCGCAGAGGGGAAAATTCCTTACACTATCGCCAATTCCATTGACGTAGCAACGACACAACAAATCCGTCCCAATCTTGCGATAGCCTTTGATTTAACAGATGAGGCTACCGTCCACTGGTACCTCGCCAATAATTCTTATAACGAACTGCAGGCAGGTTTATTAGATTTTATGAACAATGCTTTAGATACAGGTTTAATCGATCGTATTGAAGAAAAATATTTCCGTCACATCGCTCAATTCGATTATGTTGATAGCCGAGCCTATTTAGATGCCATTGAAAAAATTCTCCCACAATATCAACCGCTCTTTGAAAAATACAAAGGGACGTTAGACTGGCGTTTACTGGCAGCCATGGCATATCAAGAATCCCATTGGAACCCTGATGCCACCTCACCTACCGGCGTACGAGGAATGATGATGCTGACAAGGGATACGGCTGAACGAATGAAAATCAGCAACCGAACAGATCCGGAACAAAGCATCAAAGCAGGGTCAGATTATTTACACTGGTTATTGACCCAAATGCCGGACAGTATCACCCAAGAAGATCGCATTTGGTATGCGCTTGCCGCATATAATATGGGATTAGGTCATGTACTGGATGTACGTCGTTTAACAAAAAAATTGGGGGGAAATCCGGATAATTGGCTTGATGTAAAAAATAATTTGCCCTTATTGGCAGAAAAACGTCATTATAACAATCTGAAATATGGTTATGCCCGTGGTTATGAAGCCTACCAATATGTGGAAAATATCCGCCGCTATATGAAAAGTATTGTTAATTATCATCGAGTTCAGGAAAATCAAAACAATAACGTTCCTGAAACGATTATGGAAAATAAACAAGAGTAGGAGTGTAAGATGTTAAAACGCAAAACCTTTTTAAAAAAAATAAAATCCCGTGATATCTCCACTTCACGTAACTTACGTTTAAGACGATTAAAACATCGTAAACAAAAGCAATTTGAGCGTCATGCTACGCAATTTGTCATACAAGAAATTTATTGCTAAATAAAACCGCACTTTCGTTTCCAAAAGTGCGGTTGAATTTTAAAGTATTTTAAAGCCCCCGATATCAGTTAGGGCTTTTATTCGTTATTTTGTCGCAGTAGGTACAACCAATTCAGGATCTTCCGGCTTTTCTACTTTTGCAAACTGTTTATCCTTATTTGCATCAATAATCTGTTGGGTTTGGTTTGCCAAAGTCTCTAACCCCATTTTTTGATACGCATCACGCATCAAGAATAAACCTTCATAAGTCGCTTGCGCATCAGGATATAATTGCAACATTCCTACCACACGATTTGCCACCGCAACATCTGCATTACGCTTTGCATAGAATTTCGCAATTTCCAATTCGTGGCGCGCTAAAGAATCTTTAATATAAACCATGCGGGCTAAGGCATCTTGCGAATAAGGGCTATTAGGAAACGCACGTATTAAACTTTGGAAATTTGAAAATGCGGTTTTTAAAGAGGTCGTTTCACGTGTTGCGCGATCGATTCCAAAGAAATCCTGAATAGCGTTATCCGCTGTTGCCACATTTGTTAAACCTGCCATATATACTGCGTAATCACGATTCGGACTTTGTGGGAATTGATTCAAGAAATTATCTACTGTCACTAATACGGCAGTGTAATCTTGCGATTTATAGTTTGCATAAATGAGATCCAACATCGCTTGTTCTTGATATGTACTTCCCGGAAAACGTTCCGTTGTCGCATTTAAATAACGAATAGCTTCAGAATATCCCCCTTCTTGTAAAGAGCTTGCACCTTTATTGTAAAGCTCATCTACCGATAATTGCTCAACTTCTTTGTTACCGCTTGAACAACCGATCACAGCAAATACTACAGTAAGCAAAGCTAATGATTTCATTTTACGCATTGTTTTTTTCCTTAATTTTTACGAAAACTAATAAATAAGATACAATTAGCCGACATTGTATAGAACATTAATAAATAAGCCAACTTTTTAAACTTATTGAGATAAATTTTTATGCCACAAATTACCCTTTCGGCTGAAGTACAACCGGAACAAATCGGACAGCGCTTAGACCAAACCCTTGCAGAGTTGTTCCCTGAATATTCCCGCTCACGTCTAAAAACTTGGATTGAAGCAGATCTTGTGAAAATCAACAATCGTATTGCCAATATCCCTCGTGAAAAAATATTCGGTGGTGAACATATCGAAATCATCGTAGAGCTAGAAGATGGAACACACTTTGAGCCTGAAAATATCCCTCTTAATATCGTCTATGAAGATGATCACATTATTGTCATCAATAAACCGAAAGATCTTGTCGTCCACCCCGGTGCGGGCAATCCGAACGGCACGGTATTAAACGGCCTTCTTTATCACTATCCGCCGATTGCCGAAGTACCACGGGCTGGGATTGTGCATCGTCTGGATAAAGATACGACCGGTTTAATGGTCATCGCAAAAACAATTCCCGCCCAAACAAAACTGGTGCGAGATTTACAAAAACGAAAAATCACCCGTGAATACGAAGCCGTTGCCTCCGGTATTATGACCAAGGGAGGCTTAATCGATCAACCTATGGCACGCCATGCAACCAAACGTACACTTATGGCGGTTCACCCAATGGGAAAACCGGCAGTAACCCACTACCGTATAATGGAAAACTTTCGCAACTATACCCGCCTACGCTTACGTTTGGAAACGGGCAGAACCCACCAAATACGTGTGCATATGGCACATATTGCCCATCCTTTATTAGGCGATCAAACTTATGGCGGTCGCCCTCGTCCGCCAAAAAATGCCAGTGAAAACGTTATGGAAGTATTGCGTAATTTTAAACGCCAAGCCCTGCACGCCGTCATGTTACGTTTAGCTCATCCTATTACTGGTGAAATGATGGAATGGCACGCCCCTCTACCGAAGGATTTTGTCGAATTGCTCAACGCGCTCAAAACAGATTATATTGAGCACAAAGACAACTTGGATTATTAATATGCAAGCGATTTTTCCCAATTGGCAAGCACCATCCAATATCCACGCGTTTACAACAACACGCCAAGGTGGCGTGAGTGTTTCACCTTTTGATAGCTTCAATTTGGGAGATCATGTTGATGATGAAAAAAGTGCGGTCAAAACCAACCGCACTTTATTAGTGGAAAAATTCCATTTACCCCATACCCCACTATTTCTCACTCAAACCCACAGTACCAAGGTCATTCAATTGCCCTATTCAGGCAATAATTTTGAAGCAGATGCGGTTTATACCAATCAACCGAATCAAGTCTGTACGGTGATGACCGCCGATTGTTTGCCCGTACTGTTTACCACTCGTCGAGGCAATGAAGTGGCGGCAGTCCATGCCGGCTGGCGTGGATTATGTGATGGAGTATTGGAAGAAACGGTAAAATGTTTTCAAGCACAACCACAAGATATCATCGCTTGGCTTGCCCCGGCCATCGGACCTAAAGCATTTCAAGTAGGAAAAGAAGTAGTTGAACAATTTATGCGCATTGACCCTATTGCAGAGATGGCTTTCATAGCCGCTCCCTCTCAGCAGGGAAAATACCTCGGCAACCTTTATCAGCTCGCCACACAGCGCTTAAATAAACTGGGTATTACAGAAATTTCCGGTGGTGATCATTGTACCTTTAATGAAGGAGATCTCTTTTTTTCGTATCGGCGGGATGGAAAAACGGGCAGAATGGCAAGTGTTATTTGGTTTGATTAGATATTGAGAATTTTCCGTTTAAATGCGCTTTCTCATCAAAAATCTGGGTTATTCTCAAACCAACTCTCTAAAATTAAGCAAGCAGAAATACCATCCACTTTACCCTTTTTCAATGCGCGAAAACCACCACGCTCAAAGATTTCACTACGTGCTTGTGTTGTGGTTAAACGCTCATCCTGTAATACCACTTTGACACCGAAACGCCCATTTAAACGGTTAGCAAATTTTCTCGCCCGCAACGTTAATTCCTGTTCCGTGCCGTCCATATTCAACGGAAGCCCCACAACAACAAAATCAGGATCCCATTCTTTTAAGCATTTTTCGATATTTTTCCAGTTTGGAATACCGTCTCGCGCATTGAAAGCAGGCAAGGCCTGCGCAGTGCCGGTAATACTTTGTCCCACGGCACAACCGATACTTTTCATACCAAAATCAAAAGCGAGGGCGGTAATACTCACTAGCTATGCCCCACTTGTGCAGTAGCAAAATTATGCATATTAATTCCGAGCAATTGGCTTGCCGCAAGATAGCGGTCTTCATAAGGGGTATCAAATAAAATTCTATCGTTTGACGGGACCACAAGCCACGCATTATCTGCAATTTCTTGTTCCAACTGCCCAGCAGACCACCCGGCACAACCCAATGCCACAAGATATTTTTCCGGTGCTTGTAAAGAACCGAAGGTATCTACCACATCTGCCGAGGTTGTCAGACAAAGATCATCGGTGATTTTATAGCTATGTTGAAAATCAACCAGACTATTTTTATGCACAATAAAGCCGCGTTCGGTATGCATTGGACCACCAGCTACCACCATTGCATCATCAAAAGTGCGGTCATTTTTCATCATAAAATTTAATTTACTATAAAGCTCAGCAATGCTGAGATCGGTGGGTTGATTAATCACAACCCCCATAGAGCCTTGCTCATTATGCTCACAAACAAAGACGACTGTGCGATAAAAATAATCCGCCAAATGTGGCATTGCAACTAAAAATTGTCCTTGTAAATCCATCATTCGCCTAAATCTCCAAAACAAATCTGTAATGCGCTAATTGCCGCCAAAGAAGCGGTTTCTGTGCGTAATACACGCTTTCCTAATAAAATCTCAGTAAAACCTTGCTGTTCCGTTTGGGCAATTTCCTGAGGAGATAATCCGCCTTCAGAACCAATCAACAAACGCACCCCTTCTTTCGGAATCATTGGTAAGGTCTTAATGGAATATTGGGCACGCGGGTGTAAATTCAACTTTAATGCGCCATCATTTTCTGCACACCAATCTTGTAATTTCATCAATGGACGAATTTCCGGTATCACATTTCGACCACATTGTTCACAGGCGGCAATGGCAATTTTTTGCCATTGCTGAATTTTTTTATCCATACGCTCTGCGTCCAGTTTCACACCACAACGTTCCGACCAAAGCGGTGTAATCACATTCACTCCCAACTCAACGGATTTTTGGATGGTAAATTCCATACGCTCACCACGAGAAATAACCTGCCCTAAATGAATTTTGAGGTTTGATTCTTTATTGACAAATTCACGTCCTAAAATATCGACTCTTACCGATTTTCTAACCGCTTCAATAATGCGAGCCGGATAAATGTGGTTACTGCCGTCAAAAAGCACTATTTGTTCGCCTTCTGTCATGCGTAGCACTCGCCCAACGTGATTTGCCGCCTCATCAGAAAGTTGACACTGAGTGAGATTTTCAAGAGATTCCGGGTGATAAATTCGAGGTATGCGCATAAAATGTGATGAAAAAGATAAGTAAAAAGTACAGTTAATTTTGACCGCACTTTTTTGGGTTAATTAGAAAAACTGTGTGGTAAACGTTCCAAAATCGCACTCCAGTAGGTGGCAGAACGCGAGTTATGTTTACGGATACAATCCACTACTGCCTCTGCATTACCTGCTTGGCAAATTTGTTGCAATTCCACATAAAACTGTTTGGTAAGTTCACGGTGCTTTTCACAACTAAAAAAGAGTAAACCTATTTTTTGATATACACCTTTTAAACTATTAAAGATTAAGCGATAAAAGGGCTTGTTTGCCAAAACGGTAAATTGGCGAAAAACACGATAATCAAATTCTGTATAATCTTCAGCCGTATTCTTTAATTCATTTAAATCATCAAATAGTACGGCAGATTGCTGAGGGGATTTTTTCACGGCTTCATAAATATAAAACTCCGACATTTTGCTACGTAATGACAACATATTATCAATAATTAGCGGTGCGGAATTTTGATCAAGAGTAATCAGCGTTTCAATAATGCTAGGGCTCGCCGTGTCCCAAATATTATTTACTTTGGTGGGTTTACCATGTTGAATCGTTAACCAACCATCTCGCGCTAAGCGCTGTAGAACTTCTCGCAATGTAGTGCGGGTCACCCCGATTTTATCGGCAAGATCTCGCTCGGAGGGTAAATTAGTACCGGCGGGAAAAACATCCTCCCAAATACTTTTTACGATATATTCTTCAGCAAGTGCCGCCGGGCTTTGTGCTTTTAAAAGTGTATTCTCTGTATTCATAATCATTAGATGTTAGGAAAAAAACCTAACAAGATCAAAAAAATGTGACTTATTTGACAAATTTTCATTTTCGTTATTATCCTTTAAAGCACTCTATATTACAATGAGCGCATTATAAAAAAACAGGAGCCATTTATGACTTACACACAGGCCTTAATGAAAAATTTTCTTGGTGCAAGCCCGGATTGGTATAAGCTCGCCATCTTAATTTTTCTGATTGCCAACCCAATCATTTTCTTTTTTATCAGCCCCTTCCTTGCCGGTTGGGTTTTAGTTGCAGAGTTTATCTTCACACTCGCAATGGCATTAAAATGCTATCCATTGCAACCGGGCGGACTACTTGCGATTGAAGCAATCATCATTGGTATGACAAATCCGGCCCACGTAAAAGCTGAAATTATGTCAAATTTTGAAGTTATCTTATTACTGATGTTTATGGTTGCCGGCATTTATTTTATGAAACAACTCTTGTTGTTTGTATTTACCCGATTGCTGATCGCCATTGAATCTAAGATTACTCTCTCTTTATCTTTTTGTATTAGTGCAGCATTTTTATCCGCGTTTTTAGACGCACTAACAGTCGTTGCAGTAATTATTAGTGTCGCCATGGGCTTTTATGGCGTGTACCATAAAGTTGCCTCAGGCAATAAATTAAATGATCTTATCGATATTACCAACGATGATAAATTAGGTGATAAACGCGCCACCTTAGAACAATTTCGTGCATTTTTAAGAAGTTTAATGATGCATGCCGGTGTAGGAACCGCACTCGGCGGTGTGATGACCATGGTGGGCGAACCACAAAATTTAATTATTGCAGAACAAGCAAATTGGAACTTTATTGAATTTTTCTTTCGTATGACGCCCGTTACTCTACCTGTTTTAGCCTGTGGCTTGCTAACTTGCTACTTGGTGGAAAAATTTAAATTATTTGGCTACGGCGCAAAACTTCCTCGTAAAGTCTGGGCGGTATTGGCACGTTTAGACCGTAATAATACACAAAAAATGTCAAAACAAGAAAAAATGAAGTTATTCATACAAGCTATCATCGCACTTTGGCTCGTTATTGGTTTAGCTTTCCATTTAGCTGCTGTAGGCTTGATCGGTTTAAGTGTGATCATCCTCGCCACAGCCTTTACCGGTATTACAAATGAACATATCATCGGCAAAGCATTCCAAGAATCGTTACCCTTCACCGCACTGCTTGTTGTGTTTTTTACCGTGGTCGCCGTGATTATCGATCAAAAACTTTTCTCACCAATTATTCACTATGTGTTATCTGCCAGTGAGAGTGCACAGCTGGTTTTATTCTACATATTTAACGGCTTACTCTCCGCTATTTCCGATAATGTCTTCGTAGCAACAGTTTATATTAACGAGGTCAAAGCTGCACTAACTAGTGGCGTGATCATCCCTCACCAATTCGAATTACTCGCTGTTGCGATCAATACGGGGACAAACTTACCATCTGTCGCAACACCAAACGGTCAAGCCGCCTTCTTATTCTTATTAACGTCATCGCTTGCCCCATTAATTCGTCTCTCTTATGGCAGAATGGTTTACATGGCATTACCTTATACCATTGTGTTATCCTTAGTGGGCTTATTTGCCATTGAATATATTTTACCGGCTGCTACCGTCTGGTTGGCAAATTTAGGATTAATTCAGCCAATTTAAGGAGGACAAATGCTCGCATTTTTTAAACGATTTTCAGAAAAACGCTCATCGTGGTTATTACTTGCATTTTCGAGTTTAGCCTTAGAATTGACCGCACTTTATTTCCAATACGGTATGGGATTACAACCCTGCGTTCTTTGTGTATATGAACGTTTAGCAATGAGTGGTTTATTTTTTGCGGGCATTATTGGTTTTCTCGCACCTCGTTCACTGTTTGTGCGATTAATTGCCCTCGCATTAGGTTTATTTAGTGGTATTAAAGGCTTGATGATATCCATCCGCCACCTAGATCTCCAGATGAACCCGGCGCCGTGGAAACAATGTGAATTTATTCCTAATTTTCCAGAAACCTTGCCATTCCACCAATGGCTCCCAAGCATTTTCAACCCAACCGGTTCTTGTGATAACAGTCAATGGTCGCTATTCGGCATCACAATGGTGCAATGGTTGGTATTTATCTTTGCTGTATATGTGCTTGTCCTCATGGTGATATTAATTGCACAAGTGAAGAAAAGCAGAAAACAGAGAAGGTTATTTAATTAGGAAATAGAAAATCGTGTTACTTTAGTTTCTTCCCCAAACGGGGCTGTAATTTAATTTATCGGAAACTTTAAAAATAAGAATTTCTATAAGTTTAATCTTTATAGGTTACATTTAAATAAGATACTTTCACGTAAGAAAATATATAAGTCCGATAAAAGTGCGGTTAATTTCACCGCACTTTTATGTCTGGTCGTATCACTTAATTCTGATACTTTATTATTGTTTCTGGTTTTTTCCGTTTTTGCTACTATAGAAAGCCCTTTTAGAGTTTTCACCTTAACTATTTTGTATGAATGTGAAAGTATTCTTACAAGAAGCCGTACTCATCGACTAACTCTTACAATATTTTTAATTTTGTTATAAAAGTAGAAAATTATGTCAATAACTCAAATATCAAAACAACAAATTACCGATATTCGCCTACAAATGATTAAATTCGCCGAATTACAACTAAATCATAAAGAGATCGCAGAGGATTTAGTGCAGGAAAGTTTATTAAGTGCATTGAAGAATATTACACATTTTAATCGTCAAGCAGCTTTAAAGACTTGGATGTTTGCAATATTGAAGAATAAAATTATTGATTATTTGCGCCAAAAAGATCGCTGGATATTAGAAAGCGAACTTATTTCTGAAGATGAACAAGAAAATACATTTTTTGATAATGTCGGGCATTGGAAATCAGAGTATAATCCGCCTAATTGGCAAATTAATGAACAAGCTGTTTACTCTGACGAATTTTGGGTTATCTTGGAGATTTGTTTAACAAATCTACCAGCTAAGCAAGCGAAAGTGTTTATGATGAGAGAATATTTAGGTTTTTCCAGTGAAGAAATTTGTGCCAATTTAAAAATTACCACTGCAAATCTTCGCACGATGTTATATCGTGCAAGATTGCAATTACAACAATGTTTATCTGTAAAATTATCTCTAGGAGAAAGGAAATGAACTGTTTACAAGTTACAAAATTAATTTCTGATTCGCAAGAACGTCCACTATCTTTTTTAGAAAAAACAGGTATGAATGCACATCTCCTTATTTGTCCACATTGTGTTAATTTCAATCAAAATGTTCAACAAATAAGAAAAATGATGAAAACATTTAGTAAGTATTAACTGTTTAGTTATGATCAATTAAAACTCTCAAATAAAAATCCACCTTCAATTGAAGGTGGATTTTACATTATCTAGGTTTATTTCAATTCTAACTCCCTAAACGGGCTCTCTATAACCTGATCTTTAATCGTAAACTTCAAGTTTGGATTATCTCTGTGATTTTCATAGAGGTAACGTAATTCCCTTGATGTCACTGAATTATAGAATTCATAGTTCGGATCAAATAATTTCTTCAGATTACTCATATCTATTTGAGTTTTATCTTTATTGAACGTCGTTGTATCCGTTGCTAAACCGTCTAACGCAAAATAGACTTTTCCGCCTCTTTCAAGGGTTTCTTTAGCAATCAGTTTGGTTTTTTCTGAAAAGAAATCTTCGCGACTTCTGTTCAGTTCACCTACTGCTGACAGATATTGTTCAATCGCTTCATTTTGCTCTTTAGTGAAAGAAGACGAGGTTTTTGGATTATCTAAATCCAAATTCTCATTTTGTTTCAGTTTTTGGAATAACTGTTGCTCCTTTTCATTAAATTCAGCGATCCGTTTGAGAGAATCGACTGCAGCCGGATTGTTGAGCAATTCCGTGATAATTTTTTTATTATCCTCGACATTGGCTTGATTGATACGGCTGCGAGAAGATGTTGCTAAGGCATTATCCGCGCCCAAATCTTGGAAGTTTGCAATATGATCAATATCTTGTTGCGTCACTTTCCCTTGTTTAACCTTATCTGCCAATTTAGACAAATTACCAAATTCGTAGCCTAAATTTAACTCACCAATATAACTATCCGCAAGAATTGGGTTTCGTTTCCCTTTATCGGCTTGGTTAGCACGGTTAATCAGTTCCTTACGCCCATCTTTTAAGCCATAAATCAAGGTATTATTGCCTAAATCTGTGCTTTGTGGTTTAAGGGTTTCCAGGTTGCTATTTGGGCTTGGTAAATGTTCAATCGATTGAATCTCCCGTTTGGCACCTGTATAGCCTTTATCCACCAATTTACTCAATTGCTCACCTAATTTATGACCCGAGAAGAACGCCTCTCGCTCTTGTGGCTGTTTTTTATACTGCTGCATATTAGTCAGCCCCGAATTGATATAATAAACACCATTTAGCGCCATTAAATTCGCATCCGGTTTCATATGCTCTGGTAACTTATCCTTATGACGGATAATTTGTGCCTGATCGTGATGCGTTAATTCGTGAACGATAGTATCCAAAATTTCTTTGTTATTTTGTTTTCTCGTGCGTAAGAAGCTCAAAATAGGTGTCGCATTCATTTGAACAAGATCATTACCGTAAGAACCTTGTTTCATTGAAAGCGGATTATTCCCCGTAAACTCTACTTTAGCACGGCTACCTTCAACGCCTGTGACTTCTTTTAGAGCTTCGAACTTCGCTTGTTCAACCAAACTGAATAAGCGTTTAATGCCTTCTTCATTGCCAGAGAGTTTTTGTTTCATTAACTGATGGAACTCTTGGTTTGAATCCAGTTTATCGACAATCTTTTGGTTAATTTCACCACGAGATTGTAAATAGGCAGCATCAAGCTCGATTTTACTCATCACTTTGCCCATATTTTTCACATTCTGTCCTTCAAATCCCTCAATAGTATCCGGACGGTGGATCTTATTGCGCGTTTCTTTTGCTTTATTTGTTAAAGCCGTCGCTTCTTCTACACTTGAGCCATATGCTAAATCTTGTAATGCTTTTAATAGATGCTCTTTCGGCAAACTTTCCGCATTTTCAGCCAAAATCTTTAATTTCTTTTCAGCCTCTTTCGCACCATCACGCTCACGTGCTTTTTGTTTCGCTTGTTCAAATAGCTTTTTGGAATCAATTTTCGGTTTATTTACATCGTTACCGATTTGATTTTCCTCAGCAAGTCTTTGATTATTATTGCTGTTATTGCTATTGGCTTTATTTCCAATCACAGCTGGAATTTCTGCGTAATCACTTTCAGCATTCTCTGCTTTGGCTTTATTGCCAACCACCGCAGGGATTTCTGCGTAATCACTTTCAGCGTTCTCTGCTTTGGCTTTATTGCCAGCCACAGCCGGAATTTCTGCGTAATCACTTTCAGCGTTCTCTGCTTTGGCTTTATTGCCAACCACCGCAGGGATTTCTGCGTAATCACCTTCAGCGTTCTCCGCTTTGGCTTTATTGCCAACCACCGCAGGGATTTCTGCGTAATCACTTTCAGCATTCTCTGCTTTGGCTTTATTGCCAACCACCGCCGGGATTTCTGCGTAATCACTTTCAGCATTCTCTGCTTTGGCTTTATTGCCAACCACAGCAGGAATTTCTGCGTAATCACTTTCAGCGTTCTCCGCTTTGGCTTTATTTTCAATTACAGCCGGGCTTTCTGTAGAAGCGTTTGCTTTAGTTGGTTGATCAACTTTAGTCATATCCTCTTTTAAGCGTTTGATCGTCATATAATCGGCGTTATCTTCGCTCGGTACAGATTGTTTTTTCCCTAACGTTTCATCTTTCTCTTTCGAAATTCTAGCCGCTTTTTCCGCTTCTGATTCGGTTTTTACCTTTTTCTTACTCGGATCGATTTGAGCATAGATATCTTCCGCTTGACCTGCTGAATTTGAGGCAGCTTCAGTTGGCGCAAATTTAGGTTTAGCCTCATCGACCGATTTCTCACCTAAGAGACGTAAGAATTCGTTAATCACTTCAGGGCTACTTGCGCTGTCTTTGGTATTATCCGATTGCGGAATAATGGTTTCCTCAAATTTACTGCTAAACTTCGTAAACGGTGGGTATCCCGCATCCAGCAATAATTTATTGACAATAACACGAGCAACACGTCCATTACCTTCAGCAAACGGATGATAAGCAATCACACGTTGGTAAACCATACCGGATAACACACTTGGTTCAACCCCTCTGGCTTTAGCGTCATTAATAAACTCAACCATCTGTGCAAGTTGTAATTTAGACGCCTGCGGTCCAGAGAAAATTGCATCTTCTTTGGTTAAGGACTCTTTTTTATACAACGTTCTGTTTTCACCCTCGTCCGGACGTAAACCATGATTGAGTTTTTCAATACTTTCTACGGTTAGACCATTTTTGGTATCGTTTAAAAACTCTTCTACGGCACCTTTAAGCTTATCTTTTAACTCTGGTGAACGTTGAATCGTTTTTGACGTTTCCGCTAACGCATCGACGATACGTTGAGTTTGTTCCGGCACGCTCATAATTTCATCGCTTTTCGGCAATTTTTTCACTAATTGCTGGATAGCGTTAAATTCCTGTTCGCTTGGTTTAAAGTGTAAGGCTTCGTTGATCTTACGTTCGGTTCTTTTCGCACCGTCTGTGAGAATATCATCCAGCTCAGGTGAGCCTGCCATTTGTTTTAATACCGCTTCAGGGACGCTTTTNTTCGCTGCTTCACGGGCTTCGGCTAAAAACTCACTGTTATTGAGAATTTTTTGTTCAAATTCATCATAACGTTTNGCNTCAAGNCTGAGTAACTCTTTCAAATTCAAATTGTCCTCAAGCTTCTCGTAGTTAGGTTTCCCGTTCGCTTGAGCTTCGGTGTCTAATGCTTGATTGCCTTTATTCGCATTTTCCTCTGCCTTTTTGGACGAAGTGCGGTCAGTTTTGAAAAAGTTTTTAATCTTTTGGAAAAATGACGGGGCACTTTGCGAACCGGTTTGTTCCACGTTTGCTGTTTCAGGCATTGTAGGCAATACACGGCTATTGTTGTTATTGCTATTTGCCTGTGCAAGGGAAGACTCGGCATTATCGGATTTATTACCGGTTTTGGCTAATGCAGGGATTTCTGCATAGTCACTTTCAGCATTCTCCGCTTTAGCTTTATTGCCAACCACCGCAGGGATTTCTGCGTAATCACTTTCAGCGTTCTCTGCTTTGGCTTTATTGCCAACCACCGCAGGGATTTCTGCGTAATCACTTTCACCACTATTCGCTTTTGTATTGCCACTTTGTGGTATCTCAGGTAAAGGACGTTTAGCTTTATTTTCCTGAGTTAAAGCAGGAATCTCTTCATAAATCGGCTCAGATTTGCCAGATTTAACTTGAGCATTGCTATCGCCTAATTTTGCATACGGGCTATCCGGAATTTCTTCGTAGATAGGCTCTTGCGATTGTTTCGGTTTTGTCACTTC
>NZ_KB904055.1:130444-183199 GCF_000379905.1 Rodentibacter pneumotropicus DSM 21403
CTGTAAATCGGCTCGGACTCAGTTGATTTACGCTGTGCATTGGCGTTTGCATCACCTAGCTTCGCGTAAGGGCTATCCGGAATCTCTTCGTAGATAGGCGCTTCCGATTGTTTCGGTTTTGGCAATTGATCATTATTTGAAGCAATATCGTTCAATCCTCTTGCACTATTTTGATTTGAGTTTTTATTTAAGGCTTGTTTTGCCTTATTTAGGCCTTTTTGCCCCAATTCAGCCAAATCACCTAGCTCAAACCCAAAACTGGTACTTGCTAATTGTTCATCTCGATGAACGGTTTTAGATTTATTCAAATCCTGATTAATTGGTTTTTCAACAGACTGAGAATCAATACCTGACAGAGTTGCGTGCTGTGTCGCTTCATAATGTTTTTGTGCCGAACGGCCTCCTCTTATATTGGCTTGAGAAGTTCCCCGTTCATTTAACCCTATAGATACACCGAACTCGCCACCATCTTTATGATGATAGTCTTCTAAAGAGCGATGAGTAACACTGCCCGTAGTGGTAAGGTCGTTATTCCCACTTTTATCAACAAAATAACCGGCTGTTAAATCCAAGTCTTTAATTTGACCAATCATTTTTCCAGCTTCAATGCCTGATTGCTGATTAACCATCCGGCTCGTTTCATCTTCCTGACCATAACCCACTGTTACGCTACCTGTTGGTTTTACGGTTAAAGCTGTGGTTACCGAAGCCCCTACAGAGACACCCACATCCAAGCGTTTATTATGTCTTTCATAGGTATCTTGCTTAGATTCAATTGAGGTTTTCCCTTCCACTTTTGTACGATAAACATCCGCTTTAATATTAGCACCTGATAGGGTGAGATCACTTTCTGTATTGATCTCAATTTCATCACCCAATAATTGGCTATTTTGATAGGTAGTCGCCTTGGTATTTGTAGTAGAATATCCTGCTTCAACACCAGCAGTTACACCAACTGCACAGCCTTGAGACATCACCCCACAAGACACTGTACCTCCAGCGGATACTTTTGCGTACAAAGATTCATCCGACTCTGTTCTTTCTGTTTTACCCGCATTTATCGTAATTTTATCTTTTGCATTTAGAGAGAGTTTGCCGCTCTTACTGCGTTCAACGTTATTTAATTCAATTCCCCCCTCTGTTGCACTCAAGACAAGGTTACCGTTTAAGGTATTACGATTATCCGATTTTTCGTTAAAACCCGTATTAGATTGGCTATAGCCAGTTTGGGCTTTAACTGAACCACCAACTAAATCACCTGTCACTAAATTAGCGATGTCACTCGTCACTTGTAATGCAGCCGTACCGTCTTGTTTAATACCTTTTTTAGCATCTTCTGCTTGTTTAATTGAATGGCTAACAACATCAGCAATTGCAGAGTGAGCTTCGCCGGTTGCACCCAATTTAAAAGAGGATTTAGACGATTTAAAATCAGTTTCATCTTGGTATTTGGTTGAAATAATTTCTTTGGCGGTTAATTTCAACTTATCATTACGCAGTTCTTTCTGAGCGTCAAAAAAGGCTTGATCTTTTTCCGCCATCAATTCTTCAATTTCTTCTTTAGATAGCTTGCGTAAATTTGGATTAGTACCTTTTGTTTGATTATTTTCTACAGGCTTCTCTACTTCTGAAGCTTTATCTGTAGAATTGTCATCTTCTGTTTTATTCGCTTCTTCGTTGGTCGTTGATTGCGTTAATTCAGATGCTGATTCAGGCATTGATTTATTAATATCAAGTCCACCGATATCTAAAGTCCCTAAAACCTGTAAATCACCGCTTTTCGCGTCAAGTTCGCTATTGACGTTTTTCAAGTCAGTTCTCGATGATTTTTCTTGCTCAAACTTTATGCCTGATTCAGCATTAGCCCCGGTGTAATCACTTTCTGATATTTGAGTCGAGACACCATCGATACTATCAGCAGAAGCCGAAACAGACTTCCCGCCACCGGCAGCTGACGCGCTTGCAAATACACCAAAGACGCCTTTTGATTTATCCGTATGTTGGATATTTTGCCCTGTTTTAGTTTTATAATCACCTTGTATAACGCCGGTTATACGATCTGCTTTTATCTTGCTACCGGTCTGTTCTACATCACCTTTTACAGCCAAATGAAGATGATCAAATTCTAATTCCGAACCAACGGATTCCGCACTATAAGTATCTTCCGTTTCTCCCCCTGCTTGATATTGTTCTCCCAATAATCCTGTAGCGAATATCTGTTTCTGTTTATGACTACTGCTAAATTTATGGGAATCTTTAGCTTTGAGATCTTTAGTTTTTACAAAACCGGTTTTTGCTTTTACATCAGAGGCTGTAATATCAATATCGCTATCTAAATCAGTTTCTAAATGTACGTGTTGCTCTGAAGCTATCCTTGATTTCTGAATAACCGTATTTCCTTTCTTATCAGCATAGGAAGTAGCAGTCGATTCAATACCTTTGTGTCCTTTCAGGCGAACCAGTTCTTTACCTAAAATATCCCCTGTATTTTTAATTTTATTTTCCGCTTCAATATCAACACGATTTCCTGCAATCGTGCCGGCATTTTGGACATCGTGAGCCTTTAACTTCAATTCTCTCGCATTAATGACCGCACTTCCTAGCCCTTTATATTTTTCAGCATCTTCCAACGTTTGCTTCGCAAAATAGACCTGAGGTACATACGTCTCTTTTCCATTAATGGTGGATTTGACATACCAAATAATATCCTCTTTTAGATTGTCTTGTTGCTCTTTAGTTAATGCCTTACCTAAGGTTAAGTTTAGATCTCCAGACGTATGGTACGCATTATCCATTAAACGTTTAACCAACTCGACATTCGTCAAATCGTACTTGAGAGCCAAATGATTATCGACCTTTTTCTCAATACTACGGGTAATCAATTGGTGTTCAAAATAGCTATCACCAATGACACTTACTTTGTCTTCCGTTCCTCTTGGCGCAACATTATTAAAGAAATAATCGGAGCCAACATAATCATTTTGGTTGATATATTTCATTCTCGTATGGTAAAGCGGATCAACTTCTACTCGAGCGCGATCTTTATCTACCGGAATGTCTCTTTGCTTAGCCAATTCATCGGCTTTTCTTTTCTCTTCGGCTAATTTTTTCTCATACTCTTTGAGACGTTGTTTTTCCTCTTCAGAAAGCGATTCTAGTTTTTTCTGTTCCTCTTCTAATTGTTTTTTTCTACGTTCTGCCTCTCCTAAACGCTCTTTTTCAAGAAGACGTTCTTTTTCTAGACGCTGTTTTTTCTCTTCTTCAGTTTCACCTAATAGATCTGTATCTTCTTTCGGAACAAAGATATTGGTGTTGTCTTCTTTTTTCTTATTAAACGAGCGATCAATGAATAAATTCGGATTAGACAATAATTCTAATAATGTGGATAAATCAATTTCGCTATTGCCATTATTTTCCGGTTGTACAACAAAGGGTTTTAATTGAATCGGCGGTGCTTGGATTGTATGCTTCCCAATAGACACTTTATCATCAAAAGCTCCTTCCTCGCCTCTTTTACCATTTACTAAAATATTAGTATCTCCAATAAAAGAGCCGGCTAGTATTTTTGATTTTTTCTTAGGATAAAGCTCTATATTTTTAGAACCAAGTTTACTTGCTCTTTCTGAAGCCTCATATGCGGCTTTTAATTCCATCAAAGATTTACTTTCCCAATTAGCACCTAATATAGTTGTTAATGTGGATTGTAATAATGGAGCCCTGACTGATTTTAATAGTTTTAAAACTTGTTGTTTATCTACCGAGACAGTTAAAAAATTACCTTGTATATAACGCTCAGTACCGTTCTCTTCAAAAAAGAATTTTATTAATGCAGCTACAGAGTCAAATTCATATTCTACACTATTTTGTAATGGAATCCCAATTCCATTGAGAACCGGTTGAAATTCAATAGTAATATTTGCTGGTGAATTTAAATAATAATCAAATATATTAAATTTGGCACTTCTCATATCATTAATGATGCTTTTTGCTCCATTAGAAATTAGATTTCCTTGAATGTTAATAATGCCGTGATTAGTTATTCCTGCATCACTTAGTTTGGATTTTTTTTGAATAAATTCAAAGTCACTTTCACCACGAATATTACCTATATGAGAAATTTTTAAATTATTCCCTAATCTTGGAATAGAACCGAAAATGCTATAATAATCCGTTCTGGTTGAACCTGGATCGATAATTGTCGACTTAATACTTTGATCATAATGGTATACACTGCCCTGAAACTCAATATCATTAAATAACTTTTGTGCTGATACAGTGATTTTCCCTTTTGAAAGAATTTCTCCCCGATTATGAATAATATCATCGGCATTTAAATTCATTACACCATCTGAATGTAAAACGCCAGCAGCATTATTGGTAATATTTGAGAAGGAAGTTAGATTTAAGCTGTTTTTTGCCCCTAATAAACCTTCGTTTATAATTTTTTGACCCTTTACAGATAATTGATTAGCGCTAGTTAATACCCCTTTATTGATAAAAACATCATCGTTTGAGTTGATATCCAGTGAAGATGATAATTGGTTTTCCGAACCTTTATCAAAAAAGACTTCCTTAGCAGAAAGCGTTAATTTTTCTCTAGCCTCCGGTAGTTTATGAGAAGCTGAGTGGAAATGAGTGAATCTAAACGTAAGGTTCGCAGTTCCTTTACTTTGAATAGTCCCATTATTGTGATAACCATCATCCCGAGTAATATTATTTTGGGATAAAATATTACCAAAGGTAGATATATCAAGCGTCTTTTCGGCTAGAATATCTTTCTTATTATCTAGCTTTTCTACATAAATTTTATTAAAACGAGCTGCAATCGTACCGTTATTTTCTAGATTCTTACCCTTAATATCCAGATTTGTTGCAATTACAGTTGAGTCCTTACCAATTTGAGTTGATTGGCTATTGATATTAACATTTGTACCTCTAATTTTGGCATTTTTGTCCGTAGTGGTTTTATTCGCAGAAATATCAACTTTTTGACTGCTTACCTTTGTATTTTGTTTTAAATTAACTTCTGTTGAGTTTAGATTGATTGCTTTCCCAGCCGAGATTTGGCCATTAATATCAAGCTTTTTACTACCTTTTGAGGATACGTTCTGTTTAGCTTGTAATGTAGCAACTTCAACCTTACCTTGTGCATTCTCAATTTGGATATCTTTTTCGGAAAGAATAATACCTTTGTGATTTACTCCAGCCCCCGTATCTGTTGTGATAAATTGGATATGATTACCGTACATAGCGCCGGCTTCAGTACCGGTAATTGCGATTTCCGTGGATTTAGTCGACTTCGATTTCGCCTTTCTTGCTTTCACATCGTATTCTGATGAACCTGCAACAAAGGTTATATTGGTTTCAACAGGCGCTTTATCATTGATGTTACGGACTGCACCTTTTTGCTCAATTTTTTTCGCAACAATATCTAAATATTTCAATCCGTCGGTGGCAATCCCGTCTTTATCAATGGTCACCGTTCCTTTCTCAACAGAAAGTTTTAAGCCATTTTTCGGATCAATCACATTACTGGTTGAGGCTACAAAACGATCTGTATTAAATGTTTGCACCCCGTTTATATTGATCCCATTTGGGTTAACAATTAATAAATCTGCCTTATCACCAAATACTTCAAGCCCCCCTTTAATTTTACTCATTTGACTGCCGGTTACTTGAGTTAAAATCGCCTTAGCCGTATCTTTATCAAAATTTTGGTTTTTTTCTAAATTCCCAACTAAATAAGAATTTCCTTCCTTATTGCTGTTATTAAATACCGCACCATTGCCTACATTGAATTTTTGGAATTTATTATCAGAAATACCATCATATTGAGGCTTAGCAATCTCAATAATATGTACGCCATTGGTTGTTTCGGATATTTTTGTTTCACGATTATTTTTATCTAAAATGATATCCTTGCTATTTACATCTGCAAATACAGTATTTGGCACAACAAATAAGAAGGCTAATGCTGCATTTCCCAGGTGTAACAAGCGCGATTTAATAAGACAAGAAAATGTAGATAGACGGAAAATATGGTGTCCTTCACTACCAGATTCGCTTTCTTCTTTATTTTCTACACTACCGGTGTCGCCTGATTCATAATTAATATATTCAGCGACGGGAACTAAACATGATTTTGATTTACTAAAAATCAGTTTATATCTATTTTTATTCATACTAAGTTTCTCCTATTTTAAAATATGAATTAAAATGAAATTGAGCCATTTACATAATAAATATTGGAATCGCCTTTATTTGTCTTTACATTCTTGATGGGTTTAGAATAAGTAAAAGATAAATTAAGACGGCTAACTTGGATTCGTGTACCAACAGCAGCCCCGACAAGTGTTTCATTATCATTTTGGGCATGATTAAAAGTTCGACCAAAATCAATTCCTAAGAAAGGTTTGACTTGAGAAATAGACATTTTTTCAGGATAAAAAGGTATATCAACTGTTTGAGAAAGATAATAACCACTGTCTCCAGAAATTATCCCTCCTTTAAAACCTCTAACGGTATATTCATCACCGATAGAAAATTGATTATCCCCATATAAACTATAAGGTGAATACTGAAATCCTAAACGAAGTTGGTAGTTAAGCGGTCTTTCTTGCAAAGCAAAACTCTTATACCAACTCATTGTTCCCGATAATAAAGAAAGCGTTTTATCACCCTTTGAGTTATAAGCTAAACTATTAGCACCAAACCAACCTAATCCATTTGAATAAGAAATATCGTTATAGAGTTTCCCCCCTAAAAAATTCTTAATATAAGATAAACCAATGGTTAACTTATTATTATTGTAATGGCTAACTAAACGCTCTCCGATATAATTTTTCTTAGTTTTAAATTCCAATTCTCCGTAAGCAGAAAGAATCATATCTTTATTTCGAGAAAGCACTTTAGCTAATTTAATATTTGCTGTTTTAATTTTCCCCTCGGAATTATAAGAATGAATACCTTTTATTTCTTTTTTAGAATCGGATTGTGAAACTTTTATATCTAAAGTATAGGTAGAAAATGGCTGACTATAACTTAATAAATAGTTTTGTTGGCTATTCTTTTTATGCCCTTTATATAATCGATATCCTGTTGAAAAATACCAACTATCATTTGTACCTAATAAATCACTCCAATTCACACTTGCAGTAATTTGATTACGACCATTTGCATTATTTTCAGCACCGGAATTATTAAATCCTAACGTTACCTTAGGCAAATAGGTGCGATTGGTTACTAAATTAAAATTAGACTCACCCTCTTTCTCTGCTGCAATCACTTTTATTTCTGCAGATTTATTGGTGGTATTTAAAATCTCCACTAATTGATCCACATCGTAAACATTCAGTAATTTATTTTTCAGACTTGGTAGAGTAAAAACCATTGCTTTATCTTTAAATGAGCTTGGTTTTTCACCGTTGACCAAATAATCGTTGACATATCCCCAGTGAATAATGAAATCTAGTTCATTTTTATCTGCCACATTATTTTTTAAACCAATCGCACTGGTTACATAACCCGCACGGTATAAGACATCCGTTAAGTCTTTCACTAAGGCAAATACCTGTTTTGTAGTTAGAGGCTTTTCTTCATATTGTTTAATAACAGAATCAAAATCTAAATAAACAGATCGCCCAGCTTGATCGACTGTAATACGCTTAATAGTGCGGTCAGTTTGACTCTCATCTTTTGTAATAGAGTCTGTTTCCTGTTTACTCTCTTCTCGCAAAAATATTTTTGCTTTCCTTAAGGCTTCTTCTGTCTCTTGGATGACTTTTTGATGCTTTAAATTTTGCTGCTCTTGAGTAAGTACATCGGTCGCAAAAGCAGTGCCGGAAAATAAGGACAAGTAGAGTAAGTAACTAATAGACCTTCTTATTGAGGTACTCATTTTGTTTGTCTCCTGTAAAAGATTCCTAGGTAATTAAATCGTAAAATTAAGACAACAAAGCCATTCATTGACTTTGTTGGTATTGGCGTTATCAGTAAATCAGTGAGCTATGGAATAGTCGTTTAAGCAAATGCTTAATCATTAATCCAATTCAGGATAAAACTTAGCTATTTGTTTTATAAATAAGCATTGCCTATCTTTCTGATAAGCACGCCAGTACATATTGGACGAATGAGATGAGCAAAAATGACAGGAATTGATAAAATTATCGTTTATATGTATAAAAAATAATCACATCGCATTGGTAAAGCTGAATAAATTTAAAATGAGTGAAAAAATGACCGCACTTTAATACTCGGTTAATGATTTGATTTGTTTTACCTAAGGAAAGAAAATCAAATAATGTCAAAAGGATAAAACTTATTTTTATTCAAAAAAAATTTATGATGAATATCTCAAAAATCAAGCTTCAACATTGTCTTATTTGTAGAGTATCACTGCACTTTGGAGGTATTTCGGCAAACTACCGTTAGTTTAATCATTTAACAGGGGTATTCCAATGAAGCATCAACTCTTAAAGAAAACAGCAATAAACTCCCGCACACTGCTATTAATCAATCTCAACAGAGAAAAGGAAATGGAGGGAAATCAAGATAAACAGCAATACCATCGCAAGCCAATGAGAAACGTGGCGGACGGTCATTGCCTTAATAATAGGAGAGCAAATAATGGCAACAAAATGCCGGTAAAAATGGTACGACAATTTCAAGCTGCTAATTTTATGCTAGCTAAAATAATAACAACGGCGACAATTCCTAACAAAGTGCGGTGTAAATTTAAGCGGTTTTCCACTAAATGGCTTCCTCATTTTCTTCACCTGTACGAATGCGGATCACCCGCTCTACATCATAAACAAAGATTTTTCCATCACCGATTTTTCCGGTTTGGCAGGTTTCTGCAATAGTTTCAAGGCATTGTTCAAGTAAATCATCAGGCACGACAATTTCCATTTTCACTTTTGGTAGAAAATCCACCATATATTCTGCCCCACGGTAAAGTTCAGTATGCCCTTTTTGGCGACCAAAACCTCGCACTTCAGTCACTGTCATCCCGCTAATACCGATATCGGAAAGGTTTTCACGTACATCATCCAACTTAAATGGGCGAATCATTGCTTCAATTTTTTTCATTTTATTTCTCCAAATTTTCCCGTCTTGCCGATTTTGGGCGGAAACTTTCAATAATCTCTAAGTGAGTATCAATATACACCCCGTTAATGAGCTGTAAACAATAAGGCACAGCACTGAAAACACCTCTCACCAGCACATTGCCGTCTTTGTCTTTCACCCCTTCTAAGGTTTCTTTAATGGCTTTGGGTTGCCCCGGTAAATTTAAAATCAAGCTTTCTTTGCGAATCACTCCAACTTGACGGGATAAAATCGCCGTAGGAACAAAATGTAAACTCACTTGACGCATTTGCTCTCCAAAACCGGGCATTTCACGATCGGCGACCGCTAAGGTTGCATCAGGTGTTACATCACGTTTCGCCGGCCCCGTTCCCCCTGTGGTTAATACAAGATGACAGCCTTGTTCATCGACCAACTCTCTGAGGGTTTGCTCAATAATGCTTTGTTCATCTGGAATTAATCGGGTTTCCACATAGAAAGGATCGATTAATGCCTTCTCTAACCAAGCCTGTAATTCGGGAATACCTTGATCTTGATATATTCCCGATGAAGCCCTATCAGACACAGAAACAAGGCCAATTTTTAAAAGTGCGGTCATATTTTTCCTTAAATTTTTGTATCAAATCTCAATGTTTAAAATGGAAATAAAAATGGAATTAAAAACACACTGACTACCATGACAATCAATGTAAAGGGCACACCAATTTTTAAAAAATCACTAAATTTGTATCCTCCCGGCCCCATCACCATTGTATTCACCGGTGAAGATACCGGAGTCATAAAGGCAGCGGAAGCGGCAATGGCAACTACCATTGCAAAAGGAATAGGCGATACCTGAAGCTGTTGTGCTAACGAGATAGCAATCGGCGCAACCAAAATTGCAGTCGCCGTATTGGAAATAAACAATCCCACGACAGCGCAGAAAATAAATAACATCATCAGCACGAGGTGCATTCCCCAATTACCCATCAGCTGTAGCATTCCTTCCACAGCAAGTTGAATCCCACCGGTTTTTTGTAATGCTGTGGCAAACGGCATCATACCGATAATCAAAATTAAACTTGGCCAATGAATGGAATCATAAGCACTTTTGGCATCGACACAACGGAAATAGCCCAACATTAGACAACCAATGAGTGCTGCAATCACATTGGGTACAAGACCGAATACCATTAATAACACCATCACTAACACGGAAAGCAAGGCTTGCGGTGCTTGGCTTTGTGCCGGTGCGACGCGGTCCATTTCTTTTGGATAAGTGAGTACCACAAAATCCTTGGTGCGGTTACGCATTTGTTGAATCACTTTCCAATCGCCAATAACGAGAATTAAATCACCAAGCTTATAAGGTGTGCCGGAAAAGCTATCCGAAATCAACTCGCCATCCCGCTTGATCCCCACCACATTTAATCCATAACGAGAACGAAACGCCAACTCTTGTGTAGTTTTATCAATCAATGCCGACCCCGGCACTAAGGCTAATTCCGCCATTCCAATAGATTTCGCCTGCTCATCAAAAGATTGAGATTTAATCTCTGCCGGTTCTAAATTATGGGTTTGACAAAACTCCGCTAAATTAAATTCCTGTTGACCAATATCAATCATCAAAATATCTTTTTCGTGAATTTCAGAGGTAGCAAGTGGCATCATATAAGTTGGGCGAAAACGTTTCCAACGTTCAATCGCTAAGACATTCGCCCCATAGTTGGAGCGTAAATGTAATTCATCTAGTTTTTTGCCGATAAAAGGCGAACCTGTACGCACTACAAAACGCTTTGCACGACCGCGTAAACCATATTCATCAATCAATTCAGCCATGGAACGTTGATTATTTTCTTGGCTATCCGTGGCAATATTTCCTCCAAGCCAACGGCGGGTTAATAGCATATAACCAATTCCTAAAAATAAAATAACGATACCGATAGGGGTGAAATCAAAAAACTTTAAACGAACGCCTGTATCTTTAACCAATTCCGCATTCACTACCAAGTTAGGTGCGGTGGCGATGAGTGTCATCATACCGCTTATTAAACCAGCCACACTCAACGGCATCATTAAGCGTTTTGGGGAAAGATTCATTTGGCGACAGATCATCAATGCCACAGGGATAAAAATCGCCACTACCCCTGTAGAGCTCATAAATGCCCCCAAACCTGCTACAGCAAGCATCAGTAACACCAAGACTTTGGTTTCACTATTTCCGGCAAGTTTCAAGATCCCTTCACTCACTTGATAAGCAACCCCTGTACGCACCAATCCTTCACCAATAATGAACAATAATGCAATCAAAATAATATTCGGATCGCTAAAGCCGGCAAAAATCTCATTAGTGGTTAAAATACCGCTCAAATAAAATGCCAACATCACCAAAAGTGCAACCGCATCCATTCGTACTTTATTTCTCATGAACAAAATCACAGCAACGGCTAACAAAGCGAGCGTCCAGAAAAGCGGGCTAACCCAAAGCGCATTTGTGAATATGGTATTCATCTCCTTTCCCTCATCTTTAGCGATTTTCTAATACTTTGCGAACCGGTGAGAAACTACGGCGATGCTGTGGCAATGCGCCCAATTCGGCTAATTTCTCCAAATGTAATTTGGTCGGATACCCTTTATGTTGGGCAAAAGCATACTCAGGATATTGACGATCCAAGGCTTCCATTTCCTGATCCCGTGCCACTTTTGCCAAAATAGAGGCGGCACTAATTTCCGCCACCAGACTGTCGCCCTTCACAATAGCTTGGGCGGGAATATTGAGATCTTTAGGAATTTTATTCCCATCTACCAGCACAAAGTGCGGTTGAATTTTTAAAGATTTTACCGCTCGTGTCATGGCAAGTAAGGATGCCTGCAAAATATTCAGTTCATCAATTTCTTCCGCTTCCGCGCGCCCTAATGACCATGCGAGTGCTTTTTGTTTAATTTCTTCTGCCAAGATAAGGCGTTTTTTTTCCGTCAATTTTTTTGAATCCGCTAAGCCTTCAATGGGATAATTCGGATCTAAAATCACCGCAGCCGTCACTACTGCACCCACTAAAGGGCCTCTCCCCACTTCATCTACACCGGCAATAAGTTCATAGCCTTGTGGATATTCAAACATTTTGAGATTCCTCTAATAAATCAATTACCGCTTGAGCCGCTTGTTTATCCGCATCACATTGGATTTGTTGGTGTAAGTCCGTGAAACATTGAATTAAAACGTGGCGTTTTTTAACCGCACTTTCTTCGTCAGACAAATATTCCGCCAGTTTTTCGGCAAGTAATGCAGGCTCACAATGTTCTTGAATCATTTCCGGTACTAACATTTCATTTGCGAGTAAATTTGGTAGGGAAATATAGTCAGTCTTCACTAAGTGCTTTGCCAGTAAATAAGTGAGCGGTTTCATTTTATAACCTACCACCATCGGTGATTTACATAACATTGCCTCAAGGGCCGCCGTGCCGGAAGCCAATAGCGTAGCCTGTGCCGCAATCAAAACTTGGCGTGCATTGCCATCAATCAGGTACATCGCTAGATCCGGAGCAACTCTTGCCTTAATGGCTTCGAATTGTTGTCGGCGTTTTTCATTGACTAATGGGACAAGAAATTGTAAATCGGGAAATTGCTCTTTCAACAATAATGCCGTTTTCAAAAAAGGCTCGGCTAAAAATTCAACTTCTGCCCTTCGGCTCCCTACAAGTATCGCTAAATAACGTTGGGTCGGATCGATATTGAGAAATTGACAAGCCTCGACACGATTCGGTTTTAATGGAATCGCATCCGCCATAGTATGACCGACAAAGCGACAAGGCACATTAAATTTATCATAAAACGCTTTTTCAAAAGGCAAAAATGCCAATACTTGATTCGTGGCTTTCGCAATTTTATGAATTCGATTCTGACGCCATGCCCACACGGAAGGGCTAACATAATGAATAGTTTTAATGCCGTTCGCTTTGAGTTTCAGCTCTACATCTAAATTAAAATCCGGTGCATCAATACCAATATACACATCAGGCTTTTCCTGTAACATGGTTTGAATCACATTTTTACGGATTCTTAGCAAACGTGGTAGATGCCTAACGACTTCAGCCAATCCCATAACAGAAAGTTCATCCATATCAACCAAGGTTTCGCAACCTTCAGCCAACATTCTAGGACCGGCAATCCCCATAAAGCGAGCATTAGGATAATGAGTTTTCAGCTGACGAATCAAGCCTGCGCCGAGAATATCACCTGAAATTTCTCCCGCAACAAGTGCGATAGTCGGATTTTCCTTGTTCATTAAATTTATCCTAAAAAATAACCGCACTTTGGATTAAAGTACGGCTAATTGTTAATGATGTTTACTCTTTCTAAAAGAGAGCAACGCTGTTAACGAATAATTCCGCGGGTTGATCGTTTGAAGAAATTGGTAAAGAAACTGATAGCGGAATCGGTTTCAGCAATTTGTTCAATTTCCGGAATAATTTCCTCAAGCGTTTTACCGCTACGGTAGATCATCTTATATATATTACGAATTGCGTGCATCGTCGGTTTATCAAATCCACGGCGTTTTAAGCCTTCTAAATTCACGCCAAACGGACGGGCATGATTGCCTTGCGCCATCACATAAGGCGGTACATCTTGGCTAACCATTGAACCACCGCCTAACATTACGTGAGCCCCTACAACCACAAATTGATGAATGGCAGACATACCGCCAACAATTACAAAATCATCTAATTCAACATGACCGGCAAGGGTGGCATTATTGGCTAAGATACAATTATTTTTGATTTGGCAATCATGCGCAACGTGTACGTTAATCATCAGAAGATTATTATTACCGATACGGGTTACGCCACCACCTTGGATAGTCCCCCGATGAATCGTCACATGTTCGCGAATTCTATTAGCATTACCAACAATGGTTTTTGTCGCCTCACCTTTGTATTTTAAATCCTGGTTGACTTCGCCAATCGTTGCAAATTGATAAATTTCGTTATCCTCACCAATCACTGTATCGCCACGTACTACCACGTGTGATTTCAACACGGTGCGTGCTTTAATCTCAACAGAACCTTCAACAATACAGAAAGGACCAATTACCACATCCTCACCAATGATAGCCCCTTCTTCAACTAATGCTGTCGGGTGGATTTTTGCACTTGAGTGAATCATAGTTATTTCCTTATTTAGCGACGTGCGCACATTAATTTTGCTTCACAAGCCACTTCACCATTTACCGTGGCAATGCCTGTGAAAGCGGTTATTCCGCGGCGTTCTTTAATCACTTGAACATTTAATTCCATTTGATCTCCCGGTAACACAGGACGTTTAAAACGGGCTTCATCAATTCCCGCAAAATAGAATAATTCTCCGCCTTTTAATTCATGGGTTTTAAACGCTAAAATGCCCATGGCTTGGGCTAGCGCTTCTAAAATTAATACCCCCGGCAGAATCGGTTCACCGGGAAAATGTCCGGTAAAACAAGGTTCATTAACACTGATATTCTTTATCGCTTTTAACCATTCGCCTTCCTTGAAATCCAACACTCGATCCACTAATAAAAACGGATAACGGTGTGGTAATAAAGTCATAATTTCTTTCGCTTCGATCACTCTTGATTGCTGTTCTGACACGTTGATACCTTTACAAATAAAAAACTAGATTCGCGTGAATTATACGATATTTATGATTAAAAACAAAACGCACCACTAAAGTGCGGTGCGTTTTAAGGATTAACTGATTTTCTTTTCAAGTGCTTTTAAACGCTTATTCATTCCATCAATCCCCAAAGTCAGTGCCGCTGTTTTACGCCACTCTTTATTGGTTTGCAACGGAATACCGGAAGAATAAATCCCTGGTTCGGTAATTGGCCGCATCACCATTCCCATGCCGGTAATCGTCACTTTGTCACAGATTTCCATATGGCCGTTGATCACACTCGCGCCACCGATAAGGCAATAACGCCCTACAGTCAGACTCCCCGCCATAATCACACCGCCTGCTACCGCCGTACCTGTGCCAATGTAAACATTATGGGCAATTTGACAAAGATTATCGATAATCACATTATCTTCGATCACTGTTGCATCTAATGCGCCCCGATCGATACAAGTACAAGCGCCGATTTCAACATTGTTACCGATAATAACTTGACCCACTTGTGGAATTTTAATCCAACGACCGCGATCATTCGCATAACCAAAACCATCACTACCAATTACCGCACCGGATTGAATTAAACAGTTTGAACCAATTTCTACATCATGATAAACGGTCACATTCGCCCAAAGTTGCGTACCGGTAGCAATTTTTGTGTTTTTTCCCACAAAGCAATTTGCACCGATAATCACGTTATCGCCTAATATTGCGCCCTCTTCTATGACACTATTTGCTCCAATTGATACATTTTCACCTAAAGAAACACCATCAGAAATGACCGCACTTGGCGCAATGCCTTTTGCTGCTTTTGGTGTGCTGTCCATATATTGCGCTAAAATCGCATAAGCTACATAAGGATCTTTAACAATGAGTAAATTACTTTCCTTCGCACAAAATTCAACATCAGCTTCGGATACCACTAAAACACCGGCTTGAGATTCTTTTAATAATGGACGAAATTTTACATTGGAAATGAAGGTGAGTTGATGAGCTTGCGCTTTATCAAGAGGAGCGATATTTGCTACAACAGTATCGGCGTTACCACGAAGGGTAGCGCCGATTTGATTCGCCAATTCTTGTAAAGAATAGGATTTTTGCATTATGAGAACCTATTATTTCTTCTCTTCTGTTTTAGCCGGTGCCGTAGCTTTTTCAGTTACAGGAATAGATTTTAATACTTCTTCGGTAATATCTTTACCTTCTACTGCAAATACCACAGAATTTGCATCAAGTACATAGGTATAACCTTTTGCTTTTGCTACATTATTTGTTGCGACTTGGATACTTTCTAATAATTTTGCACGAGCTTCTGTTTGGCGTTTATCGCTTTCTTCTTGGAACTCCGCTACTTTTTTATCTTGCTCTTGCATCAATTTCGTCAATGCGGCTTCTTCATTAGCTCCGAACTTATTAATTTCTTCTTCACGCTTTTGAATTTCAGCTTGACGTAAACGCGGCGCATCTTTTTTCAAAGCCTCAATTTTTGCTTCTACTTTTTTACGTGATGCGGCAATTTTATTATCAATTTCTTTTTTGCTTGCAGCCAATTTATCTGCTGTCGGTTTCAATTCAGAATCTAATTTATCTGCAATAGCTTGACGATCCGGGTGGTTTTGGAATAAATACCCGGCGTTAATAAATGCAATATTTTCATCTGCAGCGGCAAAACCTGATGCAAGTGCGATACCTACTGAAAGTGCGGTGACTTTTAAAACATTTTTCATTGAAATTTCCTTATTAGGTTAAGTAGTTAATCATGCTTGCACAGCCTGAATATATGCTGTGCAAGTGCTTGTTTTGACTAGAAGATAAATAAAAAGTTCGATTAGAAAGAACCGCCAATACTAAACTGGAATTGTTCTACATCATCATTTTCATATTTTTTGATCGGTTTGGCATAAGAGAATACCAATGGCCCGATTGGTGATTGCCATTGGAAACCGACACCAGCAGAAGCACGAATGCGGCTTGGATCGCTGTAATCCGGTAAGTTAGGGAAGTTTGCCTTATCTTGTGCCGTCCATTTGGTATTCCATACGCTTGCCGCATCAACAAATAATGAAGTTCTGACAGAATTCTGATTTTTTTCTGCCACAAACGGCGTCGGTAGAATTAATTCAACACTCGCTGTGGCAATAGCATTCCCGCCAACAATATCGCTACTCCCATTAGCATTATATCCTTCATTACCCTTCTTATCTTTTACCCAATAAATCGCATTCGGTCCTACTGCACCATACGAAAAACCACGTAGTGATCCAATACCACCCGCCGTATAGTTTTGATAGAACGGTAAACGTTTATCACCAAAACCACTTGCATAGCCTAACCCTGCCTTACCTGAAATGACCCAGTTATGCGCACGATCAAGCGGATAATAGCCTTGGACATCTGCATTAAGTTTGTAATATTTATTATCGGAACCCGGAATGGTAACTCGCCCACCAATACTTGCCTTCACCCCTTTAGTTGGGAAATAACCGCGGTTTAAACTGTTATAATTCCAACCAAAGGAAAAATCAAAATCATGAGATTTGATAGAGGTTGAATCAAAATTCATGGAGGCTAAATAAAGATCACGATTATATTCTCGAGAGAAATTACTAATTTTATTATAAGTGTAACCTAACCCTACATAGTATGAGTTATTTTCATTTACCGGGAAACCTAAGGTAACATTGCCACCATAAGTCGTACGTTTATAAGTCGATGAAGTATCGCTATCGGAGTTATCGTAAGTTTCATAGAATACATTACCACCTAAGCTTACCCCGTCTTTTGTAAAATATGGTTCGGTGTAGCCAAGGTTAATCGTCGTACCGTAATCATTACGAGAGCCTGCTAAACTTACCGCAGCCCCTGTACCTAAAAAATTATCCTGTTTAATACTGGCTTGGTAACTAATACCACTTTCCGTACCATAACCTACCCCAAAGTTAATACTACCTGTATTACGTTCTTTGACTTTATAAACCACATTCACTTCGTCATTAGAACCTTCAATCGGATCAATCCGGCTTTCAACCGTTTCAAAGAAGCCTGTTCTATCCAAACGAATTTTACCCAACTCGACTAATTGCGCATTATACCAAGAACCCTCCTGCTGGCGCATTTCCTGACGTAATGTACTATCGGCTGAAACAGTATTACCTTCAAATTGAACTTGGCGAACGGATAAACGACGACCTGCATCAACGACAAAAGTTAGAGCGATTGTTTTATTCGCATCATCAAATGTTGGTACGGTATTGACGGTTGCACTACCATAACCACGTTCCCCTAGTTTTGCTTTGATAGCATTTTCGACATCGGTCACATCGGCCCGACTAAAAGTATCGCTTAAGTGAAGGTTGTTTAGTAACGGCTGTAATTCTTCAGCCATCCCACCTAAATTACCAACAATACGAGCACTAGCTAAATCGTATTTTTCTCCTTCGTTAATATCTATCGTCACTTCCGCTTTGGTTTGTTCATCATTTAGCTGAACATCTGTATTGGTAACATACGCCTTAGCATAACCATTATTTTGGTAGTACTGTTGAATAGATTGTAAATCTTTATCAAATTGGGTTGCATCAAATTTATTGCCCCATAGTTTCCACCATGCATCCGGTTGCAACTCCATTTGTTCTTGTAATGTACTACTGGAAACCTCTGTATTACCATTAAAGGTGACGGATTTTAATTTTGCCGTATCATCTTCATCAATTTGAAGATTGATCTCCGCACGATTATTTGGGAGCGTATTTACAATCGCATCGACTTTAGCATTATAACGCCCTACACTTTTATAGTGTTCTCTCACGCCTTTCACGAACTCGTCAAGTTTCGCACGATTAAGTACATCTCCTGCTCTAAAACCGTTCGAATCCAGATTTTGTTTTAATGCTTCCGTTGGAATTAAAGAATTTCCTTTAATATGCACTTCCGAAATAATCGGCTTGGCAACCACGCTCACCACTAGAGAATCACCATCACGATAAGCTTTCACATCATCAAATCGACCACTTACGAATAAATTGCGAACAATATTTGCCACATCGTTATCGGTCACTCGTTGACCTGAACGAACCGGCAACCCCGCGAGAATTTGTTGTTCTAATTCACCCTGAACGCCATCTATGCGAATGTCTTTTGCCAAGAAAGGGGCAGCCAACACGCTTGTTGCCGTACCGAATAATAAACTTGCAATTAGAAGTTTTTTCATCGACTGTATCCTATTTACTATAAAAATTTATAAACGTAAGAAATCGTTGAAAAGTGCAAATACCATTAAGGTTAATAGCAATGCCGCTCCAATGCGATAACTTAAATGTTGTACCTGCTCGGAAACAGGTTTTCCTTTAATACCTTCTGCCGCCAAAAACACCAGATGTCCACCATCCAGAACCGGCAACGGAAATAAATTCATAATGCCTAAATTGACGCTGATTAACGCCATAAAGCTCAGGAAATAAACCCATCCAACACTTGATGACGCGCCTGCACCCTTTGCAATAGAAATCGGACCGCTTAAATTATTTAAAGAAAGATCACCGGTAAATAATTTGCCCATCACTTTAACGGTTAACCAAGATAATTGTGCCGTTTTTTCTACACCTTTCGACAGGGCATCAAGAATACCATATTTTAATTCTGTGCGGTACTGCTCGCCGATATTTAAAAAGGTTGGACTTATCCCCACAAACCAACGGTTCTCTGTATTTTTTTCCGGCTGCACCATTTTGTCAAAAATATTGCCATCACGTTCAATTTTTAAAGGAATTGGTCGCCCTAGTTCGACCAGTTTTACAAAATCCTGCCATGAAAGTGCGGTCAAATTTTTATTTAAAATTTTATCCCCTACTTGCAAACCCGCTTTCTGCGCCGGAGAATTATCCACCACTTTAGATAACGTCATCTCTATTTTGGCTCGAACGGGGTTCATACCCAAAGATTCAAAAGCGCTTTCTTTTTCCGGATCAAATCTCCAATCGGATAAATCTAAGCGTTTTTCATAAGTAACATTTGAACCAAAAGATGAAAAACCAATATCCACTTGAGATTCCCCTAACTTTGCGGCTAATAGCATATTAATAGTTTCCCAATCCGGTGCATCTTGTCCATCAATTGTTATAATTTGTGAATTGGCTTCTATTTTTGCTTGCGCGGCAATAGAATTTGGCGCAACACTTTCAATCACAGGTTTTACACTTGGCATCCCGACAGAATAAATTATCCAATACGCTATGATAGCAAAAATAAAATTAGCCAATGGCCCAGCTGCGATAATAAATGCACGTTGTAATACCGATTTTTGATCAAACGCCTGAGATTTTAACGACAAGGGAACGTCTTCTGCCCGTCCGTCCAACATTTTAACGTAGCCACCCAATGGGATCATTGACAGGGCAAATTCAGTTCCTTGTTTATCGGTACGCCGCCAAAGCACTTTACCAAAGCCGATAGAAAAACGATGCACTTTTACACCGCACTTTCGTGCTGCCCAAAAATGACCGTATTCATGAACCGCCACTAACACAGAGATAGCGATCAAAAAAGAACCCAGTGACCACAAAAATGACATGATCAATCCTTATAAGACAAAGAAATAAAAGTAAGTAAAAAAGGGTACAGCAGCCGTTAAGCTGTCAATGCGATCTAAGACACCTCCATGACCGGGAATAAGTTGGCTACTGTCTTTAATACCTGATTCACGCTTAAACATACTTTCTGTTAAATCACCTAAAATTGAAATGGCTACTGTTGCAACAGAAAGCGTGATAAAGCCCGTTATAGCTCGATTACCAAGTAATGTTTCGCCAGAGAAATAAATAAATGCACAAGCAAGAATAGCTGCAGTAATTAAGCCGCCAAACACGCCTTCCCAAGTTTTACCCGGTGAAACTTTTGGCGCAAGTTTATGTTTACCAAAAGCACGACCGGCAAAATACGCACCGGAATCCGCCGCCCAAACAAGCACAAATACGTAAAGTAGTAAAAATAAACCATGATGAGGATCTTGCATATAATGCTCTAAACGCAAACGCAAGACGGCAGCAATGAAAGGGATTAGGGTTGCGAAAGCAAACAATAAATGAATCGGTTTATTTTTACCCCAATATCTTGCGGAATTGGGATAAGTGATGACTAACAATAGTGCAATGCCCCACCAAACCACAGAATTAAGCAAGATAAACGGAAGATAACTCTCAAAAACACGACCGGCATCTAAATAATTGCTTTCGGTAAAAAGCCATAAAAAAATAAAAGCGCCGAGGAATGCCGTAATAAACAAACGGGCGAGAGGCTGTTTAAATCGGGCAAATTGTGTCCATTCCCACACGCCCAATGTCGCCACTAATCCCAAAGACAAAGCAAAATAAAAAGGGCTAAATAAGAATAAGGCACAAAGTACCAGTGCAATAAGTACAATAGCCGATAATACACGTTCTTTAAGCATAATTTCTCCGCTTATTCTGTCCCGCCAAAACGGCGATGACGTTGTTGATAACTCACAATGGCTTGATTAAAATCTTTTTCACTGAAATCCGGCCATAAAACATCTAAAAAACACAGTTCCGCATAGGCAATTTGCCAAAGTAGAAAATTACTAATCCGTTGTTCACCGCTGGTACGAATTAATAAATCCACTTGCGGCTGATCTTGAGTAACCAAATGACACTGGAAATATTGTTCGGTGATATCTTCCTTATGTATTTCATTATTTTTTACTTTATCTGCAATTTGTTTGGTCGCCTGTACAATATCCCAACAACCGCCATAATTGGCGGCAATATTCAGCGTAAGTGCGGTATTTTTTTCCGTCAGATTTTCTGCTTTTCTTATTTTCTCTTGCAATTTTTCACTAAACCGTGACATATCGCCGATAATTTTCAGACGAATATCATTTTTGTGTAATTTCTTTACTTCACGATCCAATGCTTGCATAAAAAGTTGCATCAAGGCACTGACTTCTTGCTCCTGACGATTCCAATTTTCACTGCTAAAGGCGTAAAGTGTCAGCACTTTTACACCAATTTGACGTGCATAGCTGACCGCTCGGCGAACAGCGCCAACGCCATGAGTATGGCCAAAAACACGCAATTTATTACGCTGTTTTGCCCAACGCCCGTTGCCATCCATAATAATGGCAACATGTAACGGGATATTATTCTTATCAAGTTCTATCATAAAATAAGTTTGTTAGTGACCGCACTTTTAATATCGTTTAATTAATTGTTCGGCAATAATACGGGTCTGAGCATCTACCGCCAGTACATCATCAATATTTGAAATAACCGTACTCGGCATTTTTAATACCGATTCTTGATTAACTCGTGCAATATCCGTAAATGAAATGCGACTATCTAAGAAAGCCTGTACTGCAATTTCATTCGCGGCATTCATTGCTGTTGTCGCATACTGCCCCTCAGAAAACGCATCTATCGCCAGTTTTAAATTTGGGTAGCGATTAAAATCAGGCTCAATAAAAGTTAATTCTTTGATTTTAAAGAAGTCTAAAGGTTCAACACCGGCAAAGGTGCGATGAGGATAAGACATAGTTTCAGCAATCGGGGTTCGCATATCAGGATTCCCCATTTGTGCAATGACTGAGCCATCGACATAACGCACCATAGAATGAATGATAGATTGTGGGTGGATAATCACCTCCATTTCATCTGCGTTTGCATTGAATAACCAACGGGCCTCAATATATTCCAAGCCTTTATTCATCATTGTAGCGGAATCTACGGAAATTTTTTTCCCCATTGACCAATTCGGGTGAGCGACCGCTTGCTCCGGTGTGATATGTTTAAATTCATTTAATGCAGTATAACGAAAAGGACCTCCAGAGCCTGTCAGAACGATTTTACTAATGCCCAATTCGGCTAATGGGCAAAAACCGATTTTTTGTTGCGCTTCGGGCGGTAAAGATTGAAAAATCGCATTATGTTCGCTATCCACCGGTAACAAAGTGGCATTATGCTGTTTCAAGGCATCAATAAAAATCTTTCCACAAGTTACCAATGCTTCTTTATTGGCTAACAACACGCGTTTTCCTGCCTTTATTGCAGATAAAGTCGGCAATAAACCTGCCGCACCGACAATCGCCGCCATCACCTGATCGGCATCAGGGTGTGCGGCTAATTCACAAATCGCTTTTTGCTCCGCCAATACTTCTGTTGCAATCCCTTGTGCTGAAAGCTTTTCACGCAAAATATTGGCAGCAGTTACATCATCAAGGGCAGCAAAGTGCGGTCGAAATTTCACACATTTTTCAAACATTGACTCAACGTTTTTCCCACCAACAAGAGCAAAGGCATGATATTTTTCAGGATTATGTTCAATCACAGATAGGGTGCTTTGTCCAATTGATCCTGTCGCACCAAGAATCACAATATTTTGTTTTTGCATAAATTTTTGACCGCACTTTTTTATATTGAGTAAAAAGGACGCCCATGCGTCCTTTATTTCGCTACTAAGATTATTTTAGCTTCAAAGATACTTGGAAAATAATAGAAAAAGATACATCTGCAACAAGAGCAGATTTAGTATTTTTTACAATTAGTTCATCGGACATCTTTGCGCCTTTATATCATCACAACTAAAAATCTAATAGCTCTTTTTCCTTTTCAGCTAAAACTTCATCAACTTTTTTAATGAATTGATCAGTAATTTTTTGAATATCTTCTTCCGCTTTATGCTGTTCATTTTCACTGATTTCTTTGTCTTTTAGCAGCGCTTTGATTTTATCATTCGCATCACGGCGAACATTACGAATAGCGACTTTGCCTTGCTCGCCTTCAGACTTAACGATTTTAATTAAATCACGGCGGCGTTCTTCCGTTAGTGGAGGGAGCGGTACGCGAATCGTCGTACCGGCAGAAGACGGATTTAAACCGAGATCGGAAGTTAAAATCGCTTTTTCCACCGCACTGATTAACGAACGATCAAATACGGTTACTGCGAGCGTGCGCGCATCTTCCGCCACAACATTGGCTAACTGACGAAGTGGTGTGGCTGCACCATAGTATTCTACTTGGATTGCATCTAATAAACTTGGTTGCGCACGACCTGTACGAATTTTGGCAATATGACCTTTTAATGCTTCAAGGCTTTTATCCATACGATCTTGTGCATCTTTTTTAATTTCATTAACCATTTATTCTGTTCCTTTTAGTAAAAATTAAAAACGCAATGATTGTACTCAATTCCATTGCGTTTTCCTAGTTCAATTCACCAATCCTATTCAATTAGCAAATCGTCGTTCCTTCCGTTGTACCAAGTACAACATTGCGTAATGCGCCGGGTTTAACCATATTAAATACGCGAATCGGCATACCGTGGTCACGGGCCAAAGTAAATGCCGCTAAATCCATTACCTGTAATTCTTTATCAATCACTTCGGCATAAGTGAGATGTTGATATAATTTTGCTTGTGGATTTTTAGCCGGATCACAATCATACACACCATCAACTTTGGTTGCCTTCAACACGACATCGGCTTCAATTTCAATCCCACGTAAACAAGCTGCAGAATCAGTCGTGAAAAATGGACTACCTGTTCCCGCAGAGAAAATGACCACACGTTTTTCCCGTAACATTTTAATCGCTTCCGACCAGTTATAGGTATCGCAAATACCATTTAACTGAAAAGCAGACATTAATTTTGCATTCACATCCGCGCGGTGTAACGCATCACGCATTGCCAAACCGTTCATCACAGTCGCAAGCATACCCATGTGGTCACCAACCACACGGTTCATACCGGCTTTCGCTAATTTTGCGCCACGGAATAAATTCCCTCCACCTAACACGACACCAACTTCGACGCCCATTTCCACTAATTCTTTGACCTCTAACGCCATACGATCGAGAATTGATGGGTCAATACCAAACCCTTCGTCACCTTGTAGTGCTTCACCGCTTAATTTCAATAAAATACGTTTGTAAATTGGTTGGCTCATTGTCTTTTCCTTTTGGGCTAAAAAGTTGGCTTATTTTATAGAATAACTGTGCAAGAGTGAAGATATTAAAGATGGAAATTCTTATTGAAAACTGGATAATAGGCGCATTTGTTTCTCTCCTAGAGATAGTATGAATACGCCAAAAATACTGCTGATTTTAACCGCACTTTGGATTTTTATTTGCACCATGGTGGCAGGTTATTTCATATTAATGGGCTCAGGTATGTTTCCTCAGCCCGACATTGGGCTGACTTTACTCGCTACCACCCTTATTCTTTTATTGAGTAGCAGTAAAAAAACGTTCTATTTTATTTTATTGCCGCTCGCTTGTGTTCATGCGGTTTACGCCCCTGTCGGTCTCAATTTCGGTGCACCAAGTTATCAATATATCGCCTCCGTATTTGCGACAGATATGTTAGAAACCAAAGAATTTTTATTGCAAATTCCACTGAGTAGCTATTTCATTGCCTTTGCTATTCCGATATTGGTGTTTGTACAATATAAAAGTGCGGTCAAATTCGGCATTAAATTTTATCGTAACAAAGCCTTTATCACATTAGCGGCATTACTCTTTGCTTATCATCTTCCTCTCGCCGAACCTGTGAAAGAAAGCATCAATTCAGCTTTAAAAATTTATGATGAAGTCAACAAACTCAAACAAATGTCACTCACAGATAACTGGGGAAAATCAACGCTAGAACATTCCCGCTACGATGATTATGTGCTAATTATCGGCGAAAGTGCACGCCAAGATTATCATCATGCCTATGGTTATCCCGTAGAAAATACACCTTTTATGTCAAATGCAAAAGGTACGCTGATTAATGGATTCCAGTCTGCCGGTACCAATACAATTGCATCTCTACGCTTAATGCTCACGCAGCCAAACAAAGAAAAATGGGAACCGAATTATGATTTAAGTTTAGTCGATCTCATTAAATCTGCCGACATTAAAACCTATTGGTTATCCAATCAAGGGCTACTGGGTGAATTTGATACGCCGGTTTCCTCTCTTGCAGCAAAATCTGATGAAACCTTCTTCTTAAAAAAAGGGGGGAGCTTCAACTCCACTAATTATAGCGATTTTGACTTATTACCGAAATTCACCCAAATACTGAAAAACCAGACAGAAGGTAAACGTTTCATCGTCTTGCATCTTTACGGTTCTCATCCGCTGGCTTGTGACCGAGTGGAGGATTATCCGAAAATGTTTAAAGATAATGAAATTGCGCCTAAATATGCTTATTTAAACTGTTACATTTCTTCCATCAAAAAAACTGATGAATTTTTAAAACGCATTTATGAGCAATTACAAGAAAACGCACAAAAAAATCACCGCACTTTTTCAATGATTTATTTTGCCGATCACGGCTTATGCCATCAGCAAGATGAAAAAAATAATGTGATGCTGTTCAATCAAAACTGCTTTAGCCGTAACCATCATAACGTTCCATTATTTAAAATCGCATCTGATGACACTGAACGTAAAGAGTATAAGGCGTTTAAATCCGGTTTGAATTTTGTGGAAGGCATCGCAAATTGGATAGGCATCAAAAATCCAAAACTCACAAGGGACGAAGATTTATTTTCTCCTGAATCTCCTGAAGCGGATAAAGATGATTTTGGGTTACAAAAACGGATCGATGAAAAATACGAAAAAGGAGATGATCCCGCCATTGATATTCGTCTAAAACGCAAATAATAAAAAAGCCGATATTAATTTATCGGCTTTTTTAATCTTTTAAAATAGAAGGATTAAGCGTTACCGCCAGTGATTTTCGCCACTTCTGCCGCAAAATCTTCTTCTACTTTTTCAATACCTTCACCCACTTCTAAACGAATGAAGTTAGACACTGAGGTATTAACTGATTTCAAGTAGTCGCCCACAGATTGAGAAGGATCCATTACGAACGCTTGACCAGTTAAAGAAACTTCACCGGTGAATTTCTTCATACGACCTTCAACCATTTTTTCTGCGATTTCTTTTGGTTTACCGGAATTAATTGCGATGTCGATTTGGATTTGACGTTCGTGTTCCACCACTTCGGCAGAAACATCTTCCGGATTGACGAACTCAGGTTTAGATGCAGCAACATGCATCGCAACTTTTTTCAATTCTTCAGCTGAACCTTCACCGGCAACTAATACACCGATTTTCGCACCATGTAAGTATTGAGCGATAACATTACCTTCTAAGTAAGCGACACGGCGAATTGTCATATTCTCACCGATTTTCGCTACTAATGCTGCACGTTTTTCTTCAAATTGTGCTTGTAATTGCTCAATAGTCGTTCCTTTATTCGCCGCAGCATAATCAGCTACTTCGTTAGCTAAATCTAAGAAACCAGCATCTTTTGCTACAAAGTCGGTTTCACAGTTCATTTCTACTAAGACACCGAAACCCGCTTCAACACGCGCAATAATAACGCCTTCAGCTGCCACACGACCCGCTTTTTTCGCTGCTTTTGCTTGGCCGGATTTACGCATATTATCGATCGCTAATTCAATATCACCGTTCGCTTCAACCAATGCTTTTTTACATTCCATCATACCTGCACCGGTACGCTCACGAAGTTCTTTTACTAATGCTGCTGTAATTTCAGCCATTTTTCCAATCCTCTGTCTGAAAGTGCGGTTATTTTTCACCGAACTTTTTAGATAAAAATACAGGGGCAATTTCTCGCCCCTGTGCCAATTAATCGTTTGATTAATAAGGGCTTTCGCCTTATTGCAAAACTTAAATTATTCTGCTTCCACCGCAGCCGCTAATTCTTCAGTAACCGCTGCTTCATTGCCACGACCTTCTTTTACTGCGGCAGCTGCTGCTGTTAAGTAAAGTTGAATCGCACGGGTCGCATCATCGTTACCCGGGATAACGAAATCAACGCCTGCCGGAGTAGAGTTGGTATCAACGATAGCAAATACAGGGATACCAAGATTATTCGCTTCTTTTACGGCGATATGTTCGTGGTCAGCACCGATTACGAATAACGCATCCGGTAAACCGCCCATATCTTTGATACCGCCAAGGCTTAATTCAAGTTTTTCCATCTCACGGGTACGCATTAACGCTTCTTTTTTGGTTAATTTATCGAAGGTACCGTCTTGAGATTGAGCTTCTAAATCTTTTAAACGTTTAATTGATTGACGTACTGTTTTCCAGTTAGTCAACATACCACCTAACCAACGGTGATTAACATAATATTGTTGACAGTCTAATGCTGCAGCTTGAACTGCTTCTGATGCCGCACGTTTTGTACCAACAAATAAAACTTTACCGTTATTGCTCGCAATACGGGTTAATTCCGCCAATGCTTCGTTAAATAAAGGTAAGGTTTTTTCGAGATTGATGATGTGAACACCGTTACGCGCACCAAAAATGAAAGGTTTCATTTGTGGATTCCAGTAACGAGTTTGGTGTCCGAAGTGTACGCCCGCGTTGATCATATCGCGCATTGAAACTTGTGCCATAATATTTTTCCTTTTAATTGGGGTTGAGCCTCCACATATCAGCTTATCGACCGTTTGGCACCCCGATGAAGCCTTGATGATATGTGTGTGTTATTTAAGTTAAAAATCTGCCCTTTTTTATGGAAAAAAGAGCGGTGCGATTTATACCATAAAGTGCGGTTAAATTCTAGTTTATTTTTATTTGGAAATAGGCAATCCGTGAATAAACTCATTCACAACGAATGACGATTTCTATGGGCTTAGATCATTCTGTCACCATTATTTAAGACATCGGAAAAATAGCACCTAATCCCACTGCACGTTGCGCACCGGTAACATCAGGTAAATTACCTGTTTGATGATTCATTCTTCGATAAGCCAGCCACGCAAAGGCAGCGGCTTCCACATAATCCGCATCCATACCAAATTCATTGGTCGTGTAAATTTCCCAGTTTGGTAAACTGTTTGCAAGGCGTTGCATAATGAATTTATTTTTCGCTCCGCCACCACAAACCAGCAGCCGTTTTGGTAAAGTCGTATCAATACTATTCAAACTTGCGGCAATACTGCTAACAGTAAACTCCACCAAGGTTGCCTGTATATCTTGTGGTAAAAGTGCGGTTGAATTTGTTGTAATATTTTGAATTTTTTGTTCTAACCAGGACAAATTAAATAATTCCCGCCCCGTACTTTTAGGTGGAGGTTGTCGGAAAAAAGACTCCTCTAACAAATTATCTAACAATACTTCATTGATCTGCCCTGTTGCCGCCCATTCACCATTTTTATCATAAGGTATGCCGAGATGTTTTTCGATCCACTGATCAAGTAACGTGTTCCCCGTGCCGGTATCAAATCCCATTACAGGCTGATTCGGAATCAATAAAGAGACATTGCTTATTCCCCCTATATTTAGCACTACGGTGGCATAATTCGGGTCAAAAAAAATAGCTTGATGAAATGCCGGCACAAGCGGTGCGCCTTGTCCGCCGAATGCCATATCTTTGCGGCGGAAATCCCCTACGGTGGTAATGCCGGTACGGGCGGCGAGCAAATTCATATCGCCGATTTGCATTGTGAAAGGAAATCGCCCCAGTGGTGAATGCCATATCGTTTGTCCATGGCAGCCGATGGCTTGAATCTGTTCCGCTAGGAGCTTCCTAGACTGTAAAAAATGGTTTACACAATCCACATAAAGAAGACCTAGTTGATGATCTAACATTCCCAACTGTTTCAGCGTCGTTTCACCTGATTGCACAAGTGTAGTAATTTTTTCACGCAAATCATTTGGCATAGGAGTAAAATCCGATGCCACCAATTTGGGTTTAGATAAACTAAAATCCACTAACGCAATATCTACGCCATCCAAACTCGTACCGGACATAATTCCGATATAATACTTTGCATTCATTTTAATTGAGTATATAAGGCAAAGGTTGAAGGGTCAGAATACAATCGTCTTTCGGCAAACGGAAGGTTTGAGTTGTCTTAATATCATTATTCATCACCACTTGTAACCACAGAACGCCATCAATATTAACCGCACTTATAATTGTACCGGTTTTACGCCAGTAGCTTTCAAGCTGCATTTCAATTTCACTACCGATTTCCGGTATTTCTTGAGTTTCACCTTTTAGAATGAACATCGCACGCTTGTTTGCACCACGATACTTGGCTCGTGCAACAGTTTCTTGCCCAATGTAACAACCTTTAGTAAAAGAAACTGCTTGCTCAATGGCTTGTAAATTCATTGCCTGAGGAATAAATTCATTTTGCATCGTTGCACTCAAATGGGGAATTCCGGCTTGTATATCGGCAATATCCCACTCTTTTTCATCGGCATTGAAAGTCACCGCCAATGAGGTTTCATTGAGTAAAATTGCTCGTTGTTCATCAATCTCCAGTGTGAAGTGCGGTTGAATTTTGCCACATTTTTCACCGATTACACCGACGATCTGCCAATCGTGTAAATAAAAGCTGACTTTAGAAAACACCGCATATTTTTTCAATGCTTCCAGCGCACTTGGTAATAAATCCTTTCTCACTAATAAAAAAAACTGTTCACTACTGACTTTCAATAAACGAAAAATTGCATTCACTTTCCCCTTCGGATCGCAATGTGCGGTGATCGTCGTTGCACCACTAGCCAATCCCACTACATCAGTAGTAAGTTGCCCTTGCAAATATTTTTCTGCATCTGTGCCCTGTGCTTCTATCAGTTGGTATTGATTCAGTTGAATAAATTGAGCCATCCCGTTCCCCTATTCTAAATTCTGAATTTGCTCACGCATTTGCTCGATTAATACTTTTAATTCAACCGCTGAGGCGGTGATATCAGCATTGATAGATTTAGATGCTAAGGTATTAGATTCACGGTTAAGTTCTTGCATCATAAAATCCAATTTACGCCCGACAGCTCCACCCTTTTTTAAGATATTAGCGGTTTCTTTTACGTGCATTTGCAGACGATCAAGCTCCTCTGCGACATCCACCCGTTGTGCCAATAAAACCATCTCCTGTTCGACACGCTGTGGATCAAGGCTAATTTTTGCTTCTTCAAAACGCTGTAATAAACGCTCGCGTTGCCATTGTAAAACTGCCGGCATTTGTGACCGCACTTTATCTGTCTCTATACCAATGGCATCTAAACGCTGCTGAATGATCGTTTGTAATTTCTCCCCTTCGCGACCACGCATGGCAATAAATTCTTTCAGCAGCTCATCAAAAGCACTCAATAAATCTTGGCTAATCGCATCTAAATCCTGTTCCTGTGCTTCTACTACACCGGGATAACGCAATACATCAGCTAAATTAATTTCTCCCTCGCCTGCCTGCTCTTTAATCCATTGCAAGGATTGAATCACTTGGCTTGCAAATTCCCGATTAATATTAAGTTCGCTGTTCGTTTGTTTTTTGCTTTCAATACGTAAAGAACATTCGATTTTACCACGCGTCAAATTTTGACGAAGTTTTTCACGTAAAGCATTTTCCAAGCCACGAAATTGTTCCGGTAATCGAAAGAAATTTTCCAAATAACGCTGGTTCACCGAACGAATTTCCCATACCGCATCACCCCAATCTTTTTTCAGTTCAAGGCGTGCAAAGGCGGTCATACTATAAATCATAAGAGCTCCCAATTTTATGTCTTAGTTGATTTATCGGTTATTGTAACGATAAAGCGTAATGAATTCTAAAAATATTTTTATAAATAAGAGGTTTACACAGTGTAAACTTTAAAATACAATCCTTGCAAATTTTAAGTTACACCCAAGGAAAGAAAAATGAACAAAACTGTTGGTAGCACGTTGCTGGTTTCCGGCACAATGATTGGAGCGGGGATGCTGGCAATGCCCCTTACCTCCGCCGGAATCGGCTTTAGTTTCACACTGGTTTTATTATTAGCACTCTGGGCATTACTCACTTTTACGGCTTTATTGTTTGTAGAGCTTTACCAAACCGCTGAAAGCGATGCAGGTATCGGTACACTGGCAGAACAATATTTCGGAAAATTTGGGCGTGTCGTTGCTACTGCGGTACTCATTATCTTCTTATATGCTTTAATTGCAGCATATGTTAGCGGTGGCGGTTCCTTATTAAAGGATTTATTGCCGGAAAGCTTTGGTAATAAAGTGAGTATCTTATTATTCACAATCGTTTTTGGGTCATTTATTGTGATCGGTACACATAGTGTTGATAAAATTAATCGCCTACTATTTTTTGTGATGCTTGCTGCCTTTATGGTGGTACTCGGATTAATGTTACCGGAAATTAAGATGGATAATTTATTAGCCATGCCAATCGATAATGCGCTGATCATTTCAGCCAGTCCTGTATTTTTTACTGCTTTCGGTTTCCACGGTTCTATTCCAAGTTTGAATAAATACTTAGGTGGAAATGTGAAAGCATTACGCATTTCGATTTTAGTCGGTTCGGGCATTACTCTTGGCGCCTATATTTTATGGCAACTTTCCACCCACGGCTTACTCACTCAAAATGAGTTTTTACAGATATTAAAAGAAGATGCCACACTAAACGGCTTGGTAAAAGCGACACTTGCCATCACGGGTAGTAATGTGATCACAAGTGCGGTCAAATTATTCTCCACTTTAGCTTTGGTGACATCTTTCTTAGGTGTAGGGTTAGGTTTATTAGAATGTATCGAGGATTTATTAAAACGATCCTTTAATATTTCCACAGGGCGAATTTCCCTTGGCTTACTCACGTTTGTTCCACCACTTGCTTTCGCCTTATTCTATCCGGAAGGTTTCATCTTGGCATTAGGTTATGCCGGTCAAATGTTTGCTTTTTATGCCGTGGTATTACCGGTCAGCCTTGTATGGAAAGCCCGTCGCATTCACCCATCGCTTCCATACCGCGTGTGGGGAGGAAATTTAACCTTGTTTGTTGTACTCGTACTTGGTGTGCTGATTACGTCTATTCCCTTTGCAATCCGTGCCGGTTATCTACCTTTTGTCGTAGGTTGATAAAACAAAGTGAAATTCGACCGCACTTTTAGTCTTATTTCAGCACCTCAAATTAAATTTGGGGTGCTATTTTATTTTTATTAGTAAAGAATATTTATAAAAAAGGCAACCTTCCGGTTGCCTTTTATCGTTTCAATAAGTTTAATTATGCATCCAAGCATCTAAGAAACTACGCAGGATCTCTGAGCGACTTGGATGACGAAGTTTACGTAAAGCTTTTGCTTCAATTTGGCGAATACGTTCACGCGTTACATCAAATTGTTTACCTACTTCTTCAAGGGTATGGTCAGTATTCATATCGATACCGAAACGCATACGTAACACCTTTGCCTCGCGTGGTGTTAATCCCTCCAATACATCTTGTATCGCCACTCTCAAGCTCTGAGCAGTAGCAGAATCTAACGGTGATTCAAGCGTACTATCCTCAATAAAATCACCTAAATGTGAATCATCGTCATCACCGATTGGCGTTTCCATAGAAATCGGTTCTTTAGCAATTTTCAATACCTTACGAATTTTATCTTCCGGCATTCCCATACGATCCGCCAATTCTTCAGGTGTCGCTTCACGCCCCATTTCTTGCAACATTTGGCGAGAAATACGATTCAGTTTATTGATGGTTTCAATCATATGAACCGGAATACGAATAGTACGCGCCTGATCCGCAATAGAACGTGTAATGGCTTGGCGAATCCACCAAGTTGCATAAGTGGAAAATTTGTAACCGCGGCGGTACTCAAATTTATCCACAGCTTTCATCAAACCAATATTACCTTCTTGAATCAAATCCAAAAACTGCAAACCACGGTTGGTATATTTTTTAGCGATAGAGATAACCAAACGTAAGTTTGCTTCTACCATTTCTTTTTTCGCACGGCGTGCCTTTTGTTCACCACGTGCCACCGCATCACAAATTGTACGCATCTGTTGGATCGTCAATTTTGAGTTTTCTTCAAATGTCACTAAATTTGCAAGGGCTTGGCGAACACGCTCTTCATATTTTGTTAAACGCTTCGCCCATGGCTTGGATGATTTCAACGCTTTATCCAACCAAGCATCATTGCTTCCGAACTTAATAATAATGGTTTCAAATTCATCTTTCGGCATACCTGCAATATCAACCAATACTTTTTGTAATTGGCGTTCTTCGGCACGCACACGTTTCATAATGTTTTTTATTGATAAAACGAGCTGATCAAATTGTTTCGGGACAAGACGGAATTGTTTAAAAATCTCGGCAAGTATAAGCACTTGCTCCTGTGCCTTTTTATGGTTACGACCATATTTAGTAATTGCATCAAGCGTTTTTGTGTGTTGCTCTTTTAATGCTGTAAATTTTTCACGCGCAACTTCTGGGTCAATACTGTTATCCGAATCGCTCTTATCTGAAGCGGAATCCCCTTCATCTTCTTCCTCTTCACTATCATCCACATCGCTGTTTGCGCCATAGTTTTCTTCGTCTTCATCAAAGTCTTCCGATAGTTCAGGCGTATCTTCTTCTGTCGCATTCGGATCTACAAAACCGGTAATAAGATCGGCAAGTCGAACCAGCCCTTCTTCCACTTGATCATATTGTGCCAATAAATCCGAAAGCGCTTCCGGATAAGCCGCGATTGAAGTTTGAACTTCATCAATACCTTCCTCAATGCGTTTAGCAATGCTGATTTCATCTTCACGGGTCAGCAAATCTACCGTCCCCATTTCTCGCATATACATACGAACAGGATCGGTTGTACGACCAATTTCAGATTCAACATTCGACAGAATTTGTGTGGCTTCTTCCACTGCATCTTCATCCGGAATGGTATCGTTTAAGATCATGTCATCACTTTCCGGCGGTTCATCCAACACCGGAATACCTGCATCATGTTGCAAGGTTTGTAACAATTTATCGTAATATTCTGGGTCAATCACATCTTCCGGCAATAAGTCATTAATTTCCGCATAGGTTAAATAACCTTGCGTACGACCTAATTCCATTAGTTGTTCAATTTGCTCTGAATATTGTTCAGCAGTAGATTGTTGGTTTTGTTCCATTTTCATACTCGTGTCGCATTATTTTGTGGATGAATTTTTCGCTTAAGCGAAGGATTTTATCATTGTTACTGGGGATTAACTAACTGTTTTTTCTGTTCTTCTTTACTTGTAAGTAGTGTGACGAGCAATTGTCTCTCCTGTTCGGTTAATCCTTCAGATCGTTCTTTAGCAATGAGCATTTCAATATCCCGCTCAATAGCCTGAATGTTTAAACGACGATAATTTTGTGAAAAAGCATTAATAATTTCCGTATCATCTAGTAAATGCTCCCATGTTGCCAGAATTTCAAGGGCTCGATAATATTCTGTATCACGGAAATGTTCCAGAATTTGCCCAATTGTAATTCCTTCCCGTGTTTGGCAAAGTGCGGTCAATTTTTCCAATAAATCGTAGCCGGCTTCCGCCCGTAATGCCATGAGACCGGATTCGGTAATCCGGTTAACCAAATGCGTATTTTGCAATAAAAGCGAAATTAGCACACGCATTGGCGTTTGTTTCATTTTAGGCTGCGAGTCAGCACTCGTTGCCCTATGGTTTTCCACTTGTTTAGGAATTAGACTTTCCAGTTGTGATTCGTCAAAAATCCCTAATTTTTGAGCCAATGTATTGCGTAAAGATAAACGCAATGCTTCACCCGGAATTTGTCGAATCAACGGTGCAGCAAGTGCTACTAACTTTCCCCGTCCCTCTTTAGTAGAAAAATCCACTTGTGGATTTAAATGAGCAAACAAAAATTCTGTGAGTGATTGCGCACCTTCGATATATTCTTCAAATTTCGCTTTACCGTATTGACGAATGTAGGTATCAGGATCTTCTCCATCGGGCAAAAAAATAAATTTAATTTGTCGCCCGTCTTCTAAATAAGGTAAAGCATTTTCCAATGCACGCCATGCCGCATCTCGCCCAGCTCTGTCACCATCATAACAACAGATAATCTGTTCTGTTGATCGGAAAAGCAGCTGAATTTGTTCCGATGTTGTTGAAGTACCGAGAGAGGCAACCGCATAATCCACGCCGAACTGAGCCAACGCCACAACATCCATATAGCCTTCAACCACCAGCAATTTCTGCGGTTCATCATTCATCTGTAACGCTTCATATAAACCGTAAAGTTCACTACCTTTATGATACGTAATAGTTTCCGGCGAGTTTAAATATTTAGGCTTTTCATCACCCAAAACACGCCCACCGAATGCTACCGTACGCCCACGCTTATCCCGAATAGGAAACATAATCCGATTACGGAATTTATCATAAATATTGCCACGATCATTGCGTGAAAGCATACCGAGATCGAACAATTTTTGCTGTTCTTCACGATTTACAGCAAACTTGCGTAGAACGCTATCCATCACATTCGGTACAAAACCGATTTGGAATCGTTCAATTATCTCGGCTGAAAGCCCGCGCTGTTGTAAATAGCTTTGTGCCGGAATATTCAAGGGTAACTGCGTTTGGTAGAATTTAGCAATTTCTTGCATTAATTCATATAGATTACGTTTAGTCTGATAACTTGCTTGTGGTCGTTGATTAGCTGAACCATTACGTTTTTCATAAGGCACTTCCAATCCTGCCATTGCCGCAAGTTCTTCAATGGCTTCGACAAATTCTAATTTGTCATAATCCATCAAAAAGGAAATCGCGTTACCGTGAGCACCGCAGCCGAAGCAATGGTAAAACTGTTTTTTTTCACTCACAGTAAAAGACGGCGTTTTTTCGTGGTGGAAAGGGCAACAAGCTTGGTAGTCCCGCCCGGCCTTCTTGAGCTTTATACGAGAATTAATCACATCAATAATATTGGACTTTGTCAGCAAATCGTCAATAAACGGGCGTGGAATTAAGCCTTTCATCGCTTTTGCCTCCTTGAATATGATGTGAAAGTGCAGTTAATTTTTGGGGTATTTTTTACATTATTTGAAATGTAACAAAACCGTGATGCCAAAGGAATCACGGTTTGCGTTAACTCGAGTTAAAATACTACAAATTAGTATAAACGGGTGTTTCGCGCATTTTCACGAGCGTTACGTTTAGCGTGACGTTTCGCAAGTGTTGCTTTTTCACGTTTACGAACTGTTGTTGGTTTTTCGTAGAATTCACGAGCGCGAACTTCCGCCAGGATACCCGCTTTTTCGCAAGAGCGTTTGAAACGACGTAAAGCTACGTCAAATGATTCGTTTTCACGTACTTTAATTACAGGCATAAGCCAATCACCTCAATGAGTTTAATTTAATTGCAATTTTAAATTTTATTTCTGCCGCAAATGCGACAAATTCAATAAAGGTCGCAATTCTAATCTACTTTTAGGGCAAAAGTAAAGTGGAGAATTTTCAACCTTGTTGAATTTCGTAGTTTCAACTGGCTAAAAACAGCTAAACAAGGTAAAATCACGCCTCATTTTAGAAAGTTAGAAAGTAAATTAATAACATCAATGAAGATTTTGGGAATTGAAACCTCCTGTGATGAAACGGGGGTGGCAATTTATGATGAAGAAAAAGGCTTAATTGCAAATCAACTTTACACACAAATCGCACTTCACGCCGACTATGGTGGTGTAGTGCCGGAACTTGCCTCACGCGATCATATCCGCAAAACAGCACCGCTCATTCAAGCAGCCCTAGCCGAAGCAAATTTAACCGCCGATCAAATTGATGGGGTGGCCTACACCAGTGGACCGGGGCTTGTGGGCGCATTACTGGTCGGCTCGACTATTGCCCGCGCTCTTGCTTATGCGTGGAATGTGCCGGCAATCGGGGTACATCATATGGAAGGTCATTTACTTGCACCAATGTTAGATGAAAACCGACCGCACTTTCCCTTTATCGCTTTATTAGTTTCGGGCGGGCATACCCAACTAGTACAAGTAGAGGGTGTGGGAAAGTACAACGTCATTGGCGAATCCATTGACGACGCAGCTGGTGAAGCCTTTGATAAAACTGCTAAATTGCTCGGCTTAGATTATCCCGGCGGTGCTGCATTGTCCCGTTTAGCCGAAAAAGGCTCACCAAGCCGCTTTAACTTTCCTCGCCCAATGACGGATCGTCCGGGGTTGGATTTTAGCTTTTCCGGTTTAAAAACTTTTGCTGCCAATACGGTCAATCAAGCTATAAAGGAAGAAGGAGAACTAACGGCACAAACCAAAGCGGATATTGCTTATGCGTTTCAAGATGCGGTGATTGATACATTGGCGATCAAATGCAAACGAGCCTTAAAGGATACGAGTTATCAGCGTCTAGTCATCGCCGGTGGTGTAAGTGCAAACAAAAAATTACGTGAAACCTTAGAAAAAATGATGAAAGATTTAAAAGGCGAAGTATTCTATCCTCAACCTCAATTTTGTACTGACAATGGTGCAATGATTGCCTACACCGGTTTTTTACGTTTGAAACAGGGTCAGTATGATGAATTGGAGATAGAGGTTAAACCTCGTTGGCCAATGACTGAACTTTCAACAATTTAAGGAAAAACATGATAGATATTAAATTCCGAGCCATGCGTGCTGCCGGTATTGCTTGCTTTACTGTATTAGTCATAATTGGCATATGGGTTTTTACTACACCAAGTGATGAAATTGTTAATCTCCTCACTCTAGTCGGTCAGCAAGTAGGCGGCGGAACCACTTACGGCACTTTTTTGCTCTCCGCTTTGCCTCCTTTTACCGGTTTCTTGGTTTACCACATTTGGAAATGGGTAATTAAATAATGGCAAAATTATATTTTTATTATTCCACTATGAATGCCGGTAAGTCCACTACCTTACTGCAATCCTCCTATAACTACCGTGAACGCAATATGAATACGCTGGTTTATACGGCAGCCATTGATGATCGTTTTGGAGTGGGAAAAGTGACTTCCCGTATCGGCATTTCTCAAGAGGCGAGTTTATTTAATGCCGGTACCGATTTATTTCATGAAATTAGCCAACATTTACAACAGGAAAAAATTCATTGCGTGCTGATTGACGAAGCCCAATTTCTCACCAAACCACAGGTATATCAGTTGAGTAATGTCGTTGATAAGCTTGACATCCCTGTGTTGTGCTACGGGTTACGCACCGATTTCCAAGCAGAATTATTTGAAGGGAGTAAATACTTGCTCGCTTGGGCGGATCAATTGGAAGAACTTAAAACCATTTGTTATTGCGGACGTAAAGCGAATTTTGTCCTTCGTCTCACTGAAGAGGGTGATGTCGTAAAAGAGGGCGAACAAATCCAAATTGGCGGAAATGATACCTACCTTTCCGTCTGCCGCTATCATTACAAAGAAAAGTGCGGTCAAATTTAACCACGTTTTTAACGCCATTTTAAAACACAACATAGAAATATAAGGTCAGTGTTATGCTAAAAAATAAAACTTTCGGAAGTGCCTTAATTATCGCCGGAACAACCATTGGTGCAGGAATGCTTGCCATGCCGTTGACGTCGGCAGGAATGGGCTTTGGTTACACGGTATTATTACTTATAGGGCTTTGGACCTTACTTGTTTATAGCGGATTGCTATTTGTCGAAGTGTACCAAACCGCAGATCAACTTAATGATGGCGTAGCAACATTGGCAGAAAAATATTTTGGCGTACCCGGACGTATTCTCGCTACGTTGAGTTTGTTGATTTTGCTTTATGCACTTTCGGCAGCATATATTACCGGCGGCGGTTCTTTACTTTCAGGCTTACCCACTGCATTTGGTATGGAAGCCATGTCACTTCAAACGGCGATTATTCTTTTCACCGTCGTACTGGGTTCTTTTGTCGTGATTGGCACAAAGGGGGTCGATGGCATCACACGACTATTATTCATCGGTAAATTACTCGCTTTCGCTTTTGTGTTATTTATGATGCTACCAAAAGTAGCAACAGATAATCTTATGGCTCTCCCTCTTAATTACGCCTTTGTCATTTCTGCCTCACCGATTTTTTTCACCTCTTTCGGTTTCCACGTCATTATGGCAAGTGTGAACAGTTATTTAAACGGCAACGTTCGCCAATTCCGAAAAGCGATTCTTATCGGAACGGCTATTCCTCTCTTTGCCTATTTAGTATGGCAACTCGCTACCCATGGCGTATTGAGCCAAAGTGAATTTGTACGGATCTTACAAGCAGAGCCAACATTAAACGGTTTAGTCAATGCAGTGCGAGAAATCACCGGCTCAAATATGATGGGGGAAGTGGTGCGTATTTTTTCTGCTCTTGCACTTATCACCTCGTTTCTTGGCGTTATGCTTGGTGTTTTTGAGGGATTAGTCGATTTATTCAAACGTTATCATTTACCGCACAATCGTCTATCACTAACCGTTACTGCATTTACCCCGCCATTGGTATTTGCGTTATTTTACCCAGAGGGCTTTATCTCCGCCTTAAGTTATGCCGGTCTATTATGTGCTTTTTACTGCTTGATTTTACCTATCGGTTTAGCTTGGCGAACCCGTCAAGTCAGTCCTAATCTTCCCTATCGGGTGATGGGTGGAAACCTCGCATTAACGGCAGCATTAATTATAGGTATTATAATTATGGTGATTCCGTTCTTGATTCAAGCAGGCTATTTACCGGCAGTTGCAGGATAAAGTGTGGTCAATTTTTCGTAGATTTTTATTGTTAAAAAAGGAAACCCCAAATAATGGGATTCCTTTTTACTTTATAAAACATTCATCAAAAATTGAGCTTGCCTTCCAATCCTGCTATTGCCTTACACTCCGCTTCGCTATGCTCTTCCGCTGTTGCAATAGATTGTAAAAACGTTTTGATTTCCAATAGCTGAGTAATTTTTTCTTCCACTTGTGAAAGCTGTTTTAACACAATTTGATCAGCTTGATAATGATCGGCTAAACCGAATTTCAAACGGTTCAGTCCACGAATCTCCTCTAGTGAAAAACCTAACGTACGGCATTTCTTGATAAAGTTTAGCAATGTAACACTTTCCTCATCATAATGACGATAACCGTTTGTCGCCCGTTTGGGTTCGGGCAAAATCCCCTGTTTTTCGTAATAACGAATGGTTTCAAGGTTTACTCCGGTACGAAGGCTTAATTCATTGACTTTCATTGCATTCCTCAACTTACCTTTGATACAGTTTTAGCGAATAACATTATTTAATGATCGTGATTTTCCACTGAAAAATTTTCAGAATTATCACGCAATGCTTTGAATGCCTGACATACTACGGATACGCCACTACGTAATACCAATAAACTCAAGATGACACTCGCCACTACATCAACCCATTGCCAATTTAGCAAGTATGCACTTAATCCTGCCACAATCGCCACCACCGAACCGAATAAATCAGCCAAGACGTGCAAATACGCCGCACGGACATTCAAATTATCCTGATTACTTTTAAGCATTATCCACGCCACTAAAATATTCACTAAAAGCCCCACAACCGCGACACTCAACATTGGCAATGCAATCATTTCTGTCGGCGATTGCCAACGTTCTACGGCTTCCAATAAAATCCAAATTGCCACACCAATTAATGAAGCGCCATTTAATAAGGCAAACCATTTTTGCCATTTCACACTTAAAAAGAGTGCAATTAACGCTAACATAAGCGACAAACTGTCATTCGCCATATGCCCCGCATCTGCCATTAAGGCAAGGCTGTTAAAAAAATAACCACCTAAAAATTCCACCACCATATAACCTGTGATAATCAACAAACTGATACCCAGAATTTTTTTATCTTTCGGCGTGTGTGAATGTTGATGTTCACTATGTAGATCTTTTTTTACAAAAGTATTTTCCATGATAAACCCTTTTTCATTATTTAATTTGACGCAAGTGTAAAGTCCGTAGTGAGTACAGGGTCAAGAAATTTTTATAAAATGTAAAACATTCACAAAATTAACCGCACTTCAAAGGATACATTGACGTGATTTTTCATTTTCAAAACCTTTACCTCCCTTAACCTTTGCTTAAGATTTCTTTGTTTTAATACACACATCGGAAGGCAAACAAGCAATTCGATATTCACTAAATATAGGGAGCTTAAGAAAAGATTAAGATTTAAATGATTTAATACGCTCGAAAGCAATTCTTTCACTCAATCTGATAATTATTCTATTTAGGAGAACAAACTATGAAAAAATTACTGACCGTTACCACTATCGCATTATCCTCGATCGCCGTTTGTGGCGCTGCCTTAGCACAAGGATTTAACAATGGTTCAGCCTCACAAGTGCAACAAGGTTTCGTTAATGAAAATGCGGTTGTTAAAACCGTTTCCGATGCACTAAAAGCCAACGATGACACACCTGTTCGTTTAGAAGGGCAAATTGTAAAACAATTGGGTAAAAAAGACTTTATTTTTAAAGACGGCATCGGTCAAGAAATTCAAATTGAAATCGATAAAAAAGTGTGGAACGGCATCACAGTGAATCCTCAAGATCAGATCCAAATCATCGGAAAAGTGGATAAAGAATGGAACAACACGGAAATTGACGTAAAACAAGTTATTAAAAAATAATGATAAAACCAACCGCACTTTACAAAGTGCGGTTAATAATAAAGCTATTTTTACACAAGGAGAAAAAATGAAAAATTTAGCAAATATGACGGATTTAATGCAACGAATTGATCAGCTGAAACTTACCGCAATTGAAGAGCAAGAAGCGTTAGCAAAATTTTTAAATGAACAATAACAAAAAGCGGAAACCGGCATCGCGTCACAAGAATTAGAGGCTATTAGCCGACACATTCAACAACTATTCGGTACGGAAAAAGCAACAAAAGCCGGCTTATTGGCAAAATTCAAACGCCGTATTTACCAACGTTTCGGTAAACAAATCAGCGCCTCAAAAGAATGTTTGGCAAAACAACTTGAACGTGGCACAATCAAATTACGGGCGTAAATTTTTGCTATAAAATATAGAAAATCAGACTTCTGACAAATCACAGTAAAAAATCTACCTTCAAAGAAGGTGGATTTTCATTTTTTTAGGGATTCAATCAATTGATTTAGAAGAGCGAGTTCACGTTTTTGGCTTTCAATAATATCTTCTTTATGAGCCAATAATTCGTCTTTATGAAAAATAATTTGTTGTAGGCGTTGGACTTCATCACTGCTATTACCCAGAGAAATAAAAGAATTAGTCAGATTGTTATCCGTATTGTTGATATATATTTTTCCCTCTTCCCCATACGCCAATAATTCGCAAATATCCATATCGAATACTTCGGCAATTTGTTCAATACGAGGTAAATTAGAAATGGTTTCGCCTCGCTCAATTTTGGCATAGCCTTTCGTCGTCATGCTTAATTTTTGAGCCATTTCTTCTTGCGTCCATTGACGATCTTCTCTGAGTAGTTTGATTTTTTCATTTACTTTCATATTGCACCACAACTATTGGGGGTAAAGGATCTTAACTGGGGAGGTAAAGGATAAACTCTGTGGATTGTAGCATTTTTTGAGCTCCTTTAAAATAAAGCCTCTTTTTAACCAACCTTTTATGGAGATTTTATATGAACTGGTATCTTTCGGTACTAAAAAATTATGCAACCTTTAGTGGTCGGGCAAGACGTAAAGAATATTGGATGTTTACTCTATTCAATTTCATTATTTATATAGTTTTAACGATTCTTGATGGAGCTTTGGGTTTAGTTAATTATGAAACCGGTTTCGGTGTTCTAAGCGGATTATATACCCTCGCTGTACTTATTCCTGGTCTTGCTGTTTTAGTTAGACGCTTACACGATACTAATAGAAGCGGTTGGTGGGTATTGATTAGTTTTGTACCATTAATTGGCTTAATAGTTTTACTCGTCTTTGCGTGCTTAGATAGTCAAAAGGGCGATAACAAATACGGCGCTTACCCTAAAGGATAATATCATGAAAAAATTAACATTCTTGGTTTCTACCCTTATAGCGACTTTTTTATTATCCGGCTGCTTAACACAAGATCTTCCTAAATGCGATGAGAAGGATGTTAAATCTCTTTTAAGCCAAATTATCAATGAACTTCTTGAAGAGAAGGGAGAAGAAGCAAAATTTATTTCCAGTAAGAATATTATTGAAAAAGGTCTTAATAAGGAAAATAAAATTAGAGTATGCTCCGCAGATATAATGCTTTCAAACGCCTTGGAAGAAACTATCATTTATAATATAAAATGGCAGAATGAGAAAAAAGGTATGTATGAAGTCAGTGTTCTTGATAACGAATAGTGAGTGGCTAAAATGAAGAAAATATTAGCTCTTGCTCTGTGTTTATTTTCTATTTATTCACATGCGGAATCAAATACTTCACGTTATCTGAAAAAGCTTCCTAAAAAATGTTATGCAAAACATATTATAAGAGAAATTTCTTTATTAAATCCTAATTGGCTTGAATTGGAGTTCAGACAACAATTTAATGAGAGTTACATCAATAACTATACTTATTATCTTCCTCAGGAAGTCGTCGATATAAAAAATGTTGAAACGGTTAAAAGGGATAATAAGCAATTAGTTTGTCATGCAGACTTAGTCACTGACAAAGGTTCGCAACCTTATACAATCACCTTCAGTGAAAATTCAGTTGGGCAAATTATTGTCAGTTATAATATGCAACTCTTTTATGAACCCAATTAGCCGAAATAATAAAATACCGCACTTTACCATCAAGACAAAGTGCGGTGATTTTTTGAGGCGTTTTTTAAGTAAAAGTTAAATTTTCTCGGTTAAACATTAAATCTGTGCCAGAAATTCCTCTTCCGTCAGTATCGATACACCCAATTCCTGCGCCTTCGTCAGTTTTGAACCTGCGGCTTCGCCGGCGATAAGGAAATCCGTTTTGGCGGAGACCGATCCGCTGACTTTTGCGCCCATTTCTTGTAATAAGGCTTTCGCTTCGTTGCGTCCCATTTGGGTGAGGGTGCCGGTGAGGACGATGGTTTTGCCTTTGAATGGATTGTCTTTCACTTCTTTGATTTCCACCGTTTCCCAATGTACCCCCTGTTCAAGAAGGTCTTTCACTACTTCGACATTATGAGGTTCACGCCAGAATGCCAAAATGCGGTTAGCCACAACTTCCCCCACATCCGGTACTTGTTGGAGCTGTTCAAAATCGGCATTCTGTAAGGCTTCAAGGGTTTTAAAATGATTGGCTAAATTTAATGCCGTGGCTTCGCCCACTTCGCGAATCCCCAAAGCAAAAATAAAACGGGCGAGAGTGGTATGTTTAGCTTTTTCGAGGCTGTTTAAGGCATTTTCCGCTGATTTTTTTCCCATTCGTTCTAGGCGGGTCAAAGTATTAAGATCAAGTTTGAACAAATCAGCAGGCGTATGAATCAACTCACGATCCACTAGCTGCTCAATCAATTTTCCGCCTATGCCATCAATATCCATGGCTTTGCGTGAAACAAAATGTTTTAAGGCTTCTTTCCGTTGTGCTTCGCAGAATAACCCGCCGGTACAACGCGCCACGGCTTCACCTTCAATACGAATAATCTGTGAATCACACACCGGGCAATTTGTCGGGAAAACAATCGGTTTGGCATTTTCAGGGCGACGCTCACGCAAAACACCAATAATTTGTGGAATCACATCACCGGCACGGCGAACAATCACCGTATCGCCAATGGCAATATCTAAACGTGCAATTTCATCACCATTGTGTAAGGTTGCGTTACTTACCGTAACACCTGCGACAAATACCGGTTCAAGTTTTGCCACCGGTGTAATTGCACCTGTGCGTCCCACTTGGAATTCCACATCATTTAATACCGTTAATTCTTCTTGTGCCGGAAATTTATAGGCGATCGCCCAACGGGGGGCTTTGGAAATAAAACCCAGTTCATTTTGTAGGACAATATCATTAATTTTTAACACGGTGCCATCAATATCATAGCCAAGCTTGCTACGTTTATTTTGCATAGCGTGATAAAACGCCAACACTTCTTCAGCATCATGGCAAAGACGGATTTCCGGATTTATTGGAATACCAATAGATTTTAGCCATTGTAAACGTTCATAGTGGGTAGAAGGTAAATCCACACCTTCTGCAATGCCGACACTGTAAGCATTTAATACGAGTGGGCGCTTACTGGTGATTTTCGGATCGAGCTGGCGTAGCGATCCCGCTGCGGCATTGCGCGGATTGGCAAAGGTTTTCTCGCCGTGTTCAAGGGCGTGTTCATTCAAACGCTCAAACCCTTCATGAGGCATAAATACCTCGCCCCGCACTTCTAATCGTGCTGGTGGATTTTCAGTCAATAACTGCAAAGGGATATTACGAACGGTACGAATATTTAATGTAATATCCTCGCCCGTTGTACCATCGCCACGGGTTGCCGCTTGGGTCAGCACACCGTCTTCATACAAAATGCTCACAGCAAGTCCATCAAGTTTGGGTTCTGCACAAAATGTGAGAGGCGAAGATGACTCCCCTAACCTATCTTCAATACGCTTTACAAAGGCATAAAATTCCTCATCGGAAAAAGCATTATCCAAAGAGAGCATGGGAATTTCATGACGGATTTGACGAAAAGCGGAAAGCGGTTTAGCGCCGACACGTTGAGTAGGAGAATCAGAAGTCACTAACTCGGGATTCTCCAATTCTAAGGCTTTGAGCTGATGAAAAAGGCGATCATATTCGCTATCCGGCACACTTGGATTATCCAAAACGTGATATTCATATTCGTATTGACGCAGGGTTTTGCGTAGATTGTTAATCTGGGTTTGAATGTCAGTCATAAAATTCTCAATGAAAAATGACCGCACTTTTTAAGATTTTACACAATAAAGGCGAACCCGATGTTCGCCCAAATTAAAAGTGCGGTTGAAAATAAATCTATTTTATACACGTTCAAGATAACGTTGCTCTTGGTAATCATCAAAGATTTTCTCATCTTCGGTGAGTACTGTTCCACCTAAATCTTCTGCAAGGGTTTTAGCTGCGCGGATCATTAATTTAAGGTTGGCGAGATCGCTCCCCGGAGAAGGCAATTTCATAAATAGTACTATGCCAATGGTGCTAAATTCCGTGTTATATGGGTTAAAACTGCCGTCATCCTGTAAATTTGCTACGCTGAATAACGTTGGACTTGCCACACTTAAATCAAAATGGCGGTGATACATATTGTGATCACCAAAAATAAAGCCCAAATTTTCAAGGCATTGTATTAATTTTAAACCGTTAAATTCACGATACTGTGGTGAAACAACATAAAGCTGAATATAACCGGAGGTTTGTTTTTCCGTGTTTACGTCTTGTGTTCGTGCTTCATTAAAATGCACGGTAGATTTTACCTCATCCAACTCCCCCAATGACATTTGCGAAAGCTGTTCCCGCAATTCTGGCGAAGAAGAATTAATCCCTTCAAAGTCATTGATTTGAGATTGTGTTTCCAGTTGTTCAAGCGTCATATTTGCAGGATTTTGCTTAGGTACAGCCGGGTTCATTTCATATTCTACACGAACAGGTTCAGGTGCAGGTTCAACATTTGGAATGGAAATTTTAATATCATCGACCGTGCACTCGGTTTCACGGTAATCCACCGGTGATATTGATTGCTGCTGTTCAAAGGATTGTTGCTGCACCTTTTGAGCCACCTCGGATGAAGGCGTATCTTGAATCACCGATTCAGATAATGTTTGTTGTTCTCGACTATGCTGTTCTTGAGTAAAAGTGCGGTTAAATGTTGTCGAGTTTTTAAAATACTTTGATTTCTCACGGTGATTTGACCATAATCCGTGTGCAACAAGGGCAACGAGTGCCAGCACCCCTAAAATAATCAAAATTGTATTCAGATCCATTTTTGCTCCTTAACAGGCAATAAAACTGAACTAATGCTACCATATTTTAAAGGGTGAAAAAACAGAACTCATCGGGAATTTAACGGCGAAAATACTGTCAAAATCAACCACTCTTCTTGAGTTTATTGATACATCAAAAGGAAAAACAATGATTAATCAACAAGAAATCAAATCGGGATTCCATTATTTTGTGATGGGATGGCATTTTATTACACAAAAAGGGCTGCGCCGTTTTGTCATTATGCCTATTTTACTCAATATCGTTTTACTGACAGCTTTACTTTGGTTACTGGTTTCACAAATTAGTTCAATGATTGATTGGATGATGACTTTCGTACCGGATTGGCTTGGTTTTCTAAGCGTTATTTTACTCGTACTTTCTATCGGTATGATTTTGTTACTATTTTATTTTATGTTTACCACGCTTTCCGGTTTTATTGCCGCCCCCTTTAACGGATTACTGGCGGAGAAACTGGAAAAAATGCTAACAGGAGAAGCGATTAATGATAATAATTTGTTAGATGTAATGAAAGACGTACCACGTATGCTACGCCGTGAGTGGCAAAAATTGTGGTATAGCTTGCCTAAAATTATCGGCTTATTCTTGCTCAGTTTTATTCCTGTTGTTGGGCAAACCATCGTACCGGTTTTAACGTTTTTATTTACCGCATGGATGATGGCAATTCAATATTGTGACTATCCTTTCGACAATCATAAAATCTCTTTTAATGTAATGAAAAACGCCTTAGGCGAACAACGCTCACAAACCCTAACCTTCGGCGGATTGGTGACTTGTTGCACCTTTTTACCTGTGGTGAATTTAGTGATTATTCCCGTCGCTGTCTGTGGTGCGACGGTGATGTGGGTAGAAAACTATCGTGATCGTTTACGTTTTGATATGAATTTTAACTACCGCCGTGGCAACGCCTCCACAGAAATGGTGACCAGTAGTACCGATATTCGCACAAACAATAACCAAATTGTGAAATAGCATTTGGTTATAAAGTAGATCAAATAACTATTTTTTTAATCTCATCGTCGGTGCTATAACTGCGCCATTAGTAATATTAAATCATTTTCACAGGGGATAAACATGACAATTTATGCAGATAATTCTTATACGATTGGTAACACACCGCTTGTACGCTTAAAACACTTCGGTAACGGTAATATCGTGGCAAAAATTGAAGGAAGAAATCCAAGTTTTAGCGTGAAATGCCGTATTGGTGCCAATATGGTATGGCAAGCGGAAAAGGACGGGATTCTCACCAAAGACAAAGAAATTGTGGATGCTACCAGTGGTAATACCGGTATTGCACTCGCTTATGTGGCTGCCGCACGTGGCTATAAAATCACCCTCACTATGCCAGAAACGATGAGTTTGGAGCGTAAACGCCTATTACGCGGTCTAGGCGTAAATCTTGTATTGACCGAAGGGGCAAAAGGAATGAAAGGCGCAATTTCAAAAGCAGAAGAAATTGTTGCCTCTAATCCGAATCGTTATGTGATGCTGAAACAATTTGAAAACCCAGCGAACCCTCAAATCCACCGAGAAACAACCGGTGCGGAAGTTTGGAAAGATACGGAAGGGAAAGTTGATGTGGTGGTTGCCGGTGCCGGTACAGGGGGGACAATCACAGGCGTTTCCCGTGCTATCAAACTGGATTTTGGTAAGGCGATTACCTCTGTGGTGGTCGAGCCAAGCGAATCCCCTGTGATCACTCAAACCCTAGCCGGTGAAGAAATCAAACCAGGCCCACACAAAATTCAGGGTATCGGCGCTGGATTCGTGCCGAAAAATTTAGATTTATCCTTAATTGATCGTGTGGAAACCGTTGATAGTGATACCGCCATTGCCACTGCACGCCGCTTAATGGCAGAAGAAGGAATCTTGGCGGGGATTTCCTCCGGTGCTGCTGTTACCGCGGCTGACCGTATTGCAAGATTACCTGAATTCAAGGATAAACTTATTGTGGTAATTCTTCCATCCGCTTCGGAACGCTATCTCAGTACTGCTTTATTTGAGGGTATTGAAGCTTAATACAAGCCTTATCAATCACAAAAGTGCGGCTAAAAATAGCCGCATTTTTTATGGAGATAAAATGCACATAAAAATGACCGCTCTTTTGTAGAAATAGATAACCATGTTCGGTTTTGTAAAAATCAGAATATTCTTTCACAAATAATGGCGTACCAAAAAGTAATCAGCAAAAGAGAAGATTGGTATTGTGCGAATTACTGTTCCAAACTGGCTAATTAACGACGAGATTTTCATAAAATTATTGACCGTACTTTCACCTTATCCTGATCTGATTATCGACTGGTGTGATGATATGAGCAAACTGGATACCGTTATTCAAGTATTTAGAATACTGGAAGAAATTCTAAAAGAGTTTTTTTACAGATAAGTAAAAAGAAAAATGCCACCAAAACCGGTGGCATTTAGCGTTAAATAATTCTTGAAAATTGTTGGCGTTTTGCAGCCGCACGAGAATAAGTATCAAAGCACAAACAAATATTCCGAATGAGTAACCGCCCTTTAGGTGAAACCATTAACCCTTGCTCAGTTAGACTTATTAATTCATCGTCAACCAAAGGTTGGAGCAACACTAAATCTTCAGCAAAATGCTCCCTAAAACGGAGATTATATTGTCTCTCTATTGGCTCAAAGTCCAATTTAAAATTACAAATTAACTGCTTAATGACATCCCGACGTAAGCAATCCTCTTCCGATAATTCAAGCCCTTTATGCAGTGCATTGCCGTTCTCTTCAACTAAAGCATAATAGGTTTTGAGATCTTTTTCATTTTGTGCATAAGTATCCCCTAACAAACTAATAGAAGAAACACCCAAACCAAGCAGATCACATTCCTCTTGCGTTGTATAACCTTGGAAATTACGATGTAGAACGCCTTTTTCCTGCGCAATCGCCAATTCATCATAAGGCTTTGCAAAGTGGTCCATACCAATAAATTTATAACCAGCATCCCCTAAGGTCTCGATTGTTTTCTGTAAAATGGTAAGTTTAGTTTCCGGCTTAGGCAATTGTTCTTCTTTAATTTTTGCTTGTCCGGGTACACGACTCGGCAAATGCGCATAATTAAAAATACTTAAACGATCAGGGTTTAGTTCAATCACCTTTTTCAAGGTAAACATAAAACTATCTACATTTTGTAACGGTAAACCATAAATTAAATCAAGATTTGTTGATTGAAATCCTAGCTCACGCGCACGTTTCAATAAAGCTGCAATAAAGTTTTCATCCTGCTCACGATTGACCGCTTTTTGCACCTCTTTATTAAAATCCTGTACTCCCATGCTCATTCGATTAAAACCAATCTCACGTAAATGATCAAGCATTGAAAGTTCGATTTTACGAGGATCTATCTCAATAGAAATTTCCGCATTATTCTCAATCGTAAAATGCGTTTTTAACATTTTCATTAAACGTGCTGACTGTGCTTCACTTAAATACGTCGGCGTGCCTCCCCCCCAGTGAATTTGCGTCACAACCCGATGTTTAAACAATTGAGCACGAGAAATTATTTCTTTTTCAAGATAATCGAGATAAACATCTGCTTTATGTTGATGGCGGGTAATCACTTTATTACAAGCACAGAAATAACAAAGCTGATGGCAAAAAGGAATATGTACATAAAGGGAAAGAGGACAATTCGGATATCGCTCAGCGGCTTTGAGGAAATCTTGGTTAGTATATTTCTCATGAAATTCTAATGCCGTCGGATAAGAGGTATAACGAGGGCCTGATTGGTTATATTTTTGTATAAGTTGGTTATCCCAAATAATCTCAGACATTAAAGCACTCCAAATTTTTTCACATCATCAAGTAATTGTGACAATTCTTCCAATATTTCTTGCTCAAACTTAGCCTCAGCACTTTCACGTTTAAGGTCAAGACGCATTCTTTCTTGCTTTTCAAGTGCCTTTCTAGCATCATGCGTCGGCATATCTTGCACAATCTCATAAAGTTGCATCATGGCAGGATAAGGCTGCAAATTTTTGCCGAAAGGCATTAGCAACATAGCAAGACGAATCACCCCTTCAGAATGGTTGCATTCTTTACTTTTCATCGCTCTTGCAATAGTTTCGATACTTTCCTTTAACCGCGTTGTTCTCTGCATTTTAGCTTGTAAAAAAGCTTGTTTCTGCTGTTTCAATTTTTTCAACAAACACAATGCATACCAAGATAAAGCAGAAATAACAAAAGTTCCAAGTAAACCTAAAATAATTATCCAAATCATCTTTTATCTAAATTGCTCAATATTAATTTTCTCAAAAGTACGGTATAAATCATCGTCGTTTTCTTCTTCATCTTCAATACCGAGTTCTTCCATTAATTCTGCAATACGATCCAAACATTCATTAACAAATTGTTGATCTGCTTTACTGATAGTTTTGCCTTCTTCCAGCATATCCAACAATTCATTAAGAATCTCATTATTTTCTAGATTCTCCAGCTCTAGCATTGGATCTGATTTTTTCACTGGTTTCATCACCGGAATAACCTGCCCTTTTTCCGGTTTATTCACAAATTCCACAACTAAAGGGATTTTCTTTTTACTCCCAATCTTCGGGTCCTTAATGTCTTGTTGAGCATTATTTGATTTATTTTCGACCGCACTATGGCGTGAACCTGAAACCAAACCTTTATGTTTGCGTTTTTTCTTATTCTCACGAGCTTTGGCATCAAGCTCATAGCGAGTGAGTTTTTTCCCCGATTTCGGCATTTCAGGTTTTTTATCCACTTTACGCATCGGCATAACATCAGTAATTCGGCGTGTTTTTTTCTTTCGAGCCATTGAAATATCTATCCTTCTAATAAAATTTGGTGGATTGTATCACTTGAGAATATTTTTCTCATTAATAAATGATATAACTTATCCCTATTCTTTTAATATCCAATTTTTTCTACTAAAAACCCCTTATTTAATCCAACATGAGTGTTGAATCTATCAAAAACTAAGAAAGACGATCAATACTATGAATTCAATGATTAAAAGTGCGGTCTATTTTTGTTGAGTTTTTTATGATTTAAATGATAGTAGATATCATGGACTGGAATTAGTTTAGCTCAGTAGGCTATCCGTAAATCACGATAAAGCTCTTTACCTCTGCTCCACACATATAACATATAGCCAAAAGCAAAATCCCCCAAATCTCTCGATTCAGGGGATTCCTTAATAATAAAACCTGGCGGTGCCCTACTCTCACATGGGGAAACCCCACACTACCATCGGCATTACAGCGTTTCACTTCTGAGTTCGGGATGGATTCAGGTGGGTCCACTGCACTCTCGCCGCCAAGATAATTCTTCAATAACGTCTAATTTGTCTTTTCTTTTAGTTCTTTGTTCTCTCGGTCACAAGCTGATTACTTTATTTAT
>NZ_KB904056.1 GCF_000379905.1 Rodentibacter pneumotropicus DSM 21403
TAGTCAAAAAGGTGGGGCATTACTGTTTCATTTAATGAGTCAACTTCATGAAAATACCAGTGTTATCATTACGACAAACCTTGAGTTTTCAGAGTGGGGCACCCTATTTACTGAGGCAAAAATGACAAATGCACTTTTAGATAGGTTAATTCACCATTGCCATATTTTAGAAACGGGTAATGAATCTTATCGATTTAAACATCGTAATTAAGAAATAATAAAAGTGGATCACTTTTAAAGGATCTTTGTGGTTCAATTTTGGAAGATCATTGACAATCAGACCTGAATCCTAACAAAAAGGTTACATTCTTCCCACAAATTATTGATGATCCCAAAGACCAAAATAATAAAATACCTTATTTTATTACTCATTCAGCTATGCGTGAATGGGAATATGAATGGGAGGGAATGTGGGATAGAAATAAAGTATTTCCTTTAATTTATGAGAAGAGTTACAAGGAGTGGATTATTGATAGAATTACTGAAAACCCAAAGTTTGGGCGTTATTAGGAGATAGAGATGAAATTATTAAATTTATTTGCTTTAATTATCCTTTCCTTTTTTGCTATTGGCTGTAATTCAATGTCGGGTGTCGTATCACTGGGTGTTTCTAGCGATGGTAAATACGCTATTAGTGCACATGGAAAAGATGAATTAGTGCTATGGGATTTAACCAAGAAAGAAAAGAAACTTCTAGCTAAAAATGCCAATCCATACAGTGCTTATTTTATTCCCGATAGCCACGAGTTTATGTGGCAGGATAGCAATAATGTTGTTCATATCCAAAATGTTGAGGGCAAAGAAATTTTACAATTTCCACATTTTAAAACAGAAGGACAAGTTATATCAGCAGACAAGTCATTTTATTTGTCTGCTGATGAATGGGGGAAATTCTATAAAGGACACGGTAAAGATTTAGTGCCAATTTATACCGATGCCCCAATTAGCCCAAGTCAGCCCTATACCTTTTCGATTGTCGGTGATAAATTTTTGTCTGTTGGAAATGGTCGGCGTGGTCGCAATGGTGAAGCAGCTGAAACCAAATTAACCGCCAATCCGGTCAACCCTGATAAATATAAAAAAGACAGTTATCAAGGTGTAACTTTGTGGGATAAAAATACGTTAAAACCTCTTGCAAGGTTATACGGTAATTCAGGTCCGACATCAGGAAAAATTAGTCCTGACGGGAAATGGATTGTAACAGGGAGTATCGATAGAGCCAAATTAATGTGGGAAATGAAAAAACTAAATCATAGAGAACGCCTAGTTGATCTAGATGGTATTTTTAATACAGAAACTAAACGTCTTGACAATAGCAGTATATTACCAATACCTAAGAAATTTACCACAAAGCAAATTGCTTTAACTATACCTTCTCAAATTGTTTTTGTAACTGAAGAGGATTTCATAGTATTTTCTCAGAATTCCAAAAATGAACTAGCCCTACTTTATACAACAGGCGATCCTTGGATAAAAGCCTATGTAGAAATAGGAAATAAACCTGAAATATCAAGGGGGAATTTAAGTATCGCCTCCGCTTATAAAGCCAATATTCTTGTTACAGGACAATACGGACGCGGCGGAATTAATGTCTATAAATATCACCCCAACACAAAAGAACTGGAAAAAATTTGGGTGGCGGATTAATTAAAAGTGCGGTTGAAAATGTCGGTATTATGTAGCAGTTGCACAAAGATTTAATTTGTTGTTTCTGCTACATTTTCTTATCTTTTATGTACGAAAGGTAAGAATAGTCAATGACAAAACAAAAATCAACTTTGGAAAATGCGCTTAAAGAAGCGATTGAAGAAATTGAAACCGAAAAGAAAGAAATAGCAGCGCAAATCAAGCAACTCCATAAAGAATTAAAAGATCTTGATCGGAAGATTTCAGACTATCGTGTGGCATTAAATCACGCAAAAGGTCGAGAAGAACCGACTTTACCTTCAAACCCAAAATTTAGAAATCTTCGCTTCCAAACTTCACCTCAAGAGTTGATTGCTCAGGTACTAAAACAAGAGCCTTCAAAATGGTTAAGTGTGAAGGAGATTACATATCAGGCGATGAAGTTAGATGGGCAAGAGATTGAAGAAGTTATACCATATAAACAATCACAAACGATTGCTTGTACATTAAACTATTTAAAGTATAAATCGTTAGTGGAAAAATGCTTAATAGATAACTCACAACATTGGCGATTGAGAACACTTGAGCAAGGATAGTAAATAGCGGTAGAAATACCGCTATTTTTGTTTCCATTGCCAGTGAACCTCATTTCGGCTGATTTGAGTCCTATTAACCCATTCTCTTTTATAAAACTCATTCAGTTGTTTACGAACGGAATCAAGATGCTTTTCAGACGGTGTATCAGGATTTTGTTCAATATCAAAAATTCGCTGCGTGAGTTCGGCAATTGTAAAGGCTTTGTTGGGTGCTTCTCGCATCATTTGTACGATGTATTTACGAATTTTCCCTTTAAAGAGCTTATATTTGGAACGGTACACAAAGTTGTCCGTATTATAAAGGGCTACATCACTTTCCTGTTGAGTAAGCTCAATAGCACGTTTTAATGTGGCAATGTTCGCATCAAGTAACGCAAGATGATGTAATACTTGTTTACGCTCAAATTCAAACTCTTTGAGTTTCTTATCTAAGTTATATGCCATAATCTACTGCCAAATCACTTCTTGATGAATAATTTTACGTTGCCAATAACTGCACCATTCATTGTTATCATTGGTGGTTTTCAAACATCGGCTTAATACATCAATAAACTGCGCTTTATTTGAGGTACGGCGATTGTCCTCACGGTACGCAATTTCGTTAGCATAGTTAAGTAGGTACTCGTTGCTGATACGGTGAACTTGTCCGTAATACATACGTTTGAAACGACTAAATAGACTTTCTGCCTGATTGTTCGTTACACCTAAGTCACTACGATATTCTTCTTTATGGTTGACAGTTCTCAAGTCACAGTAAGGTAATAGCGCATCATAAGCCGTGCTTTCATCGGTATTGATTTGCGTATTAGGTTTAATGAATTTGTCAGCAAAGCTTTTCACTACCGATTGTGATTCAGTATGCGTTACAAAAACATGAGAACGTTTTGCCCCACAATGCAGCGCATTACTGGCTTTTTCTTCTGGCGAATAATGTTCACGTGCAACCATTACACAACGTTTATCAGGATTCTGATTTTCCTTTAAACGATAGTCAATGCGGTCAGATTTCTTGTTTGTTTTACGTGGTGCAGGGTGAACATAAGTACCGTCCATATCCACTACGCCTGAAAGGGGTTTCATATCACGACTTTCTAATAATGCCTTGCGGAATTTATGTGATAAAACAAATGCCGTGCGAGGATTAAGTTTTGCATTACGAGCTAATTGAAGGGAAGATAAGCCTTTGACGGCATTTACCCACTCCATTAAAGCATAGAGATAAACCTTCATCGGTTTCTTGCGATTGGCAAAAATGGTGCCAGAAGTGACACTAAAAGTGTGATTACAATGTTTGCAGCGCCATTGTTTACGTGTAGAAATATAATAAGGCTTGTGTTGTACCCCACATTTAGGACAAGTGATAAACTCTTTACCACCCCATCTTAATTCACAAAGCAAATCATACGCTTCTTCTTCCGAGAGTTGTGCTATCTCGTAGGAAGAAAGCGTGCGAGCTTTGCTAGAAAGTAAGAAATGCTGAGTCATCGTCTTGTTTGAAATTTATGTTAATAGATATTTTAAATATGCTCAAACGTGATAAAATGCGTTTAAACTGAAAACAAATATACGCTCATTTGCGTAATTTGTCAATTGTGAATTGAAAATGGAACGCTCAAATGTGTATATCAGAAAGATTAAGACAAGTTTGTGAAGCTAAAAATTGGAAAATTACAGATTTTGCAGAGCAGGCAGGAATAGCTTATCGCACGATGCAAGGTTATATCGGTGGTGAACGTGAACCCAATGCAGAAGGAATGTCAGGCATTGCTAAAGCCGGAGTTAATTTGAACTGGCTTGTGAGTGGTGAAGGTGAGATGTTTCAAGATGTAACGCAAAAAAATACTATCTCAGAGCAAGAAGGAAAACTGATTGCTGATTATCGCGCAATGCCTGAAAATTTAAAGGATGCCTTTGCTATTTCTTTTAAAGAAATATCAGAAAAACAATAAATACTAATTTTACACTAACTCAATAAGGAACAAAAATGTCCCTACAAGCCTACAAGCCTACAAGCCTACAAGCCTACAAGCCTACAAGCCTACAAGCCTACAAGCCTACAAGCCTACAAGCCTACAAATAAATTATCATCTATCAAAGAAAAATCTTGCAAATGTATTTCTGGCGTTTGGGGAGATTTCTAATGGATAGAACATCAATAATTAATCGAATTGGAATTAAGTACCATACTTCAAATATTGAAGGTGGTGAATATAGCTACGTATCAGAAGCTGGAAGTAAACAAGCTCTAATTGATGCTTTAGGCTGGAAACCAAAACACTTTAAACTTGATATTCGCTTTGAGTGTGATGATGTAGTTGTTCTTGTCGAAACAAAGCAGAAATTTGTTAAATCAGATGAAGACCAGTTAAAAGAATATCTTGCAGAAGAAATAGCTTTACATAAAAATAAGAAAACTATTTGTATTTTGGCTAACACTCAGAATGATAAGATTAAAGTGTGGAAGTATTCTATTGAAGATGATAGTTTTCTTGAAGATGAAAAAACTATTGATTCAATGGAACATTATGTTTCGTTATTTTCAGAAAATAAGCAAAATGACAGAGAGTTAGTTCTTAGGAATACTTATGAATTAAATGAGTTATTGCACAAAAAAGATATTGATGAAAAACTTAGAAGTCAATTTGTAGGAACAGCTTTACTTTACATTAAAGATATTGTGAAGAGAAAAAACATTACTTTATCTGATAAAGAATCAGTTAGTTTATTAAAAGCATACTGGGAGGATTTATCAGAAAAATTAATTTGTGCAGGAGTGGAAGAGACTCTTGAAGGATTATTGAATGGATCAGAAAATAAAACAAAGAAAATAGAGTTAATTCAAAATAACATTCTTAAAAATCAGAAAGTAAAAAGATTAAAAATATCTGACTGGGTCGAGATTTTACTAAAAATAACTAATGGTATTTATGCTTATATTGATACGCAAAGTGCTGAAGGTCAAGATATTTTAAATCTATTCTTTATTGCCTTTAATAAATATACAGGTAAAGCTGATAAAAATCAGGCATTTACTCCAGATCATATTACAGAATTTATGTGCCGAATTACTGATATGGATAGAACAAAAAGAGTTTTTGATGGCACATGTGGATCTGGCTCATTCCTTGTTCAGGCATTAGTTAAACAACTTGCCGATTGTAATACCATGAACACAACATCGGAACAAAAAATGTCTTGGTCCGAAACTGTAAAACGAGAGCATATATGGGGAATAGAAATCGAAGAAAATGCTTATGGTCTGGCTACCACTAACATGTTAATACATGGTGATGGTAATAGTAATATTAAAGAAGGTGATTTATTCAATAACAAAAAATTTATAAAATCCGCTAATCCAGATATTATTTTAATGAATCCTCCATATAACGCCAAACCTATGAACATTCCATTTTCATCTGTTTATCTTATCAATTCAGAATTAGATGAGGATAAGATAGAAGGCACATGGCAAAAAAAAGCTCTCAAAGGAAAGGAGGATCCAACAAAAGGCTTTGTATTTGTTCAATTTGTATCTAATTGTATAAATGAAATAAATGTTGAATTATTAGAAAAAGGAAAATCAAAGAAGAATGTAAAACTTGCTGTATTATTACCTGTTGCGGCAGCTATTGGCACAAGTTCAATTCTTACTGAAGCTAAACATAAAATTCTTGAAGATAATACTCTTGAAGCTGTTTTTACTCTCCCAAATGAAATTTTTTATCCTGGAGCATCAGCTTCTGCCTGTTGTATGATATTTACTCTTGGAAAACCACATGTAAACTCTGATGGAACAAAATCTAAAACGTTCTTTGGATTTTATAAAAATGATGGTTTCAAGAAGAAAAAAAACTTGGGGCGTATTGAACAATTTGATGAAAATAATAATAGCTTATGGAAACAAATTGAAGAAAAGTGGATTTCAATGTATCGAAATAAAACTATTGTTGATGGTTTATCAGCAATGGCAGAAGTTGATGGAAATGATGAGTGGTTATGTGAAGCATATATGAAAACAGATTATACAACTCTCACAAAAAACGATTTTCAATTGACATTAAATAATTATCTTTCATACAAAGTTAAAACAGGACAAGTTTATGAATCTTAATGTAGAAAACTGGAAACCGTTTAAAATTGGTAATTTATTTTCATTATTTCAAAATGGAAAAGCTAATCAAGGGTTACTTCAAGATGGCTTAGATTGTTTTTATGTAGGAGCAAAGAAAGATGATAATGGAGTAATGTTTACATGTAAACGAGATGAAGAGCTTGTACAAAAGGGAAATTGTATAATATTTATTTGCAATGGTGAAGGTTCTGTTGGATTTTCTAACTACATGGATGTGGATTTTATAGGTACAACAGATATTGTTGCAGCTTACAATAGTATTTTAAATGAAAATATAGGTACTTTTTTGACAACAGTTTTTAGTAAAGAGCGACCAAAATATTCATTTGGAAGAAAATGGAAGAAGTATTTAAAAGAAACAGAAGTTTTATTACCTACAAAGTATAATTCTGATGGTACATTGTTAATGGATATAAATCTTGAATATTCTAAATATGGTTATATACCAGATTGGGATTTTATGGATAATTATATAAAATCTTTATCATATAAACCTTTAACAACCAAAAATAATAGTAGAGAAATTAAGGACCTTAATATACAACTTTGGAAAGAGTTTAGAATAGGAAAGTTGTTTAAATGTGAAACAACAAAAATGTTAATTAAAGATGAGCTAGAGGATGGTAGTATTCCATTTATCTCTCGTTCAGCAGAAAATAATGGATGTATAGGATATGTCGATGCAGATCCAGAATATATAAATAAGCAATGTTGCTTAACTATTGGTGCGGAAGGAGTTTATAGTTTTTATCAGGATGTGGATTTTGTAGCAGGTAACAAAGTATATACATTAAAAAATGAAAACCTTAATGTCTTTAATGCAATCTTCATTAGTACAATTCTAAATAGAGATGCTTACAAATACTCTTATGGAAGAGCTAGAATTTTAAGCAAGCTAAAGCAGGAAATAATAAAGCTTCCAATTATAATGAATAAAGATAATCTGCCATTTATAGATATCAAAAGAAGGTATTCTGATGATGGATTTCTACCTGACTGGAAATTTATGGAAAATTATATAAAATCTTTACCTTATGGAGATAGATTATAAAAAATAGCGAGCTTAAGCTCGCTATTTTTATACTTGAAAACTGAGCAGATAAAGTATTGGTAAAAAGTGTTTTTACACTACTTAAAAATGTTTTATATACTGAAAACTGCTATATTAAATTTTATACACAAAATATTTGAAATGTTTTAATTGTTAATAAAAACCTTATAAAACCATAAGCAAAACAACCAGTTAAGGATAAAAATAAAACTCTATATAAATGTCTCTGTTTTCTAAGTAATTTACTTATTCTAACTTTATCTTCTTCCCATTGCCCTTTTAATTTTCCTGGAATTTTGCCTTTACCCTCAAATCGTTCAACATCTTGTCTAATGTGATCGAGAACTAATTTTTGGTTAGATAACCCATAACCACATATTATACAATAGAGCATAAGGGCAAGATAAATCAACCAGTTATCTGCTGATTTTAGAGCTGAAGGCACAGCAGTTAGAAATGGTAGTCCTAAAAACTGAGGAAGTATTTTGCTAATCGTATCGTTGATTTTTGTTACAAATTTTTCAGTATTCTCTTCTAGCTTTTTAACAAATTTCTCATAGCTAAAGTTTTCAAGGTATAAGGCATATTGAGCTTGTACCGATTCACTGATACGAGCAATCTGTTGAATTACATCTGAAAAGTTGGCATCAGAAGGTAAAGAATCTGATAGCACAAAAGCTAGTATTGATTTTTTCTCATCAGTATGGCTACTCGTCTCTTCATCATTAAGCCACTCCTGAAAATCAATAATTAATTTACGTTGTTCATCGCCCAAATTTCTGATGAGTTGAATAAATTCGTTTAGTTTAATAGTTACATCAATGGATAATTCAAAGGTCTTTTTGCTAAAGAATATAAGCTTCTTGTTTACCACATCTGTATAAGAGTCCATTGCGATCAATTGTCGCAAGAAATCTCTGACTACTTGATAAGACTTTAAAATAGGGACATTCTCATCGAATGAGGCGATATTTTCGGATTTAATGAAATAAGGAGCATTAGATAACGAATCGTTATTGAATTGAGTTATATCACCTTTTATGAAATCATCTAGTTTATTGAAGAAACGCCCAAATTGTGGCTTAGGCGTTCCGAAAATAAGATTCACTTTTGCCCCTAGTTCAGGCTTACTTTCAGATTCCAACATTGTATCTTCATAATTGTCATCGGATAATAGCCGATTGAGCATTTCTAGCTGATCTTCCGTTTGAATACAAAAAAGACGTTTTTCCGAACCGATTAACGGATCAGATTCACGATAAATTTGTATAAGCTCGGAAAAGGTAACGCTCATTATTCAAATGCTTCTAATAACTCTAAAGTTGGATTATTGACGATAATTCTACCATTATCTGTAGAAATTTGCCCCTCTGAAATTGCTGTTCTATCAAAAGATAAACGCCAGTTCTTAGTTTTTCCCACGAAAGTAATTAATCGTTTAAGTGCAGTCTTATCTGGTGTAAAACCATCTTGCACCCCCGTCTCCACATTACTTAGTTTTTCTTGTAATAACTGAGGATTGCTCGGATAAACTCGATTAGTAAATTCCTCTGTATTAAATGAACCACCAATATTGCTAATATCTGCCAGATAAGACTTTACGTCATTAAAGAATGCTGTTTTTTGCTCTAACTCATAACCTTGTTCACGAGTAAATTCTTCAAGCAAGACTACTAATTTTTTAGTTTCTTCTCGTGCAACAAGAGCATCGTTACAAGATAAAAATTCTTTAAAGTAAACAGATACATCACCTTGTCCTTTAAGGAAACTAATATAACGAGTTTCATTTGCTTGCCAAGCAGTTAAATCAATACGTCCAGCGTATTTGAGATGCTCAATATCCAGCATTTCGTTTTCTAACATTTCCCAGTTTTGAGCAGAGAAACCAACACGGTCAGCTAAAATGGCAATTAATAGGTAATTGCTGTCTTGATTTTCATAATGCGCGATAAATACTTTTCCACCTGTTGCAAAAGGTTGGCTTTGAATCTTTAGTAGAAGAGTATTCATCATTCTTACTGTTAAGCGTTGAAAGTCATCATCTCCCAAATAATCATTTAAGAATCTAGGCATTGGGAAATTGTCTTTATCACTATCAAATGAACCAAATCCTTTACCTGCTCGTACTCTATATGCTTTTGTTAATGTTTCTAAGAAATTGTGATGAGCTTCATTTGGGGTAAGCGGACTAGGGTTAAGCTCTAACTTAGCTTCACCGTTTTGCTCTTTATGTAAGATGTGGTAAGTAATATGTCTTATTGTCATAATCGTATCTTATCTTGCCATGAAAAAATTGAGGTTTCATTGCATTATAAGCTAATTTGAAAATATATTAACTAAATAGTTAATTAAAAATACTAAAAGGTGGGTAGTAAAATAAGATATCCCCTCAAAGGCATTGTTTTACTTGACGAATCCACAATTTAGGATTACATTCAAATCTCATTCTTTAGGGAAAAACTCCCTCCGAGAATGACTACAATTTGCCAACGAAACAATTATTTTGCCTTTAGCTTCCCTTAAAATGGGGAAGATAGATAAACCGCAAAAATTGAGCATCTTGCACATTATGGGCGAATGCTGCAATGAGTTTATCTAGGCGCTTAGTTCACAAATTTTCTTGTGGCAGTACGGTATTCGAGGCATAAACGCTTTGAGCCGATCTGATTTTTCAGATGGGCGTTTTTTTGTGTCTAGCGTTTAGCAAATCTCGAATGCCTTGTACTACACAAGGAAATTCGCAATGGCTCAACATTATTTACTTTCAAGCAAATCAAAAAACATCAATTTAAAAGATATTTTACGCCTTACAGAAGAAGATGCTTTCCACCTTTTAAAAACTCACCGTTGGGGAAACCCTGATAATGTTCGTGATGTATGCTGTCCGCATTGCGATATTCGCCACGAAGCCTATTTCCTTGCTTCTCGTAAACGTTGGTGTTGTAAACATTGCAAACGTCATTTTTATATCACAACGAATACAGCCTTTGCCTTTCATAAAGTTGATTTAATCGATATTCTTGCTGTCATCTTAATGATGGTAAATAGCTCAAAAGGCATTAGTGCGATTGATGTTAGTCGTCATCTTAATTTGAACTACAAAACGGCATTTGTACTTTGTGGGAAAGTTCGCGAAGCTTTATTTAAAACGCGCGATTTAAGTCCATTGTCAGGCGAAATTCACGAAGATGGAATGTGGATCAACTTTACCTTGCGTCCAACTAATTTTCGTAAAAACAATCATAAACAACGTCAAAAAGCCGATGAGAAAGGTCGCAAATATCCTAAATTTAGAACGACTAAACGTTGTCTATTCGCTATTACACAACGTGCTGCAAATGATAGTAATATATCTGGAGCAAATCGTACCATTGTTGCAATGGATTACACCGAAAATGCGGATACTGTTTTTGCATTGAATCAACGCTTTGTGAAAGCAGGCAGTGATATTATGTGTGATGAAAACCCTGCTTATAAAAGTCTTGATTTTCACTACACCCGTTGGTCGGTGAATCATCAAGAGGCTTATAGTGCGAAAGGTGTAAATAATAACCTTGCGGAATCTTTTAATGCCAGAATGCGCGACTTAATGCGTGGTACACACCATAAAACCGATAATAAATATGCCTTACACTATGCCAATCAAGCTGCATTCTTTTCAGATAACCGCCGTAAATCAAATGGGGAACTCTTTGAAGATGTCCTCAAACGTTGCTTATGGGTATTGCCGCTCAAAGAATGGATCGGTTACTGGCAAGGAAATCATCGTGAAGGTGAGCTTCTCGGTATGAAAGCCTTTTTTGCACCTAACGAAATTTCATCACACTACTTTAAGCGACTTGAAGAACAAGCTGCATACGATGAAATTCTGATGGCAGCATAGAATCTTATAGACGCGAATAGACTTAGATAGAAAGAAATAGCTTACCCGAATGAAGGTTGAGCGCAATATCTACGCCTTGAGTTTGAAAAAATGGAAAATTGATGTGAAAAATTGCGAGGTTGAAGTTAGAATTTGAGGTAAAAGAAATGCCTTTCACAATTTTCATTCGGAAAGGCATTCAAATTTATGCGGTAAATTAGTCAATTTTCGGACTTTGTGCAACTGCTACATAATACCGGAAAATGTGGGTGTTTTTAACCGCACTTATTTTAAGCTAACCGAAAGATTATTGAGATGAAATTCCTCATAATTCAAAGTTTGGGCGTTATTAGGAGAAGATAAAATGAAAAAATTAATTAAATTATGCCTTAGTTTTTTCTTATTAAGCATACTTTCCGCCTGTGCCAATCAACAACCGCCCGTGCATTCGCTCGGCGTTTCAAGTGATGGACGTTATGTGATTAGCGCACATCGCGGCGGAAAACTCTTTTTATGGGATATTCAAAAGAAAGAGAAAAAACTCTTAGCTAAAAATGCGTTTTCTTATAGTGCTTATTTTATTCCCGATAGCCACGAGTTTATGTGGCAGGATGGCAATAATGTGGTACATATTCAGAATGTTGAAGGAAAAGAAGTTTTACAATTCCCTCACTTTAAGACGGAAGGACAAATTATGTCTGCCGATAAATCTTTTTACTTATCCGCCGATGAATGGGGAAAATTTTATAAAGGATATGGCAAAAATTTAGTGCCTATTTATACTGACGCACCAATTAGCCCAAGTCAGCCTTATACCTTTTCGATTATCGGTGATAAGTTCTTATCGGTTGGAAATGGATGGGATGGTCGTAACGGTGAAGTAGCTGAAACCAAATTAACTGCCAATCCGGTCAACCCTGACAAATATAAAAAAGACAGTTATCAGGGGGTGACATTATGGGATAAAAATACATTAAAACCATTAATAAGATTTTACGGCAATACGCTTTTAACTACTGGAAAAATTAGTCCGGATGGGAAATGGGTTGTTACCGGTAGCACTCATCGTGGACACTTTATGTGGTCTATACAAAATCCATATAAACGATTAGGTGTAGCGAAGCCTGAAAGTGGTATATATAACAATGAAACGAAATCCAGAGATACGAGCAAATTGCTACCAATTCCGCAAAAATTTGAAAAATTACAAACAGCAAAATTATTTGAGGTATTATCTGTTGGATTTTTATCTGATAAAGATTTTATTTTAATTGATAGAGATAGAAATGCTCGAATTCATCCTATTTATACTACTGGCGATTCTTGGATGAAAACTTATGTTGATTTAGGTGATAGAAGAGGAAGTTCCCAAAGCAATTTAAGTGCTGGCTCATCTCCTAAAGCGGGTATTTTGGTTATAAGTCAAGGTAGTGGAATTGCCGTTTTCCGCTATCACTCGGCAACAAAAGAACTGGAAAAAATTTGGGTGGCAGATTAATTAAAAGTGCGGTTGAAAATGAGGGCGTTTTTAACCGCACTTGTTTTAAGCTAAGTAAAAGGTTATTGAGATGAAATTCTTGTTTTGTGTATTTGCTACATAATACCGTTTTTTATCTCATCACTTTACTTATTTTCATCTCCCGATTGGTACAAGCGATTTTTATATAAATAACTTCCCAACAAAGCATACGCCAGTGCTTCTTGTTTAATTTCTTCCGATAGGCTTTTTTCCGTCAGCGTTTCTGTTTTTTTGTCGTAATAATAACCTTGTGCAGTTTTGTTTGGCATTTGAATAACCACATCACGGTTTCCTTTCATTAACGCTTGCATTTGATCAAATTGCATGATGGCACGATCCGGATTGACATTTTGCGTTAAATCATAACCAATCATAGGATAATTCCCACTCACGCCCGCTAAAGACAACAATGTTGTCGGCATATCAATTTGGCTAACTAAACGCTTATCGCGGCGTGGTTCAATTCCCTCGCCTAAAATTAATGCCGGAATATGGAAATTTTTAATCGGTATTAAGGAAGCACCGGCAGCTCTTGAATCATGATCAGCAATCACTAAGAAAATCGTATCTTTCCAATAATTGGATTTTTTCGCTAAATTGAAAAAATGTCCAATAGCGTAATCCGCATATTTTGCCGTATTATTTCGCGTGGCTTTAGGTTGTTCGTAGAGTTCAATTTTACTATCCGGAAATTCAAAAGGATCGTGATTACTGGAACTGAATACGAGACTGAAAAAAGGCTTCCCCTCATCTTGTAGCTTTGTAAAAGTTTCATCCGCTTTATCAAACAAATCCTCGTCACTCACACCCCAAGTGGAAGTGAATTTCGGATTTTTATAGTCTTGCTGATCAATAATCGTTTTAAATCCATTGCCGTAAAAAAAACCTGCCATATTATCAAAGTGCTTTTCACCGCCGTAAATAAATGAAGTCTCATAACCTTGTTTACCTAAAAAATCGGCAATGGTGAAAAAATTATTTTGTGCGTTATTGAGTTTGACCACTGCACGAGCCGGCGTTGGCGTAAAACCGGTGGTTATCGCTTCAATGCCCCGCACGGAACGGGTTCCCGTAGCATAGATATTTTCAAACAACCACCCTTCTTTGGCTAATTTATCAATATTCGGTGAAAGGGGTTTGCCGCCCAACGTACCGATAAACTGAGCACCAAGGCTTTCTTGTAATATGATGACAATATTTTTAGGCTTACCTTGATAAGTCGCAGTATTTTTAGTTAATGTTGGGAATTTTTCAGAAATATAGTCATTCATAGATCTATTACGATTTAATTTCACGATGCGTAACATTTCATCCGTATCCATTTTGCCATATATTTCAGAGGATTTTTCTTCATCCTTAAATTGCTGTGCGGCATAAATGACCGAATAACCTGAATTTAATACTAAAGAATTCACTAACCCATCGGAAGAAAATGCCACCATAGCCGGATTAATCCCACGGTGTTGGAAGCTTGAGCGCGCACCGATAAAACTCACCCCAATTACCACCAATGCCATTATTGGGCGAACTTTCCAACTCATTGGACGTAAATCTTTCACCGCCCAGCCGGAAATTTTCCAATAAACCAACGTAGCCAACGCAGTAAAAACAAGGCTAAAAATAACCGCACTTAAATGCCCTTCCATCAGCATCGAAAAGACTTCTTTAGGATAAATTAAATACTCAATAAATAGGCGGTTTGGTCGATAATCGTAGGTTTCAATAAATGCCGGCGTAGCAATTTCCATAAAAAGAATAAAAACACTACCGAATGTCAGCCAAATCCGTAGGATCTTTTTCCATAAACTACTGGTGTGGAAGAAGATCGTGAATAATGCCGGAACACCAAATAAATAGCATAATGCCACTACGTCAATACGTAATCCTTGTAGGAATAACGTCTCCCAACCATTTACGGAGGAAACACGTTCCATCTGCCATAAAGATAAGCCCAAGCGGGACAAGGAAAAAATAATGAGGTTAATAAATACAAAAATAACGATTGGAAATAGGGGGGAACCTGTGTTTTTCATAAAAAATATTCTTATTGTTAAGGATATTATGCTCAGTAAAGATTCCTTAATCTTTGCTCAGCCGCTTGCTTGATTTCATTTGGTATGTTGTTTGAAATCAAAATCTCACGATAAATTAATGCAGCAAGAGGTTTATTCATTGAAGTGCCTATCCCTTCTTCATAATAAATGCCCAAACGCAATTTGGCAGCGGGATTCTCCAAACCTGTGGCTTTTTTGACCCATTCAAAAGATTTTGTTTCATCTTTTTGCTTTAGGTAAATTTCAGCCAACATCATCATAGCATCTAAATCTTTTGCTTTTGCGGTGGTTTCAAATAATTTTATGGCTTGTGGGNTATTTTTTTTCACATAATCGCCACTGTAATACATCATCGCCAGATTATTAATGGCTCGAATGCTTCCCATCTCTGCCGCTTCACTAAACCACCAATAAGCCTTTTCTTTGTTTTTCTCTACACCGCGACCAAGGTTATAAAGCATCCCTAAATTACCCTGTGCTTGGACATTTCCTTCCAAAGCGAGAGGTTGCATAATTTCAAATACGGATCGCCAATCCTGTTTGTTAGCAAAATCCTGTGCGATATTCATACGTTGTTGATCCGTCAATTTGTCTTTCATTTTCGCTTCTTCGGCATAACTCGAAAAAGTGTTTGAAAGTCCCCAAAGTGCGGTAAAAATAACGAGAGTTTTTTTCATCAAATTCATCCTGTTAATGTGCCGAGTAAAAGAAGTATAAAGAAAATAGCCGTTATTAAGAACTCCGTTAGACCAACCTGTTTAACAGAAAGTTTCTTACTCGGTAAATAAATTGCACGAACCCAACCGACAAAAAATGCCAATGCGAGATAAAACTGCCCTGTTCCGGCAAAATACGCTGAAAGGAAAGAGTGAAAAAGAATAGATGCCCGTAAATATTTCCGATTTTTCCGTTCACGCATCATTGATTTTACATAAATTATCGTGCCGATAAAAAACAATGAAGGGTAAATGGCAACCCACCAAATTTTCATATCAAAAGTGCGCTCGGAAAAATAATATGCTCCCATTCCAGCAAGGGCAAAAATCGCAATACCTGCAAGATCATTCAATAAATTACGTTCATCTTTTTGTTTAATGTAATAAATATTCACGCAAACAAAAGGCAACATTGCCACAATAAAGTAAAGAATTTGCCAATTATAAAATAATGCGGGGAGAGCAAAAACAAGCGTTGCAGCCCCATAAATGAGCGTCCATTTTTGATATTGTTTGATGTTTTTACCTTTAAATAAATTTAAAAAAGGATAAGACATCAAATAAAGCGAGAACCATGAAATTAATAAAAAGGCATGAGCCCACACAGGATGGCTAAGCAACATTCCATAAAAGAAAGGTAATAATGCCATAACAATAGCACCATACTGATTAGAAATTAAGAGTTTCATATTAGACATAAGTGAGAATAATTATCGAATATTCTACTCCGGTAAACTCGAATTTACAAAGCCTTAGCCACCCTTTAGAATACAACCGGTCTAGTTTTTGAAGGAAAATATTATGACGATCAAACGAATTCATCCCAGCGAACGTTTTTGCGAAATTTCTATTTATAACGGAATTGCCTATTTTGCCGGACAAGTACCGGAAGAAACCCTTGAAAAAAATGCTTACGAGCAAACGAAAGAAGTACTTTCTCTCATTGATAAATTACTTGCAGAAATCGGCTCTCACAAAGGCAATATTCTCAATGCGCAGATCTTTCTTGCCGATATGCAAGATTATGCCCAATTAAACCAAGCATGGGATGAATGGGTTGATCGATCAAATCCGCCAAGCCGTGCAACTGTTGAAGCAAAATTAGCCGTGCCGGAATGGAAAGTGGAAATTGTGATTACAGCGGCGGTTTAAATATTAAATTTGTGATCCATAGCAAAGAAATTTTTTTTCATTTTTCTTACAATTCAAACACCTTTTTATAATTATAAATAACAAGTGTAAGGAGTAATTATGCAAGCATGGACAACTGAAATGTGGCAAACTGCCGGGATAGGTTTAACTGTCGGCGTTATCCTCGGCTATTTAATTTTACGTTTAACCAAAGGATCGGTAAAACAACAAGTTCAAACGGAAACCGAGCTGAAAGCGGTGAAAGCCCGGCTTGAAACCCAAAATGAGCAACTCGAAAAACATTTCGCGGAAAGCGCTGAGTTGTTTAAAACTCTTATTAGCGATTATCAAAAACTCTATCGCCATTATGCCAATTCTTCCAACGCTTTATTAGGAGAAAACCCGAAAGGTTTATTTACGCAACAATTAATCACTGCCACTGATAAACCGCAAAATGAACCTCCTCTTGATTATTCCGAAGGCTCGTCAGGGCTGCTTAAAACGGAAAAAGAAAATCATTAAATAGTTCTAAATACGGTCAGAAAAAACAATTTCAATTCTGACCGCACTTTTTTAATTTTTTTTCTCAAATACCTTGTTTTTCTTGAACATTTTATTTATTCCTTTGTCTGATGAAACACCATTAGGTATGAACCTTTCTCTTTCATAAGAAAGATTGTTTTACTTGGAGACTATATGAAAAAAAGACATTTTATATTAAGCAGCATTGCATTAGGTTTAGGCGTTTTAGGTACATCTGTGAGTACGCAAGCAAACTTGCCAAGTTTTGTTATCCAACAAAACAGCCTTGCCCCGATGCTTGAAAAAGTACAGCCTGCGGTGGTTACGATATCCGTGGAAGGCAAAGCAAAAAATAGCGGTCGTTCTTTCCTTCCTGATGATATTCCTGAGGAATTTAAATTTTTCTTTGGCGATCAGTTTGCCGAACAATTTGGCAATCGTGGCAGTGGTCGACACTTTCGTGGCTTAGGTTCCGGTGTGGTGATTAATGCAGATAAAGGTTATGTATTAACCAATAACCATGTGATTAATGATGCCGATAAAATCAACGTAGCCTTACAAGATGGGCGTGAATTTAAAGCAAAATTAGTAGGGAAAGATGAACAATCGGATATTGCACTGATTCAAATTGAAAAACCATCAAATTTGACCGCACTTAAATTTGCCGATTCCGACAAATTACGTGTAGGCGATTTCACCGTTGCTATCGGTAATCCATTTGGATTGGGACAAACCGTAACTTCCGGCATTGTTTCCGCACTCGGGCGTTCAACAGGTTCTGACAGTGGCGCTTATGAAAACTATATTCAAACCGATGCAGCAGTAAACCGTGGTAATTCCGGCGGTGCATTGGTGAATTTAAATGGAGAGTTAATCGGGATCAATACGGCAATTATCTCTCCAAGCGGTGGTAATGCCGGAATTGCATTTGCTATACCAAGTAACCAAGCCCATAATATCGTTCAACAAATCTTAGAATTTGGTGAAGTGCGTCGTGGTTTACTCGGTATTAAAGGCGGTGAATTAAATGCTGATTTAGCTAAAGCCTTTAACGTAAATGCACAACAAGGTGCGTTTGTAAGCGAGGTATTGCCTAACTCTGCCGCAGAAAAAGCCGGAATCAAAGCAGGCGATGTAATTACCGCAATGAATGGTCAGAAAATTTCAAGCTTTGCTGAAATGCGGGCAAAAATAGCTACTTCCGGTGCGGGTAAAGAAATTGAGCTAACCTATTTACGTGATGGCAAATCACAGAATGTGAAAGTCAAATTACAAGCGGATGATGGTAAAGGTCAGAGCGCAAGCAGCATTGAATTGCGAGCCCTAGATGGCGCAGAATTAAATAACTACAATGCGAAAGGGATAAAAGGGATTGAAATCAGTAAAGTTCAACCTAACTCCCTTGCAGCTCAACGTGGTTTAAAAGCCGGTGATATTATCATTGGCGTAAACCGCCAAGCGGTAGAATCAACCCAAGATTTACGTAAAGTTTTAGAAGAAAAACCTTCCGCTGTGGCACTAAATATCTTGCGTGGAGAAAATAATTTCTACTTATTAGTACAATAAATTTAAAAGTGCGGTCTCTTTGACCGCCATTTTATCAAAACGGTGTTTTATCAAAGATAAGCACCGTTTTTTCATGGGAAAAACTAGGGAAAAATCCTCTCTTATGCTATAATTTCCGCAATTTTTTGATCAAAAAAGGAATACTCATGACGGATTCAATTCAATCCTCAATTACCCCTGTCAATATTGAAGAAGAACTCAAATCCTCCTACCTTGACTATGCGATGTCCGTGATTGTCGGACGTGCCTTACCCGATGTACGTGACGGTTTAAAACCCGTACACCGCCGTGTGTTGTTTTCTATGGATCGTGAAGGCAATACGGCAAATAAAAAATATGTCAAATCTGCTCGCGTAGTGGGGGATGTGATCGGTAAATATCACCCTCATGGTGATTCTGCCGTTTACGATACAATCGTCCGTATGGCACAGCCGTTCTCACTTCGTTATATGTTGGTGGACGGGCAAGGTAACTTTGGTTCGATTGATGGCGATGCACCGGCAGCAATGCGTTATACCGAAGTACGTATGCAAAAAATCACTCAAGCCTTACTTACGGATTTAGATAAAGAAACCGTCAATTTCTCGCCAAACTATGATGGCGAATTAATGATTCCTGATGTATTGCCTACCCGTATTCCGGCACTGCTTGCAAACGGCTCATCCGGTATTGCCGTAGGGATGGCAACCAATATTCCTCCTCATAATCTCAATGAAGTATTAAACGGTTGCCTGGCTTATATTGATAACAACGACATCACTATTGATGAATTAATGCAATATATTCCCGGTCCTGACTTCCCTACTGCCGCATTGATCAATGGTCGTAAAGGTATTGAAGAAGCCTATCGTACCGGTCGTGGTAAAGTGTATGTTCGTGCTCGTGCAACGGTTGAAACCAATGATAAAGGGCGTGAACAAATTATTGTGTCCGAATTGCCTTATCAAGTTAACAAGGCAAAATTAGTGGAAAAAATTGCCGAGCTTATTCGCGAGAAAAAAATTGAAGGAATCAGCAATATTACCGACCTTTCAAACAAAGAAGGGATTCGTATTGAGATTGACATCAAACGCGATGCTGTAGGTGAAGTGGTATTAAACCACCTTTATTCGCTCACCCAAATGCAAGTGACCTTCGGGATCAATATGGTTGCGCTGGATCACGGTCAGCCACGTTTATTTAATCTGAAAGAAATCATTGAAGCCTTTGTGTTACACCGCCGTGAAGTGGTCACTCGTCGCTCAATTTTTGAACTTCGTAAAGCCCGTGAACGTACCCATATTTTAGAAGGCTTAGCGGTGGCGCGTTCTAATATTGATGAAATGATCGCCATCATTCGCAATTCCAAAAACAGAGAAGAAGCCGCTAATGCCATTAGCTCCCGTTCTTGGGCATTACACACAGATATTATTAACTTACTTGATATCACCGCCCGTCCGGATGATCTTGAGGAAGGATTGGGTATTCAAGGCGAACAATATTATTTATCACCAGCGCAAGTCAATGCAATTTTAGAACTTCGCTTACACCGTTTAACCGGTATCGCTTTTGAAGAAGTGGTGAAAGAATACCAAGAATTATTGGTGAAAATTGCCGATCTTCTTCATATTTTAGGCAGCGCAGAACGTTTAATGGAAGTGATCCGTGAAGAATTGGAAGAAGTGAAATCACAGTTTGGTGATGAACGTTTAACTGAAATTACCGCAGCTTCAGGAGATATTGATTTAGAAGATCTTATCGCTCAAGAAGATGTGGTGGTGACACTTTCCCATGAAGGCTATGTGAAATATCAACCACTAACCGATTATGAAGCCCAACGCCGTGGCGGAAAAGGAAAATCAGCGACAAAGATGAAAGAAGAAGATTTCATCGAAAAACTCTTGGTTGCCAATACCCACGACACCATTCTCTGTTTCTCAAGCCGTGGGCGTTTATATTGGTTAAAAGTGTATCAACTCCCACAAGCCAGCCGTGGCGCACGCGGTCGTCCAATTGTAAACATTCTACCGCTACAAGAAAATGAACGTATCACCGCAATCTTGCCGGTTTCCGCTTATGAAGAAGATAAATTTGTAGTAATGGCAACGGCAGGCGGAATTGTGAAAAAAATTGCCCTCACCGAATTCAGCCGTCCACGTTCAAGCGGCATCATCGCCTTAAATTTACGTGATGAAGATGAGCTTATCGGTGTGGATATTACCGACGGCAGCAACGAAATTATGTTGTTCTCTTCTCAAGGTCGAGTGGTGCGTTTCTCAGAAACCGCCGTACGTGCAATGGGACGCCTAGCCACAGGGGTTCGAGGAATAAAACTCGCATTAACCAATGATATGTCGGAAGATGAAAGTGCGGTCGAAATTGAAGAAGTTTCTGATGAAAACACAGAAGATACTTTAGATCTCAATATCGACAAAGTGGTTTCCTTGGTGATTCCAAAAGGCGAAGGCGCAATCTTGACCGCAACCCAAAACGGTTACGGTAAACGCACACAATTAAGCGAATATCCGACAAAATCCCGTAATACGAAAGGGGTAATTTCTATTAAGGTGAGTGAACGTAACGGTAAAGTCGTAGCAGCAACTCAAGTGGAAGAAACCGATCAAATTATGCTGATCACCGATGCCGGTACGTTAGTTCGTACCCGTGTAAGTGAGGTCAGTATTGTAGGTCGCAACACCCAAGGGGTACGCCTAATCCGCACCGCCGAAAATGAAAATGTTGTTAGTCTTGAGCGTGTATGTGATGTAGATGAAGAGGAAATATCACAGGATTCCGATACTGAACAATAACTCTAAGCAATAAAAAAGTGCGGTTAAAATTAACCGCACTTTTTTCAATGTTTGTGCCTTAACGATTTACACCCCAATGACGGGTGTCTTTATCAAATTTCATCCCGGAATGAGATCCTTCCGAACCATTAAAATACACATCTTTGTTGGCACAAGCAGAAATAATCAATGCTCCCACAACAACGAATAATAATTTTTTCATGACATCTACCTTTGTTTACTATGATCAAATCGCTCCGGATTATAGCATAATCCAACAACTTTCAGGCAATAATAATGATTTCCCTCCGGCGTATTTTTATTTACGCCGAAAATGCAAAGTCTCTTGATAAAATCCTTTATCCCTTCTAAAATGCTCCCTCTTATGTAGTTCGCAAACCTCCTACACAAAAAAACTAGGTACAACATCATGAATATTTCAAACCCAAATCACAATCGAAAGGCGGTTGTGATCTTTTCAGGCGGGCAAGATTCCACCACCTGTTTATTCCAAGCCATTGCCGATTACGGCAAGGAAAATGTCGAAGCAATCACTTTTCAATACGGTCAGCGTCACGCTATTGAGCTAGAAAAAGCACAGTGGATCGCCCAAGATCTTGGCATCAAACAAACTTTAATCGATACCTCCGTCATAAAAGCCATTACCCATAACGCCCTCATGGATAAACAGGCGAAAATCGAACAAAAAAATAATGAAATCCCCAATACCTTTGTCGATGGTCGAAACGCACTATTTTTACTTTATGCGGCAATTTATGCAAAGGGGCAAGGTATTCAAGATATCATCACAGGTGTATGTGAAACGGACTTTAGCGGCTATCCGGATTGCCGTGATGTATTCATCAAGTCTATGAATGTGACCCTTAACCTCGCCATGGATTATCCCTTCACGATTAAAACACCCTTAATGTATCTCACCAAAGCCCAAACTTGGCAACTCGCTGATGAATTGGGCGTGTTAGATTATATACGCACCCACACTCATACCTGCTACGAAGGCATCGAAGGCGGTTGTAGGCAATGCCCAAGTTGTCGATTACGCAATCAAGGGTTATGGGAATATCTCGCACAAAAGGGGGAACGCAATGTTTAAAATTTCCAAAGAATTTAGTTTTGATATGGCGCATTTATTAGACGGTCACGATGGAAAATGTCAAAACCTGCACGGTCACACTTATAAATTACAGGTAGAGATTATGGGCGATTTGTCCCCACTTGGTGCTAAAAAATCTATGGTGATTGATTTTTCCGATCTCAAAACTATTGTCAAAAAAGCCATTTTAGAGCCAATGGATCACGCCTTTATTTATGATGAAACCAACGAGCGTGAAAGTAAAATCGCCAAATTGTTACAAGAGGTTGATTCCAAAATCTTTGGCGTACCTTTCCGCACAACCGCTGAAGAACTCGCTCGTTTTATTTTTAATCGCTTAAAATATGATGAAAAACTTGCGGTTTCCACCATTCGATTATGGGAAACCCCTACTTCTTTTTGTGAGTATTCGGAGTAAAGTGCGGTGAAAAATCAAGCTGTTTTAGAACCGCACTTTAATATTGTGGAAATTTTTGAAAGCCTACAAGGGGAAGGTTTCAACACCGGTATGCCCAGTATTTTTGTACGTTTTGGTAAATGCAATCTTGCCTGCCCCTGGTGCGATACAGCGTATAATCAATTTGAACGTCAATCCGCCTCGCAAATTCTGGCAAAAGTGCGGTCATTTTCCGCAAAGAATATCATCATCACCGGTGGCGAACCCACTATCGTGCCGCATATTGAATACTTACTCGAACAATTCAAACAAGCAGGCTATTTTCTTGCCATTGAAACAAACGGCTTAAAATCCGTTCCGCCACAAATTGATTACATCGCCACCAGCCCTAAACGACTTTATTCACACAAATACGGAAAACAATGTATTGCCTTTGCTAATGAGGTGCGTATTGTCGTGGATGAAAATATCCTGCCTTTCTGTGAATTGATCGAGCAAAAAATTCAGGCTGAACATTACTATCTTTCCCCTTGTGAAGTAGAAGGGAAAATGAATTTACTGGAAACCATCACCCAGTTAGGCAAACTCAATCAGCGCACCAACAAACCCAAATGGCAATTAAGTTTACAAACCCATAAATTAGTGGGGATTGAATAAAACACAATCGGAAAAATAAGGCGGCTACAATTCACTCACTAAATGTTTTGGGCTAGCCATTTTTTGTTAAATTTCGTACTATACGCCATCTTTTTCTCATTTTTTTCTTTGACGATGAATCATCTTGAACTTGAACAACTTCTTAACCAAACCCTCAATTCAAACCAAATTTCCGACTATGCGCCAAACGGTTTACAAGTCGAGGGTAAAGCAAATATCAAAAAAATCGTTACCGGCGTAACGGCAAGCCAAGCGTTAATCGATTATGCCGTCAGCCAGCAAGCAGACGCCCTCCTCGTCCATCATGGCTATTTTTGGAAAAGCGAAAATCCCTGTATTCGGGGAATGAAAGGCAAACGTATTAAAACCCTGTTAATCAATGACATTAATTTATATGGCTATCACCTGCCTTTAGATGTGCATCCTGAATTAGGTAACAATGCACAACTTGCTAAACTGTTAGGGATTGAAAATCTACGCCCACTTGAAAATAACACACCAAGTATTCCTGTTTGGGGCGAGTTAAATCAACCGGTAACGGCAGAGGAATTTGCCTTACGCATTGAACAAGTCCTTCACCGAAAACCTCTAATTTGCACGGAAAACGGACCGCACTTTATCTGTAAAATAGGAATTTGTAGCGGAGGCGGACAGGGCTACATCGACTTGGCAGCGGCACAAGGTTGTGATGCCTTTATTACAGGCGAAGTATCAGAACAAACCATTCATTCCGCCCGTGAGCAAGGGATACATTTTTTTGCCGCCGGTCATCACGCCACCGAACGTTACGGCATTAAAGCATTAGGCGAATGGCTGGCGAAAGAATATGGCTTTAATGTGGAATTTAAGGATATTGATAATCCGGCGTAGTATACTGGTTCAACCAAAAAGCCGTTTCGTTGCTCAAAATAGGCAAAACAGGTATAATCCACACAATTTTTCATTCAACCAATAGGAAAAAATATGGGTTTCTTAACAGGTAAACGAATTTTAGTCACCGGTCTTGCAAGCAATCGTTCTATTGCTTACGGGATTGCAAAATCAATGAAAGAACAGGGCGCAGAGCTTGCGTTCACTTATTTAAACGAAAAATTACAACCGCGTGTAGAAGAATTTGCCAAAGAATTTGGTTCTGACATCGTGCTTCCTTTAGATGTAGCGACTGATGAAAGTATTCAAAACTGCTTTGCCGAATTAAGCAAACATTGGGATAAATTTGACGGTTTCGTGCATGCTATTGCCTTTGCACCGGGCGATCAATTAGACGGTGATTATGTGAATGCCGCTACCCGTGAAGGTTATCGTATTGCTCACGATATCAGTGCATATAGTTTTGTGGCAATGGCACAAGCCGCACGTCCTTATTTAAATCCGAATGCGGCATTACTCACCCTTTCTTACTTAGGGGCTGAACGTGCAATCCCGAACTACAATGTTATGTGTTTGGCAAAAGCCTCATTAGAAGCGGCAACTCGTGTAATGGCAGCTGATTTAGGTAAAGACGGTATTCGTGTGAATGCCATTTCTGCAGGTCCAATCCGCACCTTAGCTGCATCAGGCATTAAAAACTTCAAGAAAATGCTTTCTGCCTTTGAGAAAACGGCCGCATTACGCCGCACAGTGACAATCGAAGATGTGGGTAACTCCGCTGCGTTTTTATGTTCCGATCTTGCTTCCGGTATTACAGGCGAAATCGTTCATGTTGATGCCGGTTTTAGTATCACCGCAATGGGCGAATTAGGTGAAGAATAATTTTCATCTCATTTATTTTGGGCAGACTTTTAGGTCTGCCTTTTCTCTTTTTTAAAATATAACTATGTTCCAAGACAATCCACTACTCGCACAACTCAAACAACAAATTCACGAAAGCAAAGAACGCGTTGAAGGTGTGGTAAAAAGCACCGATAAAGCCTATGGTTTTTTAGAATGTGACAAGAAAAGCTATTTTATCTCCCCGCCAGCCATGAAAAAAGTGATGCACGGGGATAAAATTACCGCCACCATTGAAAAGCAAGGCGATAAAGAACAAGCGGAGCCGGAATCCTTAATTGAACCCATGCTGACCCGTTTTATTGCCAAAGTGCGGTTCAATAAAGACAAGAAATTACAAGTATTGGTGGATCATCCAAGTATTAATCAACCTATTGGTGCACAACAAGCCAAGTCTGTAAAAGAAGAATTGCAAGAAGGAGATTGGGTGGTGGCCAATTTGAAAACCCACCCATTACGGGATGATCGCTTTTTCTATGCCACTATTAATCAATTTATCTGCCGTACTGAAGATGAGTTTGCCCCTTGGTGGGTCACCCTCGCCCGTCACGAACAATCCCGTTATCCGGTACAAGGCGCAGATCACTATGAAATGCTTGATCGACAAGCCCGTGAAGATTTGACCGCACTTCATTTTGTTACTATTGACAGTGAAAGCACACAGGATATGGACGATGCTCTCTATATCGAACCCATTGAGCAAAATGGGGAGCAAATCGGTTGGAAATTAGTGGTAGCAATTGCCGATCCCACCGCCTATATCGCCCTTGATTCACAAATTGAAAAAGATGCAAAACAACGTTGTTTCACCAATTACCTCCCCGGTTTTAATATTCCAATGTTGCCACGAGAGCTTTCCGATGAACTTTGTTCTTTAATAGCAAATGAAACCCGCCCTGCCCTAGTTTGCTATATTGAAACGGATTTGCAAGGCAACATCACCGAAAAACCGCATTTTGTTTCGGCTTATGTGCAATCCAAAGCTAAACTTGCCTATAACAAGGTATCTGATTATTTAGAACAAGCCCCCGATGCGTGGCAACCGGAAACTGCTGAAATCAACGAGCAAATTCAACGTTTACACCAATTCACACTAGCACGTATCAACTGGCGTAAAACCCATTCGTTGTTATTCAAAGAAAAACCGGATTATTCTTTTGTGCTGGCTGAAAACGGAAAAGTGCAAGAAATCAAAGCAGAACACCGCCGCATTGCCAATCAGATTGTGGAAGAATCCATGATTATTGCGAATATTTGTGCAGCACAGTTCTTAAACGAACAAGCTCAAACGGGTATTTTCAATACGCATAGCGGTTTTGATAAAAAATTCTTGGAAAACGCCCGTCATTTCTTAATGGCAAATTTAGCCACTGAAGAAAATCAAGCAGAACTGAATGAGCGTTACTCAGTGGAAAATTTATCAATTCTGAATGGCTATTGCCAAATGCGTCACGATATTGAACCTATTGAAGGGGACTATTTAGAGTTACGCTTACGCCGTTATTTAACCTTCGCTGAATTTAAAGCGGAGTTATCCCCGCACTTTGGTTTAGGTTTGGAAGGCTACGCCACTTGGACATCACCAATTCGTAAATATTCTGATATGGTGAATCACCGCTTAATCAAAGCCGTACTTACCCAACAACCTTGTGAAAAACCACAAGATGACGTGTTGGCACGCCTACAAGAGGCCCGCCGCCAAAACCGCCTCGTAGAGCGTGATATTGCCGATTGGTTATATTGTCGCTATCTTGCAGACAAAGTGGCTGAAAATGCTGAATTTGATGCAGAAGTGCAAGATGTGATGAGAGGCGGATTACGGGTGCAATTATTAGAAAATGGAGCTTCTATGTTTGTTCCGGCTTCAACCCTTCACAATAATAAAGAGGAAATCCAAGTAAATTCCGATGAACTCGCTCTTTATATTAAGGGTGAACGCACATACAAAATTGGTGATATTGTGCGCGTGAAGCTCACGGAAGTGAAGGAAGCCACCAGAAGTATTGTAGGTTCTGTGGTGATATAATATAAGTTCCGGAATAAAAAATGGCGTTTAAAAACGCCATTTCTGTTTGGGAAATTGACCGCACTTTTCTATCAGATTATCACTGCCGTACTTACGAGGATTCCTTGTAAATCCATATCGAGAGATGTTCCCACGACAACCGTTGTATCCTCCCCTATTTCTTGCCACAGAATACGACTAATTTCTGTAAACTCTTCAAAGGTCATATCCACTCCAGCTTTAATATTCATTAAGCAAGATTTTGCTTGTTTATTAATATAAGAGGATTGTTCCATTAAATTATTCATCACGTCTTTTGCCGCCATTTCAGCCCGACTGGATTTATCATCTCCTGCTTGATAACTACTTGCAATTACCGTGATGTCAAATTCGGGCAAAATATCGGCAGAAAGTTCAAAGGTGGAATAGAAAGAATATGGCGAAGATCTATCATAAAAATCTCGTTGTTATCATTTTTTCCGATAAGATAAATAGTTTCTGCCTTATCAAATAATCCCAATGGGCTCATTTGTTGCGTATGAAATGTACTGGTTGCTTACACTCATAAATAAGTGAGTTAAGTTGTCCAATAATTTTAGGATCAAAATTAGACTGAGAGGAATAACAAATACGCACATTACGCATCCACATTTTTTCAGGTGCATATTGATTACCGAAACACAATACCACATTCGCATCGTTAAAAAGCGGTGTCATAGCACGTATTAAATTACTCGGAACTTTATCGGCTAATTCTTTTTCTGCAATCTTGAGAAACACCGCTTGCGAACCACTTAACGAAGACATTGGCAATGATGAAGAGTATCGAGAATAACCATAGGGCTGAGCGCGCGTATCACATTCACTTTCGTATTCTTCCGCTAACTTTTTTAGAACTCGCTGAACGGTTCTCAAACTTTTATCAAAACCTTGAGTCCGTAGCGAATGATACAACTCACTTGCCGTTATCTTTGAACGGTAAGGAATCAGTTTTAATAATGTAAAATAGAAAAAAAGTTATCTTTATCAGAAAAGCGAGCCATATGATAATAGTCGAAAGAGTATGAATAGTTAAAAAGATGCCTCTTGAAACCGAAATTTCAAGAGGCAGAGCTTTGCGAGAAATTCATCTCTTATTGTAACAACGTTTTTCATTTCGCAGTGCTATTACAACGGGTAGAATTCTAATTATTTGTTTTTCGCAAGTCAAGCTGGAAATATTGAAAGAAATTGATAGAATCCAATCGTTTAATGTTCAAATAGAATAAGGATCTTGTATGCAAAATAATCCATTAAATTACATTTTAGGGTTAGATTTAGGCATTGCTTCTATTGGTTGGGCGGTTGTGGAAATTGATGAGGAGAGTTCACCTATTCGCTTAATTGATGTGGGCGTCCGTACATTTGAACGGGCTGAAGTCGCTAAAACCGGCGAAAGTTTAGCATTGTCTCGTCGTTTAGCTCGTTCATCACGGCGATTAATTAAACGCCGAGCAGAGCGATTAAAAAAAGCAAAACGTTTATTAAAAGCAGAAAAGATTTTACATTCTATTGATGAAAAATTACCCATTAATGTTTGGCAGCTTCGAGTAAAAGGATTGAAGGAAAAACTCGAACGTCAGGAGTGGGCAGCGGTTTTATTACATTTGTCAAAGCATCGTGGCTATTTATCACAACGTAAAAATGAGGGTAAAAGTGATAATAAAGAGCTGGGGGCATTACTTTCAGGTATCGCAAGTAACCACCAAATGTTGCAATCCTCCGAATATCGTACCCCTGCAGAAATTGCAGTCAAAAAATTTCAAGTAGAAGAAGGACATATTCGTAATCAACGTGGATCTTATACCCATACCTTTAGCCGTTTGGATTTGTTGGCAGAAATGGAATTATTATTTCAACGCCAAGCTGAGTTAGGCAATTCTTACACGTCCACCACATTATTAGAAAATTTGACGGCGTTACTAATGTGGCAAAAGCCAGCTCTTGCGGGTGATGCGATTTTAAAAATGTTGGGCAAGTGTACCTTCGAACCCAGCGAATATAAAGCCGCAAAAAATAGTTATTCTGCTGAACGTTTTGTGTGGTTAACCAAGCTGAATAATTTACGCATTTTAGAAAATGGCACGGAAAGAGCTTTAAATGACAATGAACGTTTTGCTTTGCTTGAGCAACCGTATGAGAAATCAAAATTAACTTATGCTCAAGTGAGAGCAATGCTTGCGTTATCTGATAATGCTATTTTCAAAGGGGTTCGTTATTTAGGCGAAGATAAAAAAACAGTAGAGAGCAAAACTACGTTGATAGAAATGAAGTTTTATCATCAAATCCGCAAAACATTAGGCAGTGCAGAATTAAAAAAGGAATGGAATGAGTTAAAAGGCAATTCCGATTTATTAGATGAGATTGGCACGGCATTTTCGTTGTATAAAACGGATGATGATATTTGCCGTTATTTAGAGGGAAAACTACCAGAAAGGGTATTAAATGCGTTATTGGAAAATTTAAATTTCGATAAATTTATTCAACTTTCACTTAAAGCCTTACACCAAATTTTACCATTGATGCTGCAAGGGCAACGTTATGATGAGGCGGTTTCTGCGATTTATGGTGATCATTATGGTAAAAAATCGACAGAAACAACCCGCTTGTTGCCGACTATTCCTGCCGATGAAATCCGAAATCCTGTGGTATTACGCACCCTGACCCAAGCCCGTAAAGTGATCAATGCGGTGGTGCGGTTATATGGTTCGCCTGCCCGTATTCATATTGAAACAGCGAGAGAAGTCGGCAAATCTTACCAAGATCGTAAAAAACTTGAAAAACAGCAAGAAGATAATCGTAAGCAACGTGAAAGTGCGGTCAAAAAATTTAAAGAAATGTTTCCGCATTTTGTGGGGGAGCCGAAAGGTAAAGATATTTTAAAAATGCGATTGTATGAGTTACAACAAGCGAAATGTTTATATTCTGGAAAATCTTTAGAACTTCATCGTTTGCTTGAGAAGGGGTATGTAGAAGTGGATCACGCTTTGCCATTTTCTCGCACGTGGGATGATAGCTTTAATAATAAAGTACTGGTGCTTGCCAACGAGAACCAAAATAAAGGCAATTTAACGCCTTATGAATGGTTAGATGGTAAAAATAACAGTGAGCGTTGGCAACATTTTGTTGTACGAGTACAAACCAGCGGTTTCTCTTATGCTAAAAAACAACGCATTTTGAACCATAAATTGGATGAAAAAGGGTTTATCGAACGTAATTTAAACGATACTCGCTATGTAGCTCGTTTCTTATGTAACTTTATTGCCGATAATATGTTGTTGGTTGGTAAAGGCAAGCGAAACGTGTTTGCTTCAAACGGGCAAATCACGGCGTTATTGCGGCATCGTTGGGGCTTACAAAAAGTGCGTGAACAGAATGATCGCCACCACGCACTGGACGCGGTTGTGGTGGCTTGCTCTACTGTGGCAATGCAACAAAAAATCACTCGATTTGTGAGATATAACGAAGGAAATGTCTTTAGCGGTGAACGTATCGATCGTGAAACTGGCGAGATTATTCCATTACATTTTCCAAGCCCTTGGGCTTTTTTCAAAGAGAATGTGGAAATTCGCATTTTTAGTGAAAATCCAAAATTGGAATTAGAAAATCGCCTGCCTGATTATCCGCAATATAATCACGAATGGGTGCAACCATTGTTTGTTTCGAGAATGCCAACCCGAAAAATGACAGGGCAAGGGCATATGGAAACGGTAAAATCCGCAAAACGATTAAATGAAGGTTTAAGTGTGTTAAAAGTCCCTTTAACACAACTTAAATTGAGTGATTTAGAACGAATGGTTAATCGTGATCGTGAAATTGCATTGTATGAATCCTTAAAAGCACGTTTAGAGCAATTTGGTAACGACCCAGCCAAAGCCTTTGCCGAACCATTCTATAAAAAGGGTGGGGCATTAGTCAAAGCAGTCCGATTGGAACAAACACAAAAATCGGGGGTATTAGTACGTGATGGTAACGGTGTTGCGGATAATGCTTCAATGGTACGGGTTGATGTTTTTACTAAAGGTGGAAAATATTTCTTAGTGCCGATTTATACTTGGCAGGTAGCGAAAGGGATTTTACCGAATAGGGCTGCGACACAAGGTAAAGATGAAAATGATTGGGATATTATGGATGAAATGGCTACTTTCCAATTTTCTCTATGTCAAAATGATCTAATTAAATTAGTTACCAAAAAGAAAACAATCTTTGGATATTTTAATGGATTAAATAGAGCTACTAGCAATATAAATATTAAAGAGCATGATCTAGATAAGTCTAAAGGGAAATTAGGTATTTACTTAGAAGTTGGTGTAAAACTAGCTATTTCCCTTGAAAAGTACCAAGTCGACGAACTCGGCAAAAATATCCGTCCTTGTCGTCCGACTAAACGACAGCACGTGCGTTAATTTAATCCCTGCACTTTAACAAGTGTGGGGATTTTTGTATTTAAGGAACAATCTATGACGTGGCGTAGTATTTTAATTAGCAAGGGCGGTAAACTTTCTTTGCAGAAAAATCAAATGTTGATACAGCAAGAGAGCAATGAATTTACTGTACCTTTGGAAGATATTGCGATTGTGGTGGTGGAAAGCCGAGAGACGGTCATTACGATTCCGCTGTTATCGGCTTTTGGTTTATACGGTATTACGTTGTTAACTTGTGATGAGCAGTTTTTACCTTGTGGTCAGTGGCTGCCATTTAATCAATATCATCGACAGCTTAAAACGTTGAAATTACAGCTAGAAGCTAGCTTGCCACAAAAAAAGCAACTTTGGCAGAAAATTGTGCAACAGAAAATTCTTAATCAAGCCAAAGTATTGAGTATTTGCACATTTCAAGTGGCATCCGACCGCTTGTTTAAAATGGCAGAGCAAGTGAAATCGGGTGATAAAGATAACCTAGAAGCACAAAGTGCGGTCATTTATTTTCAAACTTTGTTTGGTAAAGGCTTTAAACGCACCGAAGATGAAAATGCAGTAAACAGTGCATTGAATTACGGCTATACCGTCATGCGTTCAGCTGTAGCTCGAGCATTGGTTTTGTATGGTTGGCTACCGCAAATTGGCTTGTTTCATCATAGTGAGCTGAATGCGTTTAATCTTGCCGATGATTTTATTGAGCCGTTTCGTCCCTTGGTAGATTTATTGGTGATACAACTGGCGAATGAAGATAGATTATCTATAAACCTATCACCTATCCTAAAGCAGCGTTTAATAAAAGTTCTGAATTACCAACTATTGTTTAAACAAGAAAAAGTAAATACGTTAACCGCAATTGATAGAATGGTTGGCACTTTGCAAGCTGCATTAATTAGTAAAAAGGCCCATTTGCTAAAATTACCGGAAATTCTACCGCTTGCGGAGCATCAATATGAGTGAGAATATTTTCATGCGTATGATAGTATTATTCGATTTACCGGTTACTACTAAGGCAAAAATGCGAGCAGCAAATCAATTCCGCCAATTTTTACTTAAGGATGGATATCAAATGCTACAACTATCTATTTACACAAGAATTGTAAGAGGAAGAGATTCAATGGAAAAGCATCATAAAAGATTAGTCGCAAATTTACCGGAAGAAGGTTCAATTCGCTGCATTGCTATCACAGAAAAGCAATTTGCTAATATGGAAATTTTAGTTGGAGAGAAAAAATTACAAGAAAAAAAGGTCAATTCTAATCAACTTCTATTGTTTTAAACTGTTTTTTCTTTTGATAAAAAAGCCTTGGACCCTTACAGTTCAAGGCTTTTTGCTCTCCATATTATAGCACTGCGAAATGAAAAAGGGAGCTACAACTAATTCGACCACCAATATTCGTACCTGCGAATTATAGCACTGCGAAATGAAAAAGGGAGCTACAACTAATGTGTGCAAGTTAAGAGGTTATATACCATTATAGCACTGCGAAATGAAAAAGGGAGCTACAACCTCAAGTGTGAGTAAATCAATCGGCTTGTTATTATAGCACTGCGAAATGAAAAAGAGTGACAGATTTTAAAAGTATTCAAGTTGATGAAAATTTGACTCTTCACATCAAAATCTTTTCTACTTATTAAATAAAGTATCAAAAACAGCCTCATTCTCAACCGCACTTTTCTCTAAATCACAACGCAATCTCATCCAAAGAGCGTCCAAAACTTGGCATAAATACCTGTAAGAAATAATCCATTTCTTTGCTGTGCCACTGTTGCATAAGGGCTTCAAGTCTGGTTTTAGCGGTTTTAAATTCTTGATTGCCATTATCCAGTTCAAACTGGGCTTTAATATAGGCACAAATGAGGTCGGCTTGTTTGACTAGATGCTTCTCTTCATCCGAAAAAGTTTCGCTGTCTAGGTAAGAAGCGAAATCTTCTTGTAATTCTTGAGGGAGAAGGCTGATCAAATGGAGTTCTGCTGCACTCTCAATCTGTTTATAGGCTTGGGTAATTTCAGGGTTGAAATATTTTATGGGGGTCGGTAAATCACCGGTAAAAATTTCAGAAGTATCATGATACATCGCAATCACAGCAATGCGTTCCGAATTAACCTTGCCACCAAAAAATTTATTTTTGATAATCGCTAATGCCTGTGCCACAAATGCGACTTGCAGGCTATGTTCTGCAAGATTTTCTTTTTCAATATTACGCATTAGCGACCAACGTTGGATCAAACGCAATCGATCTAAACAGGCAAAAAAATGACTGGTTTTAATTTCCATATCACCTCTAATTAGACGGAAGCTCTTCCACCATCACAGATAAATCAAATACCCGTCCCAAACGCATCACTGTCACCGTCACTCTTGTATTAGGCTTGGTATTAGAGATAATTTGCATCATTTCACGGGTTGAAATTCCCTCTTGATTATTAAGTTTTAAAATAACATCACCCACTTGAATGCCTGCTTTAGATGCTGGGCTATTCGGGGTAACGCCTGTAATCAAAATTCCTTGTTCTGCACTGGAATTAATCTCACTTTGTACACCAAAATAGCCTCGAATTACCCGTCCATCACGAATAATTTTATGCAATACATCATTTGCGATATCCATTGGAATAGCAAAATTCAACCCTTCGGCTATTTCGGTTGAGGTTTTACCAATGCTCAATGTACTAATACCGACTAATTCACCGGCGGAATTAATTAATGCCCCACCTGAATTACCACGATTAATTGAAGCGTCCGTTTGAATAAAATTTTGTCGACCAAGGGAATCCCCTACCGCACTTCGCCCCACGGCACTAATAATCCCCTGAGAAACACTTTGTCCAAGATTATAAGGATTGCCAATCGCCAGAGCCACATCTCCCACATGAACTTGGCGATTCGCATTTTGTGGGATAGTGGAAAGATTATCGGCATGAATTTTCAACACCGCAAGATCCGTCAAATTATCGGAACCGATGAGGTTTGCTTCATAAATATTGCCATTTTGGAGTGCTACAACGATTTGATCCGCATTTTGAATCACGTGTTTATTAGTGAGAATATAGCCGTCTTTACTCATGATCACGCCAGATCCCAAATTATTCACTTGCAGTTGATCATTATCATCAATACTGGCTGAAGAGAAAGAGCGATTATACACATTTACCACTGCAGGCGATGCGATACGTACCGCATTTTTAAAAGAAACAATATCATCAGAGGTAAAAATGTTGCTGCTATTTATTCTTGGCACAGCAAAGAGAATTATTCCGGCTGCGGCTAATCCCCAAAGAGCAGAATAAAAAAGTTTTCTAAGCATTTAAGATCCTTTTGGTGTGTAAATTAATTTTATGTCATCACCAATTTGTTGAACTTTGTCAAGTTGCCACAGAGGGGCATCGGCTAATTGTGTTAAATGAGGCAAACTGCACAGACTACGGGCTTTTTCGCCTAATAATTTCGGGGCAATATAAAGGATCAATTCGTCCACCAATTTTTGTTCAATCAAGCTACCGGCTAAATTTTTTCCTGCCTCGCTCCAAAGGGTATTAATTTGACGTTTGCCTAATTCAATCATTAATTCGGATAAGAGATTCTCTTTAGGTAAAATAATTTGTTCACAAAAATCGGGAAAATTCGCCAGATCACGCGCTTCACTTGAGACCAACCACACCGGAGCGTCTGTTTCAAATAATTTATGGCTTGGCTGAATACGATGTTGCGAATCTAAAATAACACGCACCGGCTGACGTAGCGTATCTTTCACATATTCTTTTTTGAGATCATTGGAAAAATCTTCCCAACGTACATTTAAACTGGGATTATCGGCTAAAACAGTGGCAGACGTGGATAAAAGTGCGGACGATTTTGCCCGCATTTTTTGCACATCTGCACGTGAGGCTACTCCGGTAATCCATTTGCTTTCTCCGCTTGCCATGGCAGTTTTACCATCAAGACTCATGGCTAATTTGAGTTGGACAAAAGGCTTTCCTTCCCTCATACGCTTTAAAAAACCTTTGTTGAGTTTTTCCGTAGAATCCTTTAATAAATTGACCGCACTTTCAATGCCCGCTTCAGCAAGCATTTTCAATCCCTTACCCGCCACTTGTGGATTAGGGTCTTCCATCGCAGCGATCACTTTCACAACCCCTGCTTCAATCAAACCTAATGCACAAGGTGGCGTTCGGCCATAATGGGAGCAAGGTTCCAAAGTAACATAAGCAGTTGCGCCTTTTGCTTTTTCACCCGCTTGTGCAAGAGCAACCCGTTCCGCATGGGGCTGCCCCGCCTTAAAATGAAAACCTTCCCCCACTATCTCACCATTCTTAACCAAAACACAGCCCACGGCAGGATTCGGCGTGGTGGTATAAACGCCTTTTGCCGCTAAATCCAAAGCTCGTTGCATAAATTGATAATCTTGAGCGGTAAATTGATCCGACATAATTAATCCTTTAGGCTTTCAATTTCCTTGGTAAACTGGTTGATATTATCAAAACTCAAATATACCGAAGCAAAGCGAATATAGGCTACTTTATCTATTTCTTTTAATTCATTCATTGCCAATTTACCGACTAATTGGCTCGGCACTTCACGCTCACCGGTAGCACGTAATTGCAAAATAATATGACTAATCGCTTTTTCCACATCATCCGAACTTACCGGGCGCTTTTCCAAAGCATGCTGAATACCACTACGAAGCTTATCTTCATTAAAAGGCTCCCTTGAGCCATCACTTTTAATAATTTTAGGTATGACCAATTCGGCAGTTTCAAACGTAGTAAAACGCTCATGACAATGACCGCACTCACGGCGGCGGCGAACTTGATAACCATCCGAGACTAATCGGCTATCAATAACCTTTGTCTCTTCAGTGGAACAAAATGGGCAGTGCATAGGGTATCCTCCTAAAAATGGGTATCTATCTTAGCAAAAAAAGTCTATTTTGACGATTCACTTCATTCCTTTATTCAAGGATTTTGGATCATTTTTTGCAAATAATACGCCAAACCAATCTGTTGTTTGTTTTAGCAATACCAGCAAGTTTTCCCGATTTTCAAATTTCATAGTTTGCGCTAACAAACGCGCCCAATAAGGATCCGCTTTTTTCTTATAGTTGCCCCGTTTCTCATCTTCCGCCAATTTTTGTAGCGTCGTCAAAATTCCATCAAAATCGACCGCACTTTCATCTTTTATAATGAAATCCGATATTTTCCCTACGGTAGGAATTGGTTGAATTTCCACCTGACTTTGTAAATAAGCCTGTACATAGATTTGCAATTGTGCCAATGCGGTTTCATATGATACTTGAGGAAATTCAATCACTTGATCTTTAGTGATTAATTTGGGCGGTATTGCCGTTTTTTGAGTGATACATTGAATTAAATAATAAAGCCAAGGGCGGATACGATAACGATCTTTGTAGCTGGCAAAATGCCATTCAATCACCTGTTGTGTATCATTGAAAAGATTATCCATATAACCAAACAAGCGAATAGCCTGTTCTTTTTCTTGCCAAGTAACATTCAGCGTAAAATCAACCGAACGATGAGCCGGCTCGCCGAGATCAACAATTTTTTCCTTAAATTCCAGCACGATATTACGGGTATTTTCCGCTGCCACCCGCCCAAATTGAGCACGAGGTAGCACTCCTTTTACTGTGGCTTGTGCGAAATATTTATCAAATTGTTGTTCATCTGCATATACCAAATCATTATTGAGCCTATAGTTATCCAATCCGTCCAGAGTGAAATTCTCACTATCGGCAATGCGATCATCTTCATCACGGAAATACACACCAAGTTGTTTTTCAAAGAAAAATTTTACAGGGTTTTCCACAAATCCCACTAAACGCTCCAGCTCAATTTCCGTTATCTTTTCTTGATGTTCCATCATCGAGGCAAACTCTTTTGGCTCAGCCTGCCCACCATCTTTTGCCATAGGTAACCATTTCGTGGCAAAAGAGCGGTTGAAATTACCCTCATTTTTGAAATTGCTAGGGCTGAATGCCGTCATTGCGTGCTGTTGAACCTGTAACCTCTGCTCATCCCTTTGATTTATGTAGTCGAGCAGTTGACTCACCAATACGGAAGGTTCCCTCGTTTGGTTATCAATAATGGAACGCCCGATATAGCTGATATAACAGTAATCACGTGCGGCAAGCAGAGCCTCAAGGAATAGATAACGATCATCATCACGGCGGACACGGTCGCCTTTTTGATGGTGATACTGCATCAAATCAAAACTGTTTGGCGTTTGCGTACGCGGATAATCCGCCTCATTCATTCCCAGTAAACACACCACTTTGAAAGGAACAGCCCGCATCGGTAGCAAAGTACAAAAATTCACTTTGCCTGCTAAAAATTTCAAGCTATTCGGGGATTCTTCCAGCTTGGTGGTCATTACATCGGCTATCACATCCACTTGCAAAGATAAATCAAAATGAATTGAGGTGAGCTGCTGCACCACCTCGTTAATTTTCTCTTGAATATAAAATAGGGTGTCATTGGTTTGTTCATTTTGTGCAAAGAAATCCGTCAAAAGTGCGGTTAATATTTCATGCCATTTTTCTATTGGGTGGGCTTGCTGGAGCGTTTTATGCCAATGAGAAAGAACAGTGAAAAAACGTGACAATTTCCCCGCCAATAAGCCTTTTAAACCATAGCTACTATCAAAACCTAGGCAATCTTGCCAAATCCCATGCTCTTCACGCATCGCATAGCCTAATACCATACGTTCTAAACCGGCCTGCCATGAATTGAAATTAATTCCCTCTTGGTTTTTCTGCAAACCAAAACGAATGCCCGCATCCGAGATCCATTCTCGTACTAAAGGTAAATCGGAAAGGGAGATATCAAAACATTCACGCAATGCAGGAATATCTAAGAAAGTCAGTATTTCTTCTGCACTAAAGGCACTTTCTTTTAAGCGTAATAATGCCAAATAACAGGAAACCAACACATCACTTTCCGATAATTTATTATCCGAAATGGAAAAGGGGATCAGAGGTGTTTCACCATTTTTCTGACCGAAAACCGCTTGAATATAAGGGGTATATTGGTTAATGTCCGCCACCATCATCACCACGTCTTTCGGCGTGAGTGTCGGCTCTTGGTTGAATAAATGCAACAGATAATCTTGCAACACTTCCACTTCCCGCATGGCACTATGGCAGGCATGCACGGTCAAAGAGCGATCATTTTTTTCAATGTTTAAGGGCTGATTTTCTAAATGCAAAATATGAGATTGCAATTGACCAAGCAAGGTCGAGGCTGAAATCTCTTCATAAGCATTCACTGAGTAAGTGGGAATCCGCTCTTCATCCCGAATCAATGTATAAAGAAAATCACGCCCCATTTTTCCCCAAGCTGCCAACAACGGGTTACCGGTTTGCAAGTGTTCATTATGATAAGTGGTTTCGACCAATCCTTGCTGCAAGGCAGTGCGTTGTTCTTCTGAAAAGAGCGGTTGAATTTCAGCGTTTTTTTGATAGTTTCGACGTGTACGGCTAGAAAGATAGTCCATACGCAAATCACGGATATCACCCCAATATTCTTGGCTGGGATTATTAAAAAAGAGGTGAATATCTACTTCCGATGACATGGCTTGCAAAATAGACAGATAGGCAGTCGGTAATGCCGGAATACCAAAAATAAAAAGGCGGCTTGGCAATTTTTTCGATTGATTTTTATTATTTAATAAAGCAAGAAATTGCTCGTGTAAAGCCGCGCGGTGAGTAGCATTCTCCCCCATATCGGCTTTAATATCCGAAACTAAAGCACGCCACAATACCCCTTGCCATGCTACATTACCAAGAATTTGTTGTAACAAAGTTTCATTTAAATGAGCCTGTTGCGTCTTAATTTGTGTGACAATGCCCTCGTCTTCTCCTTTTTCCCAAGCAAAAATCCATTCGGGACGATAAACCAAATATTGGTCAAAAAGATCTGCGATCTTGCGGCTTAATTGATAACATTTGTATTGTTCGGAATGAGGCGAGGAAGCCAAATAATGACGCAACGGAGAAAACTCTTCCCTTCCTAAAAAATCGGGCATAAGCCTCATTAAACGCCACATCATTGAATCTTTATCAAAAGGATTTTGCAACGAAACCGCCGGCAGATTATCCGCATAAAGTTGCCAAATGAAGGTTGCCGGCATGGGAAAAGCTAAATGGGCAGAAACGCCATTTTTCTTTGCCAATTCCATCTGTAACCATTGTGCCATACCGGGACTTTGCACCAAGATAATATCTTGCTGAAAAGGGTCCTCTCGCGGAAGAGTTTTGAATAATTCGGCAAGAATATCTTTCTGTTTTTCAAGTTGGTTGGAATAGTAAACAATAAACACAATGGCAACCTATCAAAATAAGCAAAAATAATGTTGCATTCTACCTGTTTTTTACTCATTTTTCAGGGAAAATTCCCCCTGAGGAGAACGAATAACCACCCGATTACCTTGACATTGTATTTGAAAAGCTATGCCATTTTGTTTCGCTTGTTGTTCACAAGATAAACCTAAAAATTGCCGCTGCGCTTGATTCTCCGCAATCTGTAATGCTTGAAAATCATGATAAATTTTCACCGCACTTTGACGTTGGCTGGCCGTCCAACGATTAAACACAAGAAACAATGTACTAAACACCGTAAGCGTAAACATCACGGAAGTCAGCGATATTCCCTTATTCACTAGAGGCTTTAAAATCACTCCAACTTTTCTCCGCTAATTGCCATTCACTATATTGTTGCACCAAGGGCTCAATAATCTTTTTACCATAGGCGACAGTAACACCTTCCAAGGCAAGACTTCCGCCTGTAATCACCGCCCCGCTCACCCGCCCGTTACCACGCAATGTTAAATTCCCTTCCGCTACTAAAATGCCTTGCACTGTACCGTTCACCTCCCATTCCGTTTGTTTCTCTGGGAACCAATATAACTGTGGTGTGTTATTCGTTGCTAAGGGATAAGGTGGCGTTGAGAAGTGCGGTCGAAATCTATCAAGATTTTCTAAGTAGATAAAATGTGTCAACAAGCCTTGATTGTCGCCTTTTGTTGGTGATTTTTTGAATATCGCGGTACGCTGACACCACAGCGAATACTGAATTGCATCTTCTGCTCCTTCCAGATTTATAGAAATCTGCCGAACATGATCCGAATTATCCAAAGGCAATGATGAACAAGCTTTGTGTTTCTCTAATGATGTCATTCTTTGCAAAGCTAATGTTCGTTCCACATAATTTTTACGCTGCATTTGCTGTGCACGAAAAAAACTCAAGGTACTATCATCAAAAAGCAAGATCACTCCCAATAATCCTGAAAGAAAGATCAAGATTGTGAGTGTTACCACACCTTTTCTCCCCTTTTGTTGCATTATTGATTCCACAATGCCACCACCATTGATGTTTCATATTGAATAGCAGGATACCTTTTTAAATTACCGACAAGCTGAATTTCCACTCCGTTCCCTTCCGCTACCGAATTAAATTGCAAGTGAGTAATTTCATACTCATTTTCATCCAATAAATCCGTCCAACCTCCGCCGGCATTACAAGCGGTTTGTTGAAGTGCTTTTTGACATTCATTTGATTGACACTTAGCATTAACCGCACTTTTATAAGTTTGTTTCGTTTCAATCATTTTGCCATTCAATTTATAACCAAAAAGTTCTTTTTCAATTCCTTTGGCTATATTTTGCCGACCGTTTAAACAAGTGTTTTTTGTATATTTTTCACCGATACAACCGTTCCCATTGAGATCGTAAAAAAATAAGACACAACTATTTTTGGGTGCATTATCAGCTTGTGAAATAATCAGTGCTAAACCTTTTTCATCTAATTCAAACAAAGCAACATTACTTTCAATTAATTGATTATTTAAAGCACGAAAACCGGCACGACGAAGATCTTTACCGATAAGCTGAATCGTACGTTGCAATTCCGCCTGAAGTTTCAATCTCAAGAAAATCTGCTGATTCTGAACCTGTATATTGGTATAAAACCGTGATATCAGCAGCAAAAGTGCGGCTGAAATTGCTAATGAAATCATTAACGCCAATAAGGTTTGCCCTTTTTTCATTCTATTATCTCGTACAAGCACTGGCGGATTGATTTGGTTTCAATTTCAAACTTCCTACATTAAAAAAGGAAAATAACGTACGTTCTTCCCCAGATTGCAATAAAAAGCAGTTAGAATCGACTGTATTGCGTACTCCATTAAAACGGGCCACTTCCGAGGGGTACATCTTCGGGCTAATAATCGTTGTTTTCTCCGCAAAATAAGGGTAATAAAAATGGGCATAAACCTCTTTTGGGCAAATTGTCGGATTCAAACAATCACAAACTTTGTCATTTTTTATCTGGGCAGTCATACACCAGCGATTAGTTATGGGATGGCGATTTGCCAAAATAAACCAAATCTCGGAAGAATTTTCCGCCCGCCCCTGAATTTGCCGTAAAAACAAATAAAGACGATGCTGTTCTTTGACTAAAATCCTTTTAGAATCACCGCTTTGCCAAAAGGGAACAGTAAAGCTCAATGCAATACCGATAATCGCCAAACCAATTAATAATTCCACTAATGTGACACCTTTTCGCATAAAACTTTCCTCAATTTCGACCGCACTTTAATGCTTTTTCTAACAACTACAACAATACGGAATCATTTTTTCGATTCGGCTCTCAAAAAATATAAAAAGATAAGGAAAAACGTTGTTTTGTGGATTTTCATCTGGTTATTTTCATAAATGCCGTTATAATGGCGCGGAAAATTTTCGGTTCTTTAAAATCTGGTGGAATTATGAATCCAATGTTAAATATCGCCATTCGCGCGGCACGAAGAGCGGGCAATGTCATTGCTAAAAATTACGAACGCCGTGATACTATTGAAGCAACGCAAAAAGGAATTAATGATTATGTGACCAACGTAGATAAACTCGCTGAAGCAGAAATTATTGAGATTATTCATAAATCCTATCCTGATCACACAATTATCACTGAAGAAACCGGTGCGATTGAAGGGAAAGAAAGTGATATACAATGGATTATCGATCCGCTAGACGGCACCCGCAATTTTATGAATGGATTGCCGCACTTTTCCGTATCAATCGCTATCCGTGTGAAAAACCGTACCGAAGTGGGTGTGGTGTATGATCCAATCCGTAACGAATTATTTACGGCCGTACGGGGTGAAGGCGCAAAATTAAATGAAGTACGTTTACGGGTTAACGCAAAACGTGAACTTCAAGGTGCCATTCTTGCCACAGGTTTCCCGTTCAAACAGCCAAAACTGATGCCAACCCAATTTGCCATAATGAATGCATTGATTGAAAACATTGCGGATTTCCGTCGCACTGGTTCTGCCGCTTTGGATTTATGCTATGTGGCTGCAAGCCGTGTTGACGGTTATTTTGAAATGGGCATAAAAGCATGGGATTGCGCAGCCGGTGATTTAATCGTACGTGAGTCCGGTGGTTTAGTTTGCGATTTCGAGGCAGACAACGGCTATTTACGTAGTGGCAATATCGTTGCCGCACCAACCCGCGTGTTAAAAGAGATGATAAACAAAATTCGTCCTTGCTTAGGCACTGATTTTAAAAACTAAAAACATTAAGAAAATAACCGTACTTTTCATATAATAAATAAAAGTGCGGTTATTTTTTGTTTAATCTCTATAAAATAAATATATTTTTACTGCAAACAATCAAATCTATAGTTTTAACAAATTAAATTTTTTGATTTTTATCAAAAAACTTCATCTATTTATCAGTGATAATTAGTCGAATTTATTTATCTCTACCGGAGGATTATATGAAAAAGTGGATACTTGGCATCGGTGCGTTGAGCATTATCGGTTATTTAGGTGTTGTGGGCTATCTTCATCAATTTGATAAAGGACAGGCCACAAAATTATTAGTGGAAAATCACTACTCTAACGACCAACAAAAAGTCGCAAAAACCCTGTTCAATAATGGATGTCAATATTGCCATAGCCCCAATGCCACACTCCCGTTTTATTCAACATTACCCGTTATAAACAATAAAATGCAAAATGATATTGCAGCCGGGCTTCGTGCATTTCGTATGGATCGGTTACTTGAAGGCGCAAAAGATCCAAGCAAATTATCACAAGCTGATTTAGCAAAATTACAGCGTGTAATTGAAAATGATGAAATGCCATTGCCTGAATTTACTCATTTACACTGGGGTTCTAAACCTGATGATCAGGAAAAGGCATTTTTACTTAATTGGATTCATGAAAAACGCCAAATCTTATTACCGAAAGGAACACCTAATACCGATGCAAATCGTCTCGTTCAACCTATTCCGGACAGTATTCCAACAGATGCCAAAAAAGTAGCGCTTGGTCATAGTATTTTCTTTGATGGGCGTTTGTCTAGTGATGGAAGTATTCAATGCCACACCTGTCACCAGTTAGATAAAGGTGGCGTAGATCGTCTTGCAACCTCAACCGGTATTGATGGAAAAAAAGGCCCGATTAATGCCCCAACAGTGTTTAATGCAGCTTTTAACTTCGCTCAATTCTGGGATGGTCGCGCAGCCGATTTAGCCGATCAAGCAAAAGGACCTCCAACTAATCCTCTTGAAATGGGCTCAAATTCTTGGGATGAGATCGTCGCACGCTTTGAAATGGATGAAGATTTCAAAAAAGAATTTTTGAAAGAATACCCACAAATTACAAAAGAAACCCTTACTCACGCTATCGGAGAATATGAAAAAACATTAATTACGCCAAATAGTGACTTCGACCGTTACTTGAAAGGCGATCAAACAGCATTAAATGCGCAGCAACTTCGTGGCTATGAATTATTCAAACAAAACAAATGCGACACTTGTCATACCGGTGTTTCTCTAGGCGGACAATCCTATGAATATATGGGGCTTTATGGAGACTATTTTAAAGATCGTGGTACTCCTTTAACAGAGGCTGACGAAGGTCGTTTTGCTCAAACAAAAGATCCTTATGATATGCATCGTTTTAAAGTACCGACACTACGCAATATTGCTCTAACCGCCCCTTATTTCCATGATGCCTCGGCAAGCGATCTTAAAGAAGCCGTTCGAGTGATGCTAAAATATCAAAGCAATGTTCAACAGCCAAAACAACAAGATATTGATGATATATCCTCATTCTTAGAAAGTCTTACCGGAGAATTCAATGGTGAGAAATTAAAATAGTTTTATAACTTGAAATGACCGCATTTGCGGTCATTTTTTTATCTATTTTTATTCCGGAAAAATCTCTTCCAAAATCAGGGCTAATCCATCCTCATTATTTGTTGCGGTGACACGCTTGGCGGCTTGTTTAATTTCTTCGGGTGCATTGCCCATTGCTACACCTAAGCCAACATTTTCCAACATATCCAGATCGTTAAAATTATCTCCAAAGGCGACAGTTTCTTCAATTTTTACATTAAAATAATCTTCTAAGAAACGCACAGCGTTGCCCTTTGTAGCGGATTGATGCATCACTTCTAAGAAATTTTGATGAGAACGGAAAATACTTAAATGTGGAAAAGCCTCTTTTAGACGTTTTTCAATCTCAATGATTTCATCTGTTTCACCAATAATTTGAATTTTGTGTGGCGAATAAACCGCACGCTCATCATAAGGATCGATTTGAATTTTCGTCACACTCTTCTCAAAAATGACCCATTTATTATTTACATCACGAGCTACACAATCGTCATTGGTGTAATAATTTACACCTAATTCAGGATACAGTGCCAAAGCTTGATTAATTTTTTGAATATCTTCCGGTGAAATATTCACGGAATAAAGTGCGGTCAAATTTCGATCTAAAATCAGTGCACCGCTAAATGCCACAATGACATTGTAATCTTCAATTTGCTTGGCATAAGGCAAAATACCAAGGGGGGAACGGGCTGAAATAGGAACAAAAGGAATCCCCTTACGAGTGATACGTTGAATCGCAGCCAAAGTTCTTGGGGAGATGTTATGATCCGAAGTTAATAGTGTCCCATCAAAATCACTAAATACGGCTTTATACATGGTTACTCCAAATTATTTTCTTCTTTTTCCAATAAATAAGGATCAGAAAAACCTAAATTTTGCATAATCTGTGTTTCTAGGCTTTCCATTTCTTCAGCTTCTTCATCTTCAATATGATCATAGCCCAATAAATGCAAACTACCGTGTACGACCATATGCGCCCAGTGTGCCATAAGCGTTTTTTCCTGCTCAATGGCTTCACATTCCACAACTTGACGACAAATCACTAAATCGCCCAATAAAGGCAGTTCAATTTCATCGGGGCATTCAAAGGGAAAAGAAAGCACATTCGTCGGACGATCTTTTCCACGATAAGTGAGATTGAGTTCGTGACTTTCCGCTTCATCCACAATACGCACCGTCATTTCCACATTATCGCCTTCCGGTTGCACTGCTGCGGTTGCCCATTGGGTAATTTGTTGCTCTGTAGGCAAACCTTGCGTATTTTCAGTGGCGATCTGTAAATCAATGATGATATTCCCCACGCTATTCTCCTAAATTCTCAGTTAAAACTGACCGCTCTTTTTCCCGCTCGACTTGACGTTGTGCGACTAATTCCTTACGGCGAGTTTCATCTTGGATTTCCCATGCTTCATAGGCTTGTACCACTTTTGCCACCACCGGATGACGCACAATATCTTTACTATCAAAATAATTGAAACTCAACTCAGGTACAGCTTCCAATACCTCAATCGCATGACGTAAACCTGATTTGGTGCTACGGGGTAAATCAATTTGCGTAATATCGCCGGTGATCACCGCTTTAGAATTAAATCCGATACGGGTGAGGAACATTTTCATTTGCTCCACCGTAGTATTTTGGCTTTCATCTAAAATGATAAAACTATCGTTTAATGTTCGTCCCCGCATATATGCCAAAGGGGCAATTTCAATCACATTGCGTTCCATCAGTTTCTGTACGCGTTCAAAACCCAACATTTCAAACAACGCATCATAAAGCGGTCGTAAATAAGGCTCGATTTTTTGTCCTAAATCTCCCGGTAAGAAACCGAGTTTTTCCCCCGCTTCAACTGCCGGACGGGTTAATAATATACGGCGGATTTCTTGCCGTTCTAGGGCTTCCACCGCTGCCGCAACGGCTAAAAAAGTTTTTCCCGTGCCCGCAGGTCCGATACCAAAACTAATATCATGGGTCAAAATGTTGTGCAAATATTGAATTTGATTTTCACCACGCGGCTTAATCACTCCGCGTTTAGTTTTAATCGTTGTGCTGTAAACTTTACTTTCTGTTCGTGTCGATTCCGATTGAGAAAGCATTCGGCTTTCTTGTAGAGCAATGTGCACATCTTCTAAGTCTAATTCATTCACTTTTCCCTTGAGCGGTGCCGTTTCCACATATAAATCTTGGATTAATCTAACCGCACTTTGAATGAGTTTTTCGTGGTAGGGCTGAGGGCTGTCTTCATTTGATTTGAGGGTAAAAGTGAAATTATTGCGGGCAATGTTCAGGTTAAACTCTTTTTCGATCAGTTTGAGATGCTCATCAAATGCACCACAAAGGGATTGAAGGCGTGAATTATCTTGAGGTTCTAGGGTAAATGTTGTCATTAATGTTTGATGCTGAGTGATTTAAATTCAGGACTATTTTAGCTCAATCCGCTTTCATTTACATTGGGTTTCACCAATGGCAAAACCCGATATTTCATAAAAGCCAACTTTTTTCGATTGACGACATTATTTCATTTCAGGAAATAACATTTTGAGCACATCCAAGGTGACTCTGCGCGATTGTCCTGCATACGGGAAAATATGCATCATCATCATTGGATTAAAATTGGCTTCAATCACGCCCCAAGATTTGAGGTGAGGTTCAGCCGGTTTTTCCGAATCAGGAATGATTAAATCTACTCCACATACTGCTGCGCCTATAGCATTGGAAATCTCTACAGCAATCTTTTTATAGCTCTCGTGCATTTGATCCGTCATATCAATAGAATCCCCTCCGGTACTAATATTTGAATTAGCCCGTAATTGCACAATAAGATCCCTTGGAGGAATAGAATCAATCGTCCATCCTTGTTCTTTTAATTGAAGTTTTTCAATATCGCCTAGGACAATTTTCTTCAATGGCGTACGACTGCCATCACCACGTAACGGGTGATCATTTTTCATCTCGACCAACTCTTTGATAGAATGCACGCCATCACCAATCACATTTGCCGGTACACGTAGTAATACGGCTAAAGTTTGATCACCTAACACAAAGAAACGATATTCCGTGCCGACCAAATAATCTTCCACCATAATCTCTTTATCTTCACGGAAAGCAATTTCTACCGCTTTGGCAAAATCATCCCGATTTTGCACGCCATGTTGGAAAATCGTGATTCCAAGTCCGAAATTAGTTGATTTTGGTTTAATCACCACAGCCCGATTTTCAAAAAGTGGGAAATTTTTGACCGCACTTTCTATATCGGTAAATTCCACACTTTGCGGCACATTGAAACCGGCTTTTGCCAACACTTTTTTCGTGACGACTTTATTCTCCATAATTAATGGTGAAATATAACGATCATGTGAAGTCATATTGCCATTTTTTACATATTCAATATGGTCGCCATATTGCAGGCTTAAAAATTGATCACGCTCATCTAAAATTTCAACTTTCAAGCCTTTCTGAATAGCATCAAACATTAATGCTTGGGTTGACAGTTCCATATTGTCAAACGCGGATAAGGCATAAAAACGCTCTGAAGCATTTTTCTTATTACCTTTAGCAATATCCGCCCCCAGCTTTTGATAACCACCAAATTTCTTAATGGCAACGATAATATTGGCACAAAGCGTGCCATTTGGATTAGCAAATTGTGCAAATTTTTCTTTTACGATAGTTTTAATATCATCATTTACTCGAAGAGCTTCAAGCATATTTTGCATTTCAAGTAATACTAACTCCCCTTCTACAGAGTAAGTCGTTGGTGATAAAGGATCTTCCCAAGCAACTTCTGCAAGACGGGTTTTGCCTAATTCTACGTCATCTTGATCCGCAGTATGATCCAGCCATGCCATCAATAAAATGAAATAATGGATAAATTTGGCATCTTCCAAGGTAATACCACAAGGTGCAAAAGGATTGAGATCAAAAAGACGGAACTCAAGATATTTGATACCCGTTTTTACTAAATCACGGGCTTTTTTAGCACCACGTAAACGCACATTAGAATAGAATTCTTTTTCTGCAATCAACTTACCGCTATTTACCCAATGTTCAAGGCTATCAGCATAGGCTTGCAAGCTTTCAAAAGAGACTTTGATTTCAGGATCGTTCACATAACCAAAAGGGCTTGAACGTAGGCTGCGTACATATTGATTGGGTTGAAGTGGGGTGCCGTTACGGAAGTAATTTTCATCAACTGTCGGTGTAGCAGAGAAGAAATAAAGCAGAATCCATTGATAACGAAGGAAATTTTTCGCAATTTTTAGATATAAATCATTCTGAAAATCTACCGCACTTTTTTGTTCTGTTTGAGCTTCAAATAGCGCCTGCACAAATGCTGGATCTAGCTGGAAATTATAGTGAATTCCACTAACCATCTGTTTATATTTGCCGTAGCTTTTTACTAAATGTTCACGGTATGCCACATCTTCCGGATTATCTAATTGCGCAACCTTGATTTGATTTTCCGCTGGCAACCCTGCAGGCATACTGAATGGAAAAATATATTCATTTTCTGGGAGGGTGCGTAATGTTACTTCATGAATAGCAGAAAGCCAACGCAGTGCATCGTCCAGTGTTTTACTTGGCGGCGTAACCAATTCCAGTTGGCTTTCAGCAAAATCCGTTTGAATATAAGGATGAAAACTACGATTACCAAAGGCTTTCGGGTGCTCAGTCGTTACTATCGAACCGTCTGCATAGACACGCTGGCTTTCTTTTTCAATACCGAATAAGCCTTGTTGGAAAAGTAATTCAAGATGATGTTGTTTAATTATGTTCTGGATATTCATAGTAAGTCCTTTTAGAAAAATTTCCTAGTATTATGGTTGGATTCTTCAGAAAAATAAATAGGAAATTTGAATAGATCAAAAATATTAATGTATATAAAAAATGCGATCATTTTTGACCGCACTTCTTTACTATTTCATCAATTTTCTCATTCTGATATTCAACATTTCCACTACGACAGAAAATCCCATAGCAAAGTAAATATAGCCTTTTGAGATATGCATATCAAGACTTTCTGCAATAAGGCTGATTCCCACTAAAATTAAAAACGCTAAAGCGAGAATTTTTAAAGTCGGGTGAGTATCCACAAAATCACCGATTGTTTTAGCTGCAAACAACATCACACCGACAGCAATAATGATCGCTAAAACCATCACTGCTAAATGCTCCGCCATACCGACAGCCGTAATCACAGAGTCAAGGGAAAACACAATATCCAGTATAGCTATTTGGATCAATACACCAAGATAACTCACTTTCTTTTGATTTTCATTTTTATGATGTTCTTCAGGATGGATTGCTTCTTTAATTTCTCCGATACTTTTCACAATTAAGAACAAACCGCCCAAGAATAAAATTAAATCACGTCCGGAAATCTCTTGGCTAAACAGGGAAAACAAAGGTTCGGTTAACTTCATCATCCAAGCAAGCGACATCAAGAGTAAAATTCGGGTAATCATCGCCAAAGATAAACCGATAACACGACCGGACTGGCGTTGATGTGCCGGCAAACGTCCCACTAAAATACTGATAAAAATAATATTATCAATCCCTAAAACGATTTCAAGTGCGGTTAATGTTGCAAGAGAAAGCCAAGCTTCAGGATCACTAAGCCATTCAAACATAATTTGTTCCTATAAAAAATTCAAAAAGATGGATCATAATCACTTTATTAAGAAAAGCAATAGCTATTTCTTTTTATTCATTCTTGAAAAAAATCAAAATTAGCTTTTTAGCGTTTCATAAATCGTCTCTGCCAATTTTTTTGAAATGCCCGGTACTGAAGCAATTTCATCTACCGTAGCATTTTTCACGCCTTGCAAACCACCAAGGTATTTCAACAAAGCTTGACGGCGTTTTGCCCCTACCCCCTCAATGGTTTCCAAACCGCTTTGGGTGAAAGCATTTTGGCGTTTTTTACGGTGTCCGCTAATGGCGTGATGATGACTTTCATCACGAATATGTTGGATTAAATGCAAGGCTAAACTGTCATCGGGCAAATGTATTTCACGATTTTGTTTGCTGATACTCAGCACTTCCTGCCCTGCACGGCGATCAACCCCTTTCGCAACGCCAATTAAGTGCGGTCGGTTTTTATCCCATTTTACATTTAACTGCTGAAACACTTCCAAAGCACGATTAAGCTGCCCTTTTCCGCCATCAATAAAGATTACGTCAGGGATTTTGTCTTCTTCTAAATCACGGTCATAGCGTTTTTTGAGGGCTTGCTCCATTGCCGCATAGTCATCCCCACCGGTAATGCCCTCAATATTAAACCGCCGATAATCGGATTTTAACGGACCTTCTTGATTAAAAACCACACAAGATGCAACCGTTTGATTCCCCATAGTATGGCTAATATCAAAACATTCCATTCGCTTAATTTCCGACATACCGAGCAATTCGCATAATGCCTGATAACGCTCGGACATTCTTGATGATTGCTTGAGTTGGATGGCGAGTGCGGCTTTTGCATTCACTTGTGCTAATTGTAGATATTTTCCTTTATCCCCTTTCACATTTTCTTGGATCGTCACTTTTCTGCCCGCTTGCTCCGTGAGCAAAATTTCCAATTCGGCTTTTTCTGTGAGTTTTCGATCTACAATAATACTATTTGGAATACTTCTGCCCTGATGCCCTTGCAAATAAAATTGTCCGACAAAAGTTTCCGTTAGCTCGGAAAGATCCGTATTTGCCGGCACTTTAGGAAAATAGCTACGATTGCCCAATACTTTTCCTTGACGGATAAACATCACTTGAACACAGGCTAAACCGTGTTGATAAGCAATGGACATAATATCCATATCATCTAATCGCTCATTGGACACAAACTGCTTTTCGATAACCGATCGCACCGCTTGGATTTGATCACGATAACGAGCGGCTTGCTCAAAATCCAAATCTTGGCTTGCCTGATCCATTTTGCCAATCAAATAATCCAACACTTGCTGATCCTTACCCTGCAAAAATAATCTCGCCAATTCCACCTGTTGCGAATATTCTTCATCTGTCACATAACCCGCCACACAAGGAGCGGAACAACGCTCGATTTGGTATTGCAAACAAGGACGGGAGCGATTGCCATAGACGGAATTTTCACACTGGCGAACCGGAAATAATTTTTGGAGCAAGGATAAGGTTTCCCGTACTGCCCCAGCATGAGGATAGGGACCAAAATATTCACCGGCAATTTTTTTAGCACCACGGTAAGCGGTAATGCGGGGGTGACGTTCTTTCGTCAATAAAATAAAAGGATAGGATTTATCATCACGCAACAGCACATTGTAACGAGGCTGATACAGTTTGATGAAATTGTGCTCCAATAATAAAGCTTCCGTTTCGGAAGAAGTAATCGTGGTATCAATATGATGAATACAAGCCACCAACGCTTCTGTTTTTTTACTGCTGAGATTGGAACGGAAATAACTCGACAGGCGTTTTTTCAAATCCTTGGCTTTACCCACGTAAATGACCTGATCTTTATCGTCATACATACGATAAACACCCGGTTCATGGGAAACATTTGTCAGGAATTTTTTAGCATCAAACATCTTAATTCGCCGCTAAAATCGACCGCACTTTTTCTAAATCTTCGACGGTATCCACCCCTACAGCAGGCACTTCTTTTGCCAGTTCCACGTGGATTCGTTCACCATTCCATAGCACACGCAATTGTTCCAGTTTTTCTAAATTTTCCAACTGTGTCGGCGCCCATTGCACGTATTTTTTGATAAATCCTGCACGATAAGCATAAATACCGACATGGCGTAAATACACCTCCGCCAAGGTTGCTTTTGCCATATCTTTCAAGCCCATAAATTGATCGCGATCGTAAGGGATAACCGAGCGGGAAAAATACAGTACATAACCGTCTTTATCCGTGAGTACTTTGACAACATTAGGATTAAACAATTCTTTCGCTTCGTGAATTTTCACTGCAAGGGTTGCCATATTCACGTTAAATTTTGCTAAATTTTCCGCCACTTGACGAACAATCACAGGCGGAATAAGGGGTTCATCGCCTTGAATATTGACGATAATTTCATCATCGGGCATAGCAAGCTTTGCTACGACTTCGGCTAAACGCTCTGTGCCGGAATTATGCTGTTCCGATGTCATACAAACTTCTGCTCCAAAACCTTGGGCTACCGCTGCCACTTTTTCGTTATCAGTGGCAACAATCACACGGTTTGCGCCTGATTGTTTTGCTTTCTCAAATACGTGTTGAATCATTGGTTTTCCAGCAATCTCTGCAAGGGGCTTCCCCGGCAAACGTGATGAGGCAAAACGGGCGGGGATAATGACAGTAAATGACATAAAATATTCCTTCTTAGTCCTTAACAGTTATAAGGCGTTTAACAGCCAAAAGTTAATCCGTGATCTTTTCCGCTTTCTCCGCAACTAATAGAGGCACACCGTCTTCAATAGGATAAGCCAGCTGTTCATAACGACAAATTAATCGCTGGTTTTCAGCATCATATTGCAAACGGGCCAAGCAACGGGGGCAGGCGATGACTTCAAGCAATTTTGGATTTAGTCGCTCAGGCATTTTTGTATTTCTCCACCATTGCATCAATTTTTTTCCAAAAGTGCGGTAAATTCTCGCCTTGTTTTTCAACCTCAACCACCTCGGCATCCACCGGCACATACCACCAGTTTTCTTTAGCAAAAGTTTGGCATTTTACTGCATCTTTTTCCGTCATAAAGAGCGGTTGATTTTGCGGAAATTTTTCTAACTGTGAGGCATCAAAATCTTGATGATCTTGGAAAGCTCGGGTTTGCACTAAATCTATCCCTAATGTTTCCAACATCGTAAAAAAGCGGGGAGGATGACCAATACCGGCAATGGCAGAGCCTGATTGAAAAGCACTCAAAGGGCGTTTTTCCTTGGTTTTTAAATTGATAGCATAATGAGGCACTAAAGTCATTACCGCATCGGAATATTGATTTTTACCACCGTTAGTGATCACAAAATCCACCGTTTTTAATCGGCTTGGTAATTCACGCAAAGGACCGGCAGGTAACACAAAACCATTGCCGAGCGCACGTTCTGCATCCATCACCACAATTTCTATATCTCGTTGTAATTGATAATGTTGTAATCCGTCGTCTGAAATAATGATGTCGCAATCACTATGCTTCAAGAGTAATTCAATAGCTTGTCGGCGATTCGGTGAAATCACCACCGGCACGCCTGTGCGTTGAACAATGAGTACCGGCTCGTCTCCACCTTCATAGGGATTCGTATTTGCAGTAACAAGCAATGGATAAGTTTTTGCCCGGCTACCATAACCACGTGAAATCACCCCGACATGCAATCCACGTTTTTTCATTTCTTCTACTAACCACACCACGACCGGAGTTTTTCCATTACCCCCAACGGATAAATTCCCCACAATCACCACCGGTTTCTGCGCTCGATAAGAAGATTTCACGCCAAGTAAAAACAAGGCTCGGCGAAATTGGCTTATCAGCCAAAATAAAAGTGAGAATGGTAAAAGAAACCAAGCAAGTTTGGAATGCGAATACCAAAACGGCATAAATGTTCCCTCTAATCCCTCTAAAAAGTGCGGATAAAATAACGCGAGTTTTTCAACCCGCGTTTTAACATAACCAAATCTAGCTGCTAAACTGCATACTATAGAGTTGTTTATATGCACCCTCTAAAGCAAGCAGATCATTGTGGCTACCACGCTCACGAATTTCGCCGTGTTCAATCACTAAAATTTCATCGGCATTTTCAATGGTTGATAAGCGGTGCGCAATCACAAGCACAGTACGATCTTTTTTCAATTCTTCCAGTGCCGATTGAATCGCACGTTCGGATTCCGTATCAAGAGCAGAAGTCGCTTCGTCTAAAATTAACACCGGCGCATTACGCAATAAAGCACGGGCAATAGCTAAACGTTGGCGTTGTCCTCCGGATAAACTCGCACCATTCTCACCGATTACGGTATCAAAACCTTGTGGTAGTTTTTCAATAAACTCTAGTGCGTAAGCCGCCTTAGCCGCAGCGATAATTTCTTCACGCGTGTATTTATCCTTTGCCGCATAAGCGATGTTGTTGGCAACCGTATCGTTAAACAAATGCACCTGTTGAGAAACCACAGCACAATTTTGACGTAAATTGGATAAACGGTAATCCTGAATATTCACCCCATCAAGCAAAATTTCACCTTGTGAAATATCGTAGAAACGAGTGACGAGATTGGCAATAGTGGATTTACCTGAACCTGAACGACCGACCAACGCCACCGTTTTTCCGGCAGGAATATTAAATGAAATATTATTTAACGCGAGCTCATCTTTACCTTGATAAGCAAAACTCACATTTTTAAATTCCAGTTCGCCCTTTGCCGGTTCCGCTTTGTAGCTACCGTTATCTTTTTCCGGTTCTAAATCTAAAATCGAAAATAATGTTTGGCAAGCAGCCATTCCGCGTTGAAATTGGGAATTAACATTCGTTAAAGATTTAAGTGGACGCATCATGGCAAGCATAGAAGAAAAAACCACCGTAAAAGAACCGGCACTTAAGTTATCATCTGCAATTAATGGTGTCGTCGCCAAATAAAGCACCACAGCTAAAGCCAAAGAAGCAATGATCTGCACAACAGGATCGGAAATTGCATCCGCCGTAACCATTTTCATCCCTTTACGACGCATATCATTACTCACGTGATTAAAACGTTCCTCCTCCACATACTGACCGCCAAAAGATAAGACGACTTTATGCCCTTTTAACATTTGCTCTGTGGTAGAGGTGAGTTCCCCCATGGAATCTTGCAGATTTTTACTGAGTTTACGGAAGATTTTTGACACCATACGAATTAGTACGGCAATAATCGGCCCAATTACAAATAACACTAACGTTAATTCCCAGCTGGTATAAAACATAACGGCAAGCAAAGAAGCAATATACGCTCCTTCACGTACAATCGTTACCAGTGAGCTAGAAGAGGAATTGGCAATCATTTCAGAATCGTAAGTAATACGGGAAAGTAACTTGCCTGACGGATTACGGTCAAAAAAGTTCACCGGCATAAACATTAAATGTTTGAATAAGCGACGGCGCATTGTCATCACCACTTTGCCGGAAACCCAAGCCAAACAATAGTTAGAAATAAAATTGCTTACACCACGTACAAAAATCATTCCTACCACAACAAAAGCCATCATTTTCAAAAAAGAATGATCGGCTTTACCAAATCCCTCGTCAAGTAAGGGTTTTAATAAATAAATTAAACCGGAATCCGCTAAAGCATTAAGTACAAGCGCAACAGCAGCCACCACTAATCCGGATTTGAACGGTTTAATCATTGGCCACAAACGTTTGAAAGTCTGCATAGTGGATAGGTCTTTATCTTGTATTTTTTGGTCTTGCATAATAATTATCTTCCGAAAAAAATTCGTCGCATTGTACCTTTTATTCCGTAGATAATCCAATCGGACGAGCATACCAAGGAAAAAACGCCGTCCTTTGGCGTGAAACCTTCCATTTGTCATGGTAAAAACTAACACGAATTTGTCCCGAAACCGCCGTATTTTCGACCGCGCTTTGATGTTGTTTAAGACGTTTCATGACAGATAAATGGGGAAAATGCCAAGGATTCCAACGACCGCTTGAAATAATCGCAAGATCCGGCTTGGTGTGTGAAAGTAAAAGTTCACCTGTGGAAGTTTTACTACCATGATGACCTACTTGTAACACATTGATTTTTCCCAAAGTGCGGGCAAAAATTTGCTCGTTTTTCGTTTCGGCATCACCGGTAAGCAAGACACGATGTTTGCCATCTTCTAATAAAATGACGCAAGAATTCGGGTTATCCGCCCGTGCTACCACTTTCTGCGGTGAAAGAATACGGAAATGAATTTCCTGCCACTCCCATTCTTTTCCTGCAATACAAAAAGTTCGATGACTTTCGCCATAATTTTTTTCAGATGAGGAAATGAGTTCTACATTCGGATAGTTTTTTAAAATTGCCTTTGTACCGCCGGAATGATCATTATCATCATGACTTAAAATGAGTTTATCCAAATTTATTCCTTCACGTTGTAAATAAGGTAAGATTTCCAATTCAGCCATTGAACCGCCTTGCCACGCCGATCCCGTATCGTACAAAATCCCCCGACCATTCTTTACAATTAAGGTTGCCACCCCCTGTCCTACATCTAGGGTATCCAGCTGCCAAACCGGTTTTTGATATTGGCGAATAATAACAATCAATAAGGATAAAACAGCAATACCTACAGAACCCCAAACGGCTTGTTTTTTCCAAATTATCGGCAATGATCTATTGATATCCAGTGTAAAATATTTTGCTGCTTTTATTTTCCAATCCTTCTGCAAAACTCTTTTTTCACTGTAGATCCTAAGGGTGATCAGAAGAAAAAACAGACTGAAAAGTGCGGTTAAAATTAATGATAAATTCAATGAAATACTAAACCATCTTCCCTGAAAAAGAGTAATAATCTGTGTAATCCCTTCTGCCAAATGATTTGCCAATTGCCAAGAATACAATGCACCATCGCTTAACACAGCAAATAAGATCACAGGGACAAGAAAAAAACTGTATAAGGGCACTGCTACCAAATTGGCGAAAAAACCGCTTAGTGATATTCCATTAAATAAAATAAGTTGTAGCGGTGTAAACAACAATAATAATCCAAACTGCAGATGAAATAAGCCCAAAATCCACCGCACTTTGAGTGAAAAAGGTTGATATCGCCATTGAAATAAAGAAAGCGGTACATAGCGATACCAAATAATCAGACAAAATACTGCCCCTATCGAAAGCCAAAAACTTATCGAAAGAGGCATAAGAGGATCGCATAGTAAAAGAAAGGCGATGATTAAAATAAAAAGCCGAAAAGCTGAATAATAGCGGCGTTGTGATTGTATCGTTAAAACAAAAAGTAAGGCAGAAACTGCCCGCAAAGTAGGTACACTAAAGCCCGATAAATAAGCATAAAATAAGGCCAAAAAAGCCCCACACCATAGCGGGAAAGCCGGTTTAATATACCTTGTTGGAAAGAAAAACTGCGTCGCTCTGGCTAATAAAAACCCCATTCCCATAGCCAATCCAATATGTAATCCGGAAATCGCAATTAAATGTCCCGTATTCGTCTGCTGATAAATTTGCCATGTAGTTTGATCCAACCATGCCCGCTCCCCAAAAGCTAGGGCAATCAGTAAGCCTTGTAAAGAAAGTGCCTCCGTTTGTTTTAATGCCCTCCATAATTTTTTCTCCCGCCATGAAAAATCACTGTCGATTTTGACCGCACTTTTTAAACTTCCACTAGCGGTCACGCCCTGAGAAAAATACCATTGTTGGCGATCAAATCCCCCCAAATTCAATCTTGCAGAAAGAGGTCGAATAGAAACTTCAGCTTGCCATTTTTCCCCTAAAAAAGGTTTCGCTTCCTCTTTCCAATTAAGAAAAATTCGTTGCTCCTTTTTATTTAATATCGTACGGGCAATCACCGTTTGGTATTGTTGCTGATGTAACAAACCTTCAATTTGTAAAACCAAATTTTGTTTTTCAGGCAAAATCTCATTGGCTTGTTGTAATAAATTTAGTGCAAAAGCATGGGTATATCCGAATGCCAAAGCAATGACATTCAAAATAATGAAAAAATGAAACAGCCATATTTTTTTGAACCAATAGAATAAAAATGCGGTCAGAGTGAAAACTAAATTACATAGTAGCGTTTGTTTCCAACCGATTAACATAAAATCAGGTAGGAATAGCAACGATAACGACGCACAAATAAGACTTATTGCCAAAGTAAACAAATTTACAGACATGGGATAAGAACAATGAATAAAATGTGCGCACACTATGTATTTTTAAATCACTAAACAATCATTTCCCCTAAATTTTGGGATCTTGATCGCAAAATATAATTTTAGTGAGGAAATTTTGTTTGCTAAAAGTGGCAACATCTGTTATTTATAACGCCCTCAAAAAACAGACTTCTCAATAAAATAAAAAGTTGAGAGGCAATGATTAATGATAATGACAGGAAGTCGTGAAGTTCACGCTTAAATTCTGTTTGTATTAGGAGTGAGATATGTCAAAAGCAACGTTAAGTTTATTAGAACTGGCTGGCGTAAAACCATATCAACCAAAAAAAGATGAAGAGTACATGAATGAAAACCAACTTCTTCATTTTAAGAAAATCTTAACGGCCTGGCACGAACAAATCGTGGAAGAGGCTTCACGTACAGTTGCTCATATGCAAGATGAAGCGGCTCACTTCCCGGATCCTGCCGATCGTGCGACACAAGAAGAGGAATTCAGCCTAGAATTACGTAATCGTGATCGTGAACGCAAATTAATGAAAAAAATTGAAGCAACATTGAAAAAGTTGGATACCGATGATTTCGGTTACTGCGATTCTTGTGGTGAAGAAATTGGCATTCGTCGTTTAGAAGCCCGTCCAACGGCAGATTTGTGTATTGACTGCAAAACCCTTGCGGAAATTCGCGAAAAACAAGTTGCGGGTTAATTTACCATTCATTTAGAAAAAGTGCGGTCAAAAAAACCGCACTTTTCGCGTTTAAAAAACGGAGTTTATTATTCTTACTTATATTAAAAATTTGTTTGGCAAAAAGAAAAAAGTGCTACAACAAAAAACACCCCAAGCAAAAGCTCATTCTAGAGGAGTTGAGCAATCTGTTACACAACAATATGTGAATAAAAATACAGCCAGTCAATCTCATCGCTATAATAAAAGAATGATTAAAGCGACAAATTTTGGCATTCATCCACGTATGTTTAGCCGTAATGCGCTTTCCGTGGTTGAAAAATTACAACGTCAAGGATTTGAAGCCTATATTGTTGGCGGTTCTATTCGTGATATGTTACTGGGCAAACATCCAAAAGATTTTGATGTAGCCACCAATGCCCGTCCGGAACAAGTCCAAAATATTTTCCAACGCCAATGCCGCTTGGTCGGTCGACGTTTCCGTCTCGCCCATATTATGTTTGGCCGGGATATTATCGAAGTGGCAACTTTTCGTGCCAGTCATAATGATGCACGTAATGAGCTCCAAGCCAAACAGAGCCATAATGGAATGCTTTTGCGTGATAACGTATATGGCACTATTGAACAAGATGCGGAACGCCGTGATTTCACGATCAATGCCATTTATTACAATCCGAAAGATAATACATTACGCGATTATTTTAACGGTATTGAAGATTTAAAGGCTGGTAAGTTACGCTTAATTGGCGATCCGATAACCCGTTATCAAGAAGATCCTGTACGTATGTTACGTGCCATCCGTTTTATGGCAAAATTGGATATGTTCCTTGAAAAACCAAGCGAGCAACCTATTCACGAATTAGCTTATTTGCTAAAAAATATTCCAGCCGCACGTTTATTTGATGAAAGTTTAAAATTACTACAAACCGGTCATGGCGTAAAAACTTATCGTTTATTACGCCAATACGGCTTGTTTGAACAGCTATTTCCCGGTCTCATACCTTTTTTTACGGAAAAAGAAGATAGTTTTGCCGAACGTATGATCGTAATGGCACTCACTTCAACTGACGAACGTGTCACCGATAAATTGCGTATAAACCCTGCATTTTTATTTGCTGCATTTTTCTGGTATCCGTTACGTGAAAAAGTAGAAATATTAAAAAATGAAGGTGGATTAAATAACCATGATGCCTACGCCCTTGCCGGCAATGAAATATTGGATTTATTTTGTCAATCCTTGGCAGCCCCACGCCGTCATACAACAGTGATTCGTGATATTTGGTTTTTGCAATTACAATTACTTAAACGAACAGGATCTGCACCTGTGCGGGTAATGGAACATCCTAAATTTCGCGCAGCTTTCGATCTATTAGCAATGCGTGCCGAACTTGAAGGCGGAGACACCATTGAACTCGCTAAATGGTGGCATGAGTATCAATTCAGTAATAACGATCAACGCAATCAGCTTGTAAAAGAACAGCAATCTTTGCACCCAAAACCAAAGAAAAAATACTTCCGTTCACGTAAACGTCGCAAGGCCAGACCGATGGAATAGCATATGATAGATACATATATTGCCCTTGGTAGTAATCTAGATACGCCTATTAACCAGCTTAATAGTGCATTACAAGCAATAAAAAACTTGCCGCAAACCCGATTTCTTGCGGTAAGTTCGTTCTACCAAAGTAAACCGCTTGGTCCGCAAGATCAGCCTGATTATGTCAATGCGGTAGCAAAAATCGAAACGACTCTTCCCCCATTATCGTTGTTGGATGAATTACAACGCATTGAAAATGAACAAGGGCGGGTACGCCTGCGCCGTTGGGGTGAACGTACATTAGATTTAGATATTCTACTCTACGGAAATGAAATCATTCAAAATGAACGCCTAACCATACCTCATTATGATATGTATAATCGGGAATTCGTCATTGTACCTTTACTGGAAATTACACCGGATCTTATTTTTCCTGATGGAAAAAAACTCTCTGAATTAGCATTAAATTTTATCGATCATTCAATGAAAAAAATCTAAAAAATAACCGCACTCTAATGCTCTCAAAGTGCGGTTATTTTAACTGAATTTTTATTTGGATTTTTTTAATAATTCTGCGTGAGATTTCTTTTGCTCTTTCATCTTTCCACTGATTTCGCGACGTTGTGTAGAAAGTTCGGCACTACGAATCGTGTAATCATCAATACGTGTTTCATAGTCATCACGCATATTTTCAATAATAGCGCGAACATCTTCAATATCCATATCATCACGAATATATTGATTTAAGTTATCAAGTAATAATACGCGTTTTTGGTTGTCACGAATTTTACGGCTGATGTCTTCAATATCACGTTTTAGTTTGTTTTTTAAACGATACATACGCACATATTCCAACACTTCTTGAAAAGATTGTTTATTTACGGTTTCCATAGTTGCTCTCCCAACAAAATTATTGGCTGTAATTTAGCTTTTTTTTCCCTATTCGTCAAAGCCTTAAATTTAAATTTTTTGTCCGATATAAAAAAGCAGAGATTTTTCTAAAAAACGTTGATTATCCGCTTTTATAGTGATAAAACTTGAATCATTATTTTCTAAAAATGAGAAAACACGATGTCACAAGTCTTCAATTTTAGTGCCGGTCCGGCAATGATTTTTCCTGAAGTATTACAGCAAGCACAAGCAGAGCTGACCAACTGGTTAGGGCAAGGTGTTTCTGTGATGGAAGTCAGCCACCGCGGTAAGTATTTTATGGATCTCATTACCGAAGCAGAAAAAGATCTGCGTGAAGTATATAACATTCCTAACAACTATCGAGTGCTATTCTTACAAGGCGGGGCTCGAGGTCAATTTGCCGCATTACCGATGAATTTGATTGGTAAAAAAGGCAAAGCACTTTATTTAAACAGTGGGCATTGGTCTGCAACTGCCGCAAAAGAAGCCCGTAATTTTGCAGAAATTGATGAAATTACCATTGTCGAAAATGGTGATAATACACATATTACCCGATTAGATTTCAGTGATATTACCGATCAATACGATTATGTACACTACTGCCCTAACGAAACCATTAGCGGTGTGGGAATTTTTGAGGTGCCAAATGTAGGCGATGCGGTACTTGTGGCAGATATGTCTTCCAATATTCTTTCTCGTGAAATTGATATTAGCAAATTTGGCGTAATTTATGCCGGTGCACAAAAAAATCTCGGCCCTGCCGGTATTACGCTAGTCATTATTCGTGATGATTTGATCGGTCATGCCCGTAAAGAAACCCCTTCTATCTGGAACTATGCGGTACAAAGGGATGCGGATTCAATGATCAATACACCGCCAACTTTTGCGTGGTATCTCTGCTCTTTAGTGTTTAAACATATCAAAGCAATGGGCGGTTTAAAAACGATTACCAGACAAAATGAATTAAAGGCAAAAATGCTTTATGAGTATATAGACTCCAGCAAACTCTATCGAAATGTAGTGGCAAAAGAAAACCGTTCAACGATGAATGTCACCTTTGTTACCGGCAATCCGGAATTGGATACAAAATTCGTAGCAGAAGCAACAGCTACCGGCTTACAAGCCTTAAAAGGACACAAAGTGTTAGGCGGAATGCGGGCCTCTATCTATAATGCAATGCCTTTAGAAGGTGTAGAAGCCTTAATCAAGTTTATGAAAAAATTTGAGACAGAGAATTTACTTTAAACACAATAATAACATTTTTGACTAATCAAATATGCAATACATAAATATCGCCAATCAGGGAGTAAAATCCCTTTCTCCCTATCAAGCCGGTAAACCGATTGAAGAACTTGAACGTGAGCTTGGTATTACCAACATCGTTAAACTTGCCTCTAACGAAAACCCATTTGGTTTTCCCGAAAGTGCAAAACAAGCGATTATCAAACAATTAGATCAGCTTACCCGCTATCCTGATGCAAATGGTTTTGAGCTAAAACAAACGATTGCCAAAAAATTTGACATTCCAGCGAATCAAATTACCCTAGGAAACGGTTCAAACGACTTGCTTGAACTCTTCGCCCATACTTTTGCAGATGAAGGAGATGAAATAATTTATTCACAATATGCTTTCATCGTTTACCCACTTGTTACAAAAGCGATTAATGCCGTTGCGAAAGAAATTCCGGCAAAAAACTGGGGACATAATTTAGACGGATTTTTGACCGCACTTTCCGATAAAACCAAATTAATTTTTATCGCAAATCCGAATAACCCAACCGGGAATTTTTTAACCGGACAAGAAATCGATGCCTTCTTGGCAAAAGTGCCGGAAAATGTGCTGGTGGTATTGGATGAAGCCTATACGGAATTTACCCTTCCCGAAGAACAGGTCGATTCTTTCGGTTTACTGAAAAAATACCCTAATCTCATTGTTTCCCGTTCACTCTCGAAAGCCTATGGATTAGCGGGGTTACGAATTGGTTACGCGGTGTCTAACCCTGAAATTGCCGATTTATTAAATCGCGTTCGTCAGCCGTTTAACTGCAACAGCTTGGCGCTTGCCTCTGCGATTGCTGTGATGAATGATGATGCTTTCATTGAAAAAGTCGCAGAAAATAACCGCTCCGAAATAGCTCGTTATGAGCAGTTCTGTAAAAAATACGGTTTGAATTATATTCCGTCAAAAGGCAATTTTATTACTGTTGATTTTAAACAGACGGCGGGCTCTATTTATGAGGCATTACTGAAAGAAGGTGTGATTGTTCGCCCACTTTCGGGCTATGGTATGCCGAACCATTTACGCATTAGTATCGGATTACCGCACGAAAACGATAAATTTTTTGCTGCACTGATTAAAGTGCTAAATTTAACCCAAACTAATTAGGAGTTTTTATGACTACTGTAACCATGATGGGAAATCCCATTGAAATCAAAGGCAATTTCCCACAAAAAGGTGAAAAAATTGATAATCTTATCCTCACCGATAAAGATTTGACCGATGTCACCTTAGAAAATTTTGCAGGTAAACGCAAAGTATTAAATATTTTTCCAAGTATTGATACCGGCATTTGTGCGACATCAGTTCGTGTATTTAACCAACGTGCAGCGAATTTGGAAAATACCGTCGTATTATGTATTTCAGCGGATCTCCCCTTTGCCCAAGCACGTTTTTGCGGTGCCGAGGGCATTGAAAATGTACAAATCCTTTCCACTTTCCGCCATAAAAATGTGCATGAAAACCTAGGTGTAGATATTGCAACAGGACCGATTGCCGGTTTAACCGCTCGTTCTGTTATTGTACTTGATGAAAATAATAATGTGCTACACAGCGAATTAGTATCTGAAATCAAAAGTGAACCGAATTATGATGCAGCAATCGCTGTATTATAAGTAACAAAAAAGTGCGGTTAAAATTGACCGCACTTTTTTCATAGCTATCCCAGTATTATTTACCGATAACCTCTAATCCGCTCATATACGGACGCAATACTTCCGGTACAGTAACAGAACCATCCGCATTCTGGTAGTTCTCAAGCACGGCAACTAAGGTACGTCCTACTGCCAGCCCCGAACCATTCAAAGTGTGCACCAAACGGGTTTTCTTATCGCTTTTTGCTTTGCAACGAGCCTGCATACGACGGGCTTGAAAATCCCACATATTGGAACAAGAAGAAATTTCACGATAGGTATCCTGTGCCGGCACCCATACTTCCAAATCATAGGTTTTGCAAGAGCCAAATCCCATATCACCGGTGCAAAGTAACACTTTACGATAAGGAAGATTCAGTAATTGCAATACTTTTTCCGCATGACCGGTTAATTCTTCAAGGACTTCCATTGATTTGTCCGGATCTACAATTTGCACCATTTCTACTTTATCAAATTGGTGCATACGAATTAATCCGCGTGTATCCCGACCATAAGAACCGGCTTCAGAACGGAAACACGGCGTATGTGCGGTCATTTTAATCGGCAATTCTGCATCGTCTAAAATGACATCACGCACTAAATTCGTTACCGGTACTTCTGCCGTTGGAATTAATGCATAAGGCTGCTCCCCTTCTAACGCATTAGTATGGAATAAATCCTCACCGAATTTTGGTAATTGTCCTGTACCGTAAAGCGTTGCATGATTCACCAAGTAAGGAACATAGGTTTCTAAATAACCGTGTTGCTCCGTGTGAAGATCCAACATAAATTGAGCTAAAGCACGATGCATTTTGGCAATCTGTCCTTTCATCACAGCAAAACGCGCACCCGCTAGTTTTGCACCGGCGGCAAAATCCAAGCCATCAATTTGCTCGCCCAAAGTAACATGATCTTTAATTTCAAAATCAAATGTTCTTGGCGTTCCCCAACGTAAAATTTCAAGGTTTTCCGAATCGTCTTTACCCAGCGGCACTTCATCTGCCGGTAAATTTGGAATCGTTAATGCAATTTGATTTATTTCTCCAAGCACGGCATCAAGCTGAGTTTTTGCTTCGTTTAGTTGTTCCCCCATATTATCGACTTCTGCAAGTAATGGGGCGATATCTTCACCACGGGCTTTTGCCGCACCGATAGCTTTCGAGCGACTATTACGCTCTGCCTGCAAATTTTCTGTTTTAACCTGAAGTGCTTTACGCTGCTCTTCCAACGTAACAAGTTTTTCGGTATCAAGAATGAAATTACGTTTAATTTTTAGTTTTTCTGCGACTTCCGCTAAATTATTGCGGATTAAATTCGGATCAATCATTGAATTTCCTTAGTATTTGTTGAAATGAAAATAGTCGTATTCTAGCGTGGATTGATAAAATAAACCAGTTAAAAGCCAAGAGATAGCAAGGATTTTATAAGAATCAGAAAACGTTAAACGCCACTTTTTTACTTTTAAACAAGATAATTTTATTTTTGATCCAGTTCACACTTTTATCATTCCGCACTATTAATTTTTTATAAAAAGAGTAAAGTAAAGAAAGTTTTTATCACCTATAGGAGCTTTATATGTTTCCCGAATTCAGAGGCTTAATCACTAAACTTAAAAATAACGATGCCTACTTTGAGCGTCTATTTAACAAACATAACGAGTTGGATCAAGATATTAAAAATAAAGAAGAAAACATTCAGCTTGCAACCCATACGGAAATTGAAATCTTAAAGAAAGAAAAGTTACGGATTAAAGACGAGCTTTATGCTTACTTGAAAAAGAAAGCAGCGGAATAGAAGACCAAAGTGCGGTTAAAATTAACCGCACTTTTTTTCTATACAAATACCATCCATAACGGCAAACAAACACTGATAAAAAGCAAAATGAATAATGTGTTTAAGCCTAATGTCCATTTTTGAAAACTATGAATAACTAAAATCGCTGCAATCAAAAAGTGGCAAATAAAATAAATGGTATAGGCAAAAATACTTTCCGGATTGAACGCACTCTGAAAACCGATGAAAGTTAAAAAAATGAGCATCACCAACGCATTTAGAGTCAGTAAAACAATCATTAACAGTGGTAATAAGGCAATAAAATTTTGTAAGCGATTTTTTGCTATCACTAACGCTAAGTTAGTTAATACCACACCGGCTAAAATCGGTGTAATCAGGTTATATTCAGCGAAAGCCGACAAAGGTAGTCGGCTAAACAATATAAAATAGCTCAATCCACCTAACCCTGCCACCAAAATAGCCATCAATAAAAAACTATTACGGGCTTTTTCAACTTTTGATTGTTTCCAAATAAAGTACACCACGGATAAACCGCACAGGCTCATGATATTGGTGAAGGTATGATGATTATCGGGTAAAAGGCTCACGACCATCCATACTATCCAATATAATGCAAAGGCTAAATTTACTTTAACCAGCCGCCCTCTCTGCCCTGGGCAAATTTCACCTTTATAGAATACCAGTAAAGAAAGTAATTGCGCCACCAACACCGCTAAACCTAAATGAGGAATTGCCTGAGTTTGAGGTTTTAACGCAAAGATAAAAAGATCAACAGCTAACACCATACAAATAGTAAGTATAGAAAGTAGCGGTAAGGCAGATTTGGAGGATTGTTCAGACATAATTGAAAAATATAGAAAAATAATGTGTCATTATGCTAAAAATTCATGATATTTTAAAGTAGAATGAACGGGATTTTGACCGCACTTTAGGAACTCAAATGTTACTCAGCATTTTATATATTATCGGTATCACCGCCGAAGGCATGACCGGTGCATTGGCTGCTGGTAGGGAAAAAATGGATATTTTCGGGGTGATTATTATTGCCTCTGTGACTGCCATCGGAGGCGGTTCCGTACGTGATGTGCTATTAGGTCATTATCCATTGGGCTGGGTTAAACATCCTGAATATTTTTTAATTGTTGCAACGGCCGCGGTGATAACCGTTTATGTCGCCCCCTTTATCAACCATTTTATGCGCTACTTCCGCACGATTTTCTTAGTGCTGGATGCCATGGGATTAGTTGTCTTTTCAATCATCGGCGCACAAATCGCTATGGATATGGGACACAGTATCACCATCGTCTGTATCGCAGGTTGTATTACCGGTGCATTTGGTGGCGTATTGCGTGATTTACTCTGTAATCGAATTCCTCTTGTTTTCCAAAAGGAACTTTATGCCAGCGTCTCTCTTTTTGCGACCCTCACTTATTACGCACTTAGCACACTCAAAATAGAACACACCATCGCAGTACTAATCACCTTAATCACAAGCTTCACATTAAGGGTTTTAGCTATTCGTTTTGAATGGGGACTACCCGTATTTAACTATCAAGAATTGTCACAAGAAGAACAAGATAAGCTACCGACGAAAACAAAATAATTACAGAATCCACAAATCCTCTATCATAAACTCTTATAATCCGCTAAGCAGTCGAATTTTATGCTGATGAAACCAACATCAGCATTGTCATTCATCTTGATTAAAAAACAGGAAATTTTAGATAAATTCTCCCGTCTTCATCTAAGAATTTATGAACAAAAAATAGGTTATTTTTTACCGCACTTTTATCTTCTCCATCACGCCATAAACTCCGGATTCAAAAAATCTGTAAGAAATGAAAACATTCCTCGTCTAAAGCAATATAACTTGAATATTGAAAGAGGACTTTATTATGAAATTTTCAAAAACCTTTCTACTTTTAACCGCACTTTGTGCTACAAGCCAATCAATTTTGGCAGTAGAAAAAAACATACCAATGCAAAATACGGAGCAAAAAACTATGATTAAACCTCAACAAAATCTACGTGAAATTTATTTGGCCGGCGGTTGTTTTTGGGGAGTGGAGGCATACATGGAGCGCATTTATGGCGTGAAAGATGCGGTTTCAGGTTATGCCAACGGCAATACGGATAAAACCAGTTATGCCCTTTTAGGGGTCACCGATCACGCCGAAGCCGTAAAAGTGACTTATGATGCAAACCAAATTTCACTTGATAAATTGCTGCAATATTATTTTAAAGTGATCGATCCGACTAGTGTGAATAAACAAGGTAATGACAGAGGTCGCCAATATCGCACCGGCATCTACTATCTGGATACCGCAGACAAAACCGAGATCGAGCACGCCATTGCCACACTTCAAACAAAGTACAAAAGTAAAATTCAAATTGAAGTAGAACCGCTTAAAAACTACACGGAAGCGGAAGAATATCACCAAGATTATTTGAAAAAAAATCCGAATGGCTATTGCCACATCGACATTACACAGGCAGACGAACCCATGATTAATGAAAAAGATTACCCAAAACCAAGTGATGAAACACTCAAAGCAAAATTAACGCCGTTGCAATATTCGGTGACACAAAATAAACACACGGAGCGTTCCTTCAGCAATGAATATTGGGACAACTTTCAACCGGGCATTTATGTTGATGTTACTACTGGTGAGCCACTGTTTTCATCCAATGATAAATTTGAATCGGGTTGTGGCTGGCCAAGTTTCACCCACCCAATCGCCAAAGAAGTGGTGCATTATCAAACGGACAACAGCTTTAATATGCAACGCACAGAAGTGCTGAGCCGCAGTGGTAAGGCACATTTAGGGCATGTTTTTGATGACGGTCCGAAAGATAAAGGCGGTTTGCGCTATTGTATCAATAGTGCCTCGATCAAATTTATTCCCTTAGCAGAGATGGAACAAGCCGGATACGGGTATTTAGTAAAAACCATCAAAAAATAATGTTGGTAAGCTCTGTGAATGACTCTCAATTCATACATGAAAAATGATTATCAGCGTGTGTGAACTTAGTTTGCACACCTTAAAAAATATAAGGAAATGAAACAATGTTAGATCAACAACTTCTTATCGGTACAGTATTTTTAGCGGGGATTGCCTCTTTTCTTTCCCCCTGTATTTTTCCGATCATCCCCATTTATTTTGGAATTCTCAGTAAAGGAGGAAAAAAAGTCCTGAACACCTTTTTATTTATCTTGGGACTTTCGCTTACCTTTGTAAGCCTTGGCTTTAGTTTTGGTTTTCTAGGGAATATTTTGTTCAGTGATACGACTCGTGTGATTGCCGGAGTGATCGTGATTATTCTCGGGATTCATCAACTTGGTATCGTTAAAATCGACTTGCTTGAACGCACTAAATTACTGGAAATCAAAACATCGGGAAAATCGACCGCACTTGAAGCGTTCGTGCTTGGCTTAACCTTCAGTCTCGGTTGGACACCTTGTATTGGACCAATTCTCGCCTCCGTCCTTGCGTTGTCCGGCGATGAGGGATCGGCACTGTACGGTGCAGCGATGATGCTTGTTTATGTCTTTGGCTTAGCGACCCCCTTTATGCTGTTCTCACTTTTCTCAGATAGCTTGCTTAAACGGACTAAAAGCTTAAATAACCACTTAAACAAATTCAAAATCGGTGGTGGAATTTTGATTATTGTGATGGGATGTTTATTAATTACCAATAACTTAGCCTAGCATTCGCTATGCAGGTTCTTAAACCAAGCCATATCGCAGGTTTTAGAAAACTATCAATGTGGCTTGGAATTGAATAACTCCATACCGTTTGGTATGGCAGAACAAAAAGGAAAAAACAAATGAAAAAATTACTCTCAATCTTATTAATGACATTCAGCCTTCAGGTTTTCTCGGCGACTAACTTGGCGGATATCCCCCTCAAGGATTTAAACAACCAACCTGTTACCCTTGATAAATACAAAGGCAAACCGGTGTATATCAAAATGTGGGCATCATGGTGCCCTATCTGTTTGGCTGGTTTAGCGGAAATTGACGATTTAAGCGCCGAGCAACATCAAAATTTTGAAATCATTACACTCGTTTCGCCTTCTCATAAAGGTGAAAAAGCAACGACAGATTTCATTGAATGGTACAAAGGTTTAGACTACAAAAATATTACTGTATTATTGGATGAAAAAGGGGAAATCATTGATCGTGCTCGTGTACGCGGTTATCCTTTTAATGTATTTTTAGATACTGATTTAAACATCAAAAAAACCGTGCCGGGGCATTTAAATACAGAAAAAATTCGCCAATTTGCCGAACAATAATAAGGCATAAGTGCGGTAAAATTTTTTAAAGTTTATGCGCCCTTCTCACAATGTAATAAATACCTGTTTCTGAGATCATACAATCAATACAGGTATTTTTTATTTGTAGTAAAAGTGCGTCGGTATGGACGAATTATCAATAAATCCGTGATAGATTTGTTCAAAAATATGAGCTTTATATTTGTAAAATATGACAATAAAGATACTAGATTGCTGCCAAAGGTTGGAGAGAGATAGTTGTTAGATATCTCTCTTTGTTTAATTATCCTGTGGATATTTGCAAAAGAATTTATGATTGATTTTGGTGATCGACTAAGCGATCACCATTAAACAGAATAGTTGGTTATACACAGTTTTGGAGATACTCCAAACCTTGTTTACTATTATTTCTTCATATCTCCCTTCATCATACCATCAGATTTCATTTTCATGTCATCTTTCATCATATTGTCAGACTTCATTTTCATACCATCTTTCATCATATTGTCAGATTTCATTTTCATGTCGTCCTTCATCATACCCTCAGATTTCATTTTCATGCCATCTTTCATCATATTGTCAGATTTCATTTTCATGTCGTCTTTCATCATACCCTCAGATTTCATGTGCATGGATTTTTCACAATCCATTTTGTCTTTTGAGCAATCCGTGTGCATGGAAGAAGCATAACCACTTGTTGTACCAAATAAAACCGCTATACTGATGATTGTGCTTTTTAATGTGATATTTTTCATTTTTAGTTTCCTTCTGTAAGTGATACATTATTTCTTTGAATGGACTTTATTCGTCCATTGAAGTTAGACGAAGAAACTTTTGATTTCTTACAAAATTTTTTAAAGGAATAACAATGCCTAATCAAATTTCTGAAAAGGAATTACATACTATTCGGCAACAGATGTTGAAATTTGCCGAATTACAATTACACAACCATGAGCTTGCAGAAGATCTCGTGCAAGAATCCTTTTTAAGTGCATTTAAAAATATCGATCATTTTAAACGTGAGGCCGCATTTAAAACTTGGATGTTTGCCATTCTAAAAAATAAAATTATTGATTACTTGCGTCAAAAAGGACGGATTGTTTTAGAAAGTGAAATAGACGAAGAAGATTCGCCGAATACATTTTTTGATGAAGCCGGCCACTGGAATTTGGCATGTACACCGAGTAATTTAAAAGAACATGAAGAAAAAGTTTATTCTGAAGAATTTTGGCTAATTTTTGAAACCTGCCTGACTTGTCTGCCGGCTCAGCAAGCACGAATTTTTATGATGCGTGAATTTTTAGAACTATCATCGGGTGAAATTTGTCAAGAAACACAATTAAGCACGTCTAATTTACATACCACACTTTATCGTGCCCGCTTACAACTGCAACATTGTCTTTCTCGGAAATTATAAGGAGCCTCTATGCATTGCCGTCAAGCTACAAGAATCATCTCAGACTCCCATGAACGCCCGTTAACTTTACAAGAAAAGGTCGGTTTACGTCTTCATTTAGTGACCTGCCCTCATTGCCGTAATTTTAAGCAAAATTGTGGCAAGCTAAGTCAATTAATGAAAGAATTTGCAAAAAATTCAAAAAAATAAAAAAGCGGAAGTGTTAAGCTTCCGCACAAATATTGCTTCGTCAATTCCGTTATTAAAGAAATGACCGCCTGAACCTGCTGATGTGTAGAAGATCAAACTTTTTTGCAATATCCTCTGTTTTATCCCCTCTGGCTATGCGTGGTGAATCTGGGGGATTCTCTATCCTTTAACCCAAATATACTCATTCATGTAACACGTTAATTTTGAAAACACATTGTTAATTTTTTGTTTCTTTATTGTAGGTTATTTGTTGATCAATAGATCGCCATCTATTAGAATATTGGGCGTGCGGAGATATCCGTACATTTGTAAACATGGAATAGAGACCATTCATTAGCAAGGAGACCCACTATGAATAAAACAATGAAAGCAATGACCTATTACGGTGCAAACGATATTCGTTTTGAAGATCGTCCTGTCCCAACACTTATTGACCCGACAGATGCAATTATTAAAATGGAAAAAACGACCATTTGCGGTACAGATTTGGGCATTTGGAAAGGAAAAAACCCGGAAATTGAACGTGTTGCTTTGGAAAACACCGGGAAGTGGAATGGACGTATTCTGGGGCACGAAGGGATCGGTATTGTTGAAGAAGTCGGCAGCGCAGTAAAAAACTTCAAAAAGGGAGATCGAGTAATTATCTCTTGCGTGAGTAAATGTGGTTCTTGTGAAAACTGCCAAAAACAGCTCTATGCGCATTGTCAAAAACAAGGCGGATGGATTATGGGTTATATGATTGATGGAACACACGCAGAGTACGTCCGTACACCTTTTGCGGATAATTCTCTGTTTTTATTGCCTGATAATCTCAATACAGATGTGGCAGTCTTTCTTTCTGATGTCTTGCCGACAAGTCACGAGATTGGGGTGAAATACGGGCAAGTTCAACCGGGTGATACCATTGCTATTATTGGTGCTGGTCCGATTGGAATGGGTTGTTTGCTAACCTCTCAATTCTATTCTCCTTCGACTATCATTGTAGTCGATATGGATGATAACCGTCTTGCCCTCGCTAAAGAATTAGGGGCAACCCATATCATCAATTCATCTAAAGAAAATGCGGTTGAAAAAATACTGTCTATTACAGGGCAGCGTGGGGTGGATTGTGCAATGGAAGCTGTAGGTTTACCTGCGACTTGGGATATTTGCCAAAAAGTTGTGAAAGAAGGGGGAAATTTAGCAAACGTAGGCGTACATGGTCAGTCGGTAAACTTTGAAATTGATAAACTGTGGATCAAAAATTTAACGATTACGACAGGATTGGTAAATACCAACACAACAGGTATGTTATTGAAATCATGTCAGTGTGGCAAATTACCTCTTGAAAAATTGGCAACGCACCATTTCAAATTGAGTGAAATGACAAAAGCATATGACGTTTTCAAACATGCCGCAGATGAGAAAGCAATGAAAGTGATTATTGAAATGGCATAATCTGAAATACTCAGTATTTACATCAATAAACAGCGATCTGACAGCTTGTATTAAACTATAGAAGATCAAACCTAATCTGACAGTCCCCGTTTAAAATTACAGTGTCTGTCAGATTAATTTAAGCTTAAATTCTTTTCCTCCCAAACTCTTTTTCCATCAAGAAATGTTGTCATTCATTGGCCTGCTTCCACAGCATATTTTTCCTTGATGAGCCCAATGATGGCTATAATTTATTAATCATCTAAGCCATCTTGCAATGTATAATCCAAGTTTAAAAAGAAACATCGGATACTGCGGAAAAATAATCAAATTTTAACCGCACTTGATAAAAAACCGGCATTCTTGGTGCCGATTTCTTTTTTATCTTGAGAATTTTTTATACAGACTAAGCATAACGTTTTAAATGAATATAGGTTTCTGAAGAAGTAATCGCCTTAATTGAACGGATTCGCTCCAATGCTTGTCCGAGTTCTTCCAATGAGGGCGCGATAAGCTCGATAAGAATATCCCAACGCCCGTTAGTATCATAAATCGCATTGATGCAAGGTTCACCTCGAAGGATTTGGACGACCTCTGCGGTTGCACCGCCATCAATAATCACGGTTGTCCAAGCCTTAATACCATCAGATTCTAGCGTTGAGTGAAGCTCTACCCGATAGCCCAAGATAACCCCCTCTTTCTCAAGTCGTGCAATGCGGTTTACCACAGTTGCTCGGGAAACTTTTAATTTCTTGGCTAAAAATGCAATAGAATATCTCGCATTTTCCCGCAATAGACTCAATAATTTTTGATTGGTTTCGTCCAAAATTGACATAATGCAAGTTCTCCCTAACAAAATGATTAAATTTTGCTAAAACATTAGCATATTTAACTATTTTAATTAATAAAAAAATCTTGCACACTAGGGCCATCATAACAATTCATTAATATTTTATTAACCCAAAAGGAGAGAAGTTATGTCATATCCATCCACTATTACAGGAAGTTTGCCAACTATTATCATTAGCCCGCAAGATGTTGCCAATATCATCCAACGCCAAGGCATCAAAGAAACGCTGGAGGGCATGAAAAACTATATATTGGACGATTATCTCAATTGGAATTCTTTTGATAAAACCTCTCGAATTTCCAATCACGTTCCTGACGGGGTATTAGAATTAATGCCTATCGCCAATCAACAGCAGTACAGTTTTAAATATGTAAATTGTCACCCTAAAAATCCAAATGAAGGGCTTTCGACTATTTTAGCCTTTGGCGCATTGATCAGTAATGATACGGGACAGCCCGACGTTATTAGTGAATTTACTCTTACTACTGCCTTGCGTACTGCGGCGACTTCAGTGCTTGCAGCGCAATATCTTGCACGCCCAAATAGCAAACGAATGGCAATTATCGGCAATGGTTGTCAAAGTGAGTTTCAAGCTCTAGCATTTTATCATTTGCTTGGTATTGAAGAATTGGCTTTATTTGATATTGATCGAAAAGCAAGTGAAAAACTTGCCGGAAATTTGGCAAATACCTCATTAAAAATTGAGATTTTTGATACTGTAGCGCAAGCTGTCAAAAATGCGGATATTATTACTACAGTAACCGCTGAATATTCAAAAGCGAACATTATCACGCCGGAAATGATTGAAGCAGGGATGCACATTAATGCAGTGGGAGGCGATAATATCAATAAAACAGAATTACACGTGGATGTAGTGAAAAATGCTCATGTTTTTGTCGAATTCGAACCTCAAACACGGATCGAGGGCGAATTGCAAAATATGCCTGCCGATTTTCCTGTTACGCCATTATTTGAAATCTTCCAAAAAGGGGAATCAGCCCGCCAGTCTGAGGAGGAAGTCACTTTATTTGATTCTGTGGGATTTGCTATTGAAGATTTCTCAGCCATTCGATATATGAACGATACAGCAATCAAATTAGGTTTAGCGCGTCCGTTGTCACTTACTCCGGATTTGAAAGATCCAAAAGACTTATTTGGTTACCTCACAGATTATGCAAATCTTTAATCATTCTAAAATATCAGTTAGATAATAAGGATATGTGCAATGATGTATTAAGCACAATTATATTTTTCATTAAAAAGTGCAATTATCCCACTTGAATTGTACTTCTCAGGAGGAGATTTGTATGTCAAATACAAAATTTCAAACACCAAATCAACAAATCGATATCCCTTTCCTGTATGCATTACTGCCGGTTCTTGTGATGGTTATAGCAATGGCAGTTTCCATTATTAAGTTTGAGGCTTCACCACATGTTCCTTTAATTATTGGTGCGATTACAGCAACATTGGTTGCAATGAAGTTTGGTTATCGCTGGGATACCATTGAACAAGGCATTTACCGAGGTATCAGAATGGCTCTCCCAGCTATCGTGATCATCATTATGATTGGGCTTACAATCGGTGCTTGGTTAGGCGGTGGCATTGTTGCAACAATGATTTATTATGGTTTAAAACTGATTTCACCTTCGTTATTTCTGTTCACTATTTGCATTATTTGTGGGGTAGTCACACTTTCTATTGGTAGCTCTTGGTCAACAATGGGAACCATCGGTGTCGCCGCAATTGGCATTGGTCTAAGCATTGGAATCCCAACCCCAATGGTAGCCGGTGCTGTGATTTCAGGAGCTTATTTTGGCGATAAAATGTCACCACTTTCTGATACCACTAACCTTGCATCAGGAATTACCGGTACCGATTTATTTGAACATATTAAACATATGCTTATCACAACATTACCAGCTTATCTTATCGCATTAGGTTTTTATTTATATATAGGTATGCAATTTGGCTCCTCACATGCAAATCTCTCTCATATCCAGTCCATAATGGAAAAAATTACCGAAAATTTTGTTATCAGCCCTTGGTTATTGGCAGTTCCGGTGATTGTTGTATTGTTAGTGATGAAAAAAGTTCCTGCTATTCCGGCATTAACAATTGGAATACTACTAGGTACACTCTGCCACATTATTATACAAGGTAGTGATGTGGGTACGGCTGTTAAAACACTACACGATGGATTTAAAATTCAAAGCGGACACGAGGTAATTGATACCTTGTTCAATCGTGGAGGAATTGAGTCAATGATGTACACCATTTCTCTAACCATTGTCGCAATGAGTTTTGGCGGAATTGCCGAACAAACAGGAATGCTGAGATCAGTTGTTTCAACGATTTTGCATTTTGCCCGCAATGCCGCTATGTTAATTATTGCCACAATTTTTTCTTCAGTCGTCACAAATTGTACAACTTCAGAGCAATATATTTCTATTTTATTACCAGGCAGAATGTATGTTACCGCCTATAAAGAACGGAAATTACACCCTAAAAATCTCTCTCGTGCTTTAGAAGACGGAGGTACGGTCACATCTGTACTTGTGCCTTGGAATACTTGTGGCGTATATGCTTACTCAATGCTTCAAGTCAGTGCATTTGAATATGCACCTTATGCCGTTTTTAATTACACCGTTCCTTTGCTGGCAATTATGTTTGCTCTATTTAATATTAAAATTGAGCGGATTAAATAAAATGTATAAATTCGCAAAACATTTTGTATAAAATCATTTTATTTTGCATAAACCACTTCTAACTTTTATGTAAAAAAACAAATCACTATTTTATAAAAAAAATGTCCTTTAAATCATCGTTAAAGGGCATTTAAATCCAACTGCCCATCCCATGTAAAAAGCGACAGCCGTCACCGCCACTACAGCAATGAAACCTTACTATTATTCTCTGAAAGAGCAATCCTATAAAGAGCTTCTAGTTCAGCGCCTTGCGAATAAATATTTTTTGCGGCTAAGTGGACATCTCCACCGCCTTTAATCCGGCTGATTTCCACATCATCTTTACGTTCGTTACGATAATGGTTGCCTCCGCCCATTTTTTCATCAAAACCAACCGAAAGTGCGGTCAAATTTAGGTTATTTTTGGCGGAAAGATAGGTTTGCCCCTTCCCGCCATTAACAATATCCGCACCACCAAGATTGATGTTATTCGCTTGGATTTGCAGCGTGCCGTTTTCGCCTTTAACGTGTAACAAGGCTTGACAGTCAAGATTGTTTTTTCACTACCTGACGGGAAAGTCTGTTTCTATAATTACCATTCAGTAATTTTTAACTATGCGTATTTCTCCATCATTTCAAAGAACGCAGAATAATTAGGGTCATCTCCCTTAAAATCCTTTAACCCCTCCAATAAATAATCTTGACCATTAAAATAATGAACATCACCACCATTTTGTAGCATTAACGCCAATAAATCCAACCTATCCGGATAACGAATACACATTCTTAGTGGAATAAGATTATCAATATTCGGTATATTCGGATCTGCCCCCGCATTCAGCAAGGCGATCGCTGCATCGACATTTTTTCCTCGCATGGCATAGTGTAAGGGCGTCATTCCATAGATGTCTTGAGCATTAACATCTATCCCTAATTTGATAAATAACTCGATAATATCTACTGATGGATGAAAATATAATAAAGACCTATGTAAGTAATTCCATTTTTCCATATCTGTGACGAGTAATGGATCGGCTATTTTTTTCCTAACAAAAATATCTTCTAATAACTCTAAATCATTATTTGCGTAGGCTTCTACTATTTTTTCTTGAATTGTTTTCATCTTCTCTCTCATTTATTTAATTTGAAATAATTTTGCATATCCATCCGGATATCCTCAATATTGCCCTTACCCGGCATTTCATTTTTATGACTGCGGTTTTCCGACATATTTTCTAATCTAAACCGCTCCGGTCTTGCATTTACATAATCATTGAATTGCTTCTGAGTTAAATTTAACTCCTTCGCTGCTAAAGATAATCTCCGATGCTCCCAACCATAAGCGTGTCCAATATCGATTGGAGCTTTAATGATATTCCCATCTAAATCCCTATAATTCCCATTCGGCAATTTTTCATAATCTGCAAAGACTTTCTGCATTGTCTCCGAACGTAAATAAGAGCGATTATAAAGCCCGTCAACCGCATTCCCCGTTGAGAGATAGCGCCCGGTTTCAGCATCAATTTGTTGGGATAAGCGGTTAAAATGCGGATCCACACCGACTCGATGATTTGGCATTTCAAAACGATTTAAATCCTTTTTCAAGACCGTCACCGTCTGCCCGCTACTATCTTTAATTAAATTGATAGGCAGGATAACCGTCGATTTTATACTTAAAATTATTTAACAAATTTATGATTTTCATATTCCCAATCAAAATAATATCGTAATTGATTTAATACATCTTCCCAGCTATCACCAGATATACTATTGACTCTATATCTAATTTCTCGTTCTATATCATCTATATCATCTATATCATCACATACAATAAAACTCTTAGAAGCAAGAACTATTTTTGCGTTTCTTACTAATTTAATATTAAATACTTCTACTGAAAAATAATCTCCGCTTTCCTTACCTTTTTCACCTATGGTTAGAGATAATTTTAAATTATACCCTGTAGGATCAAGGATTAATAACTGAGCTTCATTTTTTGATGAGACTCCATAATAGTTAATATCCTTTAAATCTGCAATTATCATAATTTTTTACTCCTTAATATTAAGATGTAAATTGCTTTCTGATTTTTCTATATATTTATGCTTATTTTGATCATAAACTAGTTTTATCCGTTCAAAATTAGCTTGAATACCTGTTTGTGCATAAGAAGAATTAGATTTATGCTTAGCAGGTCTATATTTCCTTGTTCCATCAGCACTCGTTAATCCCCCATCACTGTTGCGAATAGCGCCATCGCCGACCCATTCGCGTGCAAGTCTCTCTGCCTCTTGACGAGTAAATGTTCCATTAATCGTTAGATTTCCTTTACCAAAGGCTGCGTGATCTAATACGGGATTCTTAGCGACTACATTCTGGAGATTTTCTACAACTAATTGTTCTTTTAATTTAGGATACAACGCCACATTCTCAGCACCTGTTGATATCCTTGTCGTTTGATTTTCATACCCTGTCGTTTTCCCAACAATAGGCAATTTAGAATTAGAGTTTGCCCAATTAGGTAACAGCCCCGTTTTTCCAACCCCTTTCTTCACTAACGCCGCCGATTTCTGCAACAACTTCGCCCCCGCAGCACCAACAACCATTCCGCCAACCGGTGTTGAACCAAAGTTACCCAAGATATAGCCTTGCATTTCTCCTGCTAGTGCCGGGTCATGTTTTACCGCATATTCATATTGTTGATTCCATTCATCCATTGAAACATAAACTTGCTTTATCACTTCATTCGGATGGGTGACTGCATAAGCAAGGGATTTTACGGTTTCATCAAGATTTAAGATTGCTTCCGCCGTTTCATAAAGTTTTTGAGCAATAATCTCTGCCGTCACTTCACCCGTTACCCCTGCAACCGCACCCGTGAGCGGGTCTTTGCCTGTGACTTGGAACTCTATCGCCGAAAGTAAGGCGTGAGCTATCAGGTTGGTTGCCTTATCTTTTGCTGTATCGCCCTTCGTCATTTCGTGGATTTTATTGTTGAGATAAGGCGAGGCAAGTGCCACTATCGCGCCATTGGTGTCGTTTTGTGCTGCGGCTTGAAGCGCTGCCGTCACCGCCCGAATTGCCATTCCATTCGGGCTGCCTATGCCGTAAGTGCGGTCGATATTCTCTTGGATTTGGTTGATTTATTTTCCAAGCATATAAGAATCAGAGACCAATGCATACAATTATTCACACACTTTACGCTTACTTTTGAAATACAATCATTTATATATAAACTTTATTTTATCTCCATCGTTATGTTTTTTTATACTATCTAATATCTTACTCTTTAAAATAATCATCCTTCTTACATTACATAAATATAAATTATTGATACTGTAATCCCCACCTAAAACAAATGGCAACTTAGGTAATAGCACTTCATCAAATAAAATTTCAGAATTTTTCTCTTGCCATTCCTTCGCAATACTATAAGCTGTATAATAATTATAGTCTGATAGCAAAGTACTAGAAAAATCTTCCAGATTACTCCCCATTAATTCTAAATCACCTGACTCAAAGTCATATTTATAAAATAAATCCTTATATATACAAAACCCCTCCCCCAATATATTATCAGCAAAAAATAACATATCCTTCAGATTAAGTTCTTTAGCCAAAAACTCATTCCAAGAATAAAAGCCTCTGCTAAATGATTCAGATATTGGTAATACTCTAAAAGAACCTTCAAAAGCTAAAAAACCGTTCTTTTCAATATAAAATTTTTCAAGTAATGTGGGCCCATTAAATTTATTAGTTTTCTCCAAGCTATCACTAGATATTTCAAATAATTTTTTAAATAACTCATAATTAGCCCTTTATTATAATTTTAACTTTATCACCATCAGATAGGCTTTTACATTGATTACCAATACACTTACCAGAACCCCTATTATCACTAGGTTTTATATGTTTTACTGAAGCCCCCTCTCCACCTTCCTTAAACATCGCAGGAGGATATTCATCCCAATCTAAACCTGATTTTATTGGAGTATCTTTTAATGCCTCTCTTCTTCTATTTCTAGCACCTTGCCTATCAACGGTAAGAATATCAGGGTGTCCATTAGCATCCATTAGCAATAGCTTCTTCCATGTGTAAAGCTGATTCAGGATACTTTTTCTTATCTATAATTACTTTAGGATAATCCTCATCACCGATATTCTGTCTATGATAATTATCCATTCCTCCCTTAGGATAATTTTTATCTTTGCTTGAAAAAGAAAGTTTAGGAAATTTATTTTTAAGACTACACTGCCTAATTACCACAAAGAGAATTAAGCCACTTAAAATAATATTCTTTTTGTAATTCGACTGAACTAGTTAAATCATGTTCCTCATAATCAAATAAATTAACCACATTATCAAACGTTGCTTGTTTTCCTAACTTCATTTCATATGCTTTTAATCCCATTCCCATTTGAATAAACATTCTAGATGGATATACATTAAGCTTATATCCTTTACAGAATAAGATTATGTTAGGATAGCAAAATTTAAATTCAGATAAACATTCAAAGAAATTATCTTTAGTTATAACAACTAAATGTTCAAGATGAACTATAAGCTTACATTTATGATCAAATTGTTCTTCAAGAGTAACATTTAAATTTTTGATAGATTTATTATCTATAGATGCCTTTATAAATAAATCTTTCTTATAAAATTCTTCCATTCTTACTACCTTTACTCATCGATTTAAAATACTGTGATTACCTAACTTACCATTTTTATCAACAGGGGTAACACCTAAAATATTTTTAGGATTTATGCCGTATGGTATAGCTATTTCTTGCTCACTTGGATAAGGACTTGCAGAGCCTAATGTCCTATTCACATCAATACCTCCATTGGGCTTAATTGCATATACATATCCATTTCTAGAACCAAAGTTTGTTGCAAAATTAATAGCAACTCCTTGAGATATAGAAGTACTAACAAAATTACTTGGAGGAGAAGTATTATCTCTCACATTCTCTTTAAATCCTTTAGATTTGCCTTGTTGCATCGCATCATAATAGGCTTCTGCTTTTTCTTCATCGCCGTTGAAATATAATTTCGCAAAGAGTTTGATATCATCCAAGCGGTCTTGATGCGGGTCAACATCAAAGAAATTATTCTCCACCGCCCTTTTCGCCGTGTCCGCCCCTGCCGTAGCAGTGAGGAATGAGCCGCCCTGTTGTTTCGTTGAGCCATTGGCTTTCGCGGTGAGTGCGCCCGTTACACCTGCAACCGCCCCCGTCAGCGGGTCTTTGCCTGTGACTTTTTTGATGATTGCGTCCGTTTCACTCTATTTTTACATGAAGTCTTTTAATAGATCCTATCCATTAAGTCATAAGAAACATTTCCTGTTTCTAAAAACTCCAAAAAAACTTTCTTAATAAATTCAAAATCCGTTGTTATTGCATTTGGGGGGTATAATTCCCCATCAGACAAAAACTCTATCAAATCCCCCCCCCCGTTAAAATTAGCCTTTCCTCTAATAATCATTTCTCCATTAGCTCCTACATATTCAAGTAAAGTAAATAAATACTTTTCTCCATCATATTGAACTGATAATTCAGAGGGACCAAGCTCAGGCTCAGGATCCACACTCAGTCTTGCAGCTCCTGTACAACACCTTAAAAATTCTAAATTTTTTATAATATCTTCTTTTGTTGGATTGTGTGTCGAAATTAAATTATTGTATTTTTTATTTAAACCTTTTCCTTCATATAAGGTACATGAAAAAATCATCTTCATTTTATTCCTTCCTTAACTTAATTGATGACATACCCACTTTCCAATCGTAAATGACAGGAATACCATCTTGATTGACAGCATGAACGGTTACTGACTTCAATCCTGCTTTCTCTGCTGCCAATGCTATATCTTGACGGCAGTACGAACAAACATCCTTACCTTGAACTTGAATGACCATATCTTTGCCCTTTGTACCACCTCTCTCATAAGCTTGTTGGATTGCACCAACTTCTGCATGAGAATTTTCCATATTTGAGTTTGGATAAGGTTTTCCATTTGGTAATGGAGGTTTTTGTGAAATATTTTCAGCAATTAGTGTTGGTTTGTTTGGATCTGCAAATTTATCTGCTCTTGCTCGCTGATTTGTATCCACATAAATTTTTCCATTAATATCGACTTTGGCAATAACATCAATATTCTCAAACTTAACTCCTTGAGCTTTCAGCATTTCATTTGAAAGTTGTTGCTTTAATGGGATCGCTGTCGCATTATTTTCTGCTCTACTCGGATAATCACTATCCCCCACTTTTTCACGCTGATAATTATCCATTCCTCCCTTAGGATAATTTTTATCTTTGCTTGAAAAAGAAAGTTTCGGCAACTTATCTTTCAATGCTATACCACCTAATCCCATGGCTTCCCCTAAGCCTAAAGCAAGCGTTGCATACTGTATGCTATTCGGTAATTGCGCTCTTGTTTTGGCATTTTCTGCTTCAACAAAATCACTCATTTTAGCTTGGGTTGCCCGACTAACATCATTAAAATAAGAGCCCAATCTTAGATAGCTAAAGTTTTCATAGACTGCTTCATCACCAGTTTTCATCATCTGAATATGAGGCATATAACAAACCGGGTTATTTCCGCATTCCTGCAAGAGCTCTTGTCGATTTTTTTCACTTAATTTAGCGTATTTTTCAAAAATAGGTTTTGTGTCTTTCCCTTCTTTTTCGGCTTGTGCCAGTTCCTTGATAAGATTGTCTACTTCAACATTATATAAATAATTATTCTCCACCGCCCTTTTCGCCGTCTCTGCTCCTGCCGTAGCAGTGAGGAATAAGCCGCCTTGTTGTTTCGTTGTACCATTGGCTTTCGCTGTCAATGCACCCGCTAATCCCCCCGCCAGTTGGCTTAAGGTGCTGATGTTCTCTTTCTCACTCGCCGTCAGTTCCTTCGGTGATTTTTCGTAAAGTTTTTGAGCAATAATCTCTGCCGTCACTTCGCCCGTTACCCCCGCAACCGCCCCCGTCAGTGGGTCTTTGCCTGTGACTTGGAACTCTATCGCCGAAAGTAAGGCGTGAGCTATCAGGTTGGTTGCCTTGTCTTTGGTTGTGTCGCCCTTCGTCATTTCGTGGATTTTATTGTTGAGATAAGGCGAGGCAAGTGCCACTATCGCGCCATTGGTGTCGTTTTGTGCAGCGGCTTGAAGCGCTGCCGTCACCGCACTGATTGCCATGCCATTCGGGCTGCCTATGCCGTAAGTACGGTCGATATTCTCTTGGATTTGGTTGATTTGTTCACCAAGCTGTTGGGCTTGAGGGTTGTTTTTGCCGTATTTTTCTTCCAGCTTAAACTTCTCAAGCGCCAGCTTGTTGATTTTCTCCCGCTCTTCATAGGTGGCGATACTGATAGCATTATTGGAAATTTCCCCTATCACTTGCGCCATTTCTTGCCGTTCCTGAACCTTGCTCAAGTCTTGTTGATTAACTCTCTGATTCGCCTGCTTTGTGTCTCTCGAAAGTGCGGTCAGTTTTTCCGGTGTTTTGGTGTCAATCTGGATGTTTTCGCTGATGGCCGATTTCGTCAGGCTTCGTTCACTTTCATGGCTGTTGCCCAAAAGACTCAACGCACTGCTCAGTGCCTGCATTGGGTTTATTCCGCCACTGCCCGCACTGATACTCGCACTTTCCGTTTTGATTTCACTTCTGTTTTCTATGTCTGTATGACCGAGTGAACCTGTCTTAAAGCGGTTTTTCTCTTGGGGTGCCTCACTGTCAATGATGGCTCCATTTAATTGGGTATGGTGACGAACATTGACATCCATTCCTTCTTCACCCACTTGAATGCCTGTTTGTTCTTTCACCTGTGCATAATCCACCTTCGCGTTATTATACGCCGCATTCACCGACGCCCCTCCGCCCGAACCATAGGCTATCGAACCGCTCGCTCCCGCACTCACTTGTTTCGATTCATATTTTTCCGTATCTTGACGGCTGGTGAGATTGAGGTTTTGAAGGTCTGCTTCCCAACGTTTCGCTTTAACATTGGCAGCGTCAAGGCTTAAGCCCCCTTCTTCACTATTCGTGATGAGTTTATCCGCTTGAAGACGGCTGTTTTGCCAACGCTCGCTATCCGAGTTCGATTTGCCTTTCGACGCCTTCACCGACCCTTCCAATCCAAAGCCGTAGCTGTTGCCGTTCATCCCCACAAAGACACCGACACTACCGCCTACCGATTGGTTTTTCGTGCGTTGGTGCACTTCATCTTTTACGCCTTTAACATCTATCCCTTGTTTGCCTGACAGTGCCATCTCTTTGGCATTCGCATCCACCCCTTCAAAGGTCAGTTTTTCATCTCGTGCCTTCACATTTAATGTGCCTGTGCTCAACGTCGATTTTTGATGGCTTATGCTTTGGCTTTCACTGCTTTGCGTTTGTTTTTGGTTGCCATAGCTGACACTGATTTTCACACTCGGATTAGATGTCGTGCCTGTGCCTTGCATTTCCCCTGACCGTAACGCTTCCAAGGTTTCCGCCACTTTGCCCACGTTTTGTGCCGCCATCGCCACTTCTTCCGCCGCCTTCATTCCATAAAGCGCTTTCAGCTTCGGATTGGCTGCCTGCTCACTGCGTTTTACACTCTGATAAGCCGCTTGTGCCATATCCGTCACCGGCGTGCTGACCGCAAGCGTTAAACCCGATTGTTGATACTCATGCCGTTCATTTGTGTTGATGATGTCTTTCCCCGCTTCCACCTTCACTCCCGCACCTTCTATATCAATGCGATTAGTACGTGGCGTGATAAGGTCTGTTCCCATCACGTTAGCCTGTTTGCCTGCTTGGATTTGAATATTCCCTTTCATTGAGCCTAAGGTGCTACGTGCATCCGATTGCGTCCAACCTTCGCTTTCTAAATGATGTTTTTCTGATTTAGAACCAAAGGTGATGCCACCGCCACCGGTGAACACGCCCGAGGTTTTCTTGGTTTCTTTATGAATGTTGCGGAAATGATTCGTGTCTGCCGCAATATCCACATTTCCGCCGGCTTGGATAAGCAAGTCATTTTCCGCTATCGCTTGCAACCCTTTGCCTTTCACCTCATGACCTGCCGCAAGGACTATCTCCTTGCCGCTCACTTGACTGCCGCGTTGTGTCTCCGATTGTTGTTTGTCAAAACGCGTTTTAGTGACTTTTGCCAAACTGCCGCTCTTCGTTTTGTGGAATTCTTCAAAATCATGACTCACCTTCGCACCATTTAGCACGAGGTCGTTTTCTGCAAGAGCGGTAAGTTTCGCCTCACTTTCTAGTTCAGCGCCTTGCGAATAAATATTTTTTGCGGCTAAACGGATATCTCCACCGCCTTTAATCCGGCTGATTTCCACATCCTCTTTACGTTCGTTACGATAATGGTTGCCTCCGCCCATTTTTTCATCAAAACCCACCGAAAGTGCGGTCAAATTTAGGTTATTTTTGGCGGAAAGATAGGTTTGTCCTTTCCCGTCATTGATAATATCCGCACCACCAAGATTGATGTTATTCGCTTGGATTTGCAACGTGCCGTTTTCGCCTTTAACGTGAAGTAAGCCTTTGCGACCGATTCGGGTGTCGCTACGTTGATAGCCATCTACATTAACCGAGGTGGTATGGGTGGTACTGGTATGATTAAAATTACCCGCCACGTTGAGCAAGATGGCTTTATCTGCTTCCAGAACCCCGCCAAGGTTATCCATATCAGCACGCACATTGCCCACCAACGCACCACCGCTAATCTTGCCACTGTTGCGAATGGTTTCACTGTCAAACTGCACGACCTCCCGACCGGCAACGGTGCCACTATTGATAAACGCCCCGCCTTTATGGGTAACTTGATTTGCCGAAAGTAAAGCACCATTGCCCGTGATATCGCCTTTTCTTGCTACGGCATAGACTTTCGGTACGAGTACGCTTTCAACCTTGCCATTCGGTAAGCTCACCTGTTCCGTCTCCAACCATACAATATCCGAGGTGAGCCGTGCCACTTGGCTTGGAGAAAGCGCAATACCCGGGCGCAAATTGAATTTTTGCGCAAAGGTCACTCCCGCATCCATTAATCCTTTGTACTGGCTATCAAAATCACTGTAATCGCCAACAAAGTTTCTGCCCGTTAATCGGTTGATTTGCTCCCGCACTAAACGTTGCTCGTAAAAGCCGTCACCCAGTCTTTTTTGAACTTGGTTTGGCTCATAACGCATCGCATTAAACATATAATCCGAACTTAACCAACGTTTGTGATTGGTAAAATCCGGGTCCGTTTCAATGAGCACGTGATTATTCGGATTCGCATTGACTCGATATAACACATTTTGTGGTATCACTAAATTCGGGCGAATACTGCGGACTTCTTGATTATCATTTAACCGAATACGCTCAAGCGGACGCACCGTTGAATCCGTTGGCGATAAAGACCGGAATCCCTCTAAATGCCCATTCAGTACCTTGGATTCAACCGATTGTCCTTTGCCTGACCATGCCGACAATTTATCCACTTGACGGGCATCGCCGCCTAATTGGGTAAAGCGTGCCGAATCCCCTGCACCTAATGTGCCAAGCGTCAGATTACCTGCCGAAGAAAGCCCGTCACTATTTACTTTCACTTGAGTTAAATCCAATTGATGCGCGGTGCTATTTTTCAACTTATCATCTGTTTTCTTATTGATAGCATAATCGCCATTTTCTACAACCTTAAAGATCTTCATATCAAATGGTGTTTCAATAATACGGGTATAAGCCCCGTGCCCGTGCCATTTACGTTCGTGATAACGTTTAAACCCACCACGCCATCTTTCATAGGTGTAAACCTTGCTACCGCTATCGGTAACACGGTGCAAGCCTTTTTCATCAATGTTTTGAATCTGATTTTCCAATGACATTTTTTGTCCGGCAACAACAACACTGCGATCATTGATAAAAGATTGGTTATGCACCTCAATATCGCCCCCTGCGAGAATTTGCCCCGGCACAGTCTTCAGCACGTTACTTTCATCTTTGCGGCGATTTGTAATATGTAATTGCCAGAAATTTTTATAATCCCGATTTGCCAATGAGCCTAAACGGGCTTGATTGTGGCGTTCAATCCCGTTATCCACCGCCTCCAGGCTAAACCGATATTTGTATTCCCAATCCTCAAGCGGCTTAATGTGGGCAAGATAGTAATTCCATTTGATGAGTCGTTCCTGATATACCTTGGGATTTTTATAATGAAGCCACCATGAAGGACGAACCGGGCGTTTAAACTTAAATTCACCGCTCTCAATCCCTTCAAACCACTCGCTTTCCTCATACCAAGGTTGTTTGGCCAGTTCCTCAAAAGGAAACTCTGGCTGGGGTTCTTGTGGAGCCGGTACGTTAAAATACGCCCAAATTGGGCTGTCCGTACCATATTGCCCTTCAAGCGTATAACTGCAAACCGGATTGCCGTCCATATAATCGCAAGCCATTTCATTACGCTCGGCCAATGGGGTATCTGCCGTAATCACATCACCGGGTTTTAATAATACCGGTGCGGCACCATCACTGTTATAGACCAATTTACCGGCCCGACTCCATCCCGCCCAACGAAGTAATTTCATTGAAATGTGAGGATCATCAAGATTAATTTTAGATTTATCGCCATTTAGCGGATTGGTATAGTTTGTTTTCAATTTGTCACGATCATCACGCCCCATTGGAACAATATAGGTTTCATTCACGGCTTTTTCGTCTAACTTCGTGATGTTATTCGGTGCTTGACCCGTTTTAACGTGCTCAACCGTAAAATGGGTATTGTTATTATGGATTTGATTGACGTTCAGTTTAATATTACGTTCAGATTCAATCACACTGCTGTTATTACGTAACACCTCTGCCTTACCTTCCGCTTGATGATTGGCATTTAATGTTCGTCCAAAACGCATTTCCCCTATACTGAATAAGGTTGCACCTACTTGGTGATCGGATAAATAATGTGCTGTGTTGTTTTCAATTTCACGGGCAGTAATATCCAAATCCCCTCTTGCTGCGATGATCGCAGATTTAATTTCATTGCCGTAATTTTTATCACTATTTTCAATTCTATCCGCTTCAAGAGCGACATGATCGCCATAAATACGTCCTTTGCCCGTATTAATTAATTGCCCACCTGCTTTAACAATGGTTTTAGCCTGATCATCAAGACTCACACCATTAATTAAGCCTTCATTGATTAAATTGCCTTTTGCACTCAGTTGCGTATTCGCACTGCTAATTCGCCCCTCTACACGATTGGTAATATGGTTGGCATTTAAGGTGACACTTTCATCGGCATAAAGGTTGTGTTGATTAATTAGATTTCCTGCGGTGCTAATCCGTAAATTTCGGTCGGCATTAATGGAGTTGGCAGTCACAAAATCTTTTTGTTGTGTGATAGAGACATCTTGTCCTTCAATATGACCGTTGGTCGTGACTTCATCGGCTAAAATAGATAAGGCTCTCTCCGCTTGTAACCGTCCACCTTGGTTATCAATTCGGAGATTTTTTCCCTCAAGAGAGACCGAACCGCCCGTCACATCACCTCGACGGTTATCTAAGGTCTGTTGAACAGATAAGTGACTCTGTCCACGACTATGAATTTTTCCTTGGTGGTTATCAACTAATCGAGCCGAAAGTTTCAATGAAGAGGCTAAAATCCCCTGGCTCATCTTTTCCTGTGCTTGTTTTGTTTGGCTATTATTAAGATCTGCCGTATTGAGGATGAGCTCATTACCACTTTCAATAAATGATCCCGTATTGCCCACTTTTTGATTATTAATCCCTGTTGTGGCATTTAAGACTAATTTATCTTGAGTACGAATTTCACCGCCACGATTATCCACTTGGTTGGTATGAATGATGGTTTCCCCCATACCATAAATTTTGCCGTTTTGTCGGTTATCAATCAGTCCTTTGATACCAATATTGCTTTGTTTCTCTGCATAAATCTTACCTTTCTGATTAAGAAGTGAGGCACTTTCAATCTTCAAATTCTCTTTGCCAATCACTTCGCCCTGTTGATTATCAAGGTTTTGTTGTAATTTCAGGCTAAGCAGCCCTTGCTCGTTATACACCACACCTTTATGGTTATTCAATCCGTCAGCGGTTATGGTTGCTTGCTGTTTGGCGGTAAGATAACCAAGGGTATTATTGATATTTTCAATCGATGAAATGGCTAAACGTCCTTCTATCGCACGTACCTGTCCTTTATGGTTGTTTAACCCACGAGTTTGTATCGCCAGTTTGTCTCCGGCTTTTACTTGCCCCTCTTCATTGTTAATGTTGTCACGAGTTTGAATTGTCAGTTGATGAGTCCCCTGAAGCAACCCACTCTGATTGTCAATTGACTGAGCGCTTACCGTTGATGAAACACCGCTGATTCGACCTTGAATATTTCGAATAGCATTACTCACTGTCACATTTTGCGAGGCAAGCGAAGACAATACTCCGGAATCATTATGAATCGACAGCGCATCAATGGCTTGATTTTTCTGGCTCAATAAATAACCGTTTTGGTTAAAAAAATCTTGTGTCGTTAAAGCAAGTCCACCAAGGGAAATAATGCCTTTGTTTTGTTCCTGAGTCTGTTGATTATTGAGATGACCTTGATGGGTATTAATCACCATATTTTGACGACTCTGAATTAATCCTTGGCGATTATCCAGCTCACCACTATTAATTGTAAGATTTGCACCGGCACTTAATTTCCCGAGCCGACTAGTTAGTTTTTGCTGTTTGGTATGAATCTCAAGATTGCCTTGTTCTGCAATGAGATTTGCTTCACGGTTATTAAATTGACCACTACGAATAACACCATTGCTTTTAGCAATAATGTCACTTTTCTGGTTATCTAATTGACCTGATGTTGTGATATTGACATTCTCACCGATAATTTGACTATGATTGGTAGAAAGCACCTCACCACTCGCCGTCATATTCAGTGATTGACCTGATTGCACAACACCATTTTGTTGATAAAGGTTTGAAAGATTAGCATCAAGATGATTTTTTGCTTCAATCACTCCATCATGATTATTCACCGTACCGGCATTTAAACGTAAGTTAGTGCCTGTAGAAATAACCCCCTGTTGATTATGTAGGGAAGATGAACCTATTTGAATATCGCCTTGTTTTGCAGATTGGAGATAACCTTGTCGGTTATTTAACTCGCCTGAAACAATAGTTAAATCTTGTTGGCTGACGATATGACCCAAGGTGTTATTTAAATATTGTTGGTACGTATTGAGCAGAATACCCGTTTGACCTTGAACGAGCCCCTGTTGATTATCCAACGCACCGCTATCTAAGCGTATTTTTTGCCCCGCTACAATTTTTCCGTGCTGATTATTTAAATGATATTGCTGCGAATTAATGGTTAAATTTCCTCTCTCAGCCAATAATAAGCCCCGTTGATTATTCAGTGCTTGACTCGTTATGGCGAGATTTTGTGTTGCTGAAACTTCACTGTTCGCATTTGTAAATTTACCTTTAACTGTTAATATTGCATTATCCGCAACAATAAGACTCTTCTCGGTAGAATCGACTGTTCCGGCATTCAACACTAATTCTCCGGCACCGACTTTTCCCATCTTTTGTGTAAAGAGATCACTGACAGCCAAAACAACTTTTTTTGCGCCTGAAATAATCCCTTCCGTATTATCAATACGTTGAGCATGCAACAATAAATCATCACGGTTTTGCAAAATACCGAAACGATTAGCTAATTCAGTTATATTTAGCTGAGAAGACTTAGCAGAGATACTTCCCTGTGTATTATCTAATTTACCGGCATGAACGGTTAAATTGCCTTGGCTCAAAATGCCTTGATATTCACCTTGGGTCTGTTGATTGTTTAACAGCTGATTGTGAGTATCAATCCGGATGTCTTGTTGGGAATAAATCGATCCGCCTTGATTTTGTAATTCTCCGGAATCTAATTCAATATGCCCTTTTGCGGTAATATGACCTTGACTATTATCCAATTGCTGTTGCTGCGTGTTAATCTTAATATTTCCTGCAACACTATTTATAGAACCTAATGTATTACTTAAGGCTTGGCTTTGAATCGTTAAATCATTGAGTGTATTTAAACGGCTTTGTTGATGATTAAACTTACCTAAAACTTGAATATTGGCACGATCTGCGGCAATCAGGCTCTTATCTGTACTATTGAGATTTCCTGCATTAAGAATAAGCGCATTTGCGCCCACTTGTCCCCCTGCTTGGGCAAAGGTATTTTCAATAGAGAGTGAGGCTGTTGATTTTGCCGATATCGCACCGTAATGATTTTGAACGGATTGCGCAACAAGATTTAAGGCTTGAGCAGTCCTCATCAAACCGTGAGTATTATTCATCTCTGTCGCCTTAATCTGCTGATTTCCCTCGCTCACAATACGCCCTTGCTGGTTCATTAAATCTGCGGAGTGAATGTTCAACTCACCTAAGGTCACAATCCCTTTATCTTGACTATCCGTTAAAGTTTGTTGATTGGATAAACGCTGCCCCTGTGTATTTAAGCGAATAGATTGCTGTGATTGAATCAAACCGCTGTCATTAACCAGTTCACCTGAGGTTAGTGACAATGCTTTGGTTGAGACAAGCGCTCCACCGGTAGAATCTACTTTATTTTTACCGGCATCAACGGTAAGTTTTCCATTAGCTATCAAACGCCCTTTTTGATTAGCCAAATCTGCAGAATGAATGTCCAACTCTCCCAACGTCACAATCCCTTTATCTTGGCTGTCCGTTAAAGTCTGTTGATTGGATAAACGTTGTCCCTGCGTATTTAAATGAATAGATTGTTGTGATTGAATCAAACCGCCGTCATTCACCAGTTCGCCGGAGGTTAGTGACAATGCTCTGGTTGAGACAAGCGCGCCGCCGGTAGAATCCACTTTATTTTTACCGGCATCAACCATGAGTTTTCCATTCGCAATAAAACGTCCTTGTCGATTATCAATGCCTTGAGCATTAACGCTAAAATCACCTTGTGTTTTAAATGTTCCACCTTGATTTTGTAGCTGCTCTACCGTATTAATCGAAAAGGCGCTCGTGCCTGTTTGTTCCCAAGTCGCATTTTTCGTATTGAGTGAGCGCTGTTGCGTAGAAATCTTATCCGCTTTCAGGTAACTATTTTGTGTTTGAAGTGCAGTTGGTGTTTTTAACGTTAAATCACGCTGCGCAATTAGAAACGCATCATTGGCTTCTATCTCCCCTTGAATGCCATTAATGTTGATTGAATAAGCGGAAGTATGGCTTTTATCTAAATTAACATTCGCACCTTTTACGTTGATTTTACCGGAGGCAAGGTTTCGACCTTGCAACGTTGCTTTGCCCGAACTATTAATAGCTATTGTTTTTCCTTGTGCGGAGAGATTTTCCAGTGAGCGTTTCTCACCTTCAGCCGTATCTTTTACATCTGCACCGGCGGCAATAAGTGAACGGGTTGAAGCAGTGACACTTGGTGCATTATAGTGAATATTCCCTTTCGCAATGGATTCACCTTGTTGGGTAATACCCCGATCGGCGGTTTTATGAATATTGCCAGCTCGGGCAACAATGACACCATCTTGCTTAATGTCTGATTTGCTATTAAGTGTGATATCCCCCTGACGATTTTCAATTTTGCCACGGTTTTCAATACCCTTTGTACCGCTGAGCTGAACCGCTTTATTCGCATTTAACGTACCGCTATTGACAATTCGCCCTTGGCTGTCAATTTTAAGGGTTTCGGCATTCACCCCGATATGCCCTGCATTGTGTACGCCAACACCTTGTTCGGTACCAATCAGATGAATTTTATCGGCATACATTCCCCCTAACTGCCCCACATCAATCGCAACTTGTGGCTTCGTTTCTTGTGTAGTGGCTTGATTGGTATGAATAATTTGTAAATCCTCAGGTTTGCCCGTACGCTTAACCGTATTTTTACCGGTCACCACCTTCATTTCTTTTTTCGACCAAACGCCTGCATTGATTTGGGTTTCTTGAGCAATAATCTCCGTATAATCCACACGGCTGTTATCTAAACCTTTACCGGATACGCTAACCTTACCTTTTTGGACCACAAAGTTTTCAAGGTTGCCATGTTGAATTTGAGGTTTACCCGTTGTGAGGGTCGTACGATCTGAGTTAATCACGCCACAACCGTCACAATGAATACCTGACGGATTCGCAATGATAACATCCGCTTTTTTACCCGCCACTTCAACATAGCCCTTAAGCACAGAGGGATCCGATGAATTCACTTCATTTAAAATGACTTTTGCTTCACCTCGGGCAAGATAAGGGTTACCTTGTACCCACCCGCCCTGTTGCGTTTGTACATTGGTTCGGCTGTTGTTTAATATTGCCCCTTTGGTATCCACATCAAACTTACTGTATTTATTGTGGGATAACCCTTGCTCATTTGGAGTCTGAATATTGACCTGCGGCAAACCGTTTGCCGTTTGTAGTACGATGGGTTGCTGGGTTTTAGGGGCTGATTTGTCTGCTTGGATAATTAAATTAGCGGATACCGTGCTGGAAAATGAAACAAATCCCAGCGCACAAAAAAGACTAAAAGTCAGTGGTTGAATCTTGGCAAACAACTGAGGGAAGCGAGATGAAGCCCGCTCCGTTGATTTTCCTTCTGTTTTTGCTAATTCCGATGTAACAACCAAACATTGTAACGTTTTACTGAAAATGACACGGAAACAATTTTTATTCATTTTAACTATCCTTTAATTTTTAATAATACGTTTAATTAGAAACTATAACCCACATTAAAACCGGCTACGGTATTTGATGTTTTAAAACCGGTTGGCTTACTTATTGGTTTTCCAACAAAAACATCATAGTAAAAACCTTTCCATCCCCCTTTTAACCCAATTGAACTTCCAATAAGATGATGTCCTAACTGATTCTTGGTTGACCATCCCATCACTCGACCTCCATCAAGAGCCAAATAAAGCTGTTGTCCTTTACCATTCATATTCCAAGCAAACTCATTACGCCATAACCAGCCTCGTTCACCGGCAAGCGTCAGTTCGCCATCAAAACCTCTCACTGTATAACGCCCGCCAATACTGAAACGGTCTTGAGCAATTAAAGGGGTTTTATTCCATTGTGCACTCCAAGCGGTTTGATATTGCCAGTATTGTTTGCCCAACATAAAGGGTTGGGTAAAATTAACGGAAGCAAGAATAATTTCCGGACGAGAAGTCCCTTCCCCCCAAAGCTCTTCCGGAGCTGACAATGCCCCCCTTGCACCGGTTCCCCGTTTATAACTACCGGATAACTCAAGAACCGCATCGCCAATATATTCTTTATGAGAAAGTCCTGCTTCCCACCCCGCCATACGACGTTTTTGCACATCAATCTCCGAACCATCTACATAGTTACCGGACTGACGAGACCAAAATCCTCCGAAAATAGAGGTTTTACGCTTACTATCCCGATAAATTAAGTAAGATAGCGTCGCCTTTGTGGTATTACTTTTTCCCGAATAGACATAGTGATTATCAAAAGCGCCTAAAACTTCTTGACGATAACGGTTATAGGTTTGTGAAGCCGATAAGGTCCAATAGCCGAAAGGGATAGAATAATAAAAAGTTAAATTTTTACTAGCACGGCCACCTTTTTCATCATTGTGCGTTTTTAAACTATGCGTAAAAGAGGTATAAAAAAGATCGTTAGCAGAAAAGATATTATCAATTGACAACGTTCCACTCACTTGATATTGCCCGGTTGATTTCGAACCAGAATCATCCAAACTTAAATTAATTCTAAAAGGTAAGGCTTGTTGATAACTGATTTTAATATCGCTAACACCGATATCCGTCTTACTTGGCAATAACTCAAAGTTCGCTTCAGCTGTTGGTACCCGTTTAAGATTTTCAAGGGACTGTTCCATATCTCTCACATTCAAGAGATCACCCTTTGAGAAGGTAAAGCCTGTTAAAGCATGTAAACGGCTAAAACGTGGAACTCTGCCATTGTCCTCAACGAGAGTATCCCCTACTTTACCGGGAATAACCGTCAATACTAAGGCACCGCTTTTCAGGTCCTGCTCTTGTGTTACAACACGTGTGGTAACGTATCCTTTTTCAATAATTCGATTTTGAATTTGTTTCATCAAAATCCCTAGCCCTTCTCCGCCAAAACAATGTGGGAGAGTGAGTTTTAAATCCTGAGAAGCTTGATTTAATGCCCATTGGAATTGGCTCTTGGAAGAGAAGTCTTCCGATGGATAATCAATTAATGTGATATGATGAATGGGGTAACAAGGAGTTTCTTTATTAGAGAGGGTCAATCTTTCGTAATTTTTCGTATCTAAATGAACATCTGCCTGAGGTTGCAGGATTTTCTCTTGCACCTGCTGATTTTGTTGTTGGCGCTGCTGCTGAAGCGCATCAATTTGGTTTAAACGGGAGAAGGTTTCTTTTTCTGGTTGGTTGGCAAAAGCAAATAATGGTACCGTTGTGAGGAGCGTAATTCTATGAAGTTTTCTTCTTGTTTTCATACGTTTAATTAAAATAGTTTTATTCACTTTTTTAATTCTACTACCATAATATATGAAAACAAATACTTCATAAGCATTATTATCTTAAGTAATGTATTTTTGTAGTACATATAAAAATAGCTTAGACTATGTAAATTTTCTCTAAAAACCTCATTCTTAGCTATTTGACCTTCTCCATTTTTCAGATAAGCTACCCACCATTATTTTTTATTTTGAGAAACATACTATGTTAGAACAGATGGGGAAACAAGCCAAAGAGGCGGCTTTTGTGTTGGCACAATTAAGTACTACGGAGAAAAACCGTGCTTTAAATATTATTGCCGAACAGTTGGAACAACAAGCGGATCATATTTTATCTGAGAATGCAAAGGATATTGAACTGGCAAAACAAAACGGACTATCTGAAGCCTTGATCGATCGCCTTTTGCTCACCTCCGAGCGTTTACAAAGTATTGCCAACGATGTACGCCATGTGATTTCCCTTGCAGACCCTGTAGGTAAAATTATTGATGGGGGAACGCTGGACAGCGGTTTAAAAATTGAGCGTGTCCGCACGCCAATTGGGGTGATCGGCACGATTTATGAAGCACGCCCGAATGTTACTATTGATGTGGCAAGCCTTTGTTTAAAAACGGGCAATGCAGTAATTTTGCGAGGAGGAAAAGAAACCAGATTTTCTAATAATATTTTGGTAAAAGTGGTACAAAATGCCCTTGAGCAAGCTGGATTACCCAAATTTGCCGTACAAGCCATTACGGATCCGAATCGTGATCTCGTAATGCAATTATTAAAACTGGATCGCTATGTGGATATGATTATTCCTCGTGGTGGTGCAGGTTTGCATGAACTTTGCAAACAACATTCAACCATTCCGGTCATTATAGGTGGGGTCGGCGTTTGCCATACCTTTGTAGAAGAAAGTGCGGTTCAAAATCAAGCCGTTTTAGTCATCGATAATGCGAAAACTCAACGCCCAAGCACTTGTAATACCCTAGAAACCTTACTCGTCCAAAACTCTATCGCTGCTGAATTTTTGCCTAAACTCGTGACGCAACTTGCACCGAAAAACGTAAAATATCACGCAAAATCAACCGCACTTGAAATATTAAAACAAGCCGGAGCAACAGTAGATCAAGTCAATGAGCAACAATTGCGTGAAGAATGGGGATCACTTGATCTCAATGTAGTTATCGTAAAGGATATTCAAGAGGCAATTTCTCATATTCGTGAATATGGCACGCAACATTCCGAAAGCATTTTAACTTCCTCTCAATCTTTGGCACGCCAATTTGTGAACCAAGTGGATGCGGCGGCTGTTTACGTGAATGCAAGTACACGTTTTACTGATGGAGGGCAATTTGGGTTAGGAGCTGAGGTTGCCGTCAGCACACAAAAACTTCATGCCCGTGGGCCAATGGGATTAGAAGCCCTGACCACCTATAAATGGGTATGTGAAGGAAATTACACCACGAGAAAATAACCGTTATTTTCAACCTCACTTTCTGTCTCCCTATAATAAAGTGCGGTTATTTTTAGGAGCATTTTATGAAAAAATTACTTTCCTTACTGATTATCATTGCCGCCTTAATCGGCATTGCTGCCCTGCAACCTTCCGCAACCGCTGACAATGCCGATGACGGTAAACGAAATGTTGTCGTTTCGATTGTTGCGAAATATTTCCCGTTTGAAGCAGAAAATTTAACCGCATGGTACGATAAAAATATCGTTTACGCAGATAATCCAACGGATAGTGCCCTGACCTTTAAGTTAGATGAAAAAGCGATCACCCTTGCCGCTCATCAAACGCAAAAACTCATTTTAGAACCGGGACAACATCGTTTAGAGCTGGCTGACGGAAAAGTGGTTGAATTCACACAGAGAGAAGGAACAAACCGTTCTATTTTAAACCCCACAGCTTCGCCTTATTTCTTTTGGAAAACCGTTTATGGTTCCGTTAATTTACCGCTTGAATATAAAACAGTAACCATCGCAGGAAAGCCCTACGAAGGACCTTTTGAAGTAAGTAATGAATATTTGATTACACGTATAGGTAATCAACCTTGGCGTTTTGGTTTGGATGAATCAATTCCTGACACCGTCGCCGTCAATAATGATCGGAATACTTACACCTTAATTTTTAGTAAAGCTTATCGCTTACCGGATTTTATTAACGCCTATCCAATGCTATCGGTACAATAAACAAAAAGGGTTGATGTCATTTTGACATCAACCCTTTTGCTTTTTAGTGAATTATAATAAGCCGCCTTGACCTAAAGCCGGATCAGTATCGCGCGCTTTTAAAGCATCTTCCACCGTTAAACCTAATGCTTTCGCAACACCTTCACCGTATGCAGGCTCACACCAGTGGCAGTTACGGATATGACGATATTTGATGAAATCAGGTGCATCGCCCATTGCTGCTGCGGTATTGTTGAATAACGCTTGTTTTTGCTCTTCATTCATTAAGTTAAACAATGCGCGCGGTTGGCTGAAGTAATCGTTATCATCTTGACGATAATCCCAGAATGCCGCATCACCGTTAATGCGAAGTGGTGGCTCAGCAAAGTCCGGTTGTTGTTGCCATTGATTAAAGCTATTTGGCTCATAATGCGGTAAGCTGCCATAGTTACCATCTACACGACCTTGACCATCACGTTGGTTACTGTGAACAGGGCAACGAGGACGGTTTACCGGAATTTGACGATAGTTCACACCTAAACGGTAACGTTGTGCATCAGCATAGTTGAATAAACGAGCTTGCAACATTCTATCCGGACTTGCTCCAATTCCCGGAACTAAGTTGCTTGGTGCAAACGCAGATTGTTCTACATCAGCAAAGAAGTTTTCAGGATTACGGTTAAGTTCAAATTCACCCACTTCAATTAACGGATAGTCTTTTTTCGGCCACACTTTGGTTAAATCAAACGGATGATAAGGCACTTTTTCCGCATCTGCTTCAGGCATAACTTGGATAAACATTTTCCATTTCGGGAAATCACCACGTTCAATTGCTTCATATAAATCACGTTGGTGGGTTTCACGATCGTTTGCGATTAACTCTGCCGCCTCTTCGTTCGTAAAGTTTTTGATACCTTGTTGAGTATGGAAGTGGAATTTCACCCAAAAACGTTCGCCCGCTTCATTCCAGAAACTATAAGTGTGTGAACCATAACCGTGCATATGGCGATAACTTGCAGGGATACCACGCTCACTCATCACGATAGTGACTTGGTGTAATGCTTCAGGTAATAACGTCCAGAAATCCCAGTTGTTGGTCGCAGAGCGCATATTGGTACGTGGGTCACGTTTCACCGCTTTGTTTAGATCCGGGAATTTGCGGGGGTCACGTAAGAAAAACACCGGTGTATTGTTACCCACCATATCCCAGTTACCTTCTTCGGTGTAGAATTTTAATGCAAAACCACGAATATCACGTTCTGCATCTGCCGCACCGCGTTCACCCGCTACCGTAGTGAAACGTGCAAACATTTCCGTTTTTTTACCTACTTCGCTAAAGATTTTAGCACGAGTATATTTAGTGATGTCATGTGTTACGGTAAAAGTACCAAATGCACCTGAACCTTTTGCGTGCATACGACGCTCAGGAATGACTTCACGGACGAAATCCGCTAATTTTTCATTAAGCCATAAATCTTGCGCAAGCAATGGACCACGCGGACCAGCAGTTAAGCTATTTTGGTTATCGACGACAGGTGCGCCATTTCCCATTGTTAAAGGCGTTGAATGAGAAAACGGACATTTTGATGTCATAATATGCTCCTTTAGATTGAGTTTAAGTAAATTTCGTGTGGGATAATATCAAAAGGTTTAAGCGATTAAAATCTATTAAATTAATCAAAAAAACCAATTTAAAATTTTTCTCTATAAAAAAACCGCACTTTCACTAACATTTATGAAGTGCGGTCTGTTTTCTCGCTATTTTACAACAACTACGTTTAAAACTACTCTAAACGGGACGAATACTATCAATATCCAATTTAGCATCAAATTCTTGTTGTAGGAGAAGGAGTTTTTTATCCTGTTGAAGCTCATCTCGAGCTTGTTCCCGCAAATCTTGATAAATTCTTTTACGATAAGTCATTGGCGTTGCAATATCACGATCATCTAATTGAATATCAACGGTCAGTAACTTTTCATAAAATTGACTGAATGCTTCAGCCAGTAAATAAATACTACGTTCTTGGCGTAAATGCGCTTTACTTGAATGAAGTCCTAGACAAATTTTATTTTCAGTTTTGTCAAGTAAAAAGCAATTTAGAGCCAATTCTTTTGAAAAACCGCTCACACCGGAACTTTCCACAATGTTAGCCCATTCGTCCTGTTCTTGTGTCATTTCAATGATACGTGAATTCAGCTCCGGAGTAATATCCTTCAAAATAGCTTGCTTAATATCAGAAGGTGCAACAGCCACCGTTTCTTTTGCTAATTCCGGATTACGCCATTCCCAACGATAATTTTCTGCCTCAATAATATCCTGTTCTTCCTGTTCCAAATCAGAATTATCTTCCATTGTATTCATTATGGTTTGAACATTTTTAGATATTTCCGGCATATTTTTTGAAATTGTCGGCTCGGCTTTCTTAGGAGGTGTCATTTCACGTACAGGAAGTGCGGTCATTTTTCGCTGTGTTTTTTGTGCATCAAGTATTTGCACCTGATGTATTGCTTCATTCACAGCATCATTCACTTCTTTTTGACGGACTTGTCGCTCACTAGTTTCAATTTGATCAAGCTGTTTTAGTGCTTCTAATGCCGCCAGCCCAGCGAAATTTACTTCGTTATTTGTTGAAGGTGAAGAGGAAGAAATAGGTTGAACGGACTTCGTTTTCTTATAGTTAGATTTAATATTTTGCGACAACACCGGTACATTAATATAATTGCCTTGATTTTCAACGACTCCTTTCTCAGTCGAATCTGTAACGTTAGCAGGTAAACTCGCCTTAGGTGTTGCCGTAAGAAACTTTGGGTGGAATGCCAATGCCCTCAATAGGGTCATTTCTACCCCTACACGATAATTCGGTGCTGCATTCAGCTCTTTTCTGCCTGAAACAACCACTTGATAGAAAAACTGTACGTCTTCCGGTGAGAGATGTTTCGCAAGGAAAGAGAGATGCTCATCTTCATGAGCTGAATTTTGAGGCAATAACTGCATTAATGCAATTTGGTGAAGCTTTTCCGCCACTTCTGCCAATAACTGCTCCCAATCACCGGCTTTTTCAGAGACAGCTTGAAGAATTTTCATCAAACGTTCGCCATTCCCTTGATGTAGAGCATAAATAATATCAATAGCTTGAGTATCATCTAATAAGCCTAACATTGTATTCACCACGTTCACTGTGACATGGCGGTCGCCCATTGCAATAGCTTGGTCAGTTAAGCTTAAACTATCCCGGATTCCACCCTGAGCAGCTTTCGCCAGCTTATCTAAAGCTAAGGGATCAAAAGGAATATTTTCTTGATCGAGAATATGCGCAAGGTGTTGCGAAATTTGCTGTTCATCTAACGCTTTCAGATGAAATTGCATACAACGGGATAAAATCGTTACCGGAAGTTTTTGCGGATCCGTTGTAGCCAGCAAGAATTTTACATACTCAGGCGGTTCTTCCAACGTTTTAAGTAGTGCATTAAAAGAATGGCGTGACAACATATGCACTTCGTCAATTAAATATACTTTAAAACGCCCAATCACCGGTTTATATTGCACGTTATCGAGTAATTCACGTGTATCTTCTACTTTTGTCCGTGAAGCCGCATCAATCTCAATCAGATCAATGAATGTTCCCTGTTCAATAGCTTGACAATTCTCACATTCTCCACAAGGGTGATCCGTAATACCGTTTTTAATGCAATTCAGGCCTTTGGCAAAAAGACGCGCAATAGAAGTCTTTCCCACACCACGCGTACCCGAAAACAGATATGCATGATGAAGTCGCTGTTCTTTTAATCCGTTAGAAAGTGCGGTAATAATATGCCCTTGCCCGACTACCTCCTCAAAAGTTTGAGGTCGCCATTTTCGGGCTAAAACTTGATAACTCATTGGTTTGTTTTGTTAATGACCTTCAAAATTGACTAAAGTATAGCAATCCACGCCTAAACTATTTAAACGTTTCTCACCACCAAGTTCCGGCAAATTAATCACAAATGCTGCATGATTAACTTTTCCACCTAAACGCTCGACAAGTTTAACCGTAGCTTCTACAGTACCACCTGTCGCAAGTAAATCATCAATAATTAATACATTATCACCCGGAGAAACTGAGTCAGTGTGGATTTCTAAAGTATCTTGCCCATATTCTAATTGGTAAGATTGAGAAATTGTTTCACGGGGTAATTTTTTAGGTTTTCTAACTAATTCAAAAGGTAAGCCTAGCGCAATCGCAACCGGCGCACCAAAAATAAAACCACGGGATTCAGTACCCAGCACTTTAGTAATATTTTTATTACGGTACTGTTCAGCGATCAGTTCAATACTCGCTTTGAATGCAGCCGGAACCTCGAGCAATGAGGTGATATCACGAAAGATAATTCCTTCTTTTGGATAATTAGGAATAGATTTTATAGACGATTTAATAAGTTCAAGTTGTTTATTCATAAATGAGTTCAATGATAAAGTGAGATAATGTCAATTTTTTGGACTCAAATTCTATCATAAAATACTGGAAAAAATGGAAATTTCCTGATGTAAACAATATAAAAAATCTTCAAAAACAGAAAGGCTAAATGAAATTGTCATCTCATTTAGCCTTAAAAAATACTTTAAAAAAACAACCGCACTTTACATGATACGACGTGATTGAGTATAAGTTCTTGCCCAATAGTTTTCATCTAAAGAGCTAATGGTAACCCCTTGGCTGGAACTGGCATGCATAAACTGGTTGTTACCGATATAAACACCGACATGGTGATTACCGCGGAAGAATACAAGGTCACCTTTTTGTAATTCATGTTTACTGATTTTACGTCCTAAATACCGCTGTTCCGCTGTAGAACGAGGAAGTTTAATCCCATAAGCATTAAAAAAAGTTGTTTGCATAAATGCTGAGCAATCAATACCACGTTTGCTGCTTCCGCCCATTCTATAGCGTGTTCCTGCCCATTCATTATAAACGCCGGCAAGTGCTTTATCGCTAACTAAACCAGAACGGGGACGGTTTGTTCTTAATGTCTGATGAATACCACGCTCACCCTTTTCTAATTTACTTATTAATCCGGTGAGTTGAGCATCATCACTTTCTGAAATTTTATTACGATAGGTATTATTTCCGCTTGAACATGCGGTGGCGAGTATGATAACTCCAGTAATTACTAAAAATCGCTTTAACATACTAAAAAATTTAAAAGAATCAGAATTATATAAAACTGCTTCCCAAGGCTATCAAATATAAAGGTACATAGCCAGTTAAAATTGAATTTTTATACCAATTTATAATATGATTTCTAAAAAATAAAGGCAATTCATAGGAATTGCCTTTTAATCGTTAGGAACTAACTATTTTTTCTTCGCTTTAGCATTAGGGAGATCGGTAATCGACCCTTCAAAAACTTCAGCGGCTAATCCGACAGATTCGTGTAATGTTGGGTGAGCATGAATAGTTAATGCAATGTCTTCCGCATCACATCCCATTTCGATCGCAAGACCGATTTCACCTAACAATTCACCACCATTTGAACCAACAATCGCTCCACCAAGAATACGATGCGTATCTTTATCAAAGATAAGTTTTGTCATCCCCTCTGAGCATTCAGATGCAATCGCACGACCGGATGCTGCCCATGGGAATTTCGCAACTTCGTAATTCAAGCCGTCCTGTTTACATTCTTTCTCTGTTTTACCTACCCAAGCGACCTCCGGCTCAGTATAAGCAATTGATGGAATGACTTTCGGATCAAAATAGTGTTTTTGTCCCGCAATAACTTCAGCGGCAACATGACCTTCGTGAACGCCTTTATGCGCTAACATCGGTTGTCCAACAATATCACCGATCGCAAAAATATGCGGCACATTAGTACGCATTTGTTTATCCACATGAATGAAACCACGTTCATCAACTTCAACACCGGCTTTACCTGCATCAATTAATTTACCGTTTGGTACACGACCGATAGCGACTAATACGGCATCATAACGTTTCGTATCGTTGCAGGCTTTACCTTCCATTGAAACATAAATACCATCATCTTTCGCTTCAACTGCCGTTACTTTAGTTTCAAGCATTAACTTAAATTTCTTCTCGATTTGTTTGGTATAAATAGCGACCACATCTTTATCCGCAGCCGGAATGACTTGATCAAACATTTCAACCACTTCAATCTCTGAACCTAATGCGTGATAAACCGTTCCCATTTCTAAACCGATAATACCGCCACCCATAATTAATAATTTTTTCGGTACTTCTTTTAATTTAAGTGCATCGGTTGAATTCCAAATACGCGGATCTTCGTGTGGAATGAAAGGTAATTCGATTGGACGAGAACCGGCTGCAATAATCGCATTATCAAATTTTACAGTGGTTGGATTACCATCACGATCACGGGCAACTAAAGTATTTGGATCAGTAAATGCTGCCAAACCTTCCACCACGGTGACTTTACGTTGTTTCGCCATACCCGCTAAACCACCGGTTAATTTTGCAACAACCGCATCTTTACCGGCACGAACTTGATCTAAATCAATTTTAGGCTCACTAAAATAAACACCGTTTTTCTCAGCATGTTTTGCTTCTTCAATTACTTTGGCAACATGTAATAATGCTTTAGACGGGATACACCCCACATTTAAGCATACACCACCAAGCGTAGAATAGCGTTCAACAAGCACTGTTTCTAATCCAAGATCCGCACAGCGGAATGCTGCGGAATAACCTGCCGGACCGGCACCAAGTACAACGACTTGGGTTTTAATTTCTTTACTCATTTTTACCTCGTAAAAACGTTGAAATTATTGACCGCTCTTTTGAGCAATCAGGAACATTCAAAAAAACGCCCCTCAAGCGCGAGAGGCGTTATTTATTACATAATCAAGCGACGTAAATCCGCTAATACAGAGCCAATATAGCTAATGAAACGTGCACCGTCAGCACCATCAATCACACGGTGATCGAAAGATAATGACATTGGAAGAATTAAGCGAGGTGCGAATTCTTTGCCGTTCCATACCGGTTCCATAGAAGATTTAGAAACGCCTAAAATCGCCACTTCCGGTGCATTGACAATTGGTGCAAAATGCGTTGTACCAATACCGCCAAGGCTTGAAATAGTGAAACAGCCACCTTGCATATCAGATGCTGAAAGTTTACCTTCGCGGGCTTTTTTCGACACTTCCATTAACTCACGAGAAAGTTCGATGATACCTTTTTTATTCACATTTTTGAACACAGGTACCACTAAACCGTTTGGTGTATCCACCGCAACACCGATATTGATATATTTTTTCAAGATCAAGCGTTGTGCATCTTCAGTAATTGAACTGTTGAAACGAGGATAGGCTTCCAAGGCTTTCGCGACGGCTTTCATGATAAATACAACAGGGGTAATTTTCACACCTAATTTTTGTTTTTCAGCAAGTACGTTTTGTTCCTTACGGAAAGCTTCCAAATCGGTGATATCTGCTTTATCAAAATGAGTAACATGTGGAATCATCACCCAGTTACGATGTAAGTTTGCACCAGAAATTTTATTGATACGGCTTAACTCAACTTCTTCAATTTCACCAAATTTGCTGAAATCCACTTTCGGCCATGGTAATAAACCAAGACCTGCGCCATTTGCCACACCATTGCCAGCCGCTGAAGAAGTTGTTGTTCCACTTTCATAAGCTTTAACTGCAGTTTTCACATAAGCTTGAATATCTTCCTTAACAATGCGTCCTTTACGTCCCGTACCTTTTACTTTGTCTAAGTTCACGCCAAATTCACGAGCTAAACGACGAATTACCGGAGTCGCATGTGCATAACCTGTACTTGCTACGACTTGCTCTTGGCTTAAACCTGATACATTGCCGCTTTCTGTCGTAGAAGCCGGAGTCGCTGTTGTTTGTGCAGTAGGAGCAGCCTGTGCGACAGGAGCCGCTACCGGTGCTGCACCTGCGACTTCAAAACGCATAATTAATGAACCGGTTGATACTTTGTCACCTGATTTTACTAAAATTTCTTTTACCACACCCGCAAATGGTGCAGGTACTTCCATTGACGCTTTATCACCTTCAACCGTAATTAAAGACTGTTCTTCAGAAACAGTATCACCTACAGCAACCATAATTTCGGTAACATTCACTTCATCACCACCGATATCCGGTACGTTTACATCTTTAATTGCAGATGTTACCGGTGCGGCAGCCGCAGGAGTCGATTCTTGAACCTGAGCAGAAACAGCTGGTGCTGCGCCTGCTACTTCAAATTTCATAATTAATTTACCGGTGGAAACCTTATCACCTACATTGATTAAAATTTCTTTTACCACACCTGCGATTGGTGCCGGTACTTCCATAGACGCTTTGTCGCCTTCTACGTTAATGATAGATTGATCAAGTTCAATGGAATCCCCTATTTTCACCATAATTTCAGTGACGTTGACTTCATCAGAACCGATATCAGGAACGTTTACTTCTACTACGCTCGCTGCCGCAGGTGTATCAACCGATTTCACTTCTTGTGCAGGCGCTGCTGATACCGTAGCTGCTGTTTCTGCAGAATCCAATATCAACATTGGTGTACCTGTAGTGACTTTATCACCAACTTTCACTAAAACTTCTTTTACTACCCCCGCTTCCGGCGCCGGTACTTCCATTGAAGCCTTATCGCCTTCTACGTTAATAATACTTTGATCTACTGCAATGGTGTCACCGACTTTTACCATTACTTCCGTTACAGTAACTTCATCGCTACCAATATCAGGAATTTGAATTTGTTTTGACATTTTTTGTTCCTTAATAAAGTGCGGTCAAATTTACTAAAATTTTTGACCGCAGTTTTCCATCAATTACGCATAAAGCGGATTGATACGATCAACATTCAAACCGAATTTAGCAATAGCATCCGCAACAACTTGATTTGTTACAGTACCTTCTTTCGCTAATTGAGAAAGAGCGGCAACAACGATATAACGTTCATCTACTTCAAAATGCTCACGTAAATTTGCACGGCTGTCTGAACGACCAAAACCATCCGTACCCAATACGTGATAATGTTTAGTCGGTACAAATGCACGAATTTGATCAGCATAACCTTTAACGTAGTCTGTTGATGCCACTGTTGGTAAATCAGCCAATACTTGTGCCACATAAGGTACGCGTTGCTCTGCTGTCGGATGTAATAAATTCCAACGAGTCGCATCGTTACCTTCACGAGCCAATTCATTGAATGATGGTGCAGAGAACACATCGGAAGTCACACCATAATCATTTGCAAGGATTTGTGCTGCTTCACGAACATGACGCATAATCGCACCAGAACCTAACAATTGAACGTGTCCTTTACCTTTACCTTTCACTGTTTCAAATTTATATAAACCTTTACGGATACCTTCCTCTGCACCTTCTGGCATTGCCGGTTGTTCAGTCACTTCATTCAATGTAGTGATGTAGTAGAACACATCTTCTTGTTTTTCGCCGTACATACGTTGAATACCATCTTGAATGATTACTGCCACTTCAAAGGCAAATGATGGATCATAAGTGACACAATTAGGAATCACACCAGCTTGGATATGGCTATGACCATCCTCGTGTTGTAAACCTTCTCCGTTGAGTGTTGTACGACCTGAGGTACCACCAATCATAAAACCACGTGCAAGCTGGTCACCTGCTAACCACATCATATCGCCCACACGTTGGAAACCAAACATGGAGTAATAGATGAAGAAAGGAATCATTGGCTGGTTATTCACAGAGTATGAATTTGCAACAGCCAACCAAGATGCCGTCGCACCTAATTCATTGATACCTTCTTGTAATACCTGACCATCAGTAGCTTCACGATAATAAGCGACCAAGTCACGGTCTGAAGGCACATATTTTTGACCATACGGATTATAAATACCGACTTGGCGGAATAACCCTTCCATACCAAAAGTACGCGCTTCATCTGCGATGATTGGTACAATTGTTTTACCAATATTTTTGTCTTTTAATAAGGTATTTAATACACGGGTAAATGCCATAGTGGTTGAGATACCACGAGGTTGTGCATCTAGTAACGCTTTAAAATCATCTAATGCCGGAACTTTATATTCCACATCAAATTTAGGTTTACGAGCAGGCACATATCCATTTAATGCTTTACGGTGTCCGTGTAAATAATCGTATTCTTCAGAACCTTCTGGGAATTTAATGTACTCAAGTTTTTCAACTTGTTCATCGGTTAATGGTAATTGGAAGTAGTCACGGAAACCTTTAAGGCTTTCATAAGACATTTTTTTAGATTGGTGGGCAGTATTTTTACTTTCTGCTTCAGGAATTTTATAGCCTTTAACCTGTTGCGCTAAAATAACAACCGGTTTCGTTGCATTTTGTGCTTTTGCGTAAGCCGCATAAAGTTTTTCTGCATCATGCGCGCCACGGCGTAATGCCCAAATTTCATCATCAGTCATATCAGCAACTAATGCTGCAGTTTCCGGATAACGACCAAAGAAATGTTCACGTACGTAAGCACCATCTTTCGATTTGAATGTTAAGTAGTCACCATCTACTACTTCCATCATTAATTGGGTTAATTTACCGGAAGTATCTTTCTCAAATAATTTATCCCAGTTACTACCCCATAGAACTTTAATCACTTCCCAACCAGCACCGGTGAATAAACCTTCTAACTCTTGAACAATTTTACCGTTACCATTTACCGGTCCATCTAAACGTTGAAGGTTACAGCTGATTGTGAAAATTAAATTATCCAAGCCTTCGCGTGCAGCAAATGTTAATGCGCCTTTAGACTCAATTTCATCCATCTCACCATCACCTAAGAAGGCATAAACTTTTTGGTCTTTTGTATCTTTCAAACCGCGGTTATCCAGATATTTTAAGAAACGAGCTTGATAAATTGCATTAACCGGTCCTAATCCCATTGAAACGGTTGAGAATTGCCAGAACTCAGGCATTAATTTCGGATGAGGATATGAAGATAATCCGTCAACAAAGGCTTCTTGGCGGAAATTATCCAATTGCTCTTCCGTTAAACGACCTTCTAAGAAAGCACGTGCATACATACCCGGTGCAGCGTGACCTTGGAAGAAAATTAAGTCACCACCATTTTTCTCTGTTGCTGCCTTAAAGAAATGGTTATAACACACTTCATACATTGTTGCGGCAGATTGGAAAGTAGAAATGTGACCACCTAAGTCGAGATCTTTTTTCTGACTACGTAGAACCATTGCGATTGCATTCCAACGTACAGCAGAACGGATGCGGCGTTCAATTTCATGGTTACCCGGGTAAGCAGGTTGCTCGGATACAGGGATAGTGTTCACGTAATCAGTGGTTACGCCTGTAGGTAATGAAACACCATTAGTACGCGCTTGACCTATTACTTGTTCAATAATATATTGCGCGCGCTCAACACCTTCTTCACGAATCAAAGAATCTAATGATTGCAGCCAATCTTGGGTTTCGATTGGATCTACGTCATTTTTTAAAATCTCAGACATAGGTTTTCCTTATCTGTTAATTAAGTGAAAATTAGTTCAGCCAAAAGCCAAACACGAATATAAGAAATGCCTGTTTCAGCTTTACAAGCATTTAACAAATTTCATAAATTTTAGAAGATTTTTTGAAATAAAGATAGTAAATTTTCTACCAAACTACTTTTCTCTTCATCCTATTTACCTAAAGTGCGGTAGTTTTCCGGCGTATTTTAATTAGCTCATTAAAACCATAGGTAAAATCATTGCATCCGTATAATCTTTGCGCTAGAGTCTCCTCTACTTTCAAGACAAGGACTTTCTTTATGAAATCAACGACCAGAACACTCTATCAACACAAACGCATCGCCCTCGTAGCCCATGATAATTGTAAACAAAATCTTATTCAGTGGGTGAAAAAGCACAATATCTCACTAAGCGCTCATCAACTTTATGCGACTGGAACAACGGGACATTTACTGGCTCGGGAAAGCGGTTTGACAATTAAACCACTATTGAGTGGTCCAATGGGTGGCGATCAACAATTGGGCGGACTTATTGCAGAAAAGAAAATTGATCTCATCATTTTCTTTTGGGATCCAATGAATGCCGCACCTCACGATCCGGATGTGAAAGCCCTTATGCGCATTGCAACCGTATGGAACATTCCGGTCGCGATTAATCAAACGACTGCAGATTTTTTACTCACTTCTTCACTTTTTGAGCAAAATATAGAAATTGAAATTCCCGATTACGAAAGTTATTTGAAAGAACGTCTAGGATAAAACTCAGTAAAAATTAACCGCACTTCAAATACAAAAAAGGAGATAAATGACATTATCTCCTTTATTATTTCATCAAAAGCGGATGGACATTAAGCCTAATGTTGCATCACCGCGCTCATTAATAACATAAAGATTATGCTTTTAGCCTGCTCTTCTGGCACAGCTTGACCGTTTAGTTTTAATTCGCCATTTTCAAGCGCAAGTTTCATCGTAATCGATTTTTCACTATTTGCGACAATACCGTTGTTTGCTCCTTCACTCGCCATTTCTTCAATTTTAGCTCTAATATTTGTCCGTTCCTCTTCTGAGGTAAATTTCGTTAAAATCGCTTCAACAGTTGCTTTATCCAATTCAATATTCACGGCAAAGTCAGTGAATTGGTTATACAAACCGCCACTCATCAAGTCGAATTTAGGATCTTTAGCTAAAGCTACATTTAAATCCAACGCCAATTTTCCTTGATTGTCGGAAATCGAGATTGGGTTAAATTTAATTTGCGGTTGGTTATTAAAAATTGCCATACCGTATTTGGTAAACCACGATTCAACAATTTGCTCTATCGCCACACTATTGCCTAAATATCCTTCTTTGAATATATTAATGAAAGATTCAAACAAAGCATTAACTGAATTGGCTTCAAGATGATTTAGTTCTAGGTTATAAACTAATTTACCTAGCTCTGTTTTATCCCTCCCTTCCATATCAATTATTAGCGAATCAATAGAATTTGTGCCCTTGAAATTTAAAAAATCATCTTTAACATCAAGCTCAGCAATTCCTTTCACACCTTTTTCTATGATAGACAGGGTTTTGTTCGTTCCGCTTACCGCCGAAATTTCAATGCTATCAATAGAAGATGTGCCTTTCCCTATTTGAATATAAGTCCATTTTGTCGGTTCAACACTCCCTTTGTATTTAATTCCTTTTAATTGAGTTTTAGATTCTACACCTTCATCAGAAGCACTATCTCTTTTACCATTACTTGAAGAATGAAAGGTTAATTGATCTGCCGAAAACTCATATTCCCCGGAAAGAGCTTTATCCATTGCAAAGCCGATATTGATACTTGACCAAGCAGCCTTCTCTTTTGAGGGTTCGGAATAGCTCACTTCTCCGCCCGCCACTTCAACCGTGCCTTTTGTTGTTAAACCATAACTTGTTGAGGCGCGATACTGAATCGGCTTGTCTGATTTAATCACATCAAATAACGGCTGTGTGCTTTCATTTTTAGTGATAAAACCTTCTGCCGAAAACATTACCGGCATAAAGTCAAATTTCATCAGTTGATTAAGCGGTAACGGCCCATGATAAAGGGTTGTTGAAAAAGGAATCGTCCATTGTTTTTCTTCTTTTTCCAAAGAAATTACAATTTCATCTTCCACTTGAGAGCTGAAAAAACCACGCTCAAATTGCTTATTTTTAAATTCAATATTGAAGGAATCCGAGTCCCCCAAAGTACGGAATCGTTGGTTTGCCAATTCAATTTGACGTTTATATTCCGTTTCCGCAGTTTGACCGGTAAACCATACACCACCCACCCAAGCTGCGCCAAGTATGGCAATCACGCCAATTGCAATCTTTGATTTTTTCATAAGTATCCCTTTGATAATAAAATGTAAAAATTACGTAAATTCTACCGCACTTTTCCTTCTTATCTACCTTTTTATCAAAAAATTTACAAATTCTCTCTTGAAGTTTTATGCTTTGTTCTTATCTTACAAAGCAAGAACGGAAACGGCGGTATTTTTAAGTAGGAAAAATAAAAAATTTTTAAATTTTCTCTTGAAATACGAAGAAGTATCCACATCTTACAGTTCATAGCAAATTACACTGAATTAAAAAATTTAATTAGGAGAACAAAATGGGAAAAATTATTGGTATTGACTTAGGGACAACCAACTCTTGTGTGGCTGTAATGGATGGCGACAAACCTCGCGTTATTGAAAATGCTGAAGGCGATCGTACCACCCCGTCAATTATTGCTTATACAAATGATAACGAAATATTAGTCGGTCAACCAGCAAAACGCCAAGCGGTAACCAATCCAAAAAATACCTTGTTTGCAATCAAACGTTTAATTGGTCGTCGCTTTGAAGATGAAGAAGTAAAACGTGATATTGATATTATGCCGTTTGCTATTACTAAAGCAGACAACGGTGATGCTTGGGTTGAAGTAAAAGGCGACAAATTAGCGCCTCCGCAAATTTCTGCGGAAGTATTGAAAAAAATGAAAAAAGCTGCCGAAGATTTCCTAGGTGAATCGGTTACAGAAGCGGTTATCACTGTTCCTGCGTACTTTAACGATGCACAACGTCAAGCCACCAAAGATGCGGGACGTATTGCAGGGTTAGATGTGAAACGTATTATCAACGAACCGACTGCGGCGGCGTTAGCTTACGGCTTGGATAAAGGTCAAGGCAACAAAACTATCGCAGTTTATGACTTAGGTGGTGGTACATTCGACTTATCCATTATTGAAATTGACGAAGTCGGCGGCGAGAAAACTTTCGAGGTATTAGCAACCAACGGTGACACCCACTTAGGTGGTGAAGACTTCGACAACCGTATCATTAACTATTTAGTTGATGAGTTCAAAAAAGAGCAAGGGGTGGATTTACGTAACGATCCGCTTGCAATGCAACGTTTAAAAGAATCGGCTGAAAAAGCAAAAATTGAGCTTTCTTCTGCTCAACAAACCGATGTAAATCTTCCTTACATCACAGCGGATGCAACAGGACCTAAGCATTTAAACATTAAATTGACCCGTGCAAAATTAGAATCGCTTGTTGAAGATTTAGTAGCCAAATCTCTTGAACCGGTTCGTATCGCATTAAAAGATGCGGGCAAATCACCGTCTGAAATTGATGATGTGATTTTAGTGGGTGGTCAAACCCGTATGCCATTGGTTCAACAAGAAGTGGAAAAATTCTTCGGCAAAGCGCCACGTAAAGACGTTAATCCTGATGAAGCGGTAGCAGTCGGTGCGGCAGTTCAAGGTGGTGTATTAGCCGGTGATGTGAAAGATGTATTATTGTTAGACGTTACCCCATTATCACTTGGTATTGAAACCATGGGTGGTGTAATGACGACCTTAATTGAGAAAAACACAACGATTCCGACTAAGAAATCACAAGTGTTCTCAACGGCGGAAGATAACCAAAGTGCAGTAACTATTCACGTGTTACAAGGTGAGCGTAAACAGGCATCAGCCAATAAATCTTTAGGTCAATTCAACCTTGAGGGCATTAATCCTGCACCTCGCGGTATGCCACAAATTGAAGTGACTTTCGATATTGATGCAGATGGTATTATCCACGTTTCTGCAAAAGATAAAGGCACAGGAAAAGAACAACAAATCACGATTAAAGCGTCTTCCGGTTTAAGTGATGAAGAAATTCAACAAATGGTGCGTGATGCTGAAGCCAATGCAGAATCCGATCGTAAATTTGAAGAATTGGTTCAAGCTCGTAACCAGGCTGATCACCTCATTCACAGTACACGCAAACAACTGGATGAAGCAGGTGATAAAGTCCCAGCAGCAGATCGCGGCGTGATTGAAAGTGCGTTAAGTGACTTAGAAACTGCGGCAAAAGGTGAAGATAAAGCGGTCATTGAAGCGAAAATTCAAGCCCTTGCCGAAGCAGCACAGAAACTTGCTCAAACCGCCCAACCACAAGGCGAACAAGCGCAAAGCAACAGCAAGCCAAACGATGATGTTGTTGATGCCGAGTTTGAAGAAGTGAAAGATAGTAAGTAATTTTCTACTTATAGTGCCTATTCCATAGGGGAGCATTTAATGTTCCCCTTTTGTGCAATAAAGATTTTTTAATGATGAAAACTTTAAGTCGTTATCTAGTAACATTCTCATGTTGGTTTATTATTATCGTAATTATTGAAAATACAAAAAATAACTCTGTACTTTCAATTGATAATTTGATTACTTCAATGACTTTATTTTCATTGATGTTACAAAACTTAAAAGTAAAGGAAATTGAATCTCTACAAGATTGGTTGGTTAATAAGATTAACATGCATGAGTTCTTTATTTTAACCTCTCATATTTTTTGCATAATATGTCTTGTAACAGCAATTATTATGCCTATAGGGCTGAATGAATTTCCAAGTTACCTTATAAAATTTGATAAGTTATCTAGCTGGCATGAGTTATTAAAATTAATCATTAAATTATCTTTATTTTTTGCTATTAGTTTCTATGCTCTTTCCCCTTTTGGAAAAGAAATTGATAGTAGCGTTGGAAATGACACAAACAAGAAATATGGGTTATTTTATGCAATATTACTCATTATTTATATCGCAACCAAAATAAGTTAGATCTATTTTATTATGGCAAAACAAGATTATTACGAACTTCTCGGCATCTCAAAAGGTGCAGACGAAAAAGAAATTAAGCGTGCATATAAAAAACTCGCGATGCAATATCATCCTGATAGAACTAAGGGTGATAAAGCTAAAGAAGAAAAATTCAAAGAAATCCAAGAAGCTTATGAAGTTTTAGGTGATAAAGAGAAACGTGCTGCTTACGATCAATACGGCCATGCAGCCTTTGAACAAGGCGGTTTCGGTGGCGGTGGATTTGGTGGCGGTTTTGGCGGTGCCGATTTCGGTGATATGTTTGGCGATATTTTTGGTGATATTTTTGGTGGCAGTGGTCGTAGCCGTCAGCGTGTCGTGCGTGGTGAAGACTTACGCTATGATCTTGAAATCAGCTTAGAAGAAGCGGTAAAAGGAACAACCAAAGATATCCAAATTAACACTCTGGTACATTGTGATAATTGTGACGGTACAGGCGCTGAAAAAGGCTCAAAAGTTGAAACCTGCCCAACCTGTCATGGAGCCGGACGTGTTCGTCGCCAACAAGGTTTCTTTGTATCTGAGAGTATTTGTCCGACCTGTCACGGTTCCGGTAAGAAAATTGAAAAACCTTGCCACATCTGCCACGGAGACGGTCGCGTTCATAAAAAAGAAAGCCTTTCGGTTAAAATCCCGGCAGGAGTGGATACCGGTAATCAACTTCGCTTAAGCGGCAAGGGTGCAGCCGGTGAAAACGGTGCGCCGGCAGGTGATCTTTACGTTGTCATTCACGTGAAAGAACATCATATCTTTGAACGTGACGGCAATAATCTTTATTGTGAAGTGCCGATTAGCTTTGCTACTGCGGCATTAGGTGGTGAAATTGAAGTTCCAACCTTAGATGGTCGGGTAAAACTCAAAATTCCTGCGGAAACCCAAACCGGAAAATTGTTCAGAATGCGTGGCAAAGGTGTAGCCTCTAACCGTAGCGGTTATGCTGGCGATTTAATCTGCCGCATTGTAGTGGAAACGCCAGTGAACCTAAACAGTAAACAAAAAGAATTACTGAAGGAACTTGAAGAAAGTTTTCAAGGTAAAGGATTAAGTAAGCATAGCCCGAAATCCTCCGGCTTTTTGGATGGCGTGAAGAAATTCTTTGATAATCTCGGTAAATCCGATAAATAAAAAAACTTGAGTAAAAAAAGCCCGTACTTTTCGGGCTTTTTTATTTGACTTATAGCAAAAGTGCGGTGATTTTTGACCGCACTTGATGATTTAAACAGAATGTAAAACCACAAAATAGAAATATCAATGAAATGTAGGGACACACTGCGTGTGTCCTACGAATATCATCTTTGTGTCGTGGTTACCCCATATTGAGTTTAAAATTATTTATTCTTTTAATTTCAACCATTTACTGCTTAACGTTCCCGCCGTCATTGCACCGTTTACATTTAATGCGGTACGTCCCATATCAATAAGCGGTTCGATTGAAATCAACAAACCGACTAATTCTAGCGGTAAACCTAAGGTTGAAAGCACCACGATCGCAGCAAAAGTTGCCCCGCCGCCTACCCCGGCAATACCAAAGGAAGAAATCGCCACGACTAAAACAAGAGTCGTAATATAACTCACGCTAAAGGGATCTATGCCTACCGTTGGTGCAATCATGGCAGCTAACATCGCTGGATAAATCCCCGCGCAGCCATTTTGTCCGATTGTCGCACCAAAAGTGGCTGAGAAATTCGCAATAGCCGGATTATTACCAAGTTTACCCGTTTGCGTTTCGATATTAAGTGGAATAGTCGCTGCGCTTGAACGAGAGCTAAAAGAAAAAGCGAGAGTCGGCATCACTTTTTTGTAATATTGAATAGGACTGATACCGGATAATAAAAGCAATACACCATGCACAATAAACATCAAGAAGATCGCAATATAAGAAGCAACAATGAAGCTACCTAGATTCAGAATATCCGCCCATTTTGAAGTTGCCCCCACTTTAATCATTAATGCAAATACCCCATAAGGCGTTAAACGAATGACAAAACGTACTAAACGTGCGACTAATTTATTCAGTGTTTCAACACCTTGTGCTATGCGATCACCCAGTTCTTGATTTTCTTTACGCAAACTCAACGCCGCTACGCCTAAAAATGCAGAGAAAATCACCACACTAATAACAGAGGTCGGATTCGCCCCTGTTAATTCGGCAAACGGATTCTTTGGAATAAAAGAAAGCAACATTGCCGGCACACTTAATGCATTAATTTGATCCGCACGGCCCAATACTCGGGTTTGAGCGGCAAGCTCACGTTCACCGGCGACTAAACCTTCCGCCGTTAAACCGAATATTTGCACCATAATAATTCCGATAAAAGCGGCAATAGCGGTGGTGACAAGTAATACGGAAAGGACGCTAAAGCTGATTTTTCCTAAAGAGCGTGCCTCATTTAATCGGGTAATTGCCGATAAAATTGAAACAAAGACTAATGGCATCACGATCATTTGTAATAAACGAACATAGCCTCCTCCTACAAGATTAATCCAATCTAATGCGGTTTTAATCATTCCTTCATCACCAATGTTTTGTAGCAATGCCCCCATACCTAAACCAAGCACTAAACCAACAAAAACGGTTTGTCCCAATTTCTGGTTTTTTTTATAAAGATAGCCTAACAGCACAAGAATCAGTGCAAAAACGGCTAAAGTAAGAAATAACATATTCATATTCTCCTATAAATTCAGGTGGCGATATTAGATAGACTTCCTCATAAAAGATCTAATCGTTTTTTGTTATAGCTTATAATTTTATGGAATATCATTTTAAACAACGGAGACCGCTTTTATTTGTACATAAACATTCATACCAACCGTAAAATGCAATTCATTCTGCGCCCATTTGCTAATACTAGCCCAAATCCTATACCCTTCCACTAACACGGCAATATCCACTCGAGAATCCTGTATGTCAATTTGTGCAATTTGACCTTGTAAAATATTACGAATACTGGTTTGTTGCGGTTTATGCAAGGCGATTGAAACATCGGAACTATAAATACAAATGCGTACAAGCTCCCCCACTTCCGCATTCATTTGATGAATCCAAAGTAATTGTTCTCCCAACGAAAGTGCGGTCATTTTATAAGGCGGATTATGCAAATGTACGGGTAAGGCTAAAACACTACTCTGCTCATTTTCCCCTTTCCATGGTGCAAAAATCGCACTGTTCCAAATTCGCTCCACAGAACCGTAGGCTTTTACTTTCCCGTTTTCCATTAATACCACCCGATCTGCGAGTCGTAATAATTCATCTAAACTATGTGTGACATACAAAATGGGAATATTAATTTCTTGAGAAAGTCGTTCCAAATAGTGCATTAATTCCCGTTTACGCGGTAAATCTAACGCAGAGAGGGGTTCATCCATCAATAACATTTCCGGATCAGTGAACAACGCGCGTCCAATAGCAACACGCTGCTTTTCCCCACCAGAAAGAGTGAGCGGATAACGTTTCAATAAATGACTTATGCCAAGCAATTCGACAATATAATCAAATTCTTCTTTTGAAACATTTTTCGCACCATAACATAAATTGCCTTTCACCGTATAATGCGGAAACAAACGGGCATCCTGAAACACATAACCGATTTTACGCAAATGAATAGGCACATTTTGTTGTGTTTCGGTATCAATTAAAGTACGGTCATTTAATCGGATAAATCCCTCATCAGGTTGCGTGAGTCCGCTCACTAAATTAATTAAAGCGGTTTTCCCCGCACCGGACAAACCGAAAATAGCCGTCACACCTTGAATAGGAATCTGCAAATTTGCCTGTAATGCCAATTTTCCTAATTGCTTTTTTATATTAATTTGCAACATTGCCTTGCCCTAATTGTTTCTGCATACGTTTACCAAGCCATTCTGAGGCAAGTAATGAAATGAATGAAAGTATAATCGCAAATAGGCATAAACGTGCGGTTTGCGCCTCAGCACCCGGTGTTTGAATGAAAGAGTACATAGCAAGGGGAATAGTTTGAGTTTCACCGGCAATATTGGAGACAAAAGTAATGGTTGCACCAAACTCCCCTAATGAGCGGGCAAAACCTAATATCAATCCGGCTAATACGCCCGGAAGTGACAGGGGGAAAGTAATTGTAAAAAAGACACGCCATGGGGAAGCACCCAAAGTTTGTGCTGCCCGTTCAAGCCTAATATCAATACTTTCAAGAGAAAGGCGAATCGCCCGAACAACGAGAGGAAAAGCAACTACCGCCGAAGCAAGCACCGCCCCTTTCCAACTAAACCCAAAAGACACGCCAAACCATTGATATAAATACTGTCCGATAAATCCGTTTCGCCCCATTCCTACCAGCAATAAATAGCCAATCACAACGGGAGGCAGCACCAAAGGTAAATGAACAATGCCACTCACTAAGGACTTACCATAAAAATTTTTACGTGCCAAAATCCACGCCACAAAAATCGCCGGAGGTAAACACCAAAGCACTGCATTAAACGCCACACTTAGGCTCAGACGAATCGCATCTGTTTCTAAGGGGCTGAGATTGAATAGGGAAAGAAATTGAGTGAGCAAATTACATTTCCTTATAACGCTTAAAGTAGGAATAGGATTTTAACAAAAAGGACAAACTCTAGCCCCTCATTTCACGGAGAAACCGTAACTTTCAAACACTTTTTTCGCTGCGTCAGAAGCAAGATATTTTAAGAAATCACGGGAATTCGCATTATCTTGCTCTTTCAAAATCGCCATCGGATATGCGATCGGTTGATAACTCTCTGCCGGAAATACTCCCACCGTTTTCACTTTTTGACTCACTTTCGCATCGGTGCTATACACAATACCATAAGACGTTTCAGCCCGTTCAGCTAAGACTAATGCAGCACGTACATCTTTGGCTCGCGCTAAACGATCTTTCACTTTATCCCACAAATTCAGTTTGATTAGGGCTTCTTCCGCATATTGTCCGGCCGGAACGTGTGCAGGATCTCCAACGGATAAATAACTGTCTTTTAAGGCATTCACCCACTCACCTTTGGAAATATCCACAGAATCGACCGCACTTTTCACCGAGGCAATTAATACCAACTCATTCCCAGCTAACACTTTTTCCGTTTCTTTCACCGTTAAATTTTTCTCAGAAAGATATTTCATCCACTTATTACTGGCTGAAATAAAAATATCAGCCGGTGCGCCTTCTTCTATTTGTTTTGCCAAGGTTGAAGAAGAAGCAAAAGAAAATACGACATTATTTTTAGGATTTTGTCTTGCGTAATCCACCGCCACATTTTGCAACACATCCTTCATTGAGGCAGCTGCAAACACCGTAACTTTTGCTGGAGTCGCTAAAGAAACACTAAAACCAATCACAAAAAGTGCGGTTGAAATTTGGGTTAATTTTTTCATTATTTTCTTCTATGCCGAATAACGTTATTTATTTGATTATATATTGAGATAAAAAATAGCGATACGTAAAAATTTGGTTTTATCATAAAATATATAACGCTCAGAATCTGTGGACACGTTATTTTCACCTAGCTTTATCGGAAAAATTGCCCACAGTTTCAATTATCATAAAGGGAATCCTATGAAAAATACTGAAATTTTACTCACCATAAAACTTAAACAGATGCTCTTTATTGATCCCAAACGGGTTCGCTTACTCAAAGAAATTCAGCAATGCGGTTCGATAAATCAAGCGGCAAAAAATGCCAAAGTCAGCTACAAAAGTGCGTGGGATCATCTTGAAGCCATGAACAAGCTCAGCCCTTCCCCTTTGCTGGAACGCAATACAGGGGGAAAAAATGGGGGTGGTACGGTTTTAACAAGCTATGCGGAACGTTTACTCCAACTTTATGATTTATTAGAAAAAACCCAAGATCATGCATTCAAAATTTTACAAGATGAATCTGTGCCGCTTGATAATCTGCTTACCGCCACCGCACGCTTTGCCCTACAAAGTAGTGCACGTAATCAATTCTTCGGCAGGGTTGCACGCCAACGAATGATGGATTCCCGTTGTATTGTGGAGGTAAACATAGAAGGATTGCCAACCCCCTTACAAGTATCCATAACCACAAAAAGTGCCTCACGTTTGAAATTAATGACAGAAAAGGAAGTAATACTGATGTTTAAAGCCCCTTGGGTGAAAATGGCGAAACAGCCTTTGGAAAATCAGACAAATCAATTTCCCGTGAGCATCAAATCACTCAATGAGGAAGAAGCTATTTTAGTTTTTGATGATACAGAGATGGAATTTTGTGCAACAATCACACAACCAAATCAATGGCAAATTGAGCAACAAATTTGGTTGCATATCGATCCGGAACAAATTATTTTGGCGACATTGGAATAAATTTTTGATAAGAAAAACGGCTGATATTCAGCCGTTTTGCCAATAAGGAAGATTTAATTCATCTTAAATATTGCGATTTTCCTCTAATTCATCCGCCATTGCTGCTAAAATTTCGCGTGTTAAGTACGCTAAAGAACGATAAAAAGGTAAAGTAGCATAGGTTTCTATTTGCGTTAGAAATTTCGCAGCACAAGGCAATAAGAAGGCTTCAAATAGGGTTCGTTGTGCAGAAACGGAATCAACGTTATCCTCCAACCAAGAAGCAGTCAGCAAAAGTAATGCAAAATGATCAGCACGTTCCACTTCCGGCATACCACGTTCATTACGAAAAGCCATAAAATCCGCCACATCAATATCATAAGAGGAAATGGCTGTGGCAACTTTACCTTCCGTACCAAGCAATTTTTGATACTCTTCATTTAACAATGTGAGGTCAATTTTTAACTGGAGATTATCTAACGCTGTTTGACTTTCTTTATCCGCATCTAATGCCCATACTTGATCTAAGCCTTTTTGTTGCAACCAATCAAAAACACCGGCAAGCACCGAGTCTGTTGGGGCGCGATAAAATAAATTACCGAATAAACGACTAATTAAAGAAAAATTATTAAGTGGCTTTTCTGTACTCATACTGCTTTTCCATTTAAAAGTGCGGTCAATTTTTCCCGTGTTTTTTGCTCAACGATATCCAACATTGCGTGACGTGCCTCATCATCAATTAAATGAAGATCACCAAATAACTCATAGGTTACATTTTCAATACCGCAATAATTAAACAAACCGTTCACGAGACAATGATCAAGGGATTTATCAATGCCAAATTCTTTATACTTATCCACATTGCTGCCAAGTGTGATGAATTGCTGCATTTGTTTCCCTTTAAGTAAGCCAACGGATTCGCCATTTTCTGTTTTATAAGCAAACCCATGACTTAACACCCGATCCAAATACCCTTTCAAAATCGCCGGAAAACCCATCCACCAAAGGGGATAAACGAGCGTAAGTAAATCGGCTTGCTGAATAAGATCATGTTCATATTTAACTTCTTCGGGAATAACACCATTATTCACCGCTTGTAATTCTTCAAAAGAAATGATCGGATTAAAATCTAGGGTATAGAGATCACGGAATTGGGTTTCCACCCCAAGACTTTGGCTGGTTTTCACCACACAATCTGCCACAGCACGCCCAAAACTGCCTTTAGAATTAGGATGAGCAAAAATAATGAGATGATTCATTCTGTTACCTTTTCGACAATCAGCGTAATACCTTCTACACGCACAACCTTCACAAGATCATTCACCACAAGATGCTCGCCTTGAATACGCCAAGTGGTATCACCAAACGCACCACGTCCAATACCATTTACAGCGATTTCCTGCACCGTACCTTGTTTACCCAACATGGAATGATCACGCTGGTTTAAAGAGCTTTTAGCCTGATCTTGACGATCTTTATTATGCTGGTATTTCCACCAAGCGACAGATAAAATACAAGCTAAAACCCCATAAAAGATCGCTAGTCCGACTAATGAAAAAGTGGGAAAAAGAAACTGTACAAGAGCTGTCACCAAAGCGGCTAATCCCCACCAAAGTAAAAATACACCGGGAATGACAACTTCAGCGATCAACAATACAAAACCTAAAACCACCCAATGCCATAATGTCCATGTGGTCAACCATTCTGCCATATTGTCTCCTTTGATAGAAAAAGTGCGGTCAATTTCAACCGCACTTTGAAAAATTAGCGGTATTATGTAACAGCTGCAGAAACTTAATTTTTGGTTTATTTGTAGGGACACTCTGAGTGTGTCCGTTATCAAATCAAATTATTTCAGTATATTATAAACGAACACACGCAGTGCGTAGGTTTTGTGCCTTTGTCACGTAATACCGAAAACTAAACACACTTAGGCTTTTTTATCACCTTTTAATAATTCTGCAATACCTGCCACAGAACCAATTAAATTGCCTGCCTCCAATGGCATTAATACCACCTTGCTATTTTGCGAGCCGCCAATTTCTTTTAATGCTTCCGTGTATTTTTGCGCAATGAAGTAATTGATCGCTTTGGTATCACCACTTGCGATAGCTTCGGATACCATTTGTGTCGCTTTTGCTTCGGCTTCTGCTGCACGCTCACGGGCTTCCGCTTGTAAGAAAGCCTCTTGACGTTCCCCTTCTGCTTTTAAAATACGCGCTTGTTTTTCCCCTTCCGCCCGTAAAATTTCTGCTTGTCGAATCCCCTCGGCTTCCAACACTTCCGCCCGTTTGTTACGTTCCGCTTTCATTTGGGCATTCATAGAATCAATCAATTCACGTGGCGGACGAACATCACGAATTTCAATACGGGTGACTTTAATCCCCCATGGATTTGTGGCTTCATCTACAATCGCAAGCAAACGGCTATTAATGGAATCACGCTGCGATAACATTTCGTCCAATTCCATAGAACCGAGAACCGTACGGATATTTGTCATGGTTAAATTAATAATCGCCTGTTCAAGATGATTCACCTCATAAGCTGCGCTACGTGCATCAATCACTTGAACAAAACATACCGCATCAATGGCAACATTAGCGTTATCCTTAGAAATGACTTCCTGTGAAGGAATATCCAACACTTGTTCCATCATATTAATTTTGCGACCGACACGATCCACAAAAGGCACAACAATATTTAAACCGGGCATTAATGTTCGCGTGTAGCGCCCAAAACGCTCAATTGTCCAGTTATATCCCTGTGGAACAGTTTTAATAGTTGAAAATAAAATAACAATAATGAGTACAAGAAATACTAATGTCGCTATGGTTAATCCATCCATTTTGATGTCCTCCATCTGGTTTTAAACGAAAAAAGTCTAACAAATTAGACCGCACTTTGTATAGCGAAATCTAAGCATCTAAAAAAACAAAAAGTGGGCTTTCGCCCACTTCATAAAATAATTGAATTATGCGTTATTTTTTCGCTCTTCTTCCAGGCAAACTGCGGCGGTAAATAACACATCAGTCGAAGAGTTTAACGCCGTTTCGGTAGAATCTTGCAAGATACCAATCACAAAACCGACCCCAATCATTTGCGCTGCGACATCATCAGAAATACCGAATAAGCTACATGCTAACGGAATGAGTAATAACGAACCGCCTGCAACACCCGATGCACCGCAAGCACAAAGTGCGGCAACCATACTTAATAACACGGCACTAACAAAGGAGATTTCTATACCAAGTGTATGTACTGCCGCTAAAGTTAATACCGTAATAGTAATAGCTGCCCCCGCCATATTGATATTTGCTCCTAATGGAATTGCTACCGAGTAGGTTTCTTCATCAAGATTTAGACGTTTTGCCAAAGCAATATTCACCGGAATATTTGCCGCGGAGCTACGGGTGAAAAATGCGGTTACACCGCTTTCGCGTACACAGGTCCAAACTAATGGGTAAGGATTTTGGCGAATTTTCCAATAAACTAAAATAGGATTAAGAACAAATGCAGTAAAAAGCATTGTACCGATTAAGACAAATAATAGATGAATATAGCCGCCTAAAGCCACTAACCCTTTATCTGATAAGGTTTCTGCCACTAAACCAAATACCCCAAAAGGCGCAAATGAAATAATCACATGTACAATTTTAGAAATTCCTTCTGCAAAATCTGATACCACTTGTTTTGTTGTTTCAGCGGCATAACGAAGCGCTAATCCTAAACCGATTGACCAAGCCAAAACACCAATAAAATTTGCTTTAAAAATCGCGTTGAGCGGGTTATCCACCACATTCAGCACTAAAGTTAATAATACTTGGGTAACCGATTGTGGTGCCGAAGAAACATCTTCTTTCACAGATAATGCTACTTCAGAAGGAAAAAGCATACTTGCAATCACAGCAGCAACCGCAGCTAAGAAGGTGCCTAAAAGGTAAAGCACAATAATTTCTTTCATATTGCTTTTTGAACCAACCTTTTTATTGGCTAATGCCGCCATCACAAGGAAAAAAATTAAAATTGGCGCAACTGCCCGAAGTGCTTTGACAAAGATTTGTCCCAGCACGCCAACATTTGATGCAAGATTAAAACCAAACGTTTGTTCAATAGTTGAGTTAACAAGTGCAACGAGGATCCCAAGAATAAGACCAAGGGCAATTCGTTTTACTAAATTACCTTGGAAAAGAAAATGAAATAAACGTGATGTATTCATAATAAATTTAAATAAAAATATAATTAAACTTCAGATCATTGCAGATCCACCTAAGCAGGCTAAAGATAGCTTAAATTCTATCTAAAAGAAAACCTTTTCTTCGTTTTTTATCATAGTTTCATCATTTCCAGATTATTCATTATATTTTTTCTAAAATTTTGCTTGATAAAAAAATTTTTTCCATCCGACATTGACAAACTGTATGAAACACCAGTATATTTACACCTGTACAAAAAAACATATTTAAACCAAAGGAAAATAAGATGATGAACTACGCAAACACTGTTGCTCCAAATGAAATGACGTTTTCTTATCATCCAATGCCATTCTTTAATGATATTGAGAAAAGATCAAAATTCAGTAAAAAACTTGATTTAAATCTCTACTGTATCAAACGTCCGCAGCAAACCTGCTTTATTCGTGTTACGAATCCAAATATGCTTGCCTGGGGAATTGAACAAGGTGATATGTTGATCGTTGAAAAAAATGATCGTCTTTCTATTGGCGATATTGTCGTATTAGAAAGTGAAGACGAATTTCATCTCTATGAATTTATTACTCATCATGATGAATTTATTTTTATGGCGCTGGATTCTCAAATGCAAAATATCAAAACGAAAAATTGGACATCATTACCGATTATTGGAACCGTAACAAATACGATCCACCAAATTCAGCCAAAACATAATACGCTAAAATTCTCAGCTTAATCTAAGGTAAATGACAATTTTTTCCGATAACACAGATACCCCCCCCAACAGCTCCGAGAAAAAGTGCGGTTAAAATTGACCGCACTTTTGTTACATCAGCTAATCATAAAGATCTTCGCTATCTTTACGCGTTCTTAATAATTGTAAAATCCAAACATATTGTTCTGGGGTTGGGGTAACAAAAGATTCAATTTCTTCATTCATCGCGCGGGCTGATTTTTCGGGTTCATCACCCAGCACCATAGCAGGATGAATTTCCATCTCATATTTACCACTTTTCGCGTTATAGCGAGGAAACATTGGGATCACAACAGCTTTCGCCAATTTTGCCATTTTATTTAGTCCCGGTAATGTCGCTTTATAAGTAGCGAAAAAATCAACAAATACACTCTGTTCTGCACCGAAATCTTCATCGGGCAGGTAATATCCCATTTCTCCTTGACGAACACTTGCCAAAAAAGGCTTAATGCCATTTTGACGGGCGTGCATTTTTCCACCGAAACGCTGACGGACAATTGTCCACAGCCAATCTACCAAAGGATTGCGATGAGGATTATACATGGAAGTCATTGGCATGCCATGGGTATGCAAAATAATACCAGAAGCATCAATCGCCCAACCGTGCGGCACCATTAAAATAATGTTATAGCCTTCCGCTTTAGCTTTCTGAATATGTTCAATACCGATAAATTCACTGCGTTTTTGTAAATGTTTTTTAGAACGGACTGCAATTTCACCAATACCAAACATTACTTGGGCGACCACAGCAAACATTTCATCAATAACTTGCTCTCGCTGTGCTGCAGTCCACTCTGGAAAACAATAACTCAAATTAATTTGAGCCCGTTTACGTTGTTTTTTTGCCTTATGTCCAATCCATACACCCAGTTTTGCTGCGATCTTATCTCTCAAACGAAAAGGCACAAATGCCAACAAAAGCAAAAAGAAAATACCGAGCCAAACGCCCCAGTATTTTGGTTTTAAATAGGACCATAAAAATTGTGGTTCATAACCCACACGCGCCGTTAAACGTAAATTTTGTTGAAAATCTGTCATACTAAAAACAGCTGCGGAATTAACCGCACTTTAAATGTTAAACCAACCTTGATCATATGCCATTTTTGTTGTCATCAAAAACGACATCACCACTACCATAGGACGAATTAAAGTTTTACCTTTTGTCATCACCATTTTAGCACCTAAATTTGCCCCAATAATGCTCCCCGCCATCATCACGATTCCTGCGATCCACAAAATTTGCCCGCCGGCTAAGAAAAATAAAAAGGAAGCGAGATTTGAAGTAAAATTCATCACCTTTGCGTGGGCTGTCGCTTTTGCAATGTTGAAACCTAATAAGGTTACACAAGCCAGACTCATAATAGAACCCGTCCCCGGTCCGAAAAAGCCGTCATAGAAACCTAAAAATGGGCTAATAGAAAAACCGAAAACCACATAAGTTAAACGTTGTTTACGATCCTCATTACCCAATTTAGGTGTAAAAAGAAAATATAACCCAATGGATAAAATTAAGAATGGCAAAATTTTCTTAAATACAGACACATCAAGCAATTGAATTAAGATTGTGCCTAAGGCTGAACCGAGAAAAACGCAAAGTAAAATAAACCAAAATTCCCGTAAATTCACCGCTCTTCTACGTAAAAAATAGAGGCTTGCAGAAAATGCGCCCCCCATCGCTTGCAATTTGTTTGTACCTAGAGCAACCGCTGGTGGAATTCCTGTCATGAGTAAGGCTGGAATGGTAATTAAACCTCCACCACCGGCAATAGCATCAATGAATGCTGCAACAAATGCGACCCCGAATAATATCCCTAAAATATCAACGCCTAATTCCATATTATTTCTCTATTACTTGCCTACAAAATTATTCTAACCATTCATTTCGATTTGGCGAATTTAATATTTGTTGGCACAAAAGTGGTTCAGGCGGTATTATCTTTGGTTTATTTGAACCCGTGCTTGGTTTTGCAGGCTCAAACCAAGAATAAAGTTCACGACCACAGCCATCGCCTGCCGGTATCGGTGCTTGATCTTCACAATAAACAGCGTCAGCCGGACACTTTAAACGAACGTGAAAATGTGAATCATGCCCAAACCAAGGGCGAATTTTATGTAGCCAACCACGATCATTAGCTGCAGTTTGACACAGTTTTAATTTAATTGCCGGATTCACAAAAATACGGGAAACGCCATGATCCTGAGCTGCAAGTTTAATCAGAGTAGTGTGGTTGTTATTCCATATACGATCATCAACCCGTTGTGCTTTTCTATCAACCACCAACAAGCCTTTTCCATCTGAATTTAATGCATCTGCATCGGACATCGCACCCATGCGTAACCAAATATCCGCATCTAATCCCATTTGATGGCTGGCATGCCCGGTCAAGAAACGACCGCCGCCCGGCATAGCAATATCCCCTACAAGCATTGTTGGTAATCCCGCTGCTTTCGCTTTTTCTCCCAAACGTTTAAGATACTTAATAATTTCCGGGTGTCCATAATATCGGTTACGATTCATACGGATCACTTGATAGCCGTCACCTTTAGCCGGTAAAGCTTCAGCACCGATAATACAACCATTAGAATAGCTTCCGATTGGCTGGGCTTTTCCATCCTCACTTGGAATAGGACGCTTAACTTGCTGCCAATCGTGTGGAGAGGCTTGCACCCCAAAACAAAAAAGTGCGGTTAAACCAACCGCAGTTTTTAATATAATTTTATTCATTTCACGCGCTCTACTGCTTACATTGCGCCTTAAAACGTAATAAATGATCCAATAGCACAATAGCGACCATCGCTTCCGCAATGGGTACAGCACGAATCCCCACGCAAGGATCATGACGACCTTTTGTCACCACATCTACTGCTTCACCATCAAGGTTTACAGAACGCCCAGGTATTGTAATGCTTGAAGTCGGTTTCAATGCAATGGTGGCAATAATCGGCTGACCGGAGCTAATCCCCCCTAAAATGCCGCCTGCATGATTGCTTTCAAAGCCACTCGGTGTCATTTCGTCACGGTGTTGGCTACCCCGTTGTTCCACCACCGCAAAACCATCGCCAATTTCCACACCTTTCACAGCATTAATTCCCATTAAGGCATGAGCCAAATCAGCATCCAAGCGATCAAATACCGGTTCACCTAAGCCAACCGGTACATTTTCAACAATCACGGTGAGCTTTGCACCAATGGAATCGCCCTCTTTTTTAAGTTCTCGAATCAATTCATCAAATTTTTCAACCGCACTTTCGTCAGGGCAAAAGAAAGGATTACTTTCCACTTTTTTCCAATCAATCTTCCCTACCGTCTGCGGTGCAATTTTCACCTCACCGATTTGACTTAAAAAACCACGTACCTCAATGTCAAATTGTTCCCGTAAATATTTTTTAGCAATCGCTCCTGCTGCGACTCTCATAGCCGTTTCACGTGCGGAAGAGCGTCCGCCACCACGATAATCGCGAATACCGTATTTCTGTTGGTAAGTAAAGTCAGCGTGTCCCGGACGAAAACGATCTTTAATTTCACCATAATCTTGAGAACGTTGATCAGCATTTTTAATGATCATTCCAATGCTTGTGCCGGTAGTTTTTCCCTCAAATACACCCGATAAAATTTGCACTTCATCTGCTTCCCGACGTGCGGTAGTATAACGAGAAGTACCCGGTTTACGGCGATCTAAATCAGGCTGAATATCCGCTTCAGACAATGTCATATTGGGTGGAACTCCGTCCACAATACAACCGAGCGCAATACCGTGCGATTCACCAAAGGTTGTCACGCGGAAAAGTTGTCCTATTGTATTACCTGCCATATTTTACCTCCCCTTTTTCTACTTCTACGATTTTTTCTTAGATAATGTTGTTGCATTGACATCAATGAAAGGAATTTCTTCACCGGTATCATTGTTTTTAATAAAGATATCAAGTTGATTGAATGCAATGTCAATATTGTTTTCAGAAAAGAGTTCATTAATACGACGATTAAGCGCATCTACCGTATTGGTTCTTTCAGAAAGCTGACCAACATAAACACGTAGCTCGTGATCTAATGTACTCGCCCCAAATGATAAAAAGAATGCGCGAGGTTCAGGATCTTTTAATACCGCAGGTTGCTCGTTTGCCGCCTGAAGGAGTAATTTTTTCACTAATTCTAAATCTGAACCGTAAGCTACCCCAACAGTCACAACTAAACGGGTCATCGTACTGGAAAGTGCCCAGTTAATCACCTGACCAGTCACAAAAGATTTATTAGGAACAATAACCTCTTTTCGATCAAAATCAATCAATGTAATCGCACGAATACGAATTTTAGCGACGGTGCCGCTTACCCCATTAATCGTTACGGTATCACCAACACGAATCGGACGTTCAAATAGTAAGATAATGCCGGAAACAAAATTCGCAAAAATTTCTTGCATACCGAAACCAAGTCCCACTGAAAGTGCGGCAAATAACCACTGCAATTTTGACCACGACATCCCCAGCGTAGCAAATCCCCATGCACCGCCTACTGCCACAATAACATAGGTTAATAACGTCGTGATGGTATAAGGCGTTCCCTGAGATAATTTCAAACGTGAGAAAAGTAAGACTTCCAGGATACCTGAAATATTTCTTACAAGAACATAAGTAATCCCCACAATAATAAGAGCAACAAGTAAATTAAATAATGTGATACTTTCCGTGACATTTGCCCCATCTACCACAGAGATTTGCTGCCATAATGTAATATCACGCAAGTAACTTGCCACTGTCACAAGATCCGACCAGATAAAATAGAAAATTGCAAATAATGCCGACCAAATAAACAAGTCTGCAAAACGTAGCAATTGACTTCTTACCTCATTTAACGCCAAGCCTTCTTCTTGGTCTGTAATCACAACCACGTCATCTGAAGGCACACCATCATTAAACTCTTCCGATTTTTGATAGCGTTTTTCCATAAGACGGCGGTGTGCTAAGTGGCGCGATGACACTGTAATACCACGATAAATGACATTGCGTAAAATAAACCAAATACACCAAGCAATATAAGAATTGATGATATGTTGGATTAAATTCAGCGCCGTATAGTAATAACCGAGAACAATCAGCAGAATTAACCCTATTGGAACCAACTGCAATAGAATTTGAATGGCTTTCACAATCACGTTATTACGTTGTGATTGATTTTCTTCATAAGCTCGAAGAGCGCGATTAAAACGTGGTGCGATAATTACCGTACAGAACATCAAGGCGATAATCGTGTTGAGTTCGCCCAGTACATCATTTGCCAAACCATTATCCATCACATTACTAAATACCGATGTATTCAATAAGAGAACAACCGCAATAATAATGCGTTTTACCACCCCACGGAACTTTTCAGCATCCTCTTGAGCAAAACCAAAATGGCGAACGAAAATCCCGTTTGGACGATAAATGGCAAACCACACATTGAAGAACCACCAATATCCCGCCATACGGAACGACCAATCCCAAAATTCTTGCGGATTACGGAAGAAGAAAAAGCCAATCATTTGGCAGATCGCAAGAAACCAAAGCGTACCGGATAAATTAAGTAATCCCGTTAAAATCAATGCCATCGGTGTATGCCACTGGGTATCTGCACGCAAAGTATTAATTTCACCATTAATCATTGCCAAGCGATGCTTAATAGCCGGTTTGAATTTAAAAATCGCACCACCAATCACAATAAGAAAAAATACATAAGTCAGCAACGAGGGCAAATTATCATAGTTTGTAGGAAAACCAAGACGTTTCATCATGCCATCAAATTGCCCCTCTAATGACATTGGCAAAGCTTTCAGCCAATCCAAATTAATCGGGTTATTGCTTTTTACCCAGAAACTTTGTTGATCGAGCTTCGACTGAATTTGATCGCTAATTTGGGTAATTTGTTGCTGCGTTAATTCTAAAGAAATCGCTAAATTTAACTGATTATTTAATGATTTGATTAAGTCAGAACCCATTTTGCGACGTTCGGTCAACAAAGTAATTAATTGTGTCTTTTCCGTATTGGTAAAAGGTTGATCTTCATTCAACTCTACTTTTTGAATGTACGCATCGAGATCATAGAGCTCATTACGACGCTGTGTAATATCGAAAATTTGCACACGTAAATCAGCAATTTGTTTTGATAACCCCTGAATATTTAAATTTGTCGGTAATTTTTGTTTTTGCTGCTGAATAATACGGGAAAGCACAAGTGTACCCTGCAATGCACTGATCTGTTCGTCAATCGTACGTTGGGTCTGTGTTAAATTATCCAACACATTACGCATTTTCAGTTCATCTTGCGTTAATGTATTTGTTTTTTCCGTTTGTTCTAACAAAAACTTACTGAGTTGTGCATTGCGATCCAATTCTTTTTGAATGTAATCATTTTTAACCGCACTTTGTTGCTGTTGCTGTACTTGCTCAACTTTGTCTTGGCTTTGAGCAAGATTTTTCTGATTAATAACGTCCTGAATTGCTGAAATCTGTTGTTGCTGAACTTGTTGTTTAACATTTAATAAGTCATATCGACTCTTGTAGAGTAAAGAAAGTTGATCGCTATTTTTTAGCAAAGTTTGATTATAATCATTTTTTAGTTCAATGAGTTGCAATTCCAACTGATATTGCTGCTGCAACGCTGTACTTAGCCTATGATCAGAAAGCTGTTGGTTTAAAATTTGCGTGCGTCTTAAATTATCCGCCAGTACGGTTTGCGAACGTTCTGAAACACCGCTTTGTCCTGCCATTAACCCATTAGCCGCACTTAATGCTACCTGACTCTCTTGCTGCTGATTATTCAGTTTTTCCAGTTCAGTTTGTAAATCCGCCAAAGAAATTGAAGCGTAGTCATCTACCTTGACTTGATCTAAACTTTTTTTAAGATTTTGCAAATCCGTATTATTTTTTTGGATTTCCGCATCCGCACGGCTAAGCGTACTATCCAAATCATCATTATTTTTTTGCTGATTTTGAATTTGTTGTAACAAATCAAGTGATATCTGCAACTCATTAATACGTGATTTTTTCACTTCAGCATCATCTATTTTTTGTGCCGCAGACAAATCCGCTTTCAGGCTTTGTTCTGTCGGAAGTGCTTTTTCCTGCTCCGCCATAGCAGATTGCGTAAGGGCAACCCCTACCATAAAACTAACTGAAAGTGCGGTTAAAAAACGAGGTAATTTCATAGTTTTCCTATTTATTTTCTTGACACGCCAACCATTGTGCTAACGCTTTACGCGAAATCTTAATCGCTCCTTGTTGTATTCCAAGAGGCAATGGGTAATAAGCGATCGGTTGCTTAAATCTTGCTAAATGTTCTTGTAAAAAAACACGCAGTTTTTCGACCGCACTTTCCGTGAAGTGTTCATAAAATTCAAGGATAGCGACGGGTCTTGCACCAAATTCTAAATCCTCTTTGGGTAATACAAACACTTGTTTCACCAAATTAGATTGCAATATCGCCCTTTCAATTTCTTCCGGTTGGAGGTTTTCACCACCAGAAATAAACATATTGTCTAAACGCCCCACGACCACTAATTCATTATTTTTCCACATGCCTTTATCTTTTGTTTGCAACCAACCTTGTTCGTTAGTGAGCGGAATAATCTCACCTTTTTTCCAATAACCTAACGCCAACCCAGCTCCTTTCAACCAAATTTCTTCATTCACCAGTTGAAATTCACGTCCTAAGAGCGGTTGCCCCACACCGGGCAAATTATCCGACAATTTCGCAAAAATTGTTGATGCCATTTCTGTCATACCATATCCGCTATAGGAAGAAATGCCATACTGCTGAACAGCTTGAGTCAATTCCACCGGAATATGCGCTCCCCCCAATAAAATATGCTTCGTTTTAAAAGTTGCTTGGGGATGTTGCACAAAATAATTGAGCAAACGTTGAAGCTGCGTTGGTACTAATGACACATGGCTGGCTTGCAAGAGTGAGGCAAAAAAATCCACTTGAGGAAAATGTAATTCAGCCCCACAGAGCAACCAACGCCACACAATGCCCTGCCCTGAAACATGGTACAAAGGCAATGATAATAACCATGATTGAGAGGAATTAAAGTGCATTAACTGACACACGCCACGGGCATTATCCAAATGTGCCTGTATATGATGTACCACCGCTTTAGGCAAGCCGCTTGAGCCAGAAGTCAGTGTCATGGTCACAGGGCGAACAAAATCCGCCTCATGATGAAACGCAACTGATAAATGTTCGTTTGAAATAGCCAACAAATCTTTATCAAAAAAGCATAAGTCAATGGCATATTCACGACATAGCTCATGGATTTTTTCTTGCGGAAATGCAGGATTTAAACCTAGAATTTTTGCCCCGATCTGAATGGTCGCAAGATAAAGAAAAAGGATCGATTCAGAATTTTTGCCACAAAAAGCGACCGCACTTTCCGATGTGATACCTCGCGTTTGTAAAAATATGGCGGTTTGATCGATTTTTTGCCCAATCTCTCCCCAAGTAAAAACATCACCTTGAGATGAACGCAAGGCAATTTTTTCACAATATTGGGGATCATTGGCAAAAATTTGCCAAGGAAATGATTTAGTTGCTGACAAAATAGACTCGAACTTCATCAATCAGGGTCTCCGGCAAATCCATAGATTGCATCGCCCCTTCCAGCATTAGCATTTTTCTGCCGCTATTGGTATTAGTAATCACCCAATAAGGCGTATCCGGAATTTGTTTCGGTTTGGTGTGATTACCCGCCATTAACAATGTCCCTTCATCACGAGCAAAATAAACACGGGTACGGCCTTGTAGAGATTCCGTTGCCTGTGCGAAACTTTCCGGATTAGTCCGATAAAGCACGCGCAAGACAGCTAAAAAACGCACAACTGCTTTTGTTTCTTCTTTAAATTCCGAAGAATTTAATAACGCACGAACTTTATCCGTTATTTGACTAATCGCCGTCTCCGACTGTTTTCTTGCAGTTTTTAACACTGCGGGTTCAAGTGCTTTTGGCGCAGATTCCGATTGGATTTGAGAGACATTTTCCGCCTTTGTCTCTTTTGGCAAAACAGCAGCAGATTTGACCGCACTTTTATTCGCCTCATCAAAAGAAACAAAATCTAACGTACTATTCGGGTTAGGGGGTAAATTCAGCAAACGGCGAAGAATATCGGAAGCACTTTCACCAATGGACTGGGTTTGTTTCGCAATGTATTGGTATAATTCTTCATCGACTTCAATGATCTTCATTTTTATTTCTCCCTTTGCTAAAATTTTTGCCCATTATAACGACTTCTCAACTAATTCTCACGCGAAAATTATGCCTAGCTCTCAATTATTAAATTATCAATTTCATCAAACAGAACAAGCAATTACTCACCCTACCTTAGTTTTTATTCATGGTTTATTTGGCGATATGAATAATCTCGGCGTTATCGCCCGAGCATTCAGTGACGATTACGATATCCTACGTGTTGATTTGCGTAATCATGGACGAAGTTTTCATGCAGAATCAATGAATTATGAACTCATGGCGGAAGATCTCTTCACGCTTATCCAACATCTTAACTTGAAAAAAGTCATTTTGATTGGTCACTCCATGGGAGGAAAAACAGCGATGAAATTGACCGCACTTCATCCTGAAATTGTTGAAAAATTGATTGTCATTGACATTGCCCCGCTCCCCTACGGCAAACAAGGACATCAAGATGTTTTTAGGGGGTTATTTGCCGTGAAACAGGCTAAACCAGAAACGCGCCAACAAGCGAAACAAATTTTAGAACAAGAAATCAACGATCCGAGTGTAATTCAGTTTATGTTGAAATCTTTTGAATCCGGCTCTCCTGAATTTTTTCGTTTTAATTTGACCGCACTTTTCAATAATTATAACCATTTGATGGATTGGCAAAATGTCAATGTTACAGCACAAAGTTTATTTATTAAGGGTGGGGATTCCCCTTACATTAAACCGGAAGACGCACAATACATTTTACAGCAATTTCCTAACGCGACATCATTTACTATAAACGGCTGCGGACATTGGGTTCACGCAGAAAAACCGGACTTTGTTATTCGTGCTATTAATAGGTTTCTAAATAAGAATTAATTGGTTTAAATGAGAACTAGTTTATGGTATAGTTTGCACAAATTTTGTTTGTTTAAACGTTTAAATTAAAAGGAAAGAAAAATGGCAGTAGTGGGCCTATTTTATGGTAGCGACACAGGCAATACCGAAAATATCGCGAAAATGATTCAAAAGCAATTGGGTAATGATTTAGTTGATATTCGTGACATCGCAAAAACCTCAAAAGAAGATATTGAAGCCTATGATTTCTTACTTTTCGGCATTCCAACTTGGTATTATGGTGAATCTCAAGCAGATTGGGATGATTTTTTCCCAACTTTAGAAGAAATTGATTTCACAGATAAATTAGTGGCAATTTTCGGTTGTGGCGACCAAGAAGACTACGCCGATTATTTCTGTGATGCAATTGGTACGATACGCGATATTATAGAGCCACGCGGAGCAATCATTGTAGGAAACTGGCCAACTGAAGGTTATACATTTGAAGCCTCAAAAGCACTCTTAGAAGACGGCTCTTTTATCGGTTTATGTATTGATGAAGATCGTCAACCTGAACTCACTGCTGAACGCGTAGAAAAATGGTGTAAGCAAATTTATGAAGAAATGTGTTTAGCCGAGCTCGCTTAACTATCATAAAAAAAGGAAACTTTATGTCTGAAGAAAATATTAAATTGCTTAAAAAAGCTGGCTTAAAAATTACTGAGCCTCGTTTGACTATTTTGGCTTTAATGCAAAATCACAAAAACGAACATTTTTCAGCAGAAGATGTATATAAAATTTTATTAGAGCAAGGCAGTGATATTGGTCTTGCTACTGTTTACCGTGTACTTAACCAATTTGACGAAGCGCATATTTTAATTCGTCATAATTTCGAAGGAAATAAATCGGTTTTCGAACTTGCACCAACAGAACATCATGACCATATTATTTGTGAAGACTGTGGTAAAGTATTTGAATTCTCCGATAACCTTATTGAGCAACGCCAAAAAGAGATTAGTGAACAATATGGCATCAAACTAAAAGCCCATAGCTTGTATCTTTATGGAAAATGCAGTGATATTGAAACATGCGAAGAAATTGTTAAGAAAGACGAGAAATAATTCTTAAAAAATTCCCCGCTTAATGATTAAGTGGGGAATTTGTTATTTAATATGTTATTTTTTACTCGACTTCCACTTTTCTCCATAGATGCTTACTATAGATCGTACTAATAGAATTTTTCTTTGCCCCCATTATGGAAGAAGAGATATAAACAGGTGTCGTATATTGAAACAGTGGCAATACTAAATTTTCCTGTTGGATAATTTCACTTAATTTTAAATAAATTTCTGACCGCTCTTTTTCTGATGTGCTTTTTAATGCCTGTTCAAAAAGCTGATCATATCTTACATTGATATAACCACTCTTGTTGTCCGGACTTTTTGAATAAAATAACCCTAAAAATGCCATAGGGTGATTAAAATCGCCACACCATCCGGAACGAATTAATTGAAAATCACCTTTATTCCGTTTTTCCTGCAATTTTGGCCAGCTCATCGGCTCGGTTTCTACACGTAATAAATCCGACTCCGATAATTGTCTCGCTAAACGATTCGCAATATTTTGATGCAATGCAGTATCATCATAACCTAATCGTAAAGCCAGCGGTTGCTTTTCCGTAATATGGCTTTGTGCTAGCAACTGCTCTGCCAATACCGGCTCCCAATGTGAATCTTGCCCTTGTAACATTGTTTTTGGTAAAAAATAAGAACTTGGAATGGAATTGGGCATTTCGTTATTTGTAATACCTGTAATGGAAATAAGAGAAACTATCGCCTTCCGAATTAAGGGATTAGCCAACTTAGGATCACGCAAATTAAATTCGTAAAAATAGCTACATAGTTGAGGAAAATATTGTATGTTTTCTGTTTTTTCCCTTGGAGACCAAATAATATCTAATTCAGTCTGCGGTTCAGTCTCATAAGGGACATAGTCCACTTGTTTAAATGACACTCTATCTTTTTGCCAATAATATGGGTTTTTCTCCAGATGAATCCCTTTTTCATCACGCAATGAAAACATATACGCCCCGTTTGATATAAATAAATTCAAATCATGATATTGTGGTAATAATGCAATATGTGCCAACATTTCAGGTAAATAAGGGGTAGGTTTATCCAGCGTGATAATTAAAGTGCGGTCATTTTCAGCAGAGATACCCAAATTTGTTAAGGGTTGTTTTTTGTCTAGAACAGGTTTCGCACCTTTTAAATTTAAATAGAGCAAATAAGATTTAAGCGGGCTTTCAGATTGAGAGAGGGCTTGCCAAGAGAGAACAAAATCCTGTGCAGTTAAAGCTGTGCCATTTGACCACTTCAACCCTTCACGCAAAATAAATGTCCAATTTTTATTATCTTGCGTTGTCCAACTTTCCGCAGCAGCAGGAATAATATTACCTTGTACATCATAGGCTGTTAATCCTTCAAACAAATCTCGAATAAGGGAAAACTGTTCTGCCTCCTTCACTTGCCAAGGATCTAAAACTGCAACCGATTTTATGCTGCGTACAAGTTTCTCTCGATTATTGTGTACCTGCGGTTTTTCTATTGAAATAGTGGGTTCGGATTGGTGTTGAGATGGTTTTGGATTCTGTGACTGATTATTATCACACCCATTCAGCGCAAAAATAACAGAAAAAATGACCGCACTTTTCAAATTTACAAAGAAAAAATTACTCATTACTTATCTCTTCTCTTTGAATAGGAGCAACTTCCGATTCTTCCTCAGTTTTAATCCAAAATAAGAAAAACCAATATTTCACAATGATTAATGCGGCAATAATACTTCTACCGACAACACTAGGAGTAAAGTAAAAACCAATTAATAGCATTGAAGTGGCAAATGCCAAAATAGCCATTTTTGTTTTTTTGCTCATCGCCCGACGTTCATTAAATGACTTCAAATGTTTTTGGTATATAGACGTGCTAAGAAACCAAGTTTCCAAACGTTCTGAACCTTTTGCAAAGAAAAATAACGTGAGTAAAAGAAAGGGTGTGGTTGGTAAAAGTGGCAGAAAAATACCAATAATACCTAGTGCAAGAGAAATAAATCCCAACAGAATATAAATATACTTCATAGCGTACCTAAATAATTTAAATGCGAACCATTATTACTGATTTTTTAGATTTTTCAACCTTGATATTATAGAATTTGCCGTCACATAAGAAACAGTTTTCAAAAAGGAAATATCTATGTCAAATCCATTACTTAACATTCAAGGCTTACCGCCTTTTTCACAAATTAATCCTGAACATATTCAACCAGCCGTTGAAAAACTCATTCAAGATTGCCGTGACACGATAGAACAGGTCTTAAATCAACCTCACTTTACATGGGAAAATTTCATTTTACCTTTAACAGAAGTCAGCGATCGTCTAAATCGTGCTTGGTCGCCTATTTCCCATTTAAATTCAGTAAAAAACAGCTCTGAGTTGCGCGAAGCCTATCAGGCCTGCTTACCTTTACTTTCTGAATACAGTACTTGGGTGGGACAGCACAAAGGGCTTTACAATGCTTATTTAGCCCTCAAAAATAGCCCTGAGTTTTCCGATTACTCCGTGGCACAAAAAAAGGCGATTGAAAATTCCTTACGGGATTTCGATCTTTCCGGTATTGCATTACCTGAAGAAAAACAAAAACGCTATGGTGAAATTTCAGCACAATTATCCGAACTCAGCTCACAATTCAGCAATAATGTTCTTGATGCCACGATGGGTTGGGAAAAAGTGATTGAAGATGAAGCGGAACTGAAAGGTCTTCCCGAATCGGCATTACAAGCGGCAAAACAATCCGCCGAAAGCAAAGGCTTGAAAGGCTATCGCTTTACCCTTGAAATTCCAAGCTATTTGCCAATTATGACCTACTGTGAAAACCAAGCATTGCGTGAAGAAATGTACCGAGCTTACGCAACCCGCGCATCAGAACAAGGCCCTAACGCCGGCAAATGGGATAACAGTAAGATCATGGAAGAAATTCTCACCTTGCGCGTAGAGTTGGCAAAACTACTTGGTTTTAGCACCTACACCGAACTCTCTCTTGCCACAAAAATGGCAGAAAATCCGCAACAAGTATTGGATTTCTTAGATAATTTGGCAAAACGAGCCAAGCCACAAGGCGAAAAAGAATTGGCTGAACTCAAAACCTATTGCGAACAAGAATTTGGTGTCACAAACCTTGAACCTTGGGATATCACTTTTTACAGCGAAAAACAAAAACAACATCTCTACGCCATCAATGATGAAGAATTACGCCCTTATTTCCCTGAAAATCGTGTTCTATCCGGTTTATTTGAACTGATTAAACGCATTTTCAACATTCGTGCGGTAGAGCGCTTTGATGTGGATACTTGGCACAAAGATGTGCGTTTCTTTGATCTCATTGATGAAAACGATCAACTGCGCGGCAGTTTTTATCTCGACCTTTATGCCCGAGAAAACAAACGAGGCGGCGCATGGATGGATGATTGCATCGGTAGAAAACGTAAACTTGACGGTTCTATCCAAACGCCGGTGGCCTATTTAACCTGTAACTTTAATGCACCAATCGGTGATAAACCGGCATTATTTACCCATGATGAAGTCACTACACTTTTCCACGAATTTGGACACGGTATTCATCATATGCTCACACAAATTGATGTATCCGATGTGGCTGGCATTAACGGTGTACCTTGGGATGCAGTAGAATTACCAAGCCAATTTATGGAAAACTGGTGCTGGGAAGAAGAGGCGCTGGCATTTATTTCCGGTCATTATGAAACGGGTGAACCTTTGCCAAAAGAGAAATTAACACAATTATTGAAAGCAAAAAACTTCCAAGCGGCAATGTTTGTCTTGCGCCAACTGGAATTCGGGATTTTCGATTTCCGTTTGCATCATACTTTTGATCCTGAAAAAATGAATCAAATTCTCGACACACTCAAAGCGGTAAAATCACAAGTTGCGGTCATTAAAGGCGTAGATTGGGCAAGAACCCCACATAGCTTCAGCCATATTTTCGCCGGCGGCTATGCCGCAGGCTATTACAGCTACTTATGGGCAGAAGTGCTATCCGCCGACGCCTACTCACGATTTGAAGAAGAAGGAATTTTTAACCCAATCACCGGAAAATCTTTCCTTGATGAAATCTTAACCCGTGGCGGTTCAGAAGAACCGATGGAACTTTTCAAACGTTTCCGTGGCCGTGAACCCCAATTAGATGCACTGTTAAGACACAAAGGTATCGCAAATTAATCACAGCCAAAAGCCCTGAGGATTCAGGGCTTTTTTATGAGTAAAGTGCGGTCATTTTTCAACGCGTTTTATATAAAAAATCGCACGCTATCACTAACGTGCGATTCTCCTTTTGATTAGCGTATTAATTAACCATTGTAACGTTTAAAAATTAACGTCGCATTCGTACCACCAAAACCGAAGCTGTTTGACATCACAGTTTGCAAGCCGGCATTTTCTTTGGTTTCTGTCACGATATTGCAACCTTCCGCTGCTTCATCTAAGGTTTCAATATTAATGCTTGGCGCGATGAAATCATTATCAAGCATTAATAAGGTATAAATCGCTTCATGCGCACCTGCAGCCCCTAAAGAGTGACCGGTCATTGATTTCGTTGAAGAAATTGCCGGAGTTTTTGCTCCGAAGACTGCTTTGATTGCACCCAACTCTTTCACATCACCGACCGGTGTTGAGGTGCCGTGAACATTAATATAATCAATTGGTGCGTCCACTGTCGCCATGGCTTGTTTCATGCAGCGTTCCGCACCTTCACCGCTTGGTGCGACCATATCATAGCCGTCAGAAGTCGCACCATAACCCACAATTTCCGCATAAATTTTTGCACCGCGAGCAAGGGCGTGTTCTAATTCTTCCACCACCACAACTGCACCGCCACCGGCAATAACGAAACCATCACGATTAGCATCGTAAGCACGAGAAGCTTTTTCCGGCGTATCATTATATTTCGTGGAAACGGCTCCCATTGCATCAAATTCTGTGGCACATTCCCAAGATAATTCTTCCGCACCGCCGGCAAACACCACATCTTGCTTGCCTAATTGAATTAATTCCAGTGCATGACCAATACAATGTGCCGAAGTCGCACAAGCGGAACTAATCGAGTAGCTGACACCACGGATTTTGTAAGGCGTAGCAAGACAGGCTGAAACACTTGATGCCATGGTTTTCGTTACCGCATAAGGCCCGATTGCCTTCACACCACGAGGACCACGTGCCGCATCACAAGCAATTAATTGATTATGTGCAGACCCTGTACCTGCCCCGATGACTAAACCGGTACGATCATTGGAAACCTGCTCTTCCGTTAAACCCGAATCTTCAATAGCTTCACGCATAGAAAGGTAAGCATAAGCCGCCGCATCACCCATGAAACGATACACTTTACGATCAATATGTTCACTTGGATCCAATTTAATCGTGCCTGCAACATGACTACGCATTTTCATTTCAACAAATTCAGGCACAATTTCAATACCCGATTTTCCCGCTTTTAGCGAGGCAAGCACTTCTTCTTTATTGTTGCCGATACTGGAAATAATACCAAAGCCTGTAATGACAGCTCTTTTCATTGCTTCTTCCTTTTGTTTCATATGTCAAAATAACGGCTCAAAACTACTACGAAATAAAAATATTTCAAGCAATAATTCATTTGTTCGACCAGTTAGGAGCAGCCAACAAATTTCAATAAGCCGGAAAATTCCGCTATTATAAGCCAATTCGATCATGCAAGAAAGGAATAAAAATGTTCAACGTTCAGTATGCCGACATTCATTTTAATGAAGAAAACACCCCCATTTCCAATCAATTTGATGATGTTTATTTCTCCAATCACGATGGCTTGGCGGAAACGGATTATGTATTTTTACAAGGTAATCAATTATGGGAACGTTGGCTCACCTACGAAAACACCCATTTCGTCATTGCCGAAACCGGTTTCGGCACGGGATTAAATTTTTTCGCCACTACCGCATTATTCCGTAAATTTCGCCAACAATTCCAACATTCGCCGTTAAAGCGGCTCTATTTTATTTCCTTTGAAAAATATCCGCTAAAGCCCACCGCACTTCAGCAAGCTCATTCAGCCTATCCGCAATTTGCCGAAGTCAGCCGGCATTTACAATGCTATTGGCAATCACCGATTAAAGGCTGTCAACGTATTCACTTTGATGAAACCATCCTTGACTTATGGTTTGGTGATGTGACAGAAAATTTACCGCAACTTGGCGATTATATGAACGAACATATTGACGCTTGGTTTTTAGACGGTTTCTCTCCCAGCAAAAATCCGGATATGTGGAACGAAAACTTATACGTCCAAATGTATCGCTTCACCAAACCAAATGGTACTTTTGCCACGTTCACTGCCGCAAGTGCGGTCAGAAAAGGGTTAGAATTAGTTGGTTTTGAGGTAACAAAACGTAAGGGGTTTGGCAAAAAACGGGAATGCCTGAGCGGACAAAAAACACAAGCAAAACCAACCGCACTTTCTGCACCTTGGTATTTGCCTCAACCGGCAAATATGAAAAAACAAGATATTGCGATTATTGGCGGGGGGATTGCCTCACTCTGTGCTGCGATTTCGTTACTTCAACGGGGTGCCGACATCACCCTTTATTGTGAAGATGAACAACCTGCACTCAATGCTTCCGGCAATAAACAGGGAGCATTTTATCCCCAACTCAGCGATGATAATCCCCTCACTATTCATTTTTATCTTCACGCCTTTTCTTATGGGAAACAATTACTTGACTGGGCAATAAAACAAGGGATTGAATTTGAACACGAGTTTTGTGGCGTAGCGTTATGCGCCTATAACGAAAAAAGTGCGGTCAAATTGGAAAAAATTGCCCAATTAGGTCTATCGAATGAAATCTTTGAGATGTTGGATACCGAGGCATTAAGCGCAAAAGTCGGCTTACCCCTTTCTTGCGGAGGCGGTTTTATTTCCCAAGGGGCTTGGCTTGCTCCTCTCCAATTTGTGCAAAATACCTTTTTGCTACTTGAAAAATGCGGTGTAAAAATCAAAACTTCGCAAAAAATTACCGCACTTTCACAAACCCAATACGGTTGGCAACTGATGAATTCGCAAAATCAACATATGGAACATGAGGTTGTGATACTCGCCAATGGCTATAAAATCACAAATTTTACTCAAACGGAAAAACTTCCGCTCTACCCGATTCGAGGGCAAGTCAGCCAAATCCCGACCTCCGAAAACTTACTAAAACTTAAGTCCGTGCTTTGCTATGATGGCTATCTCACTCCTGTCGATCAAGCCAAAACCAGCCACTGTATTGGTGCAAGCCATATCCGTGATAATACGAATCGTACCTTTAGCGAACAAGAGCAGCAGGAAAACCAACAAAAGCTCCAACAAAATATTGCACAAAGTTGGACGCAAGATGTGGATACCTCAGGCAATCTTGCCCGAACAGCTATTCGCTGTTCCGTGCGTGATCTCGCTCCAATAGTTGGCAATATACCTAATTTCCACCAACAACGTGAAGATTACCATAATCTATTTAATCTCCTACGCCGCAAACAGCCTATCCCAAGTGCGGTCAATTTTCCTAATCTTTTTCTCTGTGCCGCATTGGGATCTCGTGGATTAACCTCCGCCCCCTTACTCGGCGAAACCTTGGCATCATTAATTTACGGCGAACCTTTGCCTTTAGGGGAAAATATTATGCAAAACTTATCTGCTAATCGTTCTTGGGTGAGAAAATGGTTAAAGGGTACGAAGGTGAAATAAACAACGACATTTTGCACTAGGATAATTAATAAATGGGTTTCGTTATAAACGAAATCCATTTACCAAATAATTTAATTATCCAACCAATTCTTTCACCAAATCCACCACAAATTCCAACCGCACTTTATTCTCTGAAAGATCTTTCATAAACCTAAACTTGAACGGACCATCAAAGCGATAGACTATCGGTTCTTTTTGAATGAGCTGAATAAATTTTTCCGGATCAATTTTTGCATTTGGTGAAAATTCAATAAAACCACCTTGTGTACCCGCATCAATTCGTAGCACTTGCAAGGGTTCGATCAATAAACGTAGTTCGGCAATTTGCAGTAAATTTTTCGCTGCTTCCGGTAATAAACCAAAACGGTCAATTAATTCAACTTTTAATTCATCCAATTCTTGCTTGGTTTCCGCTGCGGCAATACGTTTGTAGAAGGACAAACGCATATTCACATCGCCCAAATATTCATCCGGTAACAATGCCGGGACTCGCAGTTCAATTTCCGCGTGCTGTCGGGTTAATTCTTCTAAGGACGGCTCTCGCCCTTCTTTTAAGGCTTTCACTGCCGCATCGAGCAATTCCATATAAAGGGAAAAACCGATGGTTTCAATTTGTCCGCTTTGTTCATTCCCCAGCAATTCCCCTGCACCACGAATTTCTAAATCGTGGGTGGCAAGAATAAAACCTGCACCAAGATTATCTAAACTTTCCAAGGCTTCAAGGCGACGTTGCGCATCTTTTGTCATCATTTTCGGTGGCGGGGTAAGCAAATAGGCATAGGCTTGGTGATGAGAACGCCCGACCCGACCACGCAGTTGGTGTAATTGTGCTAAACCAAAATGATCCGCCCGTTCGATGATAATGGTGTTTGCGGTTGGCACATCAATTCCCGTTTCAATGATAGTTGAGCAAACCAATACGTTATAGCGTTGATGATAAAAATCGCTCATCACTCGCTCTAACTCACGCTCACGCATCTGTCCATGTCCGACAATCACTCTTGCCTCCGGCACAAGTGCGGTCAATTTTTCTGCTGCATTTTCAATGCTTGCCACATCGTTATGTAAATAATACACCTGTCCGCCCCGCAAAATTTCACGCAAGACCGCTTCACGTACCACTAAATCATCTTTTTGACGCACGAAGGTTTTAATACTTAAACGACGGGCCGGTGGTGTGGAAATAATGGACAGATCACGAATACCGTTCATTGCCATATTAAGGGTGCGTGGAATCGGGGTTGCCGTGAGGGTGAGAATATCGATATTGGCACGTAACTGTTTAATTTTTTCTTTTTGACCCACACCGAAACGATGTTCTTCATCAATAATCAGCAAACCGAGATCGTGAAATTTCACATCCGATTGAATCAGTTTATGAGTGCCGATCAAAATATCCACTTTACCTTCCGCCAGATTTTGCAGAATTTGTTTTTGTTCTTTCGCTGTTTTAAAACGTGATAACACTTCCACATTCACCGGTAAATTAGCAAAACGATCTTTAAAATTTTCATAATGTTGTTGTGCAAGCAATGTCGTCGGTACTAAAACAGCGACTTGTTTATGGTTCATTACCGCCAAAAACGCCGCACGCATTGCCACTTCGGTTTTACCAAACCCCACATCGCCACAAACCAAACGATCCATTGCTCTTGGCTGGCACATATCCGAAATAACGGCATTAATCGCCATTTCTTGATCATGGGTTTCTTCAAAAGGAAACGTTGCCGCAAATTGTTGAAATTCATCACGATCATATTTGAAGGCAAAGCCTTTTTTCGCCTCACGTTGAGCATAAACATCTAACAGATCCGCCGCCACATCACGAATTTTTTCTGCGGCTTTTTGGCGTGATTTCGCCCAAGCCTCGTTACCCAGTTTATGTAATGGCGCACTTTCATCAGAACCGCCAACATAACGGCTAATCAAATGCAATGAGGTGACAGGCACATAAAGTTTGGATTCATTAGCATAATTCAGGAGCAAATATTCTGCTTTAATCCCTCCTGCATCAAGTGTCACCAAGCCGCCGTAACGCCCTACTCCATGATCCAGATGTACCACCGGTTGCCCGATTTTGAGTTCCGCCAGATTACGTACAAGGGTATCCGGATTAATGGTTTTACGCTTATCACGCTGACGCTGTTGTATCCGTTCGCCCAGTAAATTGGCTTCACCAATAATGGCTAAGGGCAAAGGTTGCTCAATAATAAAGCCTTGCTCAAAGGCACTAACCAGCAAGCTGAATTTTTCTTGATCTGCTTGAGCGAGAGATTGAATTTGTTTCGGTTTGATTTTTAATGGTTGCAACAAGTCAAGCAAGGTTTCCCGACGACCTTCCGTTTCCACGGAAAACAATATGTTGCCATTAAAATGCTCAATAAATTGGCGAAGTTGCCCGAGAGGTTCTTTTTGTTGTGATTGAATAGTGATCGCCGGCAATGAAGTGATCGGTAAATTTTTCTGACGTACGGATGACCGCACTTTTTCATTTTTAAGGGTAATACGCGGATAGTCTTTCAGTTGGCGATTTACTTCATCAATATTTAACCATAAACGTTCCGGTGGCAATAAGGGACGTATAGGATCCGCTTTGCGTTGTTCATAACGCTGTTTTGCATCTTGATAAAAACGCTCCCCTTGTGCTTGATTTGCTTCCATATCCACAAATAAGGCTTGGGTAGGAAGATAATCAAATAAGGTCGCCATTTCTGCAAAAAATAGCGGCTGCCAATATTCAATCCCGGAAATTAACGTGCCTTTACTAATTTGTTGATAAATATGTTCCGGATCACGGCGGATTTCACCAAAGGTTTCTCTGAATTGAGAGCGGAAAAACTCAATCCCTTTGTCATCCGTAGGAAACTCGTGTGCCGGCAGAAGATTAATAGATTGAATTTCATCAAGTGTGCGTTGTGTATCCACATCAAAAGTGCGGATCGAATCAATTTCATCATCAAAAAAATCTAACCGAAAAGGTACTGCACTTCCCATAGGAAAGAGATCGAGCAACGAACCGCGTACGGCATATTCACCGTGTTCCAATACTTGCTCTACGGCACGATAACCGGCTGACTCCAATTGTAAACGCATTTTATCAATAACAATGCTATCACTTCTTTTGATCAATAAAACATTATGTTGTAAATATTGTGGCGGGCAAAGGCGTTGCATTAAAGTCGCAATCGGCAATAAAAAAATGCCTTTTTTCGCATTTTGTAGATAGAAAAGCGCACTCAGACGGGAAGAAATAATATCTTGATGCGGCGAAAACGTATCATAAGGCAAGGTTTCCCAATCAGGAAAAAGTCTCACTTCTTGACTGCTTAATTCCGATAAAATACCTGATAAGCGAACCGCACTTCGAGTATCGGGAGTGACTACAACAGTTAAATGTTGGTGTTGTTCGGCAATTTCGCTAATCGCTAGCGCATCAGCACCTTGCAAGACATTACCTAAAATTTTGTGGTCGTTTGGGGTGGAAGGAATATCGAGTTGGAAAAAAGCGGTTTTCATGAATAATGCGTCAATCTCTGATAAAAATTAACGCATAGTTTACTGAATTAAAAAAGGGGATTCAAGCTGGAGTCTGTATAAAAAAACAGGTTATTTTTTAAAGAGCGAATCTTCTTTGCATAAATTTCCGTTTTCATCTTCACGCATTTTTGGCATACCGCAACAGCTTGGTGAATCAAGATCGTAAGTTTTTAGAAAATTATCATACTTTTCCAAAGCCCGTTTAAACCACCCCTTAGGTTTCTCTGTTTTTTCTGTTGTTGTCATAAAAGTTCCTCTAAATATCGTTTAATTTCTAAACGAAAATATTCTACGCTTTTTTTCTTGTTAGAGGGTAGTCGTTTTTTCGTCAAATAGGTTGAAAGTTGTGGAAAATTCCTTTTATTTTTCGCCCTTAACAAACGTTGAATCGCAGGCATTGAGGAAAATAAAGTGCGGTTGAAATAGGCAAAATTTTTTAAACTTTGCCAATCTTCCTCATTAAGCGACCAATCAATTTCCCCCTGCACCATTGTTTCAGCCAAAGGATGAGGTGATAACGCTACATTACGTTGAAATTGTCGCTGTGCAATTTTTACAAAGGCTATACCTTCTTCCGATATTCCTTTCAAGGCAATGGCGGAATAGCTGCCGCTACTGGCTTCTTGATGTTCCCCTAAATGAACCAAAACAAAACCGCACTTTTTCCAAAAATAGGCTAATTCTTCCGTATAACCAAAGCTCACAGAAAGAAAATCCACCGCCGGTTTCTGCATTGTGTTCACTAATGCCTCCCCTATTCCGTGCTGTTGCCAACGAGGCTGTACAGCAATACGCGAGATCCGCTGTGAACGTAATAAACAGGCTTGAGGAAGATTAGCATGGAAACAAAGTGCTTGAGGTACAAGATTTCCTTTGGGGCGACGTATTCCTTGTCTGATTTGTTCGATCAGATTTTTATCACTCATTCCGCCTTCTTCTAACGCCCAAATTGCACCGATAAGGTGTTGTTGATTGTTCGCCAAGTAAAAGTGCTGTCCTTCACCATCAAATAAACGACGTAAATCAATGGGTGAAGTTCGATAATGTGCCAATGTCATCAAGCCATAAAAAGGCTCGGGCGAACTGATTAACCGAGACTGCTTGATTTCATCAATCTGAATATCGCCCTGTGGGTTATACGCAATTTGCTCAAATTGATCTTCTGCCTCTAGCAATAAAAGATCTTCAATGAAATGTTCCAGTGGATCATTTTCTTCCCAACGCAGAGGTTGATAGAGCGCAAATTGTTGGAAAGTGCGGTGAATTTTTTGCTTAAATTTTAATTCAAAGCCACGCCCTGTTCCTTCGTAGCTATGAATTGTTGTACTAAAAACAATATGGCAAAAATGTTGAGAAAATTGCTGTAATAAAGACAAAGGAATCATCGCCGCCTCATCCACTAAAAGCCACGCACTTTCAGAGAATGCTGCATTTTGTTGTAATCGTTGGCTTAATTCGTCCGGTGCAATAAATTCGATATTTCCCTTAGAAAAATCATACAAAGAATTGACCGCACTTTTGTTGGGAGCGGTGAGATAAATCGGTGTATCAATTTGATCGGCAAGCATACCTAATAGGGCGGATTTGCCTCTTCCGCGTTTTGCCGTCAAAAAGTAAAGATCACGCTGTCGTTGTAAAATCTCCTCAATGATTGTTTGCTGCTCCGCTGTGGCTGATTTGTTTTTTTTCTCATGATGGAAAACAACGGGAAATCTGACCGCACTTGGTTCTCTCAAAGTAGGAAAATGGTAGCGCTCCGCGCATAGTTTGAAATGGTGAATAAAATTGGGTGTGCAAATAACAGCATTGTTTCCGTTCCAACGAAGGCTATCAAAATCGGCGCGTTTTTCTAAATCTTCCCACGCCGAAAACAACAAACAGAACGTCCCCCCCACTTTTAATGTACCGGCGGCAATGGCAAGGGCTTCTAAATGAATGCCATTTCGTGCATCAAATAAAATATGTTCAAATTCTTGTCCCAATAAATTGGATGCTTTAGCAAAAGGAATCCCCCGCTCTCCAAGGATTAAAACTTGTGGAGGCAAAAATTCAGGGAATACATCAGAAATAAGCACTTGGCATTGACGATTTGGCATAAGGAATCCTTATTATCATTTCGGTGCATTTTAGCGAAATTTTGATGTTCTACAAATCCTGTAAAATTTTGACCGCACTTTTCTTCCAAAAATACGCCATTATTTACTGCCTATTTCGTCATCATTATGAATAAATGTTGATCTGGCTCACACTTTTTTCCTAAATCCTTTCATACCTATATTGAGTTAGGTAATCGTTTACATTATGCTTGCCACGTTTTTTTATAACGTTAGGAGTACCCAATGATTCAAGTAATCGTTGCAGCTCACGGCAAACTTGCCGCAGAGTTGGTGAACTCTTCTGAAATGGTGTTTGGCGAAGTGGAAGGACTCCACGGTGTCACATTCGTTCCGGGAGAGGGGCAAGACACCTTGGTGGAAAAATATGAAGCGATTATCGCAGAATGTGATCCCACCGATTCGGTGTTATTTTTGGTGGATTTATTCGGTGGCAGCCCTTATAACGCGGCAGCTCGTGTGGCGGCAAAACGCCCACAAGATGATATTGTCACCGGCGTGAGTTTGCCTATGTTGTTGGAAGTATTGGATGCGAAAGACGATGCAAAATCAACAGAAGATCTCGCCACTACCGCAAAAGAAGTGGGAGTAATGGCGGTGAAAAGCTATCGTAAATCTGATGAAACCTTTACTCAAGCGAAAGAGACAACGAGAGAGTCATCGGAAGAACAGGAACTAGAGGAAGACAATACACAATATGATCCAAATGGGCGTATGAGTGTCAATTTATTGCGGATTGATGATCGTTTAATTCATGGTCAGGTAGCAACATCTTGGGCAAAAGCAGTGAAATGTGAAGCTATTTTTGCGATCAGTGATGAAGTAGCCAATGATGAACTTCGTAAAGAGTTATTGCTCCAAATTGCTCCGCCACATTTGAAAGCCTATGTCATTTCCGTAGATAAAGCGATTAAGGTGTATAACAATCCTAAATACGCCAGCCGCAATATTTTGATGCTGGTGACAAAACCGGAAGATGCGGTGCGTTTAATTGAAGGCGGATTGCGCATTGATACCATCAATGTAGGAGGTATGACGCACAAAGAAGGAAATAAACAACTTTCCGATGCCGTCACCGTCAATCCGTCTAATGTGGAAGCATTTAAAAAATTACTCGATATGGGTGTAAAACTCTCACTTCAGAAAGTGGCGGCAAATAAGCCCGTTGAGCTTACCCGTGAAAAATTAGATTCAATTAAATTTTAGGAGAGCCTTTTATGTCAACAATGGAACTCATTTTAGTCGTACTGGTTGCGGCGATCTGCGGTATGGGAAGTGTGTTAGATGAACGTCAAACCCACCGTCCACTTTTTGCTTGTACCATGATAGGTCTGGTATTAGGTGATATTGAAACCGGCATCATTCTTGGTGGTACTTTAGAAATGATCGCATTAGGTTGGATGAACGTGGGTGCAGCAATGGCACCGGATGCGGCACTGGCGAGTGTTATCTCTGCAATCTTGGTTATCAAAGGTGGACAATCGGTGGGCACGGCAATTGCTATTGCGGTACCGGTTGCTGCGGCAGGTCAAGTATTAACCATCTTTGTTCGTACTTTAACGATTTTCTTACAACACAAAGCCGATAAATTTGCAGAGCAAGCCAATTTCCGAGGTATTGAGCTTTGTCATTTTGCCGGTCTTTCTTTACAAGCCTTACGTGTTGCAATTCCTGCATTCGCCGTTGCTTTAGTCGCAGGTACTGATACTGTAACCAATGCACTAGGTGCGATCCCAGAAGTGATTACCCGTGGTTTACAAATAGCCGGTGGTTTCATCGTGGTTGTAGGTTATGCAATGGTCATCAACATGATGCGTGCAGGTGCATTAATGCCGTTCTTCTTCCTTGGTTTCGTGATTGCCTCATTCACTAACTATAACTTAGTAGGTTTAGGTATTTTAGGTACTTGTTTGGCAATGCTTTATATCCAATTAAATCCTCGCTTTAACCAAGCAACAATGCCGGCAGTGACCAAAAGAAAATTGGCCGATAACGAATTAGAAGGTCTATAAGGAGCGAATTATGTCAGATCAAAAAACAACACTTACTAAAGGTGATATTTTAAGAACCTACTTCCGTTCAACGTTCCTTTTAGGTTCATTCAACTTCGAGCGTATGCAATCAATGGGATTCTGTGTTTCTATGATCCCAACCATCAAGCGTTTATACAGTAAAAAAGAAGATCAAGCCGCTGCATTAAAACGCCATCTTGAATTCTTTAATACCCATCCATGGGTCGGTTCCGCCATTATGGGGGTTACCGCAGCCATGGAACAGGAACATGCAAACGGTGCAAAAGATGTGGATGATGCGGCAATCAGCGGGGTGAAAGTGGGCTTAATGGGACCACTTGCCGGTGTGGGTGACCCAATTTTTTGGGGAACATTACGCCCTGTTTTAGCCGCATTGGGTGCCGGTATTGCCTTAACCGGCAGCCTTTTAGGACCTTTATTGTTCTTCATTTTAATTAATGTTATCCGTGCTTTAACCCGTTGGTATGGTTTCAAATATGGCTATGAAAAAGGCACTGAGATCGTCTCAGATATGGGCGGAGGTCGATTACAAAAGATTACACAAGGCGCATCCATTCTCGGTCTTTTTGTGATGGGATCACTGGTTTCAAAATGGACGACCATCAATGTCCCATTAGAGCTTATCCGTTATAAAAATCAATTAGGTGACGAGGTTGTTGTTACCTTACAAGGCGTATTAAATAATCTTCTTCCCGGTTTACTCGCATTATTGCTCACATTCTTATGTATGTATTTATTGCGTAAAAAAGTGAATGCGATGATCATCATCTTTGCCCTATTTGGGATCGGGATTTTAGGTTATTGGGCAGGTATTCTCGCTTAGATAGCGCTTGAAATATTGAACCATAAGGGCGTATGATAACGCCCTTATTTTTAGGGTAAAAAATAATGAAAATCAAGGAATTAATACAGACTCCGCCCAGTGAAACCTACATCAAAAACAGCTCTCGCTTGGTTTCCGGTCTATTTATTATCGGGGGATTACTTTATTATCCAACAAACGGTTATGGCGCAGTTATATCTTTAGCGCTGGCATTAATCCTGTTATTCGGTCAAAAAATGTTGCTTACTCAAGCGAATAAAGATTTCACCGATATGTATCAGGCAAAGCAATTTTTTGAACAAACGCAAAATACCGATTATTTACGCTTTATTATGGCGCGTTCAGAGCAAATGCTGAAAGATAATAAAGTGCTGTCTGATAAAGCAAAACGCGAAATTCACCAATTACGGGAATATTCAGAAGAAAAATTGGAGAATGAAAATTCATAAAAAATGACCGCACTTTCAATGCAAAGTGCGGTCATTTTGCTATAACTTTAAATAATCTTCTAATTCTTTCACATTCGTCTGCCAGTGGGTATTAAGTTTATCAAGCCAATTTTCAATATTATCCTTCCAACTATCTTCCTGATAACATTGTATTTTTTCTGCAAGTTGCTGCACTGTTATTAAACCGATAGAACCTGCCGCTCCTTTAATTTTATGTGCAATATTGGCAACATTTTGAGTGGCAGAATTATCCACCGAATAAACTTCAAAAGCATCATTAAGTTCTTCAAGATACGCAGGCATCATGTGTTTAAACAGAATTAAATTTTGTTCGGTTTGAGTTTTGACTACTAATTCTATCTGCTCTAGATCCAAAGATTGGTGGGCTAACTGTTTTTCCACGACTTTAAATTCGATGTTTTCTTCACCAAAAAAATGGTAAAAACAGCGTTTTAGATCTTCCAATACAAGAGGTTTACGTAACACCGTATCCATTCCCTTACTCTGATATTCTTCTTCACTTTGCATCACATTAGCGGTGAAAGCTACAAGAGGGGGAAGAAAATCATAAATGCCGTCTTCATATTTTTGACGTAGATGAGAGGCTATATCGAATCCGGACATATCGGGTAAGTTAATATCAAGTAATATAATATCGTAGCTATTGCGTTCAAAAAGTTTAATAGCATCTTTCCCATTCAACGCAACATCAACATGATGTCCGAGTTTTTCTAATACGCTTTTTGCTACAAGAACATTTAATTCAATATCTTCAACCAGTAAAACGGATAAATTCAACGGTTGGATAGGTTCATAATTATTAATCGGATGCGCTTCTTTCGCATAGATAGTCAGATCAAATGTTGAGCCTACACCAAGCTGACTTTCAACTTGAATATCCCCCTTCATTAATAAAGCAAGATTTTTTGATATTGCAAGCCCTATTCCGCTACCGGAAGATCTATTTGTATCCTCTTTCACGCGGTAATACATTTTGAAAATATTGTTCAGTTCACACTGTGCGATCCCCCTACCGGTATCAGAAACACTAAAACGGTAAATATCTTTTTCTAAGGCATGAATAGAAAGTTTAATTGTACCTTTTTCAGTAAACTTCACCGCATTACCAATCAAATTTAAAAGAATTTGACTCAAGCGCGCCCGGTCTAAATAAAGTAAATCAGGTAAATTAGATTCAATTTCCAAAACAAATTTAAGATTTTTAGGTTCAGCCATTAAAATGGCAAAATTTTGAATATCATTTAATAATTCATTCAAATTGATAGGTTCAAAGTTCAATTTTAAGCGGTTTGTATCAAACTTATCTAAATCAATAATATCGCTAAAAATATGCCCCAAATTGACCGCACTTAAATTAATTGTTTTCAAATAATTACGCTGCTTTTCTGACAACTGTTCATCAAGCAAAATATGGCTCAACCCAATAATACCGTTAAGCGGTGTTCGCAATTCATGGCTAATAGTCGCCAATAAACTACTTTTTTCCCGATTATTCTTTTCTAATTTTTCTAGAGCAATAGAAAGTTTCTTTTCAGCAACAATTCTTTCCGATACTTCATTTCGTAAACGTAATACTGTTTTAGACAGAGCCAATCTTGATCGCTCTAATTGTTCAACGAGCAAAGTAAAAAAATAAATCACAAAAGGCGCGGTGAAAAGCCCAAATATAATTGAACGAACGAGAACCATCCAATCAATTTGATTGGTAATAAAGAGACTAAGTAAAGTCTGTGCACCCAAAGCCAAGACAGCTAGAAGAAATAATCCAAGTAGGGAAAACCGAACACGTCCGAGCTTTATCACCCAATCAACATATCGTTGAGCAAAATGTTTAAAGTTTTTCATTATTATTAATTAAGTGTTGGAAAAGTTACTGGAAAAGTATTTTAGCACCGAAAGGTAAATTGTATATCTATTAGTTAGTATGATTGAAATAGTCGCAGTAGGAACAATCATCCTATACTGCATTTTTTAAATAATAAAAAACGCTGAACCAGTCAGCGTTTTTTCAAAATTATAGCGCTTCAATCGCCTTATACTGCTCTCGGATTTTTTCCAACCCTGATTGATATTCAGCCATTTTTTCACGCTCTTTGGCGATCACTGCCTCCGGTGCTTTGGAAACGAAGGCTTCGTTGCTGAGTTTGCCTTCAATACGTTTTACTTCATTTTGATATTTTTCTATCTCTTTGGTTAAACGTGCAAGCTCGGTTTCTTTGTTGATAAAGCCTGCCATTGGCACAAGAAGCTCCGTATTGCCCACAAGTTTTGCCACGGCAAGCGGGGCATTTTCCCCTTCCGTTAGTACCCGAGCATCACCCAATTTTGCCATTGCACATAAAAGTGCGGTCTGTTTTTCAAGAATTTTTTGTTCTGCTACATCCATATTACGGAACAATAAATCTAATCCTTTACTTGGTGCAATATTACATTCAGCTCGAATATTACGTATCGCAACAATCACCTCTTTTAACCAATTGATTTCACGCTCAGCTTCACAATCAAAGGCACGTTCATTCACCGTTGGGAATGGCTGTAACATAATGCTATCCGCATCAATGCCAACAAAACCTTTCACCTTTTGCCAAATTTCTTCCGTGATGAACGGAATCAATGGGTGTGCCAAACGCAATAATTGCTCTAACACTCGAATAAGAGTTTGACTTGCCGCGCGAATTTGTGCCGGCGTACCGTTTGCAAACACCGGTTTCGTTAATTCTAAATACCAGTCACAGAATTGGTTCCAAGTAAATTCGTAGATCGCATTTGCCGCTAAGTCAAAACGATATTGGCTTAATGCCTCGCGAAAATCGCCAACTGTGCGATTAAAACAAGATTCGATCCAACGATCCGCCACGGAAAATTCAATTTCGCCTTCACTTAAATCCAATTTTTCATTGGTTAATACAAAACGGCTCGCATTCCACAGTTTATTACAGAAATTACGATAGCCCTCAAGGCGTTTCATATCCCAGTTAATATCACGACCATTGCTGGCGAGAGCAGCAAGAGTAAAACGTAACGCGTCCGTACCATGTGCCACAATGCCGTCGGCAAACTCTTTACGGGTGGCTTTCGCAATTTTTTCCGCTAATTGCGGTTGCATCATATTTCCCGTGCGTTTTTCAAGTAAATCTTCAAGGCTAATACCGTCAATCATATCAATCGGATCGAGTACATTACCTTTGGATTTCGACATTTTCTGTCCTTGTTCATCACGGATTAAGCCCGTTACATAGACGGTTTTGAATGGCACTTGCGGTTTGCCATTTTCATCTTTAATGAAGTGCATGGTGAACATAATCATACGAGCCACCCAGAAGAAAATGATGTCAAATCCGGTGATTAATACATCAGTCGGGTGGAACATTTTCAGCTCTTTGGTTTGCTCCGGCCAGCCAAGCGTAGAGAACGTCCACAGCCCCGATGAGAACCAAGTATCTAGCACATCTTCATCTTGGGTTAAAGGCAGATCCGCTGGCAGATTATGTTTTTGGCGAGCTTCTTCTTCGCTACGAGCAACGTAGATATTACCCGCTTCGTCATACCACGCAGGAATGCGATGCCCCCACCAAAGTTGGCGTGAAATACACCAGTCTTGGATATCCCTCATCCAAGAGAAGTAAAGGTTTTCGTACTGTTTTGGCACAAATTGGATTTCACCGTCTTCTACCGCTTTTGTTGCCACTTCTGCAAGCGGTTTAACGCTCACATACCATTGATCGGTCAAATACGGCTCAATCACCACACCGGAGCGGTCTCCGTAAGGACGCTTCAATTCATGCGGTTCAATTTTTTCTAAATAACCTTCCGCTTCTAAATCCGCTACGATTCTTTTGCGGGCCTCAAAGCGATCTAACCCACGATAACGCTCCGGCGCATTGTCGTTTAAGGTCGCATCGGGGTGCATTAAATTGATGATCTCAATATCGTGGCGTTTGCCCACTTCATAGTCGTTGAAATCGTGTGCGGGGGTAATTTTCACACAACCCGTCCCAAATTCAGGATCAGGGTAAGGATCGGCAACTACCGGAATGATACGGTCGGTCATCGGGACGTGTACCATTTTACCGATCACATCTTTGTAACGTTCATCGTCAGGGTGAACCGCCAAACAACCGTCAGCCAAAATCGTTTCGGGACGAGTAGTCGCAATGTGCATTGCCCCTCCACCAAAGGTTTCAGATTTATCCACAAACGGATAGCGAACGTGGTACATAAAGCCTTTTTCGTCACGGTTTTCCACTTCCAAATCAGAAATAGCGGTACGCAGTTTCGGATCCCAGTTTACCAAGCGTTTGCCACGGTAAATCAGCCCTTCTTCGTGTAATCGAACGAACACTTCTTTTACTGCATTGGACAAGCCTTCGTCCATGGTGAAGCGTTCACGATCCCAGTCGATTGAGTTACCCAAACGGCGCATTTGTTGGCTAATCGTACCACCTGAATAGGCTTTCCAATCCCAAATTTTATTGATAAAGGCTTCACGCCCATAATCGTGACGAGTTTTTCCCTCTTCCGCCGCAATTTTACGTTCCACCACCATTTGGGTAGCGATACCAGCGTGGTCTGTTCCCGCTTGCCATAGGGTGTTATGCCCTTCCATACGGTGAAAACGAATAAGCGTATCCATCAAGGTTTGCTGGAACGCATGCCCCATATGTAAACTCCCCGTCACATTCGGCGGTGGAATGGCGATACAATAGCTTGGAACATTCTGGTTTTCATTCGGTTTAAAATACCCTTTCTCTTCCCAGTGTTGATAAAGGGCTTGTTCTACCGCAGACGGATTAAAACGGTCTGCCATTTGGAGGTTTTGTGTCATTTATCTTTCTCTTTAATTACTAACTTGCTTTTTAATTTTTTCTAATGATGGTTTAATAGCATCTACAAATTTTTTCATATTCTCAATATGCCAATCTATAGACCTATCCCAATTAGTCATATCATCACGATTAAAACTATTATTTGATGATAGTGATATCCTAGAAGCCCTTTTATTCTCTAAAAGTTCCCAAGTTAATTCAGCACCAAATTTCTTCTCTATAACTTCTTTATCCTTTTGTAAAAGATTAAAAATTGTCTTGTTATCATCTTTGTCTATATATAATTCAACTCTAATCTTATTCTTTAATAATACAAGATTATATTGAACATCTGCGATCCCCGCTCCAGTTGATATCCAATAACCCTGAGAGCCATTTCTCCCATCATATAAAGAGAAACCTCGATTTTTAGCACATTCTAACAACTTAGCCCAATATTTTGAATATAGTTCTGAATTCATTTTTTGAGTTATAGTATTTTTCTTTTCTTCATCATCCTTCAAAGATAATTTAACTGTAAATTTTTCAATTTCAGGAACTGGAATTATTTTATCTACATCTATAATCAAAGCATTATTCCACTTATAAGGAACTATTTTTATACATTGAATATCAATATTATTTGATCTTAACCATAAAACAGTACTAGTTACCTCTGGTCTAAATTCTTTTGCAGCAAGAATAATTCTCTGACTATTTCCTATATTAATATTAAAATCCTCTTTCCCTAAATGTTCATTAATATTATCTTCAGCATTATCAGATAAGCCTTTTTTATTTAAATACTCTTGATAGATATTAATAATCTCTCTTTTAGTTAGAGTCGAACAATAAGATACATATTTCAGAGCTTGCCAGACAACATCTTTACCAGTATCGTCTAATTTATTTTCAATAATGACCAAATTTCCTTTTTTATCTAATGCCAATAAATCCAATCGTTCATTAGTCTTATCAAATCCAGAAAATTCTTTTTGAATAATTAAAAGCTCCTCATCTGAACCGATCCCTTTTGCTAAGATACTAGGGTTTTTATCAATCCATTCTTGTAAATCATATCTTTCTTTTAGTCCATTTTCAGAAAATGTTGTCTCTGAAATTTCTGTTAATGATTTAGTTCCTTCATCCAAAATATACATATTACTTATCTCTTATTCTAAACTTAATCACATAAAAGCGTTCTTCATTCGGATAAATCCCTCGAATCACTTCTTTCAACTCCGCTAACGTCATATTTTCTTGCCTAGCGTGTTGTTCCGTTAATTCATCTAACGTAATAGGCAAAACACTTAATACTTCAATCGTGCAGAAATATTGATTATCCTCAAACCGACCAACACGCAAAACATCGCCCATTTTAAAATGGCTTTCGGTTTTATCTCGAATGGTGATCGTTTTTCGCCCTGTGAGAATATCGGCTTCAAAGCGTTGATAGAAAGTAATATCGTTTGCTTGCATTTATTTCTTAAAGTGCGGTTAAAATATCGAGAGTTTTTATTACTGATTCAACCGAATCTCACCTTTTACTCGCTCAATTTCTAAAAATAAACGGCGTTCTTCTTGGCGGCAGAAACTGTACTCACCTAATTTTTCGGCTTCCGCTGTACACCGAACCTGCTGATATTGGGATTCGAGGACTTTCAATAAGGCTTTTTGCTCTTTTAAATAGCTACTAGTTGTTGCTGTTTTACGTGGTTTTTCTGAATGGCGTACTTTTTTCGCCATTTCACCTTTCTTAAAATTAGAAGCAACCGGTGGTTTTTCAACGGTGTTTTTCACTTCCTCTACCGTTTTTTGCTCGACCTTTTCAACCTCAGCAATATTTTTAACTTCCTTATCTTTAACAACCGATGACACCGTTTCATCTTTAGAGGCATCTGAAACCGGCATTTTCTCAGGCATTGACTCAACCTTACTTTCAGAAAGTGCGGTCACTTTTTCAGGTGTTTTTGCTTCTTGATTATCACAAGCGGCTAAAGTTAAAACGCTTAATCCTATAAAAATTGGCAAAGAAAGTTTCATATTAGATCCTTAGGGTTTTAGTAAAATTAAGTATTTTCGGTGGAAAGTTGCCAACCTTGCATACGGAGTTGTTTATAGCGATCCCGAGCTCGTGCTTTTTGGGTTTCTTCCACAGGAACAAAATCAATTAACTGCGTAAAACTATGGCTAAACTCAGGGATGTCTTGTTGCAAGTTGATAAGCAAATCACGTCGTTGTGCATTGCGTTTTCCACGCCATGAAATCTCAATGGGTGTGGGATATTGAGTCGCTTCGCCCGATAAATTATGCGGCACAAATTCATTGGGATCCCGTTGCCAAAGTGCCTCATCGATATCCAGTGCTTGTTGTTCCGTTTCACAAGCAATCAAAATCCGTTTTCCTAAACGCCAAGCTGATGCGGCTAAATTACAGGCTAGTTGTTCAACAGTGAATGGGCTTTGTTCTGTCAAAATGTAAAACTGTGCATTTTTCATCATTTTTTGCCTTAAATTCACCAAACTATAAACCGAGTAATTCTACCGAAAAATTGAGAAAAAATAAACGGGTAAAGAGTCCTTCTATCCTTTCATATGCTTTATACAAGTAAAAAACAAATCGTTATTGATGAAATTCAACACAACATATTCAAAAAATAAAAATCCTAATAAAACCGACCGCACTTTTATGATCTATATCACAAAACTGATTTTTAGCATTCCTGCCTCGTTCCATTCATAATTCCTAGGTGTTAGAATCAAGCCACTTTTAATTTTTTATTCTATTAAGAAGGAGTATCATAATGGCATTTCGTATTGAAAAAGACACGATGGGCGAAGTTCAAGTTCCTGCGGACAAATATTGGGCAGCACAGACCGAACGTTCACGCAATAACTTTAAAATTGGGCCTGAAGCTTCAATGCCGGCTGAAATTATTGAAGCCTTTGGTTATTTGAAAAAAGCCGCTGCTTTTGCAAACCACGATTTAGGTGTGTTGCCCGCTGAAAAGCGTGATTTAATCGCCCAAGCCTGCGATGAAATTCTGGCGAATAAATTAGATGATCAATTCCCCCTCGTTATTTGGCAAACCGGCTCCGGTACGCAATCAAATATGAATGTCAATGAAGTGGTGGCAAATCGTGCACACGTTTTACATGGCGGAAAATTAGGGGAAAAATCGATCATTCACCCAAATGATGATGTCAATAAATCACAATCTTCAAATGATACTTTCCCAACAGCAATGCATATTGCAGCCTATAAAAAAGTAGTAGAGCACACCATTCCTTGCGTTGAACGTTTACAAAAAACCTTCGCTGCAAAATCTGAAGCATTTAAAGATGTGGTGAAAATCGGTCGTACCCATTTAATGGACGCAACACCATTAACTTTAGGTCAAGAATTTTCTGCTTATGCCACACAATTAGATTTCGGCTTACGCGCATTAAAAAATACTCTTCCTCATTTAAGCCAATTAGCCCTTGGCGGCACGGCAGTAGGGACAGGGTTAAATACGCCGAAAGGCTATGATGTGAAAGTAGCAGATTACATCGCCAAATTCACCGGGCTTCCGTTTGTTACTGCTGACAACAAATTTGAAGCATTAGCGGCGCACGATGCTATCGTGGAAACCCACGGAGCGTTACGCCAACTTGCCATGAGTTTATTCAAAATCGCTAACGATATTCGTTTATTGGCATCCGGTCCTCGTTCCGGTATTGGTGAAATTTTAATCCCAGAAAATGAACCCGGTTCTTCTATTATGCCGGGCAAAGTGAACCCAACCCAATGTGAAGCCATGACTATGGTCTGCGCGCAAGTATTCGGTAACGATACCACGATTGCCTTTGTGGGGTCACAAGGTCATTTCCAATTAAATGTGTTTAATCCGGTGATGATTGCCAATTTCCTACAATCTGCACAATTATTAGGTGATGCTTGCGTGTCCTTTGATGAACATTGCGCAGTTGGGATTGAACCAAATTATCCACGCATTAAACAACAACTTGAAAATTCATTGATGTTAGTAACCGCACTAAACACCCATATCGGTTACGAAAATGCAGCGAAAATTGCTAAAACCGCACATAAAAACGGTACAACCTTACGCGAAGAAGCCATTAATCTTGGCTTAGTTTCAGCGGAAGATTTCGACAAATGGGTGCGCCCTGAAGATATGGTAGGCAGTTTAAAATAAACTTACCGATGAAATAACGGTCAAAGGCGGGGTAACTCCCGCCTTTTTATTTGTGGTTTTAAAGGTGCTTTTGTTATAATCCGTGCGATATCGAACCGTGAAAGAACAATATGAAAATTAAATATCTTTTCGTGACAATTTTGGCTTTTTTTTCAACCGCACTTTCCGCTCATTGGCAGTTAGTGGGTAATGCTGAATATACTTGGGGACCTTTCCACGTGTATAGTGTGGGGCTTTTTTCTGAAACCGGTTCATACCAAGAAAATCAGAGCCCACTGATGTTTTCCATCAAATATAAAAAGCCTATTGAAGGCAAAAACTTCGCTATCACCTTAATAAAAGAAATGGAAGCACAGCAGTTCAATACAGATGACACCACGGCTTGGTTAAAAAAAATGCAGGAAATTTTTCCTGATTTTTCGCCAAATGACATTTTAAATTTCGTGGCATTGGAAAATAAAGGCTATTTTATCGCTAACGACACTGTGTTGGATCATGAATTTGATACGAAATTTACTCAAGCTTTTATCAATATTTGGCTTTCACCGAAAAGTAGCTTTGTAAAATTACAACCACAATTATTAGGTCAAGAAAAGAGCGGTCAAAATGAACAAGAATTTCAATATCAACCGGCAAGTGAGCCCTTTGATGAAGAAAATTCGATGCCGGAATTACCACCTAATTACGATCCTCAACAGAATTTGAAAGGTTAATAAACCGGCAAATAGATTATCCGACGTTTATTTTTGTGAAATCGCTTTCTCCAAATATAAAATCATCTGTAATGCAACATCCACACCACTGGTTTTCTCAATCATTTCCAAGCCCGGGCTTGCATTAATTTCTAACACCAATAAACCTGATTTAGCACGGATAAGATCCACCCCCGAAACCTCTAATCCCAAGGCTTTTGTGGCGTTCACTGCCAACTGTTTTTCTTCATCGCTCAAAATAATTTTTTGTGCGGAGCCTCCACGATGGAAATTAGCACGAAACTCCCCTTCCCGCCCCATACGTTGCATACTTGCCACAACTTTATCGCCAATCACAAAACAACGAATATCCTCGCCTCTCGCTTCATCAATAAAATCTTGCAACAATACCGGCACATTCGCTTGTTTTAAAGTTTCTAAAATACTGACCGCACTTTGTGATGTTTCCATCAACATCACACCAATCCCCTGAGAACCATTTAACGTTTTAATAATTAAAGGCAAATCCATTTTCTGAATAGTCGTTTTAGGTTCAGCATCAACACCCGATAATTGACTATTGGGTATCGCAATGCCCTGCTCTCGCAAAATTTGCAAACTTTGCCATTTATCACGTGCAATTAAAAATGCCCTTTCCTTATTCAAACAATAAACGCCTTTTGCTTGGAAATGGCGTAATACGGCACAGCCCATTTTTGTACTTGTCGTGCCGAAACGTGGTAACACCGCATCATAATCGGGCAAAAGATAAGTATCGCCTTCCTTTGGCTGATAATAAATGTCAAAGTGCGGTGAATTTTCCGTGAGTTTTAGAATACAGCGATTCGGATCTAAAATATCCATTTCATGTCCGCATTGCATTGCGGCTTCTTTCAATCGTTGACAACTGTACAAACGGGGCTCACGACAAAGCATTAACAATTTCATAGGAAAATTCCAAATTAAAAATAGCAATACATTATACCAATCATAACAATCCTGAAAAACGGTTTGTGACTAATCAAAAAAAGAGTAGAATTGCGAAAATTTAACATGAATAGGAGAAAATTATGTTTGTTGTTATTTTTGGTCGTCCAGGTTGTCCTTATTGTGTCCGAGCCAAAAATCTTGCCGAGAAATTAAAAGGTGAAATTGCTGATTTCGATTACCGTTATGTTGATATTCATGCTGAAGGTATTACGAAAGAAGATTTATCCAAATCAGTGGGAAAACCTGTTGAAACAGTGCCACAAATCTTCATTGATGAAAAACCAATTGGCGGATGCACCGATTTTGAAGCATTAATGAAAGCGCAATTCAATATCGTTGCTTAATCTAAAACAACGCGTAATTGTTCATATAAAGTGCGGTCAGTTTTGAGGAATATTTAAAAACACCTTGAAAATTGACCGCACTTTTCTCTTAGAAATTATTTTTTGATCTATATCAGAAAAACACCTCTTTAGAGTTAGCTACTTGCAATGAAAGCCAGTAAAATGAGTGCCTATTTTGGAGTAAATAAAGGAAATAACTATGAAGATTAATAAATCTGCAGTAGCGGGGACGCTAGAATCTAGTGATGCATTAATTCGCATAGAACCTGCAAATTCATTAAGTGTTGAAATTAACAGTTCTGTCGGAAAGCAATTTGGTGAAGCGATTGAGCGAACCGTTCTCGCCACCTTAGCAAAACTCGGTGTCTCTGAAGCCCTTGTTGTGGTTGAGGACAAAGGTGCATTAGATTGCGTTTTACAAGCCCGTGTAAAAGCAGCCGTTATGCGTGCAACAGATGAAACCATTAACTGGGAGACACTGCTATGAAATTAAGAAGAAGTATGTTATTCGTACCCGGCTCAAATGCGGCAATGTTAAGCAACAGCTTCATCTATAAACCGGATTCCATTATGTTTGATTTAGAAGATGCGGTGGCATTAAAAGAAAAAGATACAGCACGCCTTCTTGTCGCTCACGCCCTACAACATCCCCTTTATCAAGAGATGGAAACCGTTGTTCGGGTAAATCCGTTAGATTCTGAATTTGGCTTATTAGATCTAAATGCTGTCGTACGTGCCGGTGTCGATGTGGTGCGTATGCCAAAAACCGAAACGGCACAAGATGTTATCGATATGGATCGCGAAATCACCGAAATCGAAAAAGCGTGCGGACGCGAAATCGGCTCTACAAAAATGCTAGCCGCAATTGAATCCCCTCTCGGCATCACTCAAGCAAACCAAATCGCCACAGCGTCTCAACGTTTAATCGGCATTGCCTTGGGTGCGGAAGACTACGTCCGTAACTTAAAAACCGAACGTTCCGCAGATGGCATTGAATTATTATTTGCCCGTTGCTCTATTCTTCAGGCTGCCCGTGCAGCCGGTATCCAAGCCTTTGATACCGTCTATTCCAACGCAAACAATGAAGAAGGTTTCTTACAAGAAGCCTCCCTTATCAAACAACTTGGTTTTGATGGAAAATCCCTAATCAACCCACGTCAAATAGAGTTATTACACAACCTCTTTGCGCCGACACAAAAAGATGTGGAACAGGCAAAACGTATCATTGAAGCCGCAGAAGAGGCAGAGCGTCAGGGAAGCGGAGTAGTTTCACTAAACGGTAAGATGATCGATGCGCCGATTATTGATCGCGCACGATTAGTATTAGAACGTGCTAAATCAGGAATTCGTGAAGAGTAAGGGAGAGAAAAAATGACAACAAGAGAACAACGTATTGAAAAATACAACGCCGGTCGAGCAATTTATCAAGCCGTACCAAAGACAGAATCTCTTACCCGCACGGCAAAAGATCGCAAACTTTGCGCCAACTTAGAAGAAGCAATTAAACGTTCCGGCTTAAAAGACGGGATGACCGTTTCATTCCACCATGCTTTCCGTGGCGGTGATTTTGTCGTCAATATGGTGATGAATAAAATTGCCGAAATGGGATTTAAAAATTTAACCCTTGCGTCAAGCTCGCTCATTGATAGCCATTCGCCGATTATTGAACATATTAAAAATGGTGTCGTGACTAAAATCTATTCTTCCGGGTTACGTGGTGAGCTTGCCGAGCAAATTTCCCGTGGCTTATTGGATGAACCGGTAAATATTCACTCCCACGGCGGACGGGTACACTTAGTCAAATCCGGTGAACTCCATATTGATGTGGCATTTTTAGGCGTACCTTGCTGTGATAAATTCGGTAATGCAAACGGTTTTACCGGTAAAAGTAAATGTGGTTCATTGGGCTATGCTCGTGTAGATGCAGAATATGCCGATAAAGTCGTCCTTTTAACCGAAGAATTCGCCGAATATCCCCACCATCCGATCAGTATTGGGCAAGATAAAGTAGATTTAATCGTACAGGTTGAGGCGGTTGGTGATCCGAAAAAAATCGGTGGCGGTGCAACCCGTATGACCACCAACCCTCGCGAATTACTCATTGCCCGTAAATGTGCCGAAGTGATTTTTGCCTCCGGCTATTTTAAGGACGGGTTTTCCTTACAAACCGGTTCCGGTGGTGCCGCATTAGCCGTTACCCGCTTTTTAGAAGAAAAAATGCGCCGTGAAAATGTAACCGCAGATTTCGCATTAGGCGGTATCACCGCAAGTATGGTGGCATTACACGAAGCAGGTTTAATCAAAAAATTATTAGATGTGCAAAGTTTTGATGCTGTCGCTGCAGAATCCCTTTCACGCAATCCAAACCATATTGAAGTTTCCGCCAACCAATATGCGAACTACAGCTCAAAAGGGGCTTCCGTAGAACGTTTAGATGTGGTTATCCTTTCCGCATTAGAAATTGATACCAAATTTAATGTGAACGTATTAACCGGTTCTGACGGTGTCATCCGTGGAGCATCAGGGGGACACTGTGATACGGCAGCCTCTGCCCAAGTGGCGATCATTGTGGCACCACTGGTTCGCGGGCGCATTCCAACTGTGGTGGAAAACGTCATTACTTGTGTTACGCCGGGTGAAAATATTGATATTCTCGTTACCGATCATGGGGTCGCTGTCAATCCGAAACGCCCTGATTTAATCGCTTCATTAAGCAATGCCGGTATTCCATTGTTCACCATTGAACAACTTTGCGAACGTGCTTACAGTTTAACCGGTAAACCAAAAGAAATTGAGTTCACCGATAAACCGGTAGCAGTCGTTCGTTATCGTGATGGTTCGGTTATTGATACGGTGTATCAAATCAAAGAATAATGAACGGGGCATTGTATGTGCCCTATTATTGCGTGAGAAACACTAAAAGAGCGGTCAAATTTTGCAGCGTTTTTTTCAAATCTTTTCTATCCAAGGAAACAGAATTTCCCTTGAGGCATTGCTGAATGCACGTGAGGAGCGTGCATTATTGCAGCAACAACTTTTAGCGAAATACCAACTTCCCCTCCTTTCTGTCACTTTAACGGCTATGGGTGAGGTGAAAAAAAATCCTTTATTGGATTACGTATTTGAAAAAGTATTAGAAAAATTGACCGCACTTTTTGCTCAGCGCAAGTGGATACCATCGAAAAAAATCGTTCGCGCTTTAGATTCGGGACACGAAGCTTTTTTTGTCTTGCCCGTGGATGCAGTGGAACTCAAACGGGCTATGATTGAGCTGGAAGATAGCACAGCCCTTGCCCGCCTTTGGGATTTAGATGTGTTGGATGTAAAGGGGCGTCTGCTAAGTCGCTCGGATTTTAACAAATCACCCCGTACTTGTTTAATATGCGGTGAAAATGCAAAAAATTGCACGCGCAGCCGCAAACATCACATTGATGAAATCCTTTTAGAAATGCAACACCGTACACAAGCATATTATTTTGCCGAGCAAATTGGTGAAAAGGTTTACCAAGCCTTGTTGCAAGAAGCACGGTTATCACCTAAACCGGGGTTGGTTGATAACCTCACGAACGGCGCCCATCAGGATATGAATTTACAAACCTTTGAACGAAGTGCTTTGGCTTTAAAGCCCTTTTTCATAGACTTTGTATTGAAAGGGATGGAAACCGCTGCGTTACCGGAAAACCAAGTGTTGTCTTATATTCGACCTCTTGGGCTATTGGCAGAACAAACAATGTTTCAGACAACGCATCACACCAACACACATAAGGGTGCGATTTTTTCTTTCGGATTAATTTGTGTGGCAATCGGCCGATTAGCAAAATTGGCTCACTTTAGAGCCAATGAGCTGATTTTTAGTATTGAGTCTATTTGTTCTCTCAGTGCAAAATTTGCTCAGGATCTCACTAAAGAGCTCGAACACTATCCTGACTACCTGCCCATTACTGCCGGTGTACGTTTATACCGAGAATACGGATTAACCGGTGCCCGCGGTGAAGCGGAAAATGGTTTTCAACAAATTCAAATGTTGTTACCGCTGTTGGATGAGTATCATCAACTTGATTGGGAACATCGTTTGTTAATTGCTTTGTTGCACTTAATGGCTAAAAATCCTGACACAAATGTGGTTCATCGTGGTGGATTGGAAGCGTTACAATTTGTGCAGCAAAGTGCGATTGATTTACTTAAAAATCAATCTCTTGTGTTAGATAAAACAAAACTAACACAAGCCTTACTGAAATTTGATTCCGCCTGTATTATTAGGAACTTAAGTCCGGGCGGAAGTGCTGACTTATTAGCACTGTCGATTTTCTTTTTATTTTTTAGAGGTAACTAAAAATGGCATTATCCAAAAATGCAAAGTTAGTGATCTTAGCGGCTATTCCGTTGATCACCTTTTTACTGCCTGCCCCTGAGGGATTATCCCTCATTGCATGGCGTTTACTTGGCGTGTATATCGCAACAATCGTAGGGCTTGTAATGAAACCTTATGGTGAACCGGTCATTTTACTCGCCGCTATCGCTGTTTCAGGTGCAATTATCGGTAACACCGAGGGTGCTAAAGAATTTGTCAAAGCCGGCGATATTCTCAATGGCTATAAATCCGGCACAACTTGGCTTATTTTTACCGCATTCACGCTAAGCTCGGCTTTCGTAATTACCGGATTGGGTAAACGTATTGCCTACCATATGATCGGTGCAATGGGAAGTACCACCCTACGATTGGGCTACGTTACCATGTTCTTGGATTTATTACTTTCTCCGGCAACCCCTTCTAACACTGCTCGTTCAGGTGGTATTATTTTCCCAATTATCAATAGTGTGGCGGTCGCATTAGGTTCCGATCCGGAAAAAAGCCCGAAAAAAGCCGGTCGTTATTTAATGATGAACGTGTATATGGTGGTAAAAACAACCTCGTATATTTTCTTAACCGCAATGGCACCTAATGCCCTTGCCCTTTCATTAATGGCACCGATTTTAGGTTTCAATATTGACTGGTTACATTGGTTCTTAGCCGCCTCCGTACCGGGTTTACTCTGCTTATTTATCATTCCATTAATCTGCTATTGGGTATCCCCGCCGGAAATGAAAGAAGTGGATAACAAAGCCATAGCGAAGAAAGGTCTGGAAGAATTAGGCCCAATGTCTTTCCGTGAAAAAGCACTTATTGTGTTATTTATTATCGCTTTATTCGGCTGGATTTTCTCCTCTGCCCTCAACCTCAATGCAACCATTGTGGCATTAATCGTCATGGTATGCTGTGTGGTATTAAGTATCGTTTCTTGGGACGATATTTTAAAAAATAAAGGCGGTTGGAATACCTTAATTTGGTACGGTGGTATTATCGGTATGTCCGGTTTGCTTGAAAAAGCCAAATTCTTTGAATGGTTGGCAGATACTCTAAAAGCGATTCTCCAATTTGAAGGACAAGGCACGCTAGCCTTAATCGTGATTCTCACTTTAAGCGTAGCAGTACGTTATCTCTTTGCCTCAGGTGGGGCTTATGTTGCGGCAATGGTGCCTGTGTTTGCGACTGTCGGACACGTTGCCGGTGCACCGGCTGAATTGCTCGCCCTTGGTTTGTTATTTGCCAACTCTTATGGCGGTTCAGTCACCCACTACGGCGGTGGCCCGGGTCCAATCGCGTTTGGTGCAGGCTATAACGACATCAAATCTTGGTGGACGGCAGGTGCAATTATCGCATTTGGTAGCTTAATTATTCACTTGACCATTGGTATTGCATGGTGGGAATTATTAATGGGGCTCGGTTGGTTATAATCCAGACTTCAGAGATACAAAGTGCGGTTGAAATCAACCGCACTTTTTCGTTAGAACGGTGAAAACCGCATTTCCCAATCCCATTGTGTTTCATTTAAGCGATATTTTTCTTTTAAACTTGGGCCACAGGAATTAGAGCCGATACCGCTCATTTTATAGTCCACGCATAATATCGTGCTACCACTTTCTTCTAGTTCATCGTGATGTTTTTTTGCGCCTAATTCTTCTTGAGTATAAGGAGAAAGGTTAAAACTAAACGCTTTATCACAATGGATCGAGAGTCTCTCTCGCTCTCCTTTAATCGTAAAATGCTGACAACCAATATGACTTCCATTCTCTTGCGGTTTTAAATAGGGAACATGATTATCTTTTGGCGTTGTTTTATACAAACCAAATTGTGCAGCCTGATATTTATCAAGGTAACTTTCCGTTTCTCCATAGCCAATATATTCAGCTTGTTGAAAGCTATCTTTTAAGAAAAACCGAACACCGAAGCGAGGTAAAAACGGTAAGTGCGGTTGTTTTTTAGCATAAATTTTAATTGATAAATCGCCTTGAACATCAATACGATAAATCACATCAAGGGTTAAAATGCGTTCGCGTGAAACCGCATTCAGTCCACATTCGGCTCGAATTTCTACCGTACTTTCTTGCTTAACAATTGTAAAATTATAGGCTCGAGTGGTTGCCTGATGATAACCAGCAGCCAACCAATGAATTTTAATCAGGCTGTCATTATCCAATGGTGCCCGCCAAATATTAAAATCCAAAGGCGCATTAAGCCAAGAGCTTCCTCCGCAAGAAATTTGTGTGATAATTCCTCGGTGTTTATCAAATTCATAACAAAATTTTCCCACTGAAATCAGAACCTGATGAGCATTTTCCTCAACAGAAATAGAATTTTCTGCTTTCTTCATTTGATGAATAGGCAACGTCTTCTGGGGAGAAAAACAAAGTTGATCGAAACCTAAACAATGATTTTTTGCCACTAAGCCACGATCGATTTTTTGATAATAGGTGAGTGTGATATGCCAGAGTCCATTATCGGTTTCCGGTAAATCAAGAGGCAAAAGTGCGGTTGATTTCGGTGCAATTTTTATCCCGTCAAAATAGCCTTCACTGATGACTCGCAAATTTTCGGTGATTTGGTAGTGAATAGCGATCAATTCTTCCGTATCGGTAAAATCCAAATAATTTTTTAGCCGTACCTTACCTTCATCTAAAAAGGCTCGAATCGGACGCTGTACATTTTTTAGCTCTAATAAACTGCTCTGAATTTGGCAATCTGCCGTCACTAAACCATCAGCGCAAAAATTGCCATCATTTGGTACATCGCCAAAATCCCCACCATACCCCATACGTTCGGAATGAGGCAAATAAGGTGAATGATTACACCATTCCCACACAAAGCCTCCAGCTGCTCCCCTGTGACGTTCCATTGCTTGAAAATAATCTTCTGCATCGCCACAAGAATTTCCCATTGCGTGTAAATATTCGCAGAATAAATAAGGTTTCATATTATGAGAATCTGCAAAATAGGCATCCAATTCCTCAGTACTGGTGTACATTTCGCTGTGAAAATCAAGATTGCTTAGATCATTTTGATGAGCAGAATGTTGGAAAATCGCATTTTCATAATGCACTAATCGGCTGGGATCACGCTGTTTTACCCAAGCTGCCGCTTGCTCAAAATTCTCTCCATAGCCACTTTCATTGCCGAGTGACCATATCACCACGGAAGAGCGATTTTTATCACGCTCAATATTGGCATAAGTACGGTCTAAAATTGCGGCGTTAAATTCGGGGCTACGTGCCATATAACAATAATTATCAATGGTTTTCTGTCGAATCTCGCCGTAATCAATCGAGGTTTTCGCCCCTAACAAAATACTGCTTTCAGGTGATTTCACATATACCGCATTGGTGCCGTGAGATTCAATATCGCTTTCAGCAATCACATAAAAACCATATTCATCACAAAGCTCGGTGAACCAAGGTGCGTTGGGATAATGTGCAGTTCGGATAGCATTGAAATTATGCTCCTTCATTAATCGCAAATCCTGCAAAACCTGCTCACGACTGATGACATAACCGGTTCTCGGATCACTATCATGGCGATTCACGCCTTTAAATTTAATCGCCTCTCCGTTAAACAGCATCACGCCATTTTTCACTTCAATTTTACGCAAGCCGATTTTTTGGCAAATCACCTCTGTTCCATAACGAAATAGCAGCGTGTAAAGTTGAGGGTTTTCCGCATTCCATAAGATAATTTCATTCAACGTGAAATTGAAACCGTTTTCTGTTACCGCAGAAAGCAGAATGTTACCTTTCGGATCGCTCAGTTGCCATGCGATCTCACGAAAGTGTGCGGATTTCCCCTTTTCCACAAAAGAAACCTCCACGGAAATGACCGCACTTTTTAGATCATCCGCAAGTTCGGTACGAATAAAAAAATCCTGTAAGTAATGACTTTCCCGTTCTAACAAATAAACATCACGGAAAATGCCCGACATTCTGAATTTATCCTGATCTTCCAAATAGCTGCCATCGCACCATTTTAATACCACAACGTGAAGATGGTTTTCACCATCTTTTAGAAAATCGCTCACATCAAATTCATCAGTACAATGGCTAATTTGACTGTAACCCACAAATTGACGATTCACATACACAAATAAACAGCTGTCCACCCCCTCAAAATTCAGCAAATAACGTTTCTTTTCATTCAGTGACAAAGTAAAAATGCGGTGATAAAGCCCACAGGGATTTTCAACCGGCACATAAGGTGGATCAAAGGGGAAAGGATAGTTCACGTTGGTATAGTGATGATGATCATAACCATGATCCTGCCAATTTGCAGGGACGGGGATTTTTTCTGAAAAAGGGAAATGAAGAAAATCTTTTGGTAAATCCACATAGCGATCAAAATAGGCGAAATCCCAATCACCATTAAGTAAAGTGAAAAAAGCAGAAAATTCTCGCTGATTTTTAACCGCACTTTCCACGGAATCAAAAGGAATAAAATAAGCGTGATGCGGCGTGGTGTTAATATGAAGAATTTGAGGATCTTGGAAATGATTCGGTAATGGCATAGCACCTCCGAAAGAGAAAAGATGCCTTTACTATAACTGAATTTTACCTTTCATTCAGAAAGGATATTAGATTTTGTGAGGGAGATCACAATATCCAATTATCCTTCATTAGAATGGTGCATTACTCAAGGTAGTTTCGCGACGATGGCATACCCTTCCAATAATCCTTCGATTTCATAAGAAGAACCGGAAGTAATGAAAGCAGATTCCCCCTGTTTAAGGGAAAGAGCGGTAGTTTCCGAGCGTAAATTGATCTGCCCTTTCATTACCATTAAAATCCCTGCGCTCTGAATTTTGAGACGATGCGTTTCACCACATTCATATTGAATATTTTGTAAGGCGAAATCTTTTGCCGGCGTAGAATAAGTGAACACACGCACATCATGAGGGGCTGCAGGAATAATTTGTGGTTCCACTTCACGACAATCCACTACTTTCAACAATTCCGGAATATCTACGTATTTGGGCGTTAATCCACCACGGATAACGTTATCGGAACATGCCATCAATTCAATATTTTGCCCACGTAAATAAGCGTGTGGAATCCCTGCTTCTTGATAAATTCCCTCGCCTTTTTTAATGCGAACAATATTGAAAAGATAAAAACACACTAACCCTGCATCCAATTTTTCCAGTGAAATATCCATGGCTTCCATGGAATAAAATAGCCAATAATCGGGATTTTCCAGCTCAAGTTCGTTGGCTGCATAGGCTTCATAATTTTGCTCAATAATTGGAGCAAGCCATTGATATAATTGGGATTGATCCGCTTGCATCACATCCGCATAAAATGAATGCAAATCTTGCGTGCATAACTTTTCAGCCAATGGTGTAAGCGAAGAACGTTCCGCTAATGTCGCAAGGATTTTCTCTTTCTTTTTAAAGCCATGTAACAACCAAAAATCAGATAATGCAATCATCATTTCAGGTTTGTGATTATTATCTTTATAGGTTCGTTTCGGATCTTTTAAATCAATCCCTGCAGCATTTTCTTTTGCAAAACCTATTTCCGCCTGTTGTTTCGTTGGGTGCAGCTGAATAGAAAGCGGCTTTGCCACATCAAGAATCTTCAATAAATAAGGTAATTCTTCACCAAAGATTTCTCGACTTCTATCACCAAGTGCGGTCGGATTTTGTTGTAAAAATTCTGTCAGAGCTACACTTTTGTCATCAACTTCAATGATAGCGGGAGCTGAAGTATGTGCGCCAAGCCACCATTCGGCATAATGTTGATTTTCTTCTGCTGAAAGATTTAATAATTGCGGAATATAATGCTCTCCACCCCAAATATAATGTTGTAAAACACCGGTTAATTTATAAATCATTTTTTCCCCTCTAAACAAAAAATCCGCACAATGGCGGACTTTTTTATTCTATATAAAATTATTTTTTAAGACTGAGTATCACAGATTCACCTGCAACGACTTCGCCTGCTTTTTTATCAATGTTTGAGATTTCATCCATATTAGAAATCACAACCGGTGTTAATACAGATTTTGCTTTCGCTTCTAACAATTCAAGATCGAATTCAATGACTGTATCACCACGTTTTACAGATTGGCCTTCTTGCGCAACACGAGTAAAGCCTTCACCTTTTAATTCAACGGTATCGATACCAAAGTGAACGAATAACTCAACGCCTTCTTTGGATTCCATTGAAAAAGCGTGGTTGGTTTCAAAAATCTTACCAATAACACCATCAACAGGCGCGACAATCTTATTGCCGGTTGGACGAATGGCAATACCATCACCAACAATTTTTTCAGAAAACACAACATCCGGTACGTCTTCGATATTTACAATTTCACCGGAAAGTGGTGCATAAATCTCAACTTCTACCGATTTGTTCTCTTTAGAACCGAATAATTTGTCAAATAAACCCATTTTCATCTCCTATTCCATTAAATATGGTTGATATTCTAGCTTAAAACACTAATTTTGTATCTAGTTCAGTGCTTTTTCTGACAAAAATCCTTCAATTAATTGCTCAATTTCCGAAGCAGTCGGCTTCTGCAATGCTGTATCTGCAAGTTCCTTTGCCTCTTGGAAATTCACACTGCGAATGAGTTTCTTAATACGAGGTACAGAAATTGCACTCATACTAAATTCATCCAATCCCATCCCTAATAAGAGTAAGGTTGCACGTTCATCACCGGCTAATTCACCACACATCCCCGTCCATTTACCTTCTGCATGAGAAGCATCAATAACCTGTTTAATTAAGCCAAGTACTGACGGTTGCATTGGGTTGTAAAGGTGAGAAATTAATTCATTACCGCGATCAACCGCTAAGGTATATTGCGTCAAGTCATTCGTACCAATACTAAAGAAATCCACTTCTTTCGCCAAGAATTTTGCATTTACCGCAGCAGACGGGGTTTCTACCATTACACCAATTTGAATATTTTCATCAAAAGCTTTACCTTCTGCACGTAATTCTGCTTTCAGAGCTTCAATCACGGATTTTAATTCACGAATTTCTTCCACCGAAATAATCATCGGGAACATCACGGCTAATTTGCCAAACGCAGAAGCACGCAACACTGCACGTAGCTGAGCATGAAGAATTTCACGACGATCAAGTGCAATACGAATTGCACGCCACCCTAAAAACGGATTCATTTCTTTTGGAAGATCGAGATATGGTAGGTCTTTATCGCCGCCGATATCCATAGTGCGAAGCACAACCAAACGCCCCGCCATTGCCTCTACGACTTCTTTATAAGCAATAAATTGTTCTTCTTCCGTTGGGAGTTGATCACGATCCATAAAGAGGAATTCAGTACGGTATAAGCCAACGCCCTCTGCACCATTACGGTTTGCCCCCTCACAATCGCGAATAGTTCCAATATTTGCTACCACTTCAACTTTGTGTCCATCTAATGTCACAGCCGGAAGATCTTTTAATTTTGCCAATTCGGCTTTTTCTTCCACTAATTTTTCTTCTAAGGCTTTTAATTCATCGATTTGGGCTTGGGCTGGATTAATATAGACTTTGTTATTTACGGCATCAAGAATCAGAAAATCACCGGTATTCACTTTTTCAGTCACATTGTTAGTTCCAACAATTGCCGGTAATTCCAAAGAACGGGCCATAATAGAAGTATGGGAGGTACGACCACCAATATCTGTGATAAAACCAAGCACTTTGTCTAGATTTAATTGTGCTGTTTCTGATGGTGTTAAATCGTAAGCAACAAGAATTGATTCTTCGTTAATATCACCTAAATCAACAATATTCATACCGAGGATATTCTTGACTAAACGGTTACCAATATCACGGATATCACCGGCACGTTCTTTCAAATATTCATCGTCAATTTCAGACAACATTTCCACTTGTTGATCAATGATTTTACTTGCTGCCACACCGGCATTCACTTTGTGTGAGCGCAGATAGTCAATAATTTCTTCCTCAAGTTCTTCATCTTCAAGAATCATTAAATGACCTTCAAAGATTGCCGCTTTTTCTTCACCTAATGAAGCAAAAGCGCGATCTCTAATAGAATTTAACTGCTCAACAGCCGCACTACGGCCTTCATAAAAACACGCAATTTCAGCGTCAACTTGGTCATCAGTAATTTTTGTTGTGTCAAGAACGATTTTTTCTTCTTTAAGAACTAAAGCCTTACCAAAAACGACACCGGGAGATGCAGGAATACCTGAAATCATGTTTACCTTCCGAAATTTTAATAGGAGTTAAACAAAAACAGCCACAAAATACCGCACTTACCGGAGCAAATTTAAAACGGATTTATGGCTATACTCAAAATTATTCTAAAGTAGGAATTAACGCGACTAAGTGCTCAACAGCTTGCTGTTCATCTTCACCTTCTGCAGAGATGGTAATAACTGTTCCTTGTGTTAAACCCAAAGTTTGCAATTTAAACAAGCTTTTAGCACTCGCGCTCTTCCCAGCTGATGTGACAGTAATATCAGAAGCAAAACCTTTCGCTTCTTTTACAAATTGTGCTGCAGGGCGAGTATGTAAACCATTAGGGGCTGTAATTTCTACGTCTTTTGAAAACATAATGTTACCTCTATTTTAGTAATTGTTTAATTTTAAAAGTGTTTTAATCCAAACTTTGGTTTGCGATAGTATCCTTGTTAAACACGAAATAATCAAGGAAAAAGGCAAAAAAAGTTGAGATAAGTCATAAAAGCGATACCGCATACGCGGTATCGCTTTTATGTTATGAATTAATAATCAAGAAAATACTAAATAATATTTGTGATTTGATCATCAATATAGACTTTAACATCTCCGTTAGAATAAGCGGTATAAGTATGCTCTTTACCATCTAAAGCGATACGAGCTGTTGTTTCAGCCGTTTTAGTGAATCCACCTAAGCTTGATGAACCATCGTTACCTAAATCAACCGTATCTGAACTATCGCCAGCAATATAAAGCATACCAGAATTTGCTAACACATCTGATGCAGTGAGTTTTACAGTCTGTCCGCCACTTGCTGTCATATCTATGGATTCAAAATTGATAATACCCTCAGGTAATTTTTGAGTTCCTGCTGTACCAGAAGCAAGACTAATCATAGCCGTTCCTTTGATAGCAACCGTATCAAAACCATCACCACCAGAAATAGATGCCCCAATTCTATTGCTTGTAAGGAACGGAGCATAATCTTGAGTAAAGGTAATCACATCATCGCCTGCCCCACCAGTAACATCAACAGGATAGTCATCTACATAATCAATTTTGCCAAGGATAATATGATCATTCCCCTCACCGCCATCAACTTTACTGGATATAACTCGGCTACGAGTAGCATCTGTTTGTGTTGAAGAAGCACTCAAATCAATCGTATCGTTACCAGCTCCACCGCTAATATAAACATTACGAATATCCGTTGCCGCAACAACTATCGAATCATTACCGTCACCAAGATCCACATTAACCCAGAGTAAGTCACCTTTACCACGATTTGGTTTTAAGATAACGACATCATCACCAATACCTGCTTGGATATCCGTATATTGAATATTCCCTGGTCCTTTCTCACCCATTGAAAGTTTGTCATTGCCCTCACCAAGATCGATAGCATTCCAGTTAGTTTTAGTTTGCATATTATTTTGAGCAGTAGTATTACCTGTTGCCCCACCAGCAACAATGACAGTATCATCACCATCACCCATCATAAGTTGGTTTTTAAGCCCAGTAATACGTCCACGGATTGTAAGCACATCATCGCCATTCCCCGTATCAATTTTTGATTCAGGCGCAGTTGCACCTGTGTGGCGAAGATTACCATAAATATCCACTGAATCGTTATCTGCTCCCGTATCAATCACCGTATTAATTGAATTATTCGTAATCACAACTTTATCACTCCCTCCATTAGTCTGGATAAGACCATTAGTAATAGAGTTTTTGCCACTAATGTTATCTTTATCACCTTTACCAACAACGACAGTATTATCTTCTTCTCCAGTTACAAACTGAGCTTGGCTCCCTACTTTCTGAATTTGTGTTGTTGGCACATTTGGGTTTTTATCTCTAATCTTCGTCATTACAGCATTTGTTGGGTTACTCAATACAGTACGTCCCGTGACGATAACTGTGGGATCAAGTTGAGGTGTGTTATCTTCTCCTGACTCATCACTCGGATCAGTATCTGGCGGGTTATCTGCAGTTGAATCATTTTCTATCCAACCATCTGTATCAACTCCCCAATTTGAGCTGTCTGTTTGATCTGGAGTTACGTCAGGTACGCGGTTGTCTATTGCATCCACGCGACCTTGTAACTCGTCTTTTGCCGCATTATCCGCCGGTAACCCTTTTACCGCTTCATCCGCTTTGGCTTTCGCGGCGTCAGCGTCTGCTTTTAACGCGTCTAACGTC
>NZ_KB904057.1 GCF_000379905.1 Rodentibacter pneumotropicus DSM 21403
GAAGCCAAAGTCAAAATGAAGCGAATAAAGACTAAACAGAATTAAGTAAGATAAATAAAGTAATCAGCTTGTGACCGAGAGAACAAAGAACTAAAAGAAAAGACAAATTAGACGTTATTGAAGAATTATCTTGGCGGCGAGAGTGCAGTGGACCCACCTGAATCCATCCCGAACTCAGAAGTGAAACGCTGTAATGCCGATGGTAGTGTGGGGTTTCCCCATGTGAGAGTAGGGCACCGCCAGGTTTTATTATTAAGGAATCCCCTGAATCGAGAGATTTGGGGGATTTTGCTTTTGGGGCTATATGTTATATGTGTGGAGCAGAGGTAAAGAGCTTTATCGTGACATTAAATTGATAAAAAGTGCGGTTGAAAATCAGGAAATTTTTTTATTCTTAATATAAAATTTAAGTAGCACTTTTCCCTTGCTCAAATCAAATCTTCTTTCCTTCTATTTAATTATAGATTTATTTCTACTGTATTTTTATTCATGAGTGAAATTTGTTACACTAATGTCTAATTTAAGCGGTGATATGGTTATATTTTCTTTTTGATGAATAAAGTTACAGAGTTTTTTGCTGAAAGTGGAGCATTAAGCCAGCAAATTAAGGGTTTTTCCCCACGTGCTGAACAGTTAGAAATGGCGCAAGCTATTGAGACGGTTCTTTCTGAGAAAAGTGTATTGGTAGTAGAAGCCGGTACAGGGACAGGAAAAACTTTTGCGTATTTAGCTCCGGCATTACTTTCCGGTAAGAAGACTATTATTTCTACAGGCTCTAAAAATCTCCAAGATCAATTATTTAATCGTGATTTACCTGCAATAAAAAAAGCGTTGAATTATACAGGGAAAACAGCTTTACTTAAAGGTCGAGCTAATTATTTATGTCTAGAGCGTTTAGAACGTTTAATTACACAAGGCGTATTAGGGGACAAATCGGTATTAAAAGATTTAGTTAAAGTCCGTCAGTGGAGCATTTCAAGTAAAACAGGGGATTTGACCGAGTGTACCGATCTTGCAGAAGATAGCCCTATTTTATCCCAATTAACCAGTACGGCTGAAAATTGCCTTGGATCAGATTGTCCGAATTATACTGACTGTTACGTCGCATTAGCACGAAAAAAAGCGCTTAATGCTGACATTGTGGTAATCAATCACCATCTGTTTTTTGCAGATATGGCAGTGAAAGAAAATGGTTTTGGTGAGTTGATCCCGCAAGCGGAAAATATTATTTTTGATGAGGCTCATCAGTTACCTGATATTGCCAGTCAATATTTTGGGCAAGCGGTAAGTTCCCGACAATTTTTTGATCTTTGTAAAGATATTAATATTGTGTACCACACGGAATTAAAAGATCTAAAGCAACTAAGCAGTGTAGCGGATACTTTACAAAAAACAGTACAAGATTTTCGTTTATTATTAGGGGAAGGAAATCTACGTGGTAATTGGCGTGAAATATTAAGACAAAGTGCGGTTGAAAAATCATTTAAAATTCTTGTTGAAAAATTAGCTTTTTTATCCGAAGTGATTAAATTAGCTTTAGGGCGTTCACAAGCTCTGGATAATATTTTTGAACGGGTTGAAAATCTGAAGAACTATTTACAGCGTTTACTTGAAACGGATCGTGTCGGCTATTGTTACTGGTATGAAACCTTTGCACGTCAATTTGCTTTACATATTACACCTTTAACTGTTGCGGATAAATTTGGTGAACAGCTGAAAACGAAGCAAGCCGCATGGATTTTTACTTCTGCTACTTTAGAAGTTGATGGGAAATTTGATCATTTTTATCATCGCTTAGGCATTGAAAATGCACGCCAACTTATTTTAAAAAGCCCGTTTAATTATACTGAACAAGCATTATTGTGCGTGCCTCGCTATTTGCCAAATACAAACCAAACCAATACACAAACAGAGTTGGGGAAAATGTTATTACCTGTTATTGAAGCCAATCAAGGGCGGTGTTTTGTGCTTTGTACTTCCTATGAAATGATGCGTAATTTAGCGGGATATTTTCGTTCAAATAGTCAACTATCAGTACTATTACAAGGTGAAATGCCAAAAACAACGTTATTGTCAGAATTTACCGCTGGTAAAAATACAGTTTTAGTTGCAACATCAAGTTTTTGGGAAGGAATTGATGTGCGTGGCGAGGCACTTTCTTTGGTTATTATTGATAAGCTTCCTTTTGTGTCACCTGATGAGCCTTTGCTTAAGGCGCGTATTGATGATTGCCGTTTACAAGGTGGAAACCCGTTCAATGATATTCAAATTCCTGAGGCCGTGATTATGCTAAAGCAAGGGGTAGGACGTTTAATCCGTGATGTTACGGATCGTGGGGCTGTCATTATTTGTGATAATCGCCTTGTTATGCGTAACTATGGTGAAACATTTTTAAAAAGTTTACCAAGTTTAAGGCGTACCCGTAATCTCAACAAAGTGATACAATTTTTACAAAAGAATAATTGAGAAAAATAATGACAAATTTAACTTTATTAGCATTAGATACCTCTACTGAAGCCTGTTCTGTCGCATTGTTAAACAAGGGTGAAAAAACATATTTAAATGAATTGGCTCAACGCACTCATACAAAACGTATTCTGCCAATGATAGATGAAATTTTGGCAAACTCAGGAATTCGATTAAATCAAGTTGATGCTCTTGCCTTTGGTCGTGGACCCGGTAGTTTTACAGGAGTAAGGGTAGGTGCTGGGATTGCACAAGGATTGGCTTTTGGGGCGGATCTGCCGGTTATTCCCATTTCGAATTTAACAGCAATGGCACAGGCGGCATTTGAATTACATCAAAGAGAAAATGTTGCTGCGGCCATTGATGCAAGAATGAATGAAGTTTATTTTTCTCAACTAAAACGAGAAAAAGTGCGGTCAGATTTCGGTGAATTTTTTCAATGGCGTGAAGTGATTACAGAGCAAGTTTGTCCGCCCGAGCAGGTTATTGCTCAGTTTACAGATGAGAGTGCTTTCCGAGTTGGAACAGGTTGGAATGCCTATTTGCAGTTTTCTGAAAAACGTTTCACCGGTACGGATATTGAACTACCCAACGCTCTGTATATGCTGGAATTAGCTCGAGTGAATTGGTTACAAAAAGAAGTCATTTCAGCATTAGATATTGAACCTATTTATTTGCGTAATGAGGTCACTTGGAAAAAATTGCCCGGGCGTGAGTAATTTTCTTATAGATCGGTAGGAGGAGCTTATGAGAGTAAAAACAATACTATTTTTAACCGCACTTTCTTTCTTATTAACAGGCTGTATTACATCGCCAAAAGGCTTAGATAAAAATCGATTCTCAATTACCGATTATCGTGATATTTCACCGCAGGATCTGAATTGTCACTGTAAAACTATACGTTTAGGCGGAAAAATTATTCAATCGGAAATTTTGCCGAATAAAACGAAAATTGAGGTATTGAGTTTGCCAATTTCTAATTATTCGGGTAAACCTATTGTGGAGTCACAATCCCAAGGGCGTTTTATTGCGTATTTTAACGGTTTTATTGATCCTGAAAATCTGAAAGATCGTTATATTACGTTAGGTGGAATTTTATCCGGAAAAGAAGAAGGCAAAATTGAACAAGCTAATTACTCTTATCCACTGATTCAAATTGAAAATTATCGCCTTTGGACATTGAGTAAGCATTACTATTACCCACCAAATAATTGGGATGATTGGGGATTTTGGAGTTGGCATCATCGAGCGTGGCATAACGAGCCGGAAATTCGCTATTATTTAAATTAAATGATAGAATCCGCCGTTGATTTTCCAACTATAAGGTTAATAATAAATGGAAAAAATTTGGTTTCAAAATTATCCGGAAGGTGCTGAAAAATATCTGGATACCTCAAAATATGAATCAATTTTAGATATATTTAATAAAGCAATTCGCGAACATCCTGATCGACCTGCATATATCAATATGGGACAGGTTCTCACTTTTCGTAAATTAGAAGAACGCAGTCGGGCTTTTGCGGCTTATTTACAAAATGAGTTTAAATTAAAACGCGGTGACCGTGTTGCCTTGATGATGCCGAATTTATTGCAATATCCTATCGCACTTTTCGGTATTTTACGGGCAGGTTTGATTGTGGTGAATGTCAATCCGCTTTATACCCCGCGAGAACTTGAACATCAATTACAAGATAGCGGAGCGGTGGCAATTGTGGTTGTTTCAAATTTTGCCTCAACACTTGAGAAAGTTGTTTTTAATACGGATGTAAAACACGTTATTTTAACCCGAATGGGCGATCAGCTTTCTTTTGGTAAGCGTACATTGGTTAATTTTGTGGTGAAATACATCAAAAAATTAGTGCCAAAATATAAATTACCAGATGCCGTAACTTTTCGTGAAGTATTAAGTATTGGAAAATATCGTCAATATATTCAACCGGAAGTGTCACGTGATGATCTCGCTTTTCTGCAATATACGGGGGGGACAACCGGTGTAGCGAAAGGGGCGATGCTTTCCCATGGAAATATCATTACCAATGTTTTCCAAGCAAAATGGATCGCAGAACCTTTTATCGGTGATTATGCCCGTGCCCGTTCAGCTATTCTTGCACTACCTCTTTACCATGTTTTTGCTTTAACAGTGAACTGCTTGCTTTTCCTTGAACTTGGTGTCACCGCTATCTTAATTACAAACCCACGTGATATTGATGGTTTTGTCAAAGAATTAAAAAAATATCGCTTTGAAGCCATTACTGGAGTAAATACGCTATTTAATGCACTGTTAAATAATGAAAATTTCAAAGAAGTTGATTTTTCGGCATTAAAACTTTCTGTCGGTGGCGGTATGGCTATTCAACAATCTGTCGCGACACGTTGGCACGATTTAACCGGCTGTAACCTTATTGAAGGTTATGGTATGACGGAATGTTCGCCACTTATTGCTGCTTGCCCGGTAAATGTTGTGAAACACAATGGAACGATTGGTGTGCCTGTACCAAATACAGATATTAAAATTATCAAAGATGATGGTTCAGAGGCGGAAATCGGTGAAGCAGGAGAATTGTGGGTAAAAGGCGAGCAAGTTATGCAAGGTTACTGGCAACGCCCTGAGGCAACAAATGAAGTATTGAAAGACGGCTGGATGGCAACCGGCGATATTGTGATTATGGATGAGAGTTACAGTTTACGTATTGTAGATCGTAAAAAAGATATGATTTTGGTCTCAGGTTTTAATGTTTATCCGAATGAAATTGAAGACGTTGTAATGCTCAATTATAAGGTTGCGGAAGCCGTGGCAATTGGCGTACCGAACGAAGTTTCAGGAGAAACCATTAAAATTTTTGTTGTGAAAAAAGATGAAAGCCTTACCCGTGATGAACTTCGTCAGCATTGCCGTCAACATTTGACCGGCTATAAAGTGCCGAAAGAAATTGAGTTTCGAGACGAATTACCTAAAACAAATGTTGGAAAAATATTGCGTCGTATATTACGAGATGAAGAAATTGCCAATCGACCAACACATTAAGTTTCATTATTTAATAATGGGATAGCAATATCCCATTTTGTTTTTTTAATCTAAGAGATAATGTCATGATAAAAGAATGCCAAGAACCATTGCATTTTTCATTGATCACAACAAATCAAGGACTGTGTGAAATTTGCCAATTGGCACGTCAAAAAAGTGCGGTCGCTTTGGACACTGAATTTGTGCGCGTATCGACTTATTTTCCAAAACTAGGTCTCATTCAACTTTATGATGGTGAGCGGGTTTCTCTAATTGATCCTTTAAGCATTAGCGATTTTTCGCCTTTTATTGAATTATTGTCTGATCCCAATGTGCTTAAAGTTCTTCATTCTTGTAGCGAAGATTTACTTGTTTTTTTGCAGGAATTTGATCAATTACCCCAGCCAATGATTGATACGCAAATAATGGCACGTTTTCTTGGATTAGGAAATTCAGTAGGATTAGCGAAATTAGCATTAAATTATTTGAATACTAAGGTGGATAAAGGTGCGACGAGAACAAATTGGATTAAGCGCCCTTTATCGGAAACACAATTACATTATGCTGCAGGTGACGTGTGGTATTTATTACCAATTTACGATTGTTTACAAAAAGAATTAATGGCAACCCCTTGGCAAAATGCTGTACAAGCTGACTGTGAACTTGCCTTATCAAAAACAAAGAAATTACAAGCGCGTGATGCGGAAACTGCCTATTTGGATATTCCAAATTCATGGAAGCTTAATCCATTGGAGCTTGCTCGATTAAAAATTTTGGCTCAATGGCGACAAGAAGTAGCGATAGAACGTGATTTGGCTCTTTCTTATGTCGTTAAGTCAGAAAATTTATGGAAAGTGGCAAAATACAATCCGCGTAATACCTCGGAAATGCTTGAAATGGGGCTTTCCAATAATGAGGTCAGAGTACGTGGTAAGAAAATTTTGCAACTCTTAGCGAAAGCACGCCGAGTATCGCCCTATGATTATCCGAAACGTATCCTTCGCATCGCTGATGATCCCCGTTATAAAAAGGCAATTCGCCTCTTACAAGAAAAAACTTATGAGCTAACGCCACAAGGTCTAACGCTAGAAATTTTAGCAAGTAAGCGAAGTTTGGAGGAATTAATCAAATGGGTTTGGCGACACAATGAATCGCCGGATAAATTACCCGATTTATTAGTTGGTTGGCGTAGAGAAATAGGATTACAGCTTTTGGCTTTGTTGAAATCTATTGAGGCTTAAAAATCATAAAAAAATGACCGCACTTTGTTAATCAAAGTGCGGTCATTATCATTGCTGTTTCAGATTAGCTCTGTGTTGCTTGAATTGCAGTTAATGCAATGGTGTACACAATATCATCCACTAATGCACCACGAGAGAGGTCATTAACCGGTTTACGCATACCTTGCAACATTGGACCGATAGATACCAAATCAGCAGAACGTTGTACTGCTTTATAGGTGGTATTACCTGTGTTCAAGTCAGGGAAAACAAAAACAGTCGCTTTACCGGCAACCGGCGAATCCGGAGCTTTGGAGCGTGCCACATCTTCCATGACTGCCGCATCATATTGTAACGGGCCGTCAATTAATAAATCAGGGCGTTTTTCTTTTGCGATACGGGTAGCTTCCTTCACTTTTTCTACGTCAGCACCACTGCCTGATGTACCGGTAGAATAAGAAATCATGGCAACTTTCGGATCGATACCAAAGGCTTTTGCCGAATCTGCTGATTGAATCGCAATTTCCGCTAATTGTTCTGCATTCGGATCCGGATTTACGGCACAGTCACCATAGACTAATACTTGATCCGGTAATAGCATAAAGAAGATAGAAGAGACAATTGAACTGCCCGGTGCGGTTTTAATGATTTGCATTGGCGGGCGAATAGTATTCGCAGTGGTGTGAACAGCACCGGAGACTAAACCGTCCACTTCGTTTGCTTCTAGCATCATTGTACCCAGTACCACAGTGTCTTCTAATTGTTCGCGAGCAGCTGTTTCGGTCATTCCTTTCGCTTTGCGAAGTTCAACCAAGCGATCCACATAATTTTCACGCACATCAGCCGGATTGATAATAGTAATACCTTTACCTAATTCAACACCTTGTGCTTCAGCAACACGTTGAACGGAGGCAGGATCTGCTAATAATACACATTCTGCAATACCACGTTCTGCACAAAGTGCGGCAGCTTTAATGGTACGAGGTTCGTCACCTTCCGGAAGGACAATGCGTTTTTTCGCTGCTCGAGCCAATTCGGTTAACTGGAAACGGAATGCAGGAGGAGATAAGCGGCGTAAACGTGTTGAACCTGCTACTAGGCTGTTGATAAATTCCGCGTTGAATTGTTCGCTCATATAACTTTTAATATTTTCAATACGCTCTTTATCGTCAACCGGCACTTCAAGATTAAAACTTTGTAGGCTTAATGCAGTTTGCCATGTATTGCCTTCAATACGGAAGATTGGTAGCTGAGTTGATTCAAATACATGTTGGCAAAGTTTGTTAATTTGAGCATCAATTTTGTATCCGCCGGTTAGTAGCATACCGCCAATTTCTACGCCATTTGAAGCAGCAAGTGCCGCAGCAACGATCACATCAGGACGATCTGCCGAAACTACTAATAGGCTACCTGCGCGGAAATGTTCAAGCATATTTGGCAGGCTTCGTGCACAGAATGTGATGCCACGAATACGACGGTTAATATTACCCTCATTAATAATTGCAGCACCTAAGTGTTTCACTAGATCAACCGCACGGGTTGCAATTAACTCGGCTGACCATGGTATGCAAGCTAAAAGCTTAATTGCACTATTTGAGAATAATTTAGCTAATTCGGCTTCACTGTTACGGCTATGCTGGAAAGAATCGAAAATTTCTGTTAAATCTGGGCGGGTACGACCGGATTCATCAATTGGTGCATTAAATTTATTAACGACAACACCCAATAAATTAGGATTATTTTTTCCACCGAATAATGAGGCTGCGGCTTCTACACGCTCTTTTAATTCTGCTGGGGTTTCTGTTGCCGGAGCAGCAACTAAAATAATTTCTGCATCTAATGCTTGTGCAATTTCGTAGTTAATACTATTTGCGTAAGTGTGTTTACGGGTTGGGATTAAACCTTCAACAACGATGATTTCATTATTTTTAGAAAGTTGTTGATGGTTTTCAACGATTTTTTCTAGTAGCACATCGGACTGATTTTGACCAATTAATGATTCTGCTACACTTAACATAAAGGGTTCGACGGTTTCTAAAGTCGTATTGGTACGAACGATAGAGGTTGTGCGATCTAATTGATCTTCACCGGAGTTTGGTTGAGAAATAGGTTTCATAAAACCTACTTTCGCCCCTTTTTGTTCAAGAGATTGAATGAGACCAAGACTTACGCTGGTTAGACCTACACCGGTACTAATAGGAACAAGGATAATTGTACGGGACATAATAAACCTTAACAAATTGAGTTATAAAGAAAAACTGCCGAATTTTCTCGGCAGTTTGTAGTTAACTTAAAAACTAAGTTTTGCAGTGTCTTGAGCAATCACTAATTCTTCGTTAGTTGGAAGAACGATAGCTTTAAATTTAGAGTCATCAGAAGTGATCACCCCTTCGTTACCAAAACGGGCAGCAAGGTTGCGCTCATCATCAATTTTGATACCGAATAATTTTAAGTGATTTAATGTTAATTTACGTACTTGGGCAGAGTTCTCACCAATACCACCGGTGAATGCAATGGCATCTAAGTGATCATCACCTAATATTGCCATATAGGCGCCGATATATTTTGCTAAACGATAGCTATAAACATCTAATGCACGTTTGGCTTCAGGTTTGGACTGATCTTCGTAGTTATCTTCTGAATAACGGCAGTCGCTGGTTACTCCGGTTAAACCTAAAAGACCTGATTTTTTCACTAAGGTCTCTTCAATTTGATCCATAGACATACCTAAATTCTTGTAAAGGTAGAAGATAATTGCTGGGTCAATATCACCGCAACGGGTTCCCATCACTAAACCTTCTAATGGTGTTAATCCCATAGAGGTATCAACAGATTGACCGTGGCGAACAACCGACACCGAGCCGCCGTTACCTAAGTGGCAGATAATCGTATTTACTTGCTCGACAGGTTTTCCTACACGTTTTGCTACTTCACGAGAAATAAAGAAATGGCTGGTGCCGTGTGCGCCATAGCGACGAATGCCGTTATCTTCATATAAAGAGTATGGTAATGCGTATAGATATGCTTCTTCCGGCATTGTTTGATGGAACGCTGTATCAAATACCGCAACGTTTTTATCTTTTAGATGTGGGAACGCTTTAAATGCTTCACGAATACCAATTAAGTGTGCCGGATTATGAAGTGGTGCGAATTGTGCTGCGTCCTCAATGTTTTTAATGACATCATCATTGATTAAAACAGATCGGGTATATTTTTCACCACCGTGTACGATACGATGACCAATCGCAGCGATAGAGTTTTTAAGCTCATCGGTCATAATGTTTGATGCGATAAAATCAAGCGCTTCGGTATGTGCTGCACCAGCACCTAAATCTGCGTTACCCTTTTCACCGTTAAGTTTCCATTTAATGCGAGATTCAGGAAGGAAAAAAGCTTCGGCTAAACCAGATAATTTTTCTTCTCCTGTAGCAGGATCAAGAATTGCAAATTTTAACGAAGAACTACCACAGTTAAGGATAAGAACAAGTTTTGACATAGGAACCCTATAATTTGGTTAAAGTTAATAAAAATCCAATCGAAAAGATCGGACTGTAAAGTCGTACATAGGATACACCTTTTATGCAATAAAATAAATTCATCAAGAAAGAAAAATCTGACTTCATTTAGAGAAAAATGAAATTTGCATCAATTTGATAAGATAGAAATAAGAAGTGATCTGGAGTATCATAAGTGCGGTTATTTTTAAGGGTGTTTTTATGTCGTTTTTTTCTATTTTTAAGCAAGGACAAATTTATCTTAATACTTGGCCGCAAGAAGCTAAATTAGGAATAATTTTTCCTGAACAGCGAGTTATAAAAAGCACGCGTTTTGCACAAAATGCGATGCCGTTAATCGCAGTATTTGCTGTTGTGTGGCAACAGCTTTATGCCAAGCACGATATTATGGCATTTTCTGCAGCGATTCTAACCGCACTTTTTGCCCTACTTATTCCGTTACAAGGACTATACTGGCTGGGGAAACGTGCGATGTCACCTTTGGAAGCGCAAAGCGCAACGTGGTTTTACGATATTTGTGAGCGTTTGAGGAATATACAAGAACCCTTGCCGCTTTTACAAGGTAAACCCACATATCAACATTTAGCCGAAGTTTTAAGGAAAGCGGAGCAACGATTAGAGCGTACTTTTTGGAAAGAAATTTAGTTAAATTTATATGACGCAAACGTTTTCTTTTTTACTTTATTTTTTGTAGAATACGCAGGCTGCTTTGTGCAGCTCTTTTTATTGAGAGATTTTTTAATGATCGATTACATTATTATTGGCATCATCGCTTTTTCTATTCTTGTCAGTTTACTTCGTGGATTTGTGCGTGAAGTATTATCACTTGCCAGTTGGGTTGTCGCATTTATTGTGGCAAGTCAGTTTTATCCTTACCTTGCAACCTATTTAACACAAATTGAATCTATGTACGTGCGAAATGGCACTGCAATCGGTATTTTATTTGTACTGACATTAATTGTCGGTGGTATCGTTAATTTTGTGATTGCACAGTTAGTTGATAAAACCGGATTAAGCGGGACTGATCGTGTATTAGGAGCAGCATTTGGTTTATTACGTGGTGCATTAATTGTCGCGGCGATCTTATTCTTCTTGGATACCTTCACGAATTTTGAACAAACCGATTGGTGGAAAGAATCAACATTAATTCCACACTTTGGGTTTATTATTGAATGGTTTTTCCAACAGCTTCAAGCAAGCTCCAGTTTCTTAAATTCAACATTTAATCAATAAGGGTTATGAAATGTGTGGTATCGTCGGTATTGTGAGTCAAAGTCCGGTTAATGAGTCTATTTATGCAGCATTAACGTTGTTGCAACATCGCGGACAAGATGCTGCGGGGATCGTCACAATAGACGATGAAAATCGATTCCGTTTGCGTAAAGCAAATGGGTTAGTCAGTGATATTTTTAGACATGAACATATGTTGCGGTTGCAAGGTAATGCTGGTATGGGACACGTGCGTTATCCCACCGCTGGGAGTTCAAGTGTCTCGGAAGCGCAACCTTTCTATGTGAATTCACCCTATGGGGTAACATTGGTTCATAATGGTAACTTAACCAATTCGGCAGAATTGAAGGAAAAAGTGTTTAAAACCGCTCGTCGTCATGTAAATACCAATTCTGATTCTGAATTACTTTTAAATATTTTTGCTAATCATCTTGATAATATTCCGCAAGATCACTTGGATCCACAGGATATTTTTTATGCGGTGAGCAAAACCCACAAAGATGTGCGTGGCGCTTATGCTTGTCTTGCAATGATTATCGGACATGGTATGGTCGTGTTTCGTGATCCCTTTGGCATTCGCCCTCTTGTGTTGGGGCAGCGTGAAGAAAATGGCAAAACAGAGTATATGTTTGCTTCGGAAACAGTCGCTTTGGATGTAGCAGGGTATGATTTTGTTCGTGATGTTGCACCGGGTGAAGCAATTTATGTTACTTTTGATGGTGAACTTTACGCACAACAATGTGCTGAAAGTGCGGTCTTAAATCCGTGCGTTTTTGAATATGTCTATTTTGCTCGTCCTGATTCTATTATGGATGGAGTTTCTGTCTATGCTGCACGCGTTCATATGGGGGAACGTTTAGGCCAAAAAATTGCGCAGGAATGGAAAGATGAATTAGACAATATTGATGTTGTTATTCCCGTGCCGGAAACCTCAACGGATATTGCGTTACAAATTTCTAACGTGCTGAATAAGCCTTATCGCCAAGGTTTTGTGAAAAACCGCTATGTGGGTCGTACCTTTATTATGCCGGGGCAAGCGCAGCGTATTAGTTCTGTTCGCCGTAAACTCAATACGATCAAAGCGGAGTTTAAAGATAAAAATGTGCTATTGGTAGATGATTCTATCGTCCGTGGCACTACATCAGAGCAGATTGTCGAAATGGCTCGGGCTGCTGGTGCGAAGAAAATTTATTTTGCCTCAGCCGCACCGGAAATTCGTTATCCGAACGTGTATGGCATTGATATGCCAACGAAAGATGAACTTATTGCGAATGGTCGTAGCGTAGATGAAATTGCGAAATTAATTGGCGTTGATAAATTGATTTTCCAAGATCTTAATGCCTTAACCGAATCTGTTCAGCAAGAAAATCCGATGATTAAAGGATTTGATTGCTCTGTTTTCACCGGCGAATATATCACAGGGGATATTACACCTGAATATTTGGATAGCATCGCCTCACAACGTAATGATTCTGCAAAGAAAAAGCGTGAAAAAGACGCGACAAATTTAGAAATTCATAATGAGAGATAAAAAATAAAAAAGTGCGGTGAAAATACACCGCACTTTTTTTGTTCAATTCTTATTATTCAACTTTCACAATCCAGCCTTCCGGTGCTTCAATATCACCGAATTGAATACCGGTGAGCTCATTGTAAAGTTTACGGGTAATAGGCCCCACTTCGGTTTCGGAATAGAATACGTGGAATTTGTCTTTATGTTGAATACCGCCAACCGGTGAAATGACCGCCGCTGTACCACAAGCACCGGCTTCGACAAATTGATCAAGCTGATCGATATACACATCTCCTTCAATGGCTTCCATACCCAAACGTTCTTTCGCAATATAGAGCAAAGAGTATTTTGTGATACTCGGTAGGATGGATTCTGATATTGGCGTGATAAATTTATTGTCTTTGGTTATCCCGAAGAAATTTGCTGCCCCCACTTCTTCAATTTTAGTGTGGGTTTTCGGATCAAGGTAAATCGCATCGGCAAATTTGCGTTCCGCAGTTCCCTGTTCTGCCGCTAATTCATGGGGGAGCAAGCTGGCGGCATAGTTGCCTCCGACTTTCACTCCACCGGTTCCCATTGGGGCAGCACGATCGTACTCGGTTGTGATGAAATTAGATGGCGTTAATCCGCCTTTAAAATAAGCACCCACCGGACAGCAGAATACGGAGAAAATAAATTCCGGTGCCGCTTTTACGCCAATGTTTTCTCCTACGCCAATGAGGAATGGACGCAAATATAAGGTTGCACCGGAACCATAAGGAGCAAGCCATTCTTCATTTGCTTTGACAACTTCTTTACAGGCACGAACAAATAATTCCGTAGGAACTTGTGGCATTAAGAGACGGTTTGCCGTGCGTTGCATACGTTTTGCATTTTCTTGTGGACGGAATAAGTTAATCGAACCATCTTTACAGCGGTAGGCTTTCAATCCTTCAAAACATTGTTGACCATAGTGAAGTGCGGTTGAACCTTCGTGAATATGCAAGGTATTGTCAGTGGTGAGTTTGCCTTCATCCCATTTACCATTTTTCCAATGAGCAATAAAACGGTAGTCGGTTTTAATATAATTGAAACCAAGATTATTCCAGTCTAAGTTTTTCATTTTGCTTTCCTTAATATGATGCTGTTAGTGAACCGCTATTAATCTACATCATTATTTTGAGTATTTAAACCTTAAAACCTTAATTTTTTGTGATTTTTCAAAATTTAGTTAGTTATTTTAAACATAATCAAGTAAAACAAGAAAAGAGAGTTGTGGTATAATTCTGAGACGAAAAAAACGCCACTCAAAAAGGGTGGCGTTTAACCAAAAGGTTCAAATTATAGGAAGTAAATGAGTAACTTATTGTTACCCAAGTTCAGTTACCTGAACTATATGCAAACACAACATCATACTTAAGTCCGAAACTCATTAACTCGTAAAGAATTACCAACTACTAAGTATACGTGTATTGTAAGAATTGAAAATAAGAAGAACAAATGACGTTTTTTTATTTGAAAGATTAAAAAAATTAATCTGAGTTGAAACTGTCTAAGTATAGACGAAAAAATTATATTTTGGAAGAACTATGTATAAACGTTTGCCTCCCTTGAATTCATTGAAGTCTTTTGAATCTGCATCACGACACTTAAGTTTTACAAAGGCGGCCGATGAGCTCTTTGTTACTCAAGCTGCTGTTAGCCATCAAATCAAATTATTAGAAGATTTTTTAGGTATTGAGCTATTTAAACGTAAAAATCGAGCTTTAGAATTAACCGAATTTGGTAAGACCTATTTTGTCGATATTAATAAAATTTTACGTAAACTTAATGAAGCGACAGAGCGATTATTGACGCTAAAAGATGATCTTCACTTAAGCATTAGTGTACCTCAAACTTTTGGTATTCAATGGCTTGTACCACATTTAAGTGACTTTAATCGGCTTCATCCTGAAATTGAAGTTCGTTTAAAAGGCGTGGATCAAGATGAAGGCTTATTAAATAAAGAAATCGATCTTGCCATTTATTACGGAAAGGGAGATTGGCAGAATTTACAAGTTGATTGTCTAGGCAAAGAAAACTTATTGATTTTAGCCTCACCGGAGCTGCTTGCCCAAAAACCGATTCGTGATAAACAAGATTTAAAACATCATACGCTACTCCATACGCATACGCGTGATAACTGGAGAATTATGGCAGATTATTTAAAACTTGAAGATTTGAATATCCAGCAAGGTCCTTTATTTAGCCATACATTTATGGCATTGCAGGCGGCAAGCCATGGACAGGGTATTGTGTTGGCTAATCGTTTGATCTCGTTGCAGGAAATTGAGCAAGGTTCACTTCAAGTAGTATTACCGACAAATTTACCCGATCCTAAATCTTTTTATGTGGTGAATCATCTTGATCGCCTTGATGATGAGCAAATTCAAGCCTTTCGCCATTGGATTATTAATACAATAAAAAAAGAAGAATATGAATAAATTAGCATTATATTGCCGTCCGGGCTTTGAAAAAGAAGTGGCAGCAGAAATTACGGATCATGCTGCAAGCCTAGGCATATTTGGTTTTGCCCGGGTTCAAGAACATTCGGGTTATGTGATTTTTGAATGTTATGAATCCAATGAAGCAGATCGTTTAGCACGTGAAGTGCCCTTTAATCAGCTAATTTTTGCCCGCCAGATGTTGGTGGTATCAAATTTATTGGAAAATCTTGATCCTGCCGATCGTATTAGCCCGATTCTCTCGGCATTTGAGAAATTGTCAGAGCAAATCAATTTTAAGCAATCAACCACACTCTTTGTGGAAATGGCGGATACGAATGAATCCAAAGCGCTTTCAACTTTTTGTCGAAAGTTTACCGTGCCATTACGTCAGGCATTGAAAAAGAAAGGTTGCTTAATGGCTAACACGCCTCAAAAGTGCGGTCTGTTTTTACATTGTTTTTTCGTGAAACCGAATTATTGTTATGTGGGTTATTCCTATATCAATAACCATTCAGAACACTTTATGGGGATTTCTCGTTTGAAGTTTCCCTCTGAAGCACCAAGTCGTTCTACCTTAAAATTGGAAGAGGCGATTTTAACATTTATTCCTAAAAAGGAAGAAAAAAAGCGGCTCAATGAAAGTATGACAGGTGTCGATCTTGGTGCTTGTCCGGGTGGTTGGACATATCAATTAGTCAAACGTGGCTTATTTGTTTATGCCGTCGATCATGGAAAAATGGCTGATAGTCTGCATGAAACCGGTCGAATCGAACATTGTGCTGAAGACGGTTTTAAGTTTCAGCCACCAAAACGTAAAAAGGTTGATTGGCTGGTGTGTGATATGGTAGAACAGCCAAGCCGCATTACCAATCTGATTGGCAAATGGTTGGTGAACGGTTGGTGTCGTGAAACGATTTTTAATTTAAAGTTACCAATGAAAAAACGTTATCAAGAAGTGATGCAGTGCTTGGAAAATCTCACTGATATGCTGAATAAACAAAATTTGACCTTTGAGATTCAGGCAAAACATCTTTTCCACGATAGAGAGGAAATTACTGTTCATATTGCTATTAAATGAGAAAAAGCATTTTTCCCCACTGAGGAAAAATGCTTTTTACCGATGAGACATATGAAAAAAGCACCGATAAAATCGATGCTTTAAAAACTGGTTGCGGGGGCCGGATTTGAACCGACGGCCTTCGGGTTATGAGCCCGACGAGCTACCAAGCTGCTCCACCCCGCGTCTGATGGGGCGTACTATACTGCATTCAAGAAATTTTGCAAGTATTAAACAAAAGTTTATGTCGCGTTTGTTAATAAAATAACCAAAACGAATATAAATTAAACGCTATTGAGGAAATAGTGCTAGTGGTTTCAGACAATTTTTGATAGCGTATGCAGCCTCATAAAATTCATTTTTTGTTTAGGAATAAGATATGAAATTTTGTAAAAATCTCGGTATAAAAGTTTTTTCTCTTTTCGCAATCACATCAATTTTGGTAGCCTGTGGTGGTTCATCACACAAATCATCAAATAACGGTTCGCCTATTCTCACACCAACAGGCGATGATCCTCAAAAATTTGGTGCAAAATACAATGGACGTCCCTATCAACAAAGTATTTTATCGCCGGTTGCTCGTGTGGAAAATCAAAGTGCGGTCATTAATCAAGGTGATTTTTTAACTCAACTTTCTAATATTAAAGCTTACTCCGACAGACTATCCGAGCGTTTTTATGGCCACTATCAAAAAATTACGAATTGGGTGCTTGCCGGTGCGGATGTGCGTGAATTGTCGCAATACGGTATTTCTTCACAAATTATGAAAGGCTTTGATGGTTATCAAAATGTATTGATGACGGGCTATTACTCTCCGGTAATTCATGCCCGCCGTACACCACAAGGGAAATTTCAACACCCAATTTATGCCATGCCAACCTATAAACGTTTGTCTCGTGCGCAAATCTATGCAGGGGCATTGGAAGGGAAAGGTTTAGAATTGGCTTATAGTGATTCTATGATTGATAACTTCTTGTTAGGTGTACAGGGAAGTGGTTATGTTGATTTTGGCAACGGCAATTTGAATTATTTTGCCTATGCCGGACAAAATGGTTTTAAATATCAAGCAGTAGGGCGTTTGTTGGTGGAAGATGGGGAAATTCCAAAAGAGAAAATGTCAATTCAAGCCATTCGTGATTGGGGAAAAGCGAATCCTTCACGAGTGCAAGGCTTATTAGAGCGCAACCCATCCTATGTATTCTTTAAAAATGATCCAAGTGGAAAAGTAAAAGGTTCCGCAGGAGTACCTCTTGTACCAATGGCGGCGGTGGCTTCCGATCGTAATGTGATCCCATCGGGTTCCGTTTTATTGGTCGAAGTGCCGGATATTGATAATGACGGTAATTGGAGAGGTTCGCATAAATTACATTTAATGGTGGCATTAGATGTGGGTGGCGCGGTAAACGGACACCATTTTGATTTATACCGTGGAATCGGCGAGCAAGCAGGGCATATTGCCGGACTTTCAAAACATTATGGTCGTGTTTGGGTATTGCAATAATGGCACGTACGGATAACTACGAACAGCGATTTGGTGGTATCGGACGACTTTATACGCCCGAGGGCTTAGCCCGTCTTCGACAAGCGCATATTTGTGTGATCGGTATTGGTGGAGTCGGCTCATGGGTGGTGGAGGCGTTAGCCCGTTCCGGTATTGGGCAGATCACCCTGATTGATATGGACGATATTTGTGTGACCAATATCAACCGCCAACTTCCTGCATTGAGTGGTAATATCGGTAAGCTCAAAACAGAAGTGATGGCAGAACGGGTAAAACTGATTAACCCAGAGTGTATCGTCAATATTATTGATGATTTTATTTCGCCTGATAATCAGGCAGATTATCTCAATCGTGGTTATGACTATGTGATTGATGCCATTGATAATGTTAAAACCAAAGCGGCAATGATTGCCTATTGCAAACGCAATAAAATTAAAATTATCACTGTGGGGGGAGCAGGCGGACAAACCGATCCCACACAAATTCAAATTGCCGATTTAAGCAAAACCATTCAGGATCCCTTGCTAGCAAAAGTGCGGTCGGTTTTACGCAAGGATTTTAATTTTACTCAAAATCCGCAACGCAAGTTTGGCATAGACGCAGTATTTTCTACTCAGCCGTTGATCTTCCCTAAAATGGGTGAAGGGTGCACCGTCTCCGCTACCATGAACTGTGCCAACGGATTTGGGGCTGCCACAATGATTACTGCAACCTTTGGTTTTTTTGCGGTCTCAAGAGTCATTGATAAATTGTTGAGAAAATAAAATATCAATCTTTCATCTAGGGCAACGTAGGTTGCCTTTTTGTTACAGAAAATTCCATTTATTTTTCCAATGAAAAAATCTCATTAAGTATCCATATAAAATTATTGCAATTTATTTTAAACAGTGTAGGCTTTTGTCTCTTCTTTGAGAATCATTATTAACAATAGAGGAGACAAAATGAAAACTATATTAAAAATGAGTGCAATTTCAACCGCACTTTTAACCCTTCCTATGATGGCTAATGCGGATGTATTGGCATCGGTAAAACCCCTTGGTTTTATTGCTTCAGCCGTTGCTAATGGTGTAACCGATACACAGATACTTGTACCGGCAGGTGCTTCTCCCCATGATTACAGCTTAAAGTTATCCGATATTCAAAAAGTGAAATCGGCGGATTTGGTATTGTGGGTGGGCGAAGACGTTGATTCATTTTTAGAAAAACCGCTAAGTCAAATTGACCGCCAAAAAGTGATTACTATTGCTGACCTCGCTGAGGTTAAACCCCTATTAATCCAAGCCCATCACGAACATTTCCATGAAGAGGGGGAGCACGATCACAAACATGACCATAAACACGAACACAAAAGTGGGCATGAACATGATCACGATCATGAAAATCACGAAGGATTAAGCACCAACTGGCACGTTTGGTACTCACCGGCTGTAAGCCAGATTGTTGCACAAAAAGTGGCGGATAAACTGACCGTGCAATTTCCTAATAAAAAAGAACTGATTGCAAAAAATCTTGCAGATTTCAACCGCACTTTGGCGGAGCAAAGTGATAAGATCAAAGCCCAACTCGCCCCTTTTAAAGAAAAAGGTTTCTTTGTTTTCCACGATGCTTACGGTTATTTCAATGATGCTTACGGTTTAAAACAAATGGGTTATTTCACTATTAATCCACTGGTCGCACCCGGTGCGAAAACCCTTGCACATATCAAAGAAGAGATTGCCGAACATCGTGTAAATTGCTTGTTTGCGGAACCTCAATTCACACCAAAAGTGATTGAATCTCTAGCAAAAGGCACAGCGGTGAATGTAGGGCGTTTAGATCCGATTGGTGATGGGGTAGAGCTAGGGGCAAATTCCTACGCAAATTTCCTTCAGGCAACGGCAGACAGTTATGCGCAGTGTTTGAGTAAGTAATTGTCATGTTTTGAGAAATGGTGGGAAAACCCACCATTTTTTGTTTGTGAAATCTATGCTCGCCTAATTTGACTGGAAATTTATGCTATAATCGCAAAAATTTTTTTCTTGAGATCCCAAATGAAACAATTATTCGCCACAACCTCTCGTGGTTTTGAAGAACTCCTAAAAGTTGAGCTGACAGAACTTGGAGCCCTTGATACCAAAGTGGTACAAGGCGGCGTACATTTCCAAGCCGATGATGAAAGCCTTTATCGCACCTTGCTTTGGTCACGCCTTGCCTCACGCATTTTACTGCCATTAATCGAAACCAAAATTTACAGTGATTTAGATCTCTATGCGGCGGTTTCCACCTTTAATTGGCTTGAACACTTTGATGAGCGTGTTACTTTTTTTGTGGATTTCAATGGCACGAACCAAGACATTCGCCATACTCAATTTGGCGCAATGCGAGTGAAAGATGGTATCGTGGATCACTTTGAACGCAAGGGCAAAATACGTCCGAATGTAGATAAAGCCCAACCGGATGTGCGTATCCATGCCTATTTAAACCGAGAAGAATTAGTCATTTCTTTGGATTTGAGCGGAGAAGCCTTGCACCTGCGTGGTTACCGTGAAGAAACGGGACAAGCCCCCTTACGTGAAACTTTAGCGGCAGCTATTGTGTTGCGTTCCGGTTGGAAAGCGGGTATGCCATTGGTTGATCCTATGTGTGGTTCAGGCACATTGCTTATTGAAGCCGCACAAATGGAAGCCGGTATCGCCCCTCAATTGTATCGTTTACATTGGGGCTTTGATTTTTGGAAAGGGCATAATCAAACGGCGTGGGAAAAAGTTAAGAATGAAGCCATTATTTTAGCAGAAGAAAAACAAGGCAAAATTCAACCGCACTTTTATGGTTTTGATCTCGATCATCGCGTGTTAAAAAAGGCGCAAAGCAATGCGAAAAATGCCGGTGTCGACCACTTGATAAAATGGCAGCAAGGTGATGTAGCAGCTCTCACTAACCCAAGCCCAAATGAAGTGGGAACAGTGATTTGTAATCCGCCTTATGGCGAACGTTTAGGCACGACGCCGGCGTTGATTGCCCTTTACTCCGTCTTTGGACAGCGTTTGAAAAAAGCATTTGGTGGCTGGAATGCCTCAATTTTTAGTAGTGAATCCACATTGCTGGATTGTTTGAGAATGCGGGCAAACCGTCAATTCAAGGCAAAAAATGGACCGCTTGATTGTGTTCAAAAAAATTATCAGATTTCTGCTCGAATTAGCGAAGAAAGTGCGGTGGAAAATTCCCTTGAATTTAACCGCACTTCAGAGGTGGCGGTGGATTTTGCCAATCGTTTACAAAAGAATATCAAGAAAATTGAAAAATGGGCGAAACAACAAGGGTTAGATGCCTATCGTCTTTATGATGCTGATTTGCCGGAATATAATCTTGCGGTGGATCGTTATGCCGATCATATTGTGGTACAAGAATATGCTGCGCCTAAAAATATTGATGAAAATAAAGCACGTCAACGTTTATTGGATACGGTGACGGCAACGTTAAACGTGACCGGCGTAGAAACCAACAAGCTGATTTTAAAAGTCCGCCAAAAACAAAAAGGCACGAATCAATATGAAAAATTAGCCAATAAAGGCGAGTATTTTTATGTGAACGAATACGGCGCACAACTTTGGGTAAATTTAACGGATTATTTGGACACCGGGCTATTTTTGGATCATCGCCTTACCCGAAAAATGGTGGGGGAGTTGGCAAAAGGGAAAGATTTCTTGAATTTGTTTGCCTATACGGGCTCAGCTACCGTTCATGCCGCATTGGGCGGGGCAAAATCCACTACGACGGTGGATATGTCGAACACTTATCTCAACTGGGCGGAACAAAACCTGATTCTCAACGATCTTGAAGGCAAGCAACATCAACTCATTCAAGCGGATTGTTTGCAATGGTTGGAAAAATGTGATCGTCAATTTGATTTAATTTTTGTGGATCCGCCTACTTTTTCCAATTCAAAACGAATGGAAACAAACTGGGATGTTCAGCGAGATCACATCAAATTAATGGGAAATTTAAAACGTATTTTACGTCAGGGCGGCACCATTGTTTTTTCTAATAATAAACGGGGCTTCAAAATGGATTTTGCCGGGCTGGAGGCATTGGGGTTAAGTGCAGTGGAAATTTCCCACAAAACCTTACCACTGGATTTTGAACGCAATAAACAAATTCATAATTGTTGGTTGGTTACTGAGAAAAACTACGCTAGCTAATTCTAAATTCACGGAGATTACAATGTCATGCTCAAACTGTTGTCATTCAACACCTGTTCACATCTCTTCAGAATACCGTAAAGCTCTATGGATTGCCTTTGGGCTAAATTTCGCAATGTTTTTTGTGGAAATTCTCGTAGGTATAACATCAAGATCAACGTCATTATTATCTGATAGCTTAGATTTTTTTGGAGATAGTGCCAATTATTTAATCAGTCTATATGTTCTACCGATGGCGTTGGTTCATCGTGCCAAAGCCTCTCTAGTAAAAGGGGTAACAATGGGGGGATTCGGTATGTTCATTCTTTTTACTACTATATACCGTTGGTTCTATGGCGAAATTCCTCACTATAGTCAAATGAGTATTGTTGGCTCCCTTGCATTATTGACTAACCTTGTTGCGATGTGGGTTCTCTACCGTTTCCGAGAAGGAGATAGTAATATGCGTGGTGTTTGGCTTTGTACAAGAAATGATGCAATGGGGAATCTGGTGGTTATTTTGGCAGGTGTAGTGGTTTATTTTACACAATCCAAATACCCTGATTTAGTTGTTGCTTTTATCCTCTCATTTCTTGCGATTCAAGCGTCTAAAGCGATTATCTTACAAGCTTTGGGGGAATTAAAATAGCAATCGAGGGTTGTGAAATATTGTTTCATGAATAAAAAATATTTCTTACATGGGTGAATGATACACTCTATGGATATAAAATAGCTCACAACCCATTCATCGCATTAATCAGCCTAATTTCATCATATTTTTCAATATCTTGTGCATAAATTGTGGTTTCTCTAATTTTGCCTTGCTGCAATAATTTTTCCCGTTGTGTACCGGCTAATAATGGCGTATCCGATGTGAGCCATTGATCGCCTTGACGAAAAATAAGATTACCGATGGAGCAATCCGTCACTTTTCCGTTTTTAATAATTATAATCTCATCGCACTTTCCCCGCTGAGCTAAAAGGGAATTGAGTAAATCCCGATTGGCATATTTCAGACTGTAATCAATTTCGTCACAGACAATTGGTTGAAAAGTGCGGTAGATTTTCCGTGTGTATTCAACGTACTGAATTTGGGTGCTTTCGGCATTGTAATCAACACGACAACGTACAAGATGATTTTGTAAGTGGGGCGGCACTTGGATTAATTCAAAAAGATTAAAAATATTGACCGCACTTTTGCCGTAAAATTGTCGTAAGCTCTGTTCATAACGGGTTTGATGGTATTCAATATTTTGAATTTTGCCCTTTTCAACGGCAAGGGTTTCAAAGAGGGGAAACATTAGTTTTTCTCCTCGGTTCGATAAAAAGACGGTAGATAGACTTTTTCGAGTAATTCTTGATATTCATCTTCCAAACGGCTTTGAATCGTAATACCGCCACCGCTGTGAAAATAATATTTCTCCCCCACTTGAGAGATAAAGCGAATGGCGACCGCACTTTGTAAGTTTTTACCATCAAAAAGACCAAAAATACCGGTGTAATAACCTCGAGGTTGGTGTTCGGCCTGCTGAATAATTTGCACTGTTTTTTCTTTTGGAGCGCCGCTAATCGATCCTGCCGGCAATAAAGTGGCAAGCAAATTACCAATATTTTCTTGCCATTTTTCATCAAGTTCACCACAAATCTCGGAACTTGTTTGCAAAATCTCGCCTTTTTGTGTGGCAATGCGATCCACATAACGAAATTTTGTTACCTGAATATTGGTCGCCACCATGGCTAAATCGTTTCGCATTAAATCTACAATGGTGTAATGCTCACGCAGTTCTTTTTCATCATTTAGCAGTTGCTGTTCTGCATTGGGGAGGGCGGAATTAATTGTTCCTTTCATCGGATAAGTGAAAATTTTGTTATCTTGAATATTGATAAAACATTCCGGTGAGAAGCAAACAAATTGATTTTTTAACCATAATTTATAAGGGGCGACAGCTTGATAAAAAAGGGATTCAAAATCAATATTTCCCGTAATTTCAGTGGGATAGGTTAAGTTTAATAAATAAGAATTGCCTTGTTGTAGTTGTTGTTGCACCAATTCAAAACTTTGCCGGTATTGGGTGAAAGAAACGGGATATTTTTCAATAGAGATGGCTTGATAAGCCTGACCAATATAATTGGTTTTTCCTTGAATATCAAAATAAATGCCTTGTTTTGATGCCTCTTCTAAAGGAAAAATTAACGGTTTTTGTTGTTCAAAATCAATCAAAAAAAAGAAAGGGAGAGATTGTGCCCCATAACGATTGGCTTGACGGATAAAATGTTGCATTGTGCTATTTCTAATTTCGAGTAAAATTGCCCGATTATAACGAAAGCCAAGCAGTTATGAAATTACTCATTATTGATAATCACGATTCTTTTACTTTCAATTTAGTGGAGCTTGTTCGCCGCCTTGGTGTGACTTTTGATGTGCTAAATGTGGAAGATTTGCAGGAAAGTACGCCTGAATTTTATAGTCATCTCTTAATTTCGCCGGGGCCTGACGTGCCACGGGCGTATCCGCAGCTTTTTGAGATGTTGGAGCGGTATCATCAGAAAAAATCAATGCTTGGGGTCTGTTTGGGGCATCAAACATTGTGTGAGTTTTTTGGTGGAAGGCTTTATAACCTTGATCAGGTTCGCCACGGGCAAAAACGGAGGGTAAAAGTGCGGTCAAATTCGCCGTTATTTTCAGGTTTACCGGTGGAGTTTGATATTGGCTTATACCATTCTTGGGCGGTGCAGGATGAAAATTTTCCTGAGGAATTAGAAATTATCGCCATGTGTGATGAGAATGTGGTGATGGCGATGCAGCATAAATTTTTACCGATTTATGGTGTCCAGTTTCATCCGGAATCCTATATGTCGGAATACGGTGAGCAAATTTTGCGAAATTGGTTAAATATTAATCCATAATAGTGCTTGATTCTTCATCTAAAATTCGTATTATAGCCGTCTATACGTCAATACATCCAAATTAAAAGAGAGAAACTATGTCTAGTTATTTATTTACTTCGGAATCTGTGTCTGAAGGACATCCGGATAAAATTGCCGATCAGATTTCTGATGCGGTACTTGATGAAATTTTAAAACAAGATCCAAAGGCCCGTGTGGCGTGTGAAACCTACGTGAAAACCGGAATGGCGTTAGTGGGCGGTGAAATCACCACTTCAGCGTGGGTGGATATCGAAAACCTCACCCGAAAAGTGATTTGTGATATTGGCTACGAGCATTCCGATATGGGTTTTGACGGTCATTCTTGTGCCGTATTAAATGCGATTGGTAAACAGTCTGCGGATATTAACCAAGGCGTAGATCGCGAAAACCCATTAGATCAAGGGGCGGGCGACCAAGGTATTATGTTTGGTTATGCCACCAATGAAACCGATGTATTAATGCCGGCAGCCATTACTTATGCCCACCGTTTAATGCAAAAGCAAGCGGAAGTGCGTAAAAGCGGTAAATTAGCGTGGTTACGCCCTGATGCTAAAAGCCAAGTGACATTAAAATACGAAGATAACAAAATTGTAGGCGTAGATGCAGTGGTGCTTTCTACCCAGCATTCAGAAGATATCAATCAGAAAGATCTTCACGAAGGCGTGATGGAAGAAATCATCAAACCGATATTGCCAAGTGAATGGCTTTCAAAAGAAACTAAATTCTTCATCAATCCAACGGGGCGTTTTGTGATTGGCGGTCCGATGGGCGACTGCGGTTTAACCGGGCGTAAAATTATTGTGGACACTTACGGTGGTGCTGCACGTCATGGTGGCGGCGCATTTTCCGGTAAAGATCCGTCAAAAGTGGACCGTTCGGCGGCTTATGCAGCTCGTTATGTGGCGAAAAACATTGTGGCAGCCGGATTGGCAGAGCGTTGTGAGATTCAACTTTCTTATGCTATTGGCGTGGCAGAACCGACTTCAATTATGGTGGAAACCTTTGGTACGGGTAAAGTCGCCAATGAATTATTGGTGGCATTAGTGCGCGAATTCTTTGATTTACGCCCTTATGGTTTAATCAAAATGCTTGATTTAATTCAACCGATTTATCGCGAGACCGCGGCTTATGGTCATTTTGGTCGTGAGCAATTCCCATGGGAAAAAGTAGATCGTGCGGAAGAATTGCGTGCGGCGGCAGGATTGAAATAATCCTATATAAATGACTAAAACCGCTATTTTTGGCGGTTTTTATTTTTCTCCGTTTTATGCTTTCATCACAAACTCAATTCCGCCATTTAAAAATGCAGGTTCAGCGTAAACTTGTCGAATCTTTGCATCTTGTAGAAAGTTATTTTAAACGTGAATTTTCAATGCCGACGATAAATTATGATTTGCGGGGTGTAAAAGCCGGGGTGGCGTATTTGCAAAAAAACGAAATCAAATTTAACCGCACTTTATTGCTTGAAAATACACAGGAATTTATTCATCAAGTTGTTCCCCATGAATTGGCGCATTTAATTGTGTATCAGGTATTCGGGCGGGTGAAGCCCCATGGCAAAGAATGGCAGGGGGTGATGAATGAGATTTTTCATTTACCCGCAGATACTTGCCATCAATTTGATGTGCAAAATGTTCAAGGAAAAACCGTTGAATATCGTTGTACTTGTCAAACTCATTCCTTGAGTATTCGCCGCCATAACCGAATTTTAAAAGAAGGCGTGGAATATTTATGTCGGAAATGTAAAGGGAAATTGATTTTTGTCTGTGAAAATAAAGCGTAGCTATGCTATATTCTGAGCGTTAGTTTGCAAATTAAATGAAGGAGCTTTCCATGAAAAAATCATTATTAATAGTTTTAGGTGCTTTTGCTATTGCTTCAACGGCAAATGCCGGTGTATATGCTGAGGGGGATATCGGTGTATCAAAAACAAAAGCAAATGGTAGCAGTAAAACGAAAGTAGAACCTCGAGTAGCAGTGGGTTATAAATTAGGTAATGTGCGTGTTGCAGGGGATTACACTCATCATGGCAAAATTGAGGGGGCAAAAATCCAAGGTCTCGGTGCTTCCGTACTGTATGATTTTGAGGTTAATTCCAGTGTACAGCCTTATGTGGGGGCACGTGTCGCAGCGAATAAATTTAAATATGATAACCGTGCAGATCAACCTTATAAAAGTTCTTCCGATACTAAAGTAGGTTATGGGGTTGTTGCCGGCGCCAAATATAAATTAGATGAAAAATGGTATGCAAATGGCGGTGTTGAATATAACCGTTTAGGTAGTTTTGATGATACCAATGTGAATAACTATGGTGCAAAAGTAGGCGTAGGTTACGAGTTCTAATTTTTCTTCCTTAAAAGAGCGGTAAAATCAACCGCTCTTTTTACTTTTCTCCCCTTGAAAATTCCGTTTTCATTCTTATATCTGTGACATTCAATTTTTACTTATTTCATTTTATAAGGAAAAACTATGTCTCAAAATCAAGAAACCCGTGGTTTCCAATCGGAAGTCAAACAACTATTACAATTAATGATTCATTCTTTATATTCCAATAAAGAAATTTTCTTACGCGAACTTATTTCCAATGCTTCAGATGCGGCGGATAAACTTCGCTTTAAAGCGCTTTCCAATCCGGCGCTTTATGAAAATGACGGAGAATTACGTGTGCGTATTAGCTTTGATAGTGACAAAGGTACATTAACTATCAGCGATAACGGTATTGGGATGACCCGTGAGCAAGTGATCGATCATTTAGGTACGATTGCAAAATCCGGCACTAAAGAGTTTTTAAATGCCCTTGGTAGCGATCAAGCTAAAGATAGTCAACTTATCGGTCAATTTGGTGTGGGATTCTATTCTGCCTTTATTGTTGCGGATAAAGTGACGGTGAAAACCCGTGCAGCGGGCGAGGAAGCAGGTAAAGGCGTACTCTGGGAATCTGCCGGAGAAGGGGAATACTCGGTTGCCGATATTGAGAAAAAATCCCGTGGTACGGATGTGATTTTGCATTTACGTGAGGATGAAAAAGAATTTTTAAATGAATGGCGCTTGCGTGATGTGATTGGCAAATATTCTGATCATATCGGTCTTCCGGTGGAAATGCTAACCAAAGAATACGATGATGAAGGAAAAGAAACCGGTGAAAAATGGGAAAAAATCAATAAATCAGATGCCCTTTGGACACGTAGCAAAAATGACATTTCCGATGAAGAATATAAAGAATTTTACAAACACCTAAGCCACGATTTTGCCGATCCGCTTTTGTGGGCGCATAATAAAGTGGAAGGTAATCAGGAATACACCAGCTTGCTTTATGTGCCGTCCAAAGCCCCTTGGGATTTATTTAATCGTGAGCATAAACATGGATTGAAACTCTATGTTCAACGTGTATTCATTATGGATGATGCGGAACAATTTATGCCGAATTATCTGCGTTTTATGCGTGGTTTAATTGATAGTAACGATTTACCGTTAAACGTTTCCCGTGAAATTTTACAAGACAATAAAGTCACGGCAGCATTACGCAAAGCCTTAACCAAACGCTCCCTACAAATGTTGGAAAAATTAGCGAAAGACGATGGGGAAAAATACCAACAATTCTGGAAAGAATTCGGTTTAGTCTTGAAAGAAGGTCCGGCGGAAGATTTCGGCAATAAAGAAACCATTGCGAAATTATTACGTTTTGCCTCCACCCATAATGACAGCAGTGAGCAAACCGTTTCTTTAGAAGACTATATTTCCCGAATGAAAGAAGGGCAAAAAGCTATTTACTACATCACGGCAGATAGCTACGTGGCAGCTAAAAACAGCCCGCATTTAGAATTATTTAATAAAAAAGGCATTGAAGTCTTTCTGCTATCAGACCGCATTGACGAATGGATGTTGAGCTACTTAACGGAGTTTGACGGTAAACCGTTACAAACCATCACCAAAGCAGATTTGGATTTAGGCGATTTAGCGGATAAAGACGAAGCGGAACAAAAAGAGCAGGATAAAGCCTTTGAAAGTTTTGTTGAACGTGTGAAAACATTATTAGGAGATCGTGTCAAAGAGGTTCGTTTAACCCATCGATTAACGGATACCCCGGCGGTGGTTTCTACCGATAACGATCAAATGACCACCCAAATGGCGAAACTCTTTGCTGCTGCCGGTCAGCCTGTGCCGGAAGTGAAATACACTTTTGAGATTAATCCGGAACACCATTTAGTAAAAAAAGTGGCGGATATTGCAGACGAAGCCCAATTCGCCGACTGGATTGAATTATTGCTTGAACAGGCAATGCTTGCCGAACGTGGCTCGTTAGAAAATCCGGTGGCGTTTATTAAACGGGTGAATAAGTTGTTAGGTTAATTGGTTTCATTTAGGTTAAAATCCTCAGTCTAGTGAGATTGAGGATTTTTTATTTGAGGAGATTTTATGATTACCGTTTACGGCATTAAAAACTGCGACACAGTGAAGAAAGCCTTGAAATGGCTTGCAGATCACCATATTGAGCATAAATTGCATGATTATCGTGTGGATGGTTTGAACAACGATTTCTTGCAACAGGCTGAAGCAAAATTCGGTTGGGAAAATCTGGTGAACAAACGCAGTACCACTTGGCGGAATTTAGATAATGAGGTGAAAAAAACATTGTCAAAAACAACCGCACTTAGCGTATTAGCGGAAAATCCCACTTTAATCAAACGCCCGATTATTATGCAGGATGAGAAGGCATTGATTGGGTTTGATGTCAAAGAATACGAGAAAGTGTTCGCCTAAAGTGCGGTTAAAATTTGGGGTGTTTTTATTATGAAAGAAAAGATTGTTCAATTAGCGCAAGAATTAATCCGTCGTCCTTCTATCAGCCCGAATGATGAAGGGTGTCAGCAAATAATTGCAGAACGTTTGGAAAAACTCGGGTTTGAGATTGAATGGCTTCCTTTTAATGACACCTTGAATCTTTGGGCAAAACACGGTGTGAGTGAACCTGTCATTGCCTTTGCAGGCCATACAGATGTGGTGCCGGTTGGTGATGAAACTCAATGGGCTTATCCTCCTTTTTCTGCAGAAATTGTCGATGATATGCTTTATGGGCGGGGCGCTGCGGATATGAAAGGATCTTTAGCGGCAATGGTGATTGCTGTGGAAGAGTATGTAAAAACTAATCCGCATCATCAAGGCACTATCGCCTTGCTCATTACTTCCGATGAAGAAGCGGCAGCGAAAGACGGCACAGTCCGTGTGGTGGATACGTTGATGAAACGGGAAGAAAAAATTACCTACTGTATGGTGGGTGAACCTTCCTGTTCCAACACCTTGGGCGATGTGGTAAAAAACGGACGACGAGGTTCTATCACCGGCAATTTGTATATTCAAGGAGTCCAAGGACATGTTGCTTACCCCTATTTAGCGGATAACCCAATTCATAAAGCGTTGCCATTTTTGCAAGAATTGACGAGCTATCAATGGGATAACGGAAATGAGTTTTTTCCGCCTACTGGTTTACAAATCGCCAATATTCAGGCAGGCACCGGCAGTAATAATGTGATTCCGGGGGAACTTTACGTACAATTTAATTTACGTTACTGCACGGAAATTACTGATGATCTGATTAAACAAAAAGTTGCAAAAATGTTGGAAAAACATAGTTTGACCTATCGTATTGAGTGGAATCTTTCCGGTAAACCGTTTTTAACCAAACCGGGGAAATTGGTAAATGCCGTGCTGGACAGCATTCAAGGAATAACAGGTATTACACCGAAACTTGAAACCGGTGGGGGAACGTCTGATGGACGTTTTGTTGCTTTAATGGGGGCTGAAGTGGTGGAATTTGGGCCGCTTAATGCCACTATTCATAAAGTGAATGAATCTGTCAGTTGTGATGATTTGGCTAAGTGTGGGGAAGTTTATTATCAAATGATTGTAAATCTTTTGGATAAGGATAAATAAATGAAACTAACTACGGCAATGCTCACAGGCAAGTCACGGGAACATTTGGTTAATTTGCCTTGTCCCTTTTCGACAAACCATTTTTTGCAGAAAGAGGCTCTACTGGCATTTCAAAGTTTGCAGCAATGTGCCGTTAAAAATGGCTTTAATTTACAACCGGCAAGCAGCTTTCGAGATTTTCAACGGCAACAGTTAATTTGGAATGGTAAATTTAGCGGTGAACGAAAAGTACATGATGATGAAGGTCATGGTTTGGATTTGACTTTATTGGACGATTGGCAAAAATGCCAAGCTATTTTACGTTGGTCGGCGTTACCGGGTGGAAGCCGTCATCATTGGGGAACGGAAATTGATATTTTCGATCCTGATCTTTTACCTCAAGGACAATCGTTACAGCTTGAACCTTGGGAGTATGAAAAAGGTGGCTATTTTTTTGAGTTAAGTGAATTTCTTATTGAAAATCTACCGCACTTTGATTTTACTCTTCCTTTTATGCAGCAACCAATAGGTAAAAAAATTGGACGTGAGCCTTGGCATATCAGCTATTTACCTTTAGCGGAGCTGGCGAGGATGCAATTTTCACCTGAGATTTTATTGCATTCTTGGCAAAATGAGGAAATTGGCGGGAAAGATATTTTGCGGAAACATATAGATCAAATTTTTGAACAATTTGTGATATAGCAAAAGTGCGGTAAAAATTTACCGCACTTTTTGTCTATTTATTTTTATTTTTTTCTAAGGATTTATGCTGAATTTTTACATTTTTCCCTTTCGCTTGGAAATATTCGCCAAGTTGTTGGGCAATGTAAACCGAGCGATGTTTTCCTCCGGTACAGCCTATGGCAATTGTCAAATAGCTACGGTTGTTTTGTTCTAACATTGGTAGCCATGTTTCAATGTAATTACGCGTGAGGTAGATAAAATTATTGACATCATCATGACGACTTAAAAAACGGGCGACAGGCTCATCTAAACCTGTCATTGGACGAAGCTCAGGATCCCAGTGCGGGTTAGGTAAAAAACGAACATCAAATACGTAGTCCGCATCAAGAGGAATACCGTATTTAAAACCGAATGATTCGACAATAATTTTGAGTTCTTTTTCCGTATTACCCCGTAAAAATTCACGTAATTTTTCTGCCAAAGTGTGGGTAGAAATATGTGTCGTATCAATTACGAAATTTGCGTGTTGTAGTAAGGGCTCTAATTGTTGATGTTCGGCATCAATGGCCGCTTCAAGGGAGAGGTCATCGGCTGAAAGAGGGTGAAGCCTACGAGAATCACTATATCGACGAATGAGTGTGCTACGATCGGAGTCTAAAAAAATAATTTTGGTGGCATAGTGATATTGAATATCCGTTAGAATTTGCTCAAGGGATTGTGCCGATTCGGGTAAATTACGGATATCAAGGCTGATTGCGACAGCAGTTTGATTTTTGGCTAGAATTTCCGTGAGTTGGGGTAACAGATCCAGAGGAAGATTATCAACACAATAGTAGCCCATATCTTCCAGTGCGCGCAGTGCCACTGATTTTCCCGCTCCGGAACGACCGCTGATAATGATAATTTCCATAAAGATCCCTAGTAATATTATGTTTCAGTCCCAGCCAAAGAATGGGCTTCTTCTGCAGTTTGATCCGAAATCTCAAAAACCTGCCAAATTTCGTCCGCACTTTTCGCAGAACGTAATTGTTTAAGAAAATTTTTATCTATGAGCTTTTCCGTTAAGTCAGAAAGCACGGGAATATAAGTTTGGCACTGATTTTCAGGTACAAGGACGGCAAAAACCAAATCGACCGGTTTTCCATCTTGTGCGTCATAATCAATAGGTGTTTCTAACTGAAGAAATACAGCAAGGGCTTTATCGCTTGCTTCTGCGGGCAATTTTGCTTTTGGCATTGCCACACCATTGCCTAGCCCTGAGTTACCCAGTTTTTCACGTTCAAACAAGCACTCAAAACAGGCTTGCTCACCTTTCTCGCAATTTAATTGTTCAACGATAAAATGAGCGATGGATTCAAATAATCGCTTTTTACTTGAAAAGCTGACACCCTGACGAATATTTTCAGGGCGAAAGAGTTCTGTTAATTTCATCTTTATAATTTAAATTCTTCGCCCAGGTACACGCGTTTGACATGTTCATCGTTCATGACTTCTTCCGGCGTACCTGTGGCGATAATTTGACCTTTTCCTACAATATAAGCCCGTTCACAGACGTCTAGGGTTTCACGCACATTATGATCAGTAATTAATACGCCTAAACCACGGTTGCGTAAATCGGTAATGATCTTTTTAATATCTGTGACAGAAATAGGATCAACCCCTGCAAAAGGTTCATCTAATAAAATAAATTTTGGATTGGCGGCAAGTGCTCGAGCAATTTCTACACGACGGCGTTCACCACCGGAAAGGGATTGCCCAAGGCTATCGCGAATATGTCCGATATTAAATTCTTCAATCAATTCATCCGCTCTTTGTCGGCGTTGCTCCGGTGTGAGATCCTTACGAATTTCCAATACAGCCATCAAGTTATCATAAACGCTTAAACGGCGAAAAATCGAGGCCTCTTGTGGAAGATAGCCGATACCGCGTTGCGCACGATTATGCATCGGTAATAAACTAATATCTTCACCATCAATAGTGATTTTGCCTTGATCTTGACGCACAAGCCCTACAACCATATAGAATGTAGTCGTTTTACCTGCACCGTTCGGACCTAACAACCCGACGATTTCGTTAGAATTAACCGTAAGACTGACATCGGAAACAACTTTACGGTTTCTATAACTTTTAGCTAAAAATTCGGCATGTAATACGGACATCGGTTATTTTTTACCTTTTTGTTGTAATTGGGTCGGAATTAACACAGTAGTGACGCGTGACTTACCACCATTTGCTTTTAATTGCTGTTTTTTCACATCGTAAGTAATGCGTTCACCATTGATTTTGCTGTCAAGCTGTCTTAGTTCCGCATTACCTGTAAGTGTTAAAAATTCCGCACCGAGATCATAATGGACTTTATTTGCCTTGCCATCCACAGGTTTACCATCGTCTAATAATTGGTGGAACGTTACAGGTGTACCAAAAGCTTCCACGGTTTCTTTTTTACCGGAATTTTCAGGCGGGCGGGTGATGACGACTTTATTCGCTTTAATCAGAATTGAACCTTGTGTAATCACCACATTATCGGTGAAAGTGACCACGCTGTTTTCCATATCCAAAGACTGGTTATCAGAGACGATATTAATCGGTTGATTTGTATCATCTTTTAAGGCAAAAGCTGAAAGTGAGACCATCGCCAATGTTGTAGCGAGAAGAAATTTACGGGTTACTAATTTCATAATAGGTTTTTACCTGTTCCTTTAGAGTGGCCACTTGTTGGCGCAAATTACCCACCATTTTTAGGCCGGTGGAGTTAAAATTTTGTCCGTTAATTTTTACCGTTGTGTCGGACGTAATATCTTGGGTTTTTAAATTAACGACAGCTGATTGTGTTTCTACACGCTGGAGTCTAGAGGTCGGTTCTAGGCTTTCCGCTACGACATTTCCTTCTAAATACAGCATTTCATCTTTTGTTAAAACAGCCTTTTGCGCACTTAATTTCCAACTTTGTGATTCAAGTAATTTTGCCGTTTCGTTTTTCTGTTTTTGATTGTCGCCAGCTGTATTAAAAAGATAAACGAGCGGTGTAGTAAAATTTGTTTTGCCGTCTTGACTAAAATGTTCGACTTTGTCTGAAATCGCCAAATATTGTTTTTTACCATCCGGTGAAAATACGGTGGTTTCCATTTTTTGTCCGATATAATCAGGGCTATCCGGTGCTTTTACTAAACTTTGTAAATCATTGTTATCTTGGTTCAGTGAATAATACCAGCCAAGCAAGCAAAGTGCCGCAACACCGAGAATAATATTCCAACGAATATTCATAAAAATGTTTTATCCTGTTTAAAGTAAGGGCGAATCATACCACAAATTTAAAGGGGCACTAAAGCCAAGTGCGGTCAAAAAATAAGTTGTTTTAATCCGATAAAATAAGATCTTTTAACACTTGGTAAATTTCACGATAAGCTTTCAAGGGTTTATTTTGTGCTTTTTCTTTTTGTGCCATTCGAATTAAATTGCGTAATTGCTGGCGGTCAGCCGCCGGATAGTCATTTAACAAATCGGTAAGCGCCGTATCTCCTTGTTCGATCAACTCATCACGTAATATTTCTAATTTTTGCAGTATCGCTTGTTGTTGATTATGCTTATTTTCAATTTTATCTAGAGCTTCGCGAATCGGTTCGACATCAATCCCACGCAATAATTTGCCAATATATTGTAATTGGCGACGGCGTGCTTCCTTCTGCAAACGTTGTGCCAGTTCAACGGCTTCTAATAAAGAATCGTCTAGTGGCACTTTAGTCAGATTGGTTTTGGTTAAGTTCACCAACTTTTCACCGAGTTGTTTTAATTCCTCAGCATCACGTTTGATTTCACTTTTACTAACCCAAATGATTTCTTCCTGTTCTTCATCTTCCCAATCAAAGACTTCTTTTTTCTTACGTTTTGCCATGTTATTCCTTCTTAGAAATTTAAGGCGCATTTTAGCATAAACTTTGAAAATAAGATAAAATGCGAAAAATTTTTAACGGAAAAAGAGAATGAAAACAGCAGAAAATCAGACCGCACTTTTAAAAGCACAAGAGCAAGAATTACGTCAGGCGGTGAGTTTCGCTCTTGAGGTTGCCCAAAAAGCAGGTGCTACCGCAGAGGTTGGTGTAACAAAAGTGAGCGGTTTATCCGTTTCCACCCGTTTACAGGAAATTGAAAACGTGGAATTTACCAATGACGGCGCACTTGGGATTTCGGTTTATTTAGGACAACAAAAGGGAAACGCCTCGACTTCAGATTTAAGCGATCAGGCGATTAAAAGCACTGTCGAAGCTGCTTTGGCTATTGCGAAATATACCTCGCCGGATGATTGTACCGGTTTAGCCGAAAAAGAATTAATGGCATTTGAGGCAATAGATTTAGAACTTTATCATGTTGCTGATGTGGATGTTGAAAAAGCAACAGCACTTGCGCTACAAACAGAAAAAGCTGCATTAGGAGCTGATAATCGAATTATTAATAGCAATGGCGCAAGTTTTAATTCTCATACGGGTGTGCGTGTGTATGGAAATACGCACGGTATGCTGCAAAGTTATTTATCAAGTCGTTATTCTTTGTCTTGCTCGGTCATTGGCGGCGAAGAAGATGCACTGGAAAATGATTATGAATATACGATTTCACGTGATTTTAACCAATTGGAGCCAGCTCAATGGGTGGGGGAAAATTGTGCCAAAAAAGTGGTTGCCCGTTTGAATCCGCAAAAACTCACTACCCGTGAAGTACCGGTGATTTTCTTGAATGATGTAGCGACAGGTATTATTTCACATTTTGCCGCAGCGATTAGCGGCGGGAGTTTATATCGTCAATCAAGTTTCTTGTTAGATCATTTAGGCAAACCAGTGTTGCCGGAATGGTTTAATATCAGTGAACGCCCGCATTTATTACGTCGTCTAGCCTCAACCCCTTTTGATAGTGAGGGTGTACGCACACAAGACTTAGAAATCGTACAAAATGGCATTTTGCAGACTTATTTATTGACTCATTATAGTGGTAAGAAAATGGGGATGCAGAGTACCGGTCATGCCGGTGGTATTCATAACTGGCTGGTTCAATCCAATTTAACCGGCGGATTGACCGCACTTTTGCGTGAAATGGGAACGGGATTATTGGTCACAGAGGTGATGGGACAAGGTGTGAATATTGTCACTGGTGATTATTCTCGTGGGGCTTCTGGTTTCTGGGTTGAAAACGGCGAAATTCAATATCCTGTATCAGAAATTACGATTGCGGGGCAATTACCGGACATGCTGAAAAATATCGTGGCGGTGAGCGATGATGTGGAGCATCGTTCTAATATTCAAACCGGCTCAATTTTGTTAGATAAAATGAAAATCTCAGGCAATTAATTATTTGAGAATAATTCTTATTGACAGATTTCCTGATTCTGTTACTATGTGCTTGTCTGTTCAGATGCGATTGCAGATTGCTCCAACAGGTAGAGTAGAAAGTAAATTCGTTAGAATTAAAAAAGCTGAAGGTTTAAACTTCAGCTTTTTTTTGTATAATGAGCCAAACTAATTGATCTCATTACTTAATTTAAGGAAAAAAATGAAAAAACATCATGTTGATGTATTAATTTCTGAAGCTGATGTGAAAGCGCGAATTACATCACTTGGAGAGGAAATTACATCTTTTTATCAGCAAAAACAGGTCAATAAACTTATTGTTGTTGGGTTATTACGCGGTTCATTTATGTTTATGGCTGACTTAGTGCGTGAATTAAGGTTGCCGATAGAAATTGAATTTATGACAACCTCAAGTTACGTCAGTGGAATGACAACCAACCATGATGTGAAAATCAGCAAAGATTTAGAGGGTGATATTCAAGGCGAGAATGTACTTATTGTCGAAGATATTATTGATACCGGTTATACACTTGAGAAAGTGCGTGAAATTTTGAATTTACGTAACCCGGCAAGTTTGACAATTTGTACGTTGTTAGATAAACCTTCGCGAAGAGAGGTCAGTGTTCCTGTTGAATGGGTTGGTTTTGAAATTCCGGATGAGTTTGTTGTTGGTTTCGGTATTGATTATGCTCAACAGTATCGCAACTTAGGCTATATCGGTAAGGTTGTATTGGAAGAATAAATTTTCAGCATAAAAGTGCGGTCAATTTTAATGAAGTTTATGGTACATTGTTTTTGACCGCACACCATTTTTAATGGCTGAGTGACTTTTCAGCATTTTTATCCCAATTAATCCACATTCTCTGGATTTTATGTTCCCCGTCTTGCATTTTTGTACGAAAGTACATTTTTATTTTCATCACCTCAATCTTTTCACCCAAAAAAGATGCCTTTAAATCATAGGTAGCAGTTAATCGGTTTTTACCAATCGGTAACACTTTAATTGCCTTTAGCATATCATAATATAGCGTGCCGTCTTTTAAATTGTTTATCCAGTCAGTTTTAGTAAAACGTTTCCGTTTTGAATCACGAATAACAGTTAATAGAAAATCATCAGAGAGTAATTTATCCAGTTCAATGTAATTTGCGTTTTCAAGAGCAGTAACAAGCTGTGAATATAAATCAGCCAATTCAGCCTGCTCGGTCTCCCGATTTTGCAGATCATAAAGAGCGGGGGCAATTGCTATTATACTGACAGTAAGTGATAGCAATAGTGAAAAGAAAATATGACGTAACTTCATTTTGCCTACCAAATTAAAAAAACGACAGGAATAATATTCATCACAAGGGCTGTTGTACCGGCCAAGAGGAGCTTTGATGTGCCAAACATCAATCCTTGATTAGTGCCTTTATCCAATTTCACTAACATATTTGCCATGGCAGTATTGGCGAATAATCCTACAAAAGCGAAGATAATCAAATAAATATATGCTGTCATAAATGAAAGAAAATCAATAACATAGAACCATGGCACAATGAGTGTTATTACTAAGAGCGGTGCAATATAAGTCAGTTTTACAACGCCAAAATTTAATTTTCGAGAAAAATGAGCTTGAAATAGTACAGCAATCAGATTGTTGACAAAAAAGGCAATAGGGATGGATTCAGGATTATCTAATAAGTTACTGAAAATATAGGGGAAGATGATATAAAACGAAGTCCCCATTGCCAATGGAATAAACAATAGTAAATGAGTAAAAACAAAGCGTTTGCTTAATACTTGTCGGATATGACTCAGCTGAAACCGGGTTGCCCGTACGGTGCATGGTGTTTCTTTTACCGTTAGCAGCATAAAAATAAGCATTGTTACTTCAATACCACAACTGACCCAAATTAGCATTTCAGGCAGTTGAAACTGTAAAAAGGGTAAAGCAAGTAACGGTGCAAACATTGAGGCTAGGCTTTGGATACGTAAAAATTTACCCTGAGCCTTCGCTTTATCATGGTAATTATTTGCTGCGGTAGAAAGTAATAGGGCACGAGCGTTTGTACCAAACAGCGTGCTACCAAAACCAAAAAAGAAGGTTGTTAAGAGCAAAAGTGGGTAGTAATCCGTTGTGATAAGTAAAATATAGGCAATCGCATCCATTAAGCAGCCGAGTAACATCATTTTTGAGCGACCGAAACGATCGCCCCAATATCCGGCAAATAAAGAGAAAGCTTGACTGGCAAATACCAATAAGGAAAATGCGCTGGCAATTTGAACGGTATCAAAGCCTTTGTTGCCTTGCAGGTAGATGAAAAAAACACTTTGCATGGCAGTGTAAGCGACACCGGAGAAAAAACGTCGCCATAAAATTACATTTTGAATATTCATTTTAAGATACTTTCCGAAACTAACTGGCGAATAATATCAAATTATGGCGAATTTTCACTTAAAAAAGTTCAGTTATTCTAGGTTAGGTAATTTGGTGATGGGGCAGTATATAAATGCCCCATTGTTTATTTGATATGATAAAGATTAACAGTATAACCTATGATTTTGAGTGTTTTCGTTGAAATAAAAAATATTTAAACCGTTTTTATCGGTAATTTGATTTCCCTGATTTTCATTGTCATCCCATCGATCATTAGTAAACGACCGGATAAATTCTCACCAATGTTTAGCCGAACTTTAATCGCCTCTAACGCTTGAATAGAACCCACAATTCCAACAATCGGTGCGATCACACCGGCTTCTACACAGCTCAGTACATTTTGTCCAAAAAGTTGGCTGAGATCATAATACGTAGGCGTATTCGGTTCGTAAGTAAAGACAGAAACTTGCCCTTCCATACGAATTGCCGCACCGGAAATGAGCGGAATTTGGTTTTTCTTACATTGACGATCGAGCTGGTTACGGATCTCGACATTATCGGTACAGTCAAGAATGACTTGAAAGTGCGGTATAATTTCGCCAAGTTTTTCTTCATCCAATTTATCGTTGATTGTCTCAATTTCAATATGCGGATTGATTTGCTGCAACGCAATTTTTGCAGAATCTACCTTCGGCATATTCAGTCTTGCATCACAATGTAGTATTTGACGTTGAAGGTTGGAAAGCGAAACTTGATCAAAATCCAAAAGCGTTAAATGTCCCACACCGGCAGCCGCAAGATATTGTGCAGCTGCACAGCCTAAACCGCCTAAGCCTACAATCAGCATTTTGCTGTCTTTTAGCTTTTCTTGACCATCAAAATCAATAGATTTCATAATAATTTGACGGTTGTAACGCAGCTCTTCTTCATAACTTAGTGCAGACATTATTGCCCCAATAGATGATTAAAGGGTTCAATAGTCACGGTTTCTCCGGTGGTAACATTACCGCGATCTTTTTCTAATACGATAAAGCAATTACTTTTCACAAAAGAGCTGAACAAATGAGAACCTTGGAAACCTACCGGTTGTACTTCAAGTTGCCCGTTTTCATTCATTCGATAATAACCCCGTTGGAAATTTAAACGGCCCGGTGTTTTTTTCAAATTGGTTGTGGTAATGGCAGTAAAGTGCGGTTGTTTTTTGAGATGTTTTTGCCCGCTTAATTGTAAAATTGCCGGTTGTACGAGCTGATAAAATGTGACTAAAGCGGAGACAGGATTACCCGGTAATCCGCAGAACCAAGCGTTTTCTAACTTCCCAAAAGCAAAAGGTTTACCCGGCTTCATGGCAATTTTCCAGAAATTGACCGTGCCGACTTTTTCTAATACGGTTTTCGTAAAATCTGCTTCACCTACGGAAACGCCACCGCTAGTAATAAGTAAATCCGCTTGACGTTGGGCTTCAACAAAAGTTTTTTCAAATTCCGCTTCGTTATCGGGTAATAGACCAAAATCCAACACTTCACAATTTAATTGTTGCAACATAAGTTTGATCGTGAAACGGTTGGTATCGTAAATTTGCCCCTCTTTTAACGGTTGCCCCACTTGTACCAGTTCATCTCCGGTAGAAAGTATCGCGACTTTTAAACGGGGATGAACTTTCACTTCGGCAATGCCGAGTGATGCAAGTAACGGCAAGGACACCGTATTCAGTACTTCACCTTGTTGCAAGACTATATCACCTTTTTTTACATCCTCACCAATGCGGCGAATATTTTGGTTGGGTTTAGGGAATTCGCTTAATGTGATCGTACCATCTTCATTGATGATGGCCTGTTCCTGCATGACCACTGCATCTGCACCTTGTGGGATCATCGCGCCGGTCATAATACGCACTGCACTTTGCGGAATCCATTCGCCTTTGAAAGGATTTCCGGCAAAAGATTTTCCCGCAACGGAGAGCGTTAATGATTGTGCTAAATCGGCTAAACGCACGGCGTAGCCGTCCATAGCGGAATTATCAAAGGAAGGAACATTTATTGGTGATACCACATCTTCAGCGCATACACGATTTGTTGCATCGGTTAAAGAAAGGGATTCACTTTGTGTTGGAAAGGGGAGTTGGCTGAGCATTTTGTTCAACGCTTGATCTAACTGAAGCATAAGAATCCTGTGTAAACGGTTGAGAAAATTTGTCGGGCATTCTATCGCGAAATGATCTCTAATTTAAGGGGTAAATTCTGAAATGATGAATAATATCAATCAATATTGGTGATTTTTCTCATTTTACGATGTACTTATATTTTGCTAGAATGCCGCATCATTTTTTAGGAACGGAAAGTAAATGAGCGATATTTCTCAAGATGCACTAAATGTGCGTGATGCCCTGATTGCTAAGGGTATTGAAACCCCAATGATTACCCCCTGCCAAAATAAAGACGAACGCCGTTCCGGTATTTCCAAGCATATGCGAGAGGTGATGAAACTGATCGGGCTGGATTTGGGAGACGATAGTTTAGAAGAAACGCCGAATCGTTTGGCAAAAATGTTCATTGACGAAATTTTTAGTGGAATGGACTACGCCAATTTCCCTAAAATGACAAAAATTAAAAATCAAATGAAAGTCAGTGAAATGGTACAAGTTAATGATATTACGCTTACCAGCACTTGCGAACATCATTTTGTGACCATTGATGGTAGCGTTGCTGTTGCTTACTATCCAAAAGATTGGGTAATCGGACTCTCTAAAATTAACCGAATCGTTGCCTTTTTTGCACAGCGTCCGCAAGTACAAGAACGTTTAACTGAGCAACTTTTAACCGCGTTTCAAACCATTTTGGAAACTGACGATGTTGCCGTTTATGTGAAAGCGACCCATTTTTGTGTCAAAGCCCGTGGGGTGAAAGATACCAACAGTTATACGGTGACTTCCGCTTACGGTGGCGTATTTTTGGAAGATCGTGAAACCCGCAAAGAGTTTTTAGCATCAATCCAAAAATAAAAATGTTAAAAGAAATGACCGCACTTTGAGCCATTAAAGTGCGGTCATTTTTTTGTGATTTTATCTTTAGATCCACATAAAGTAGGCAAATCCTCCGATGACAGCGATACAGAATAAATTCAGGATAAAACCGACTTTTGCCATATCAGCTTGTTTAACATGTCCTGTTGAGAAAACAATGGCATTAGGGGGCGTAGCGATAGGAAGCATAAAAGCACAGCTGGCACCGCAGGCAATAATTGCAGCAAGCGCAATAGGTGGTAGTCCCATAGATTGTGCGACGGAAATAATAATTGGCATAATTAACGCAGCACTTGCCGTATTAGAGGTAAATTCCGTTAAGAAAATAATAAAACTTGCGATCGCGAAGCATAGTACCCAGAGCGGTTTTTCTTGTACAAATTGTACGATGGTATCCGCCATAATTTTACTTGCACCTGAATCTTTCATAACAATGCTGAGTGTTAAGCCACCGCCAAATAGTAAAAGTACACCCCATTCCACCCGTTCTTGGATTTCTTTCCAGCTGGCAACCTTTGAAACACAAATTAAAATAACAACGAGAAGTGCAATAACCGTATCGAAATTTTCAATTTTTTTCGGTAGCTCTAAAACTTGGCTGATCCATGGATTAATAATAGAGCCAAACAATAATAAAAGGGTCATAAAAATAAAAATACCGAGGGTAAGTATATTTTTTTGATTGAGTTCTACTTTTTCGATTGACGGTGAAAATTCGGCAGAAAAGTCAGGACGTAAAATAACCCATAATGCAAAAATCATAGATGGGATCAAGAGCAACATTACAGGAAATCCATAAGCTAACCATTCTGTAAAAGTCACCTGAATTTGAGAGGCTAAAATGGCGTTAGGGGCACTGCCGACAAGTGTTCCAATACCGCCAATATTCGCACTAAATGCCATTCCAAGTAATACAAAACAATAGAGGCGATAATTTTTTTGGGCATTAATGCCTTTTAGCATACCCACGGTAAGTGGTAACATCATGGCTGCGACGGCGGTATTATTTATCCACATAGAAAGAAAAATTGTCACGCCAAACAGATAAGCGACAGATAATTTTAAATTACCTTTCGCTAGGCGGATAATGTAGTTAGCGATAATTTTGTCGAGATTCTGGATTTGTAAAACTGCGGCAACAACAAATCCTCCAAAAAACATATAAATGATAGGGGTTGAAAAAGGAGCTAGTGCTTTTTGTGTGTTAATTAATCCCAAACCAATAGCAACTATCGGCACCATAAGTGATGTTACGGTAATATTAAAGGCCTCGGTCAGCCATAAAATCCCGACAAAAATCAGTAAAGCAAGACCACGATTTTCTTGTGGGGAGAAAGGGAGATGCTTAATTAAAACAAGCATGAGAATAAAATCCAAGGCAAGGATAATTAAGCTTTTATATTTGGAAAGATATGTTGTGTTTTTTTGCATTGTAGAACCTCCATAATGAAGCCTTTTGTTATTAGATTGTATATTTTCCAACTAAGCTTTTAACAGAATTTATAATTTAGATCAAATTGTTTTAACAAATTATGGATGGTTAAAAAGAGCGGTCAAATTTTCATATGAATTTATGAAATTACCCAGCATTTTGTAGCAATACACAAAATAAAAAATTTATACAAAATGTAGGCGTTGAGTACGTATTTCAAACACTGTGCCCGATAATCGACAGTATTGTTGTTAAACGTAACGGTACGGTTTACAAAGCAAAACTTTATTATTTACGCTAGTCTCCGAATAAATTAGCTCATATCAAAGCGTATTTAGGTGACTAATTTTTATCAAGTAAAAAAGGCTTGGGAAATCCCGAGCCTTTTTGTTTTCGATGTTAAGCCTAAATTCAAAATGTTTGCTAAATTAACCAAACACGCGGTTTAAATGTGTTTTGTAATCGGCGATGTATTTTGGTACATCAGGCGATTTAATCACATCATTACATATAAATGTCGGTAAGCGCTCGGTAATGCCAATAAACTCATTGGCTTTATGGAAATGTAAATAAACACCGTCCACTCCTTGTGCTTCAAAGAAATCCCCTTCACGGGTAAAGGCTTCTATCGGTGCATTCCAAGTAAGCGAAAGCATATGTTTTTTACCATCCAATAAACCGCCCGTGCCATATCCCTCTGTCGGATTAACACGGTGACGACCATCGCTTTGATATAATTTGCCGTGTCCTGCGGTAAATACTTCGTCAATGTATTTTTTACCGTCCAAGGTTCGCCCATCCACCAGCCGGGCATTTGCCAAATTACCGCGTCCATCCATAAAAATTTTTCGATTTCCGCTGTAATATCATAGCCCTGCTCAATAACAGTTTCTTGTACTTGATGCCCCATGTTTACCAACACTTCGCGTGCTGTGGCGTGCAGGGTATGATTTAATTGTCCGTTAGAATGACCAAAGGTTTTTCCACCGTCTAATAATAAGATGTTCATTATGCTCTCCTGATAGGTTTAATAATAATTAAGCGGTTAGATTTTTTGATTATTTGGTGTTAGCACAATATCCTAGATATCCAATTTTGTATATCTCCGATATTGTGCCAAAACTTCTCCAAAATTAACCGCTCTTTTAGTCGTTAGAATGCATATTTTACATTCATTCCAATGTTAAAGTTACGTTTTAGTGCTGGTTCGTAATAGCGACCGCTGGCATCGTTGATGACCACATTGGCATAATCTTTATCGAATAGATTATTGACATGCAAGTGGTGATCAATTTGCCAGTTACCTTTTTCCCATAAGTAGCCCGCATAAGCTCCCACTACGGTGTAGCTTGGGGCGTATTCGCTGTTCGCATTATTGACCGCTACTTTGCCGTGATAACGGGCATCTGCGCCTATGCGCCAGCCTTTTTGGTCGTGCCAACCAAGGCTTGCGTAGGCATTATGCTTCGCTACACCGGCAATACGGTTGCCTTGGGTAATATTTGTTCCGACAGTTTGGCGGAAGCGAGCATCCACAAGGGTATAGCTTAATTGCATTTTTAAATCTTGCCAAAGCGTACCGTTCCAAGCCATTTCCGCACCTTGTCGGCGGGTTTTACCGGCATTGCGGAAGGTTGCCCGACCGTCCATTGTGCCTGCTGAAACAATATCATCTTTGCTGTCGGTACGATAAAGTGCCATAGTTAGCATACCATCACCTAAGCCTCGCTTCAGACCGATTTCATAATTATCCGTGGTAAGCGGTTTGAGATCGAAATTCAAGCCGGATTGCCCGTCTGGGCGATAACTTAACTCTAAAAATGTGCCTGTTTCAAAGCCGCGGCTGTAAGAGGCGTAGAGATTGGTATCTGCCAGCCCTTGCCAACTTAGCCCAATACTTGGAAGCCATTTTTCATCTTTTTTGTGTCCGCTGTCATCGCCGTTGCGAAGATAGTGATCCTTTGATTTAAACGTGGTTGTGCTGTGTCGCAAGCCACTGTGAAAGGACCAATTCGGCAAGAATGCCCATTGTGCTTGCATATACGGATCGAGGTTGTAAATTTTATTGGTCTCATCACGGCGTAAAGCGCCTTTTATCCCATTGATCGTGCCGTTAAAATTTTCATAGCCTTTACGTTTGTCTTGCATATAGTCGAATGCCACACCGGTGATCACATTAAAGTTGTTGGTAAAATCGTGCTGTAAATGCACATCTGTACCTGCATAATAGCGAGTGAAGTCAATCACGCCGCCAGCGTGCCCGGCGTTACGGATTTGGGTAATGCGAGGAATGGACAAATACTGTTCAAGACGGCGTTCGCCAAGGTAAGCAGTCAAATTCAAGCGGTTTTTTTCATCCAATTTTTGGCGATAACTCAAGCCAAGTTGAGTTTGACGTACATTTTTGCGTGCATTAAACATTTCAAGATTCATCGCAACTTGATTACGGTTTTCTTTCCATTGTTCATAGCTTAATGCTCCCGGATCTTGCGCTTTAATATCGCTATGGTTGAAAGTAATGCCTACTTCCGCTTGATTTTCTGTTGTCCAATCCGCTTTAAAATTGACTTGATTTTTGCGTGCGGCACTGTGATCTCGTTCGCCTTGGATAGTGAAGCGATTAACGCTCAATACATACGCAGGCATATATTTATTGTCGCCTCCACCTTGCGCTTTTAAGCCGTAATGCCATGTACTATTGCTACCACCGTCCACGCTGGTTTCAATACTCGGTGGGTTTTGTCCTTTTTGGCTATGCACTAAAATTGTGCCGGCTGATGAATTACCATAAAGGGAGGAAAACGGCCCTTTGAGCATTTCAATGCGACTGAGTGAATTAAGATCGATGTGGGACGTTACCCCTTGACCGTCCGGCATTGTGGCTGGAATGCCGTCCACATATAACCGTATGCCGCGCACCCCCATACGAGAACCGCGCGTAGAAAGATTAATATCTTGTGCATAATTATGCCGATCTACTGCTACTAAACCGGCAATGCCTTGCAAGGCTTCGCTTAAGCTGATATTCATTCCGCTTTTTTGGCGCACATCCTCTCCTTCAATAACATCAACGGAAGCAGGAGTACTAAAAGGGGTCATTTCTGCGCGAATAGCGGTTACAGTAATTTCATCTAATGCTGTTTCATTGTTAGCAAAACTATTGACTGCACTAGAGGCAATCAACGTTGCGATAACCGTTTTCTTCATTTGCTTATCCTTTAAAAGAAAGGCATCTTTAAAGATGCCTTGAAATATTTACAAATTTTGGTCAATATCCGCCCGTTTGTGAGCGTTAGGATTATTTACCGGTGTATTCAAACACGACAATTGCACCTTTATTTTGCATTTCAGTGTTCGGCTTGCCGTTTTTACCTAAACCGTAACCGACCGCATCGGTCGCCACATAGATTTTACGTGTGTCCGGACTGATTACCGCATTACGGTAACGGTTATCGGTTCTGAAGTGTTTACTAAAATCACCTTGTACTTGCTCCGATTTGCCATCTAATTTCACGCGATAAATCGCACCGCTCTTTAAGGTTGTGATTAACAAGGAATTTTGCCATTCTTTGATCGCGCCGTCTTTCGGATAGTAAATTATGCTTGACGGAGCAATCGTCGGCCAGCATAAAAATGCCAATTTACCGCAGTTCTCATCGGAGTAGTTATAACCTGTTGGTACGGTAAAGAAAGTTTTCTGCGGCGCTTTAAAGTTTGGTGCATTAAATTCGCTCTCTTGTTTAACCGGTACGCCTTCCGGAATGACATTAGAATCAAATTTTGCTTGTAATTCTTTCGGTGCTTTAAACCATTCTGCGTAAACATAAGCTTCGTTATCTTTATAGCCTGCAACATTTGGCCAGCCATAGTTACCGCCTTTTTCAATAAGGTTTAATTCATCGTCGCTAGAAGGGCCGTGCTCCACTGCAAATAATTTATCACCAACAAAGGCTAAACCTTGTGAGTTACGGAAACCATAAGCGTAAACGTGGCTTTTCACCCCGTTTAATTCTGGGTTATCCGCAGGAATCGAACCGTCTACATTTAAACGGAGAATTTTACCCGGATAAAGTGAATAATCTTTGTTTGCAACCTGCTCAGCGGTTGGTAAGTATTGTGATTGGATTTCTTTATCAACGTGTTTACCTTGTCCAAAGCCCTGATCGCCAATGGTATAGAATAATGTCCCATCCGGTGCAAAACGTAAACGTCCCGAGTTGTGGTCGCCGCTTGCCGGTAGTTTGTCAATGACAATGGTTTCATTTGCCAATTTATTGGCTTTTTCATCGTACGTTAAACGAACAATGCGCGCGAATTTTTTCTCGCCTTCATTATACGTGTAGGCGGTATAAAGATGGTTTTCACCTTTACCTGATAAGAAGTCAGGCGCGAATGCCATACCGAGAACACCTTGATGTGGCGGTGCAGCAAACACATTTTCAAAGTGATAAAGCTGTGTACGTTTACCGGTTTTTGGATCGATTTTTGCAATGTTCTTGCCTTGACGTTCAGTCACCCAAATTTGGTTATCCTTACCCCAAAGCATTTCCCATGGGCTTTCCAAACCTTCTACTAAAACCGTGGCTTTGAATGGCTCTGCAATATCCACTTTATCACCGGCTTTCGCATAAAGATTGTTGCTTGTTAAAGTTAATGCGCCCAATGCAAGCGCAAGTGCTGTTTTTTTCATTTAATCTCCTAAATAAGATTATGGTTGATAAAATTACCGAGTAAAAGAGCGGTCGGAAAATGCAATGGATTTTAGATATTGAATTTACCAACCGACTAAAATCAAGGTGCGTATTCTAATGATTTATAAAATACTGGGGAAGATGTTGTGCAAATGAGCGGCCATCACCGCTCATTATTTATCATCTTATTATGCTATGGCGACTTCCATTGGAACTTCCATCAACAAAATTTCGGCATCATCGGTAGCTTCCACATTGAAGTTTTCTACATCCCAAACGCCTAAGCCATCACGTTCGGAAAGATCAAATCCAGCCACTTTCGCCGAACCTTTGATCACAAACGCATAGACACCGTTTTTTGTATCATTTAAGCGGTATTCTTTCGCCGTGCCTTTGTCAAACTTCGCCAAGTTGAACCAGGCATTTTGGTGAATCCACACACCTTCATCATTTGCATTTGGAGAAAGAATTTGTTGGAAATCGTTTGGTTTTGCACCTTCCGCAAGGCTAATTTGTTGATAACGAGGCTCAACATTGCGTTTGTTTGGGAAGACCCAAATTTGTAAAAATTTCACCGGCGTATTCGCATTCGGGTTCATTTCACTGTGGGTAATTCCTGTACCTGCCGACATCACTTGAATATCGCCGTGGCGAATCACACTGCCGTTTCCCATACTGTCACGATGTGCTAAATCACCGCTTAATGGAATGGAAATAATCTCCATATTATCGTGTGGGTGTGTACCAAAACCGCGACCGCCTTCAACGAAATCATCATTAATCACCCGTAATGCCCCAAAATGAATGCGGTCAGGATCATAGTAGTTTGCGAAACTAAAAGTATGACGGCTTTTTAACCAACCGTGATCCGCATTGCCACGAGAATTTGCAGAATGAAATACAGTTTTCATAAATATTCCTTAACTTTTTAAAAATGAGTTGCACATTGCTGTGTTTTTGATGTGGCGTATATTACGCTTTCCTGAAAAAAGAAAAATATGGTTTTTGTAAAAAGATTATTTATTAATAGTGAATAATTGAAGAGAGATTATTTGAGTGTTTTTGTATTTTTATTAGGTAGAACATAAGATTAATTGGAGATATAAAAAAGAGCCAGCAAAGCCAGCTCTTTTATCGACTAAATAAATTCAGAATTTTGCTCAGTGCATAATTAAAGATCAAAATCTCCGAAATCGTTGGTATCGACTTTTGAGTCTATTTGACCTACAAGATAGGAACTCACTTCCACTTCTTGTGGTGCCACTTGCACGTTATCGGAAACCAACCAAGCGTTAATCCAAGGAATTGGGTTGGAACGAGCTTGGAACGGCAACGGTAAACCAACGGCTTGCATACGGATGTTGGTGATGTATTCTACATATTGCACCAAAATATCTTTATTTAAGCCGATCATTGAACCGTCTTTAAACAAATAATCCGCCCATTCTTTTTCTTGTTCCGCTGCGGCGAGGAATAAATCATAGGCTTCTTGTTTACATTCTTCGGCAATTTCTGCCATTTCAGGATCATCTTGGCCTGCCGCCATAATGTTTAAAATATGCTGTGTGCCGGTTAAATGTAATGCTTCATCACGGGCAATAAATTTAATGATTTTTGCATTTCCTTCCATTAATTGACGTTCTGCAAAAGCGAAAGAGCAGGCAAAAGACACATAGAAACGAATCGCCTCTAGGGCATTGACACTCATTAAGCAAAGGTAAAGTTGTTTTTTGAGATTGCGTAAAGTAACGACACATTCTTTGCCGTCCACTGTGTAAGTGCCTTCTCCATACAAGCCATAAAGTTGGCTATCACGGATTAAATCATCATAGTAAGAAGAAATATCACGCGCACGTTTGATAATCTCTTCATTGGTGACGATGTCATCAAAAACAATAGAGGGATCGTTCACAATATTACGAATAATATGGGTGTAAGAACGGCTATGAATGGTTTCAGAGAACGTCCAAGTTTCGATCCAAGTTTCTAATTCAGGAATGGATACCAACGGTAACAATGCCACGTTCGGGCTGCGACCTTGAATAGAATCCAATAAGGTCTGATACTTTAAGTTACTAATAAAAATATGTTTTTCATGTTCCGGTAAAGCCGCATAATCAATACGATCTTGCGACACATCCACTTCTTCCGGACGCCAGAAGAAAGAAAGTTGTTTTTCAATGAGCTTTTCAAAGGTCTCATATTTTTGTTGATCGTAACGAGCAACGTTTACGTTTTGACCAAAGAACATTGGCTCTTTTAGTTGGTCGTTTTTGGTTTGTGAGAAAGTGGTGTATGCCATTTGGGTTTCCTCTGTTTTTAAAAAAGTGCGGTCAATTTTAACCGCACTTTTAAAGGGTTGATTAATTAGATTTTACATGCCCCGCCTGCGCAGCCATCATCAAGATCTTCTTGGGCATCTTCTGCGCCGTCACGGGTGTTTTGGTAGTAAAGGGTTTTTAAGCCGTATTTGTAAGCGGTTAATAAATCTTTTAATAACACTTTCATCGGCACTTTACCGTCTTCAAAGCGTTTTGGATCGTAGTTCGTATTTGCGGAAATCGCTTGATCCACGAATTTTTGCATAATGCCGACTAAGTGTAGATAACCATCATTGTTTGGAATATCCCAAAGTAATTCATATTGATCACTTAAGTTTTCGTAATCAGGTACCACTTGTTTTAAAATACCGTCTTTTGAGGCTTTCACACTCACATGACCACGAGGCGGTTCGATACCATTGGTGGCGTTAGAAATCTGTGATGAAGTTTCTGACGGCATTAATGCAGTGAGCGTGGAGTTACGCAAACCAAACTCTTGAATGTCTTTACGTAAACTTTCCCAATCGTAATGCAGGGGTTCTTGTGTGAGCGAATCCAAATCTTTTTTATAGGTATCAATTGGTAAAATACCTTGTGAATAGGTGGTTTGATTGAAATATTCACATGCACCTTGTTCTTTGGCTAAATTCATTGAGGCTTTCAATAAGTAATATTGAATGGCTTCAAAAGTGCGGTGGGTTAAATCATTCGCACTACCATCAGAATAACGCACTCCATTTTTCGCCAAGTAATAAGCATAGTTAATCACGCCAATCCCTAAAGAACGACGGGCAAGGGAACTGCGTTTTGCCGCGGCAACAGGGTAGTCCTGATAGTCCAATAGGGCATCTAACGCACGAACGGCAAGATTTGCTAACTCTTCCAATTCATCAAGATTTTCAATTTTGCCTAAGTTAAATGCAGAAAGGGTGCAAAGAGCAATCTCACCATTTTCATCATGAATATGGCTTAATGGTTTGGTTGGTAACGCAATTTCTAAGCATAAGTTAGATTGGCGTACCGGTGCCACTTGAGGATCAAACGGAGAGTGAGTATTACAGTGATCCACATTTTGAATATAGATACGACCGGTTGAAGCGCGTTCTTGCATTAATAGAGAGAAAATTTCCACCGCTTTGACTGTGCGTTTACGGATGTTTGGATCTTGCTCATATTTGACATAAAGCTCTTCAAATTTATCTTGATCGGCAAAAAAAGCTTCGTAAAGTCCCGGTACATCGGAAGGGCTGAACAAGGTAATATCACCGCCCTTAATTAAGCGTTGATACATCAATTTATTTAATTGCACACCGTAGTCCATATGGCGAACACGGTTATCTTCCACACCACGGTTATTTTTTAACACGAGCAAGCTTTCGGCTTCTAAATGCCATAATGGGTAGTAAACCGTTGCCGCACCACCACGAACACCGCCTTGTGAACAAGATTTTACCGCTGTTTGGAAATATTTATAGAACGGAATACAACCGGTATGGAAGGCTTCACCACCACGGATTTCACTGCCTAAGGCTCGAATTGCGCCAGCGTTTACTCCAATTCCTGCACGTTGGGAAACATATTTCACAATGGCAGAGGCGGTAGCATTGATAGAATCCAAACTGTCGCCACATTCAATTAAAACACAAGAACTGAATTGGCGGGTTGGAGTACGCACGCCTGCCATAATTGGTGTTGGTAAAGAAATTTTGAAGGTGGAAGTGGCATCGTAAAAACGCTTGATATAGTCCAAGCGGGTTTCTTGCGGATATTTTGAGAATAAACTCGCTGCGACCAATAAATAAAGGAATTGTGCGGATTCGTAAATTTCACCGGTTACACGGTTTTGCACTAAATATTTGCCTTCCAGTTGTTTTACGGCAGCATAAGAAAAGGTCATATCACGCCAGTGGTCGATAAAACCATCCATTTCATCCCATTCTTCGCGAGTGTAATCATCTAAAAGGGCATGATCATATTTCCCCATACGCACGAGTTTTTTGACGTGATCATATAAACGAGGTGGCTCGAAATGACCATAAGCCTTTTTGCGCAAATGGAAAATCGCCAAACGAGCAGCGAGGTATTGATAATCAGGGGTATCTTTACTAATTAAATCTGCTGCGGCTTTGATAATGGTTTCGTGAATATCGGAAGTACGAATCCCTTCGTAAAACTGGATATGCGAACGCAATTCTACTTGAGAGACAGAAACATTTTCTAATCCTTCTGCGGCCCAAGTAATGACACGGTGAATTTTATCAAGATTGATTTGTTCTTGCGTACCGTCACGCTTGGTAACTTTTAAACTTTTGTTCATGAATATACGAGCCTTTTTATATTATTTTAAAACACAATATATAGTGTTTGTGAAACAACGATACACAAGATAGTGTGTTTTTTTTGTCAGATCAAGTAATAAATTTTTTATCAAAATGATTGACAAAAAATTTATTATTAAAAAACAAATACTTTTCCGAGAATTGTAAATATGAGAATTTTTGCTTGAAAAAAACAAAAAAGTGCGGTCGAAAATCGGCTATTTTCCGTTATTCTGACTCGAAAAGGGGATGGTCTCATAATGGAAGGGAGAATAATCTACATTTGTGCGCATAAGCATTTTTTTGTACGTGAAACTTGGTTTTCCCACGCTTGGTTATGGAATGGGGAACTTTTATGAACTGTATCGTATAATTGTACAAGGATGGAATATTTATAAATCCTAATATCTAATATGTTGGAAAAGTGTTACTCTGTACAATTTCCAGGACTCTATAAATAAAAGATTAATAGGATTTCTTATGAAAGCTAGTGAAGCAAATTTATTGAAATTTTTGAAAAAATCGCCGCAATTTATAATCCCTATCTATCAAAGAAATTATTCATGGACAGAGACTCAGTGTCGTCAACTATGGGATGATATTTTACGTACAGGTTCGGATGAACAAACTAACGCCCATTTTATTGGTTCAATTGTATATATTGAACGTGCGCTTTCTACCGTAACAAGTCATGAATCTTTACTCGTTATCGATGGGCAACAGCGCTTGACTACTTGCACCTTGCTTATCGCCGCTTTGGCAGATTATTTGGAAGAGCAGCAAATCCCTGAATTGTTGGATACATTTTCTGCTAGAAAGTTGCGAAACTATTATTTGTTTAATCCTGAAGAACAAAACGACCGTCATTTCAAATTGCTTTTGTCAGAAACGGACAAAGAAACATTATTAGCAGTATTAAAGCAAGAACCTCTACAAGAATCTGCAAGCATACGAGTTACAGAAAATTATGATTTGTTTAAAAAATTAATTTCGGATAATAGTGATAAATTGGATAAAATCTGCCAAGGCATAGATAAACTGATTATTGTAGACGTTGCATTGGAGCGAGATAAAGATAACCCACAGCTAATTTTTGAAAGTATGAATTCTACAGGGTTGGAACTCAGTCAGGCTGATCTTATTAGAAATTATATTTTAATGGGATTGAGTCCTGATCTACAAAATGAACTCTATCGTTCTTATTGGAGAAAAATTGAAAAATTGTTTGGACAAGAAGCATATAGTCAATATTTCGATGACTTTATGCGTCATTACTTGACTGTAAAAACAGGTACAATTCCTAATATTCGTAAGGTTTACAATGAGTTTAAAAGCTTTTCCATAAGCTATTTCAAGGGCGATTCCAAAGGTTTGGTTGACGATATTTATAACTATGCTGGTTATTATTGTGCCTTTGCCTTGGACAAAGAAAGTGATCCTAATTTGAAACAGGCATTTTCTGATTTACGAGAATTAAAAGTGGATGTTGCCTATCCTTTCCTATTGAGCACCTACCATGATTACAAACAAGGTCGCTTGAAAAATGGTGAAGTGCTGCAAGTTGTTCGCTTGATAGAGAGCTATGTATTCCGCCGATCGATTTGTAATATTCCTACTAATTCACTTAACAAAACGTTCGCTTCGCTTGCTAAATCATTGAACAAAGAGTTTTATTTAGAAAGTTTGCAAGCTCAATTCCTGCTTATGTCATCCTATCGTCGTTTTCCGAGAAATGGGGAGTTTTTACGCGAAATTCAAATTAGAGATGTATATAATTTTGGACGGAGAAGCTACTTTTTGCGTAAATTAGAAAATTACGGTCGTAAAGAGACAGTCAATATCGGTGAATATTCCATTGAACATATTATGCCGCAGAACAAAAAACTCTCTATCGAATGGCAAGCGGAATTAGGAGAAAATTGGCAGAAAATACAAGACACTTATCTACACACATTAGGCAATTTGACCTTAACTGGATATAACAGTGAATATAGTGACCATTCATTTACTTATAAACGGATTGAAATTTGTAATAAAGAAGGTGAAAAAATAGGATTAGCTTACAGCCCTTTAAGATTGAATAATGGTTTTAGTGAAATAGAAAAATGGAATGAAGAACAAATTAAAGGTCGAGCCGAAAAGTTAGCTGAAAAGGCAGTTTCTATTTGGGCAATGCCGGACTTGGATAGTGAACAACTTGCCAAGTATGAAGAAGCAAAAAAATCTGAAAATTTGACTTACAGCATAAATAATTTCCCTAATCTGTTGAATAATGAAGAATTAAATAATTTGTTTCAGAAATTACGAAGCAGCATACTGATGTTGGATTCTTGTGTCAGCGAAGAATATTTGAAACTCTATATAGCCTATAAATTCGAAAATAATTTCGTAGATATTACCCCACAAGCGAAACAGTTGAAGCTTGTATTAAATATACGTTTTGCTGATATTCAAGATCCACGTGGATTGTGCCGAAATATTACCGATATAGGGAAATGGGGAAACGGAGATGTAGAAGTGAAGTTGAACAATATGGATGACTTACCTTATATAATGGGGTTGATACGTCAGGCATTTGAGTATCAAATGGAAAAAGGTTAAATTATTCAGTAGCAAGAGCAGAATAAGTGAATAATTTATCATTCATGCACACATCAATAAAAATCTCCATTAAGTGGTTAATTCAATGGAGATTGTAGAATTTTCAAGCTGTTAGGTCTTTGTGTAATTACTATAACACTGTATTTTTCGACCGCACTTTTATAGAAAAAATAATTTTTAGAGTGAAAATTAATTCAAGTATTTGAATACTTTAACCACTTTTTGTACCCCACTAATTTTGCTGGCAATTTCAGCGGCGGCATCCGCTTGGGCTTGTGTCACATTACCTAATAGGAACACTTCGCCATTTTCAGTGATGACTTTCACATCTGTTGATTTCACCCGATCATCCACTAACATTTTGGATTTCACTTGTGTGGTGATCCAACTATCTTTGCTGATTTGCCCGATAGTAATTTTAGGGTTCACGCGTAATTCATTATAGACATCGACTACACCATCCACGCCCTTTGCCAAGCCGGTCGCGGTTTCCTTGGTATTTTCACTTGGTACTTGACCGATTAGTAATACACGGGCGCTGTAAGATACGGCATTCACACGCGCTTCGGATTTAATTTGTTCGTCTTTATCTAAGGCATTTTCTACCTTAAATTCAAGAGTCTCATCATCGACTTGAGTACCCATTGTGCGTGGGTCCGTTGCAACTTTTGTTCCTGCTGCGGCTCCGCCAAGTACAGCGGCGACACAGCCTTGGAGCAGAATGGAAGCACTTAGAATAAATGCCAATTTTTTAACTGGGGTTAGTTTCATTTCTCTCTCCTTTATTTAAATGAATCAATTAGTTAGTCAAATAAATAGTGAAATAGTTTAGATCTAAGATTCTAGGATAATGAACATTCTATCAAACTCTTGGAAATAATGTGTGATCAATCAGTTCACAAACAGCATTAATTACAAATAAATGATTTTCCAAAATACGGCTTTCTTTGTTGGTAGGAATGGAAATTTCCAAATCTTGTGCTGCTAATAAGCCTTGAATGGCGTCATTATTTGAACCGGTTAAAGCAATCACGCTAATTTCTTTGCTTACTGCATTGGCAATGGTGTTGAGTACGGCTTTTTCCACACCAAGCGGAGCAAACGCAATAAGTAAATCTCCGGGTTTTGCTATTGCATTAAATTGATGTTGATAGAGATTTTCCGCTGAATGATCAAAAACTAAGGAAGAACCGACCGCACTTTCTAGGCTGAGTAGTGCCGAAGGAAAGCTTGGGCGCTCAATATCATAGCGATTAAGCAGGTTAGAAACCAAAAATTGTGCATTGGCGTAAGAGCGTGCGATACCGCAAGCAATCACTTTATTGCCACCCAGTAAGCATTGAATTACCTTTTGGCTTGCATTGGCGATATTTTCCGTGAGCAAACTGGAGGCGGAAATTTGAATTTGGATGCTTTCGCTATAAATGTCTTTAACTTGTTGTAACATAATTGAAAATAAAATTAGTCGAGAAAATTAGGAATCCATTGAATATCTTGCGCATTCTTGCCGAAAGCGATGAGATCAAAACGACAGTCAGCATCCTCTAAACTGAGATTCTGTTTCGCAAGCCAGAGATTTGCCGCATCAAGCCATTTCTGTTGTTTATACCAATCTACACTATCAATAGCAGAACCAAAATGTGCATTTGAACGTTGGCGAACTTCCACAAATACGATAGTTTGCCCATCTTGCATAATGAGATCTAATTCGCCACATTTAAAATACTGATTTGCCGCAATAAAATGCAATCCTTTTGATTCCAAAAAAAGGCGGGCTTGATGCTCAAAGCCCGCTCCTTGTTGGCGTTTTAATGAAAACATAGTTAGTTGGCTACCGGAACTATGTTACTGTCTTGGTATTGGAACCAAGTCATATCACGTTCTACATTACAATTCGGTCCTGCGCTGAGTATGCCGGTTAAGCCGCTTAATTGATAGCCCGGTACTTGGCGTAACTCATTGAAATGATTAATTAACAACCACGCATCCGCACCCATTGCATACAAACGCATTAGCTGATATTCACCGCCGGTTGAGCCCGCCACTTTTTGATATTGTGCGGATGTAGCTTCTTTGAAGAACGGAATATCACTAAATTGTACGCCATTCATTTGTGTTACATATTCAGCTGAATTACTTGCTGAGTTCGAGCGTGAACTTGCGTAGATTTTTAAATTTGGCGCACTATTGGCAAGATAACCTTTAATTTCAGCCAATTCATCAGGTGATGCAACGGCATAAAGTGCGGTTGAATTTGATGCATTTTCTTGTAAGAAATAAGGCACATCCGCCGGTAAATTATAGTAGCGAATATTGGCATCCGTGGAAGCTAATTGCTGCCAACGCACATTAAAGGCATTGCCCACGCGCTGACCTAATTCATTTTGTGGCATAGCGACAACAGGGGAGCGAACGCCATCATTCCACATTTTGGTTGCAGCTGATTCCGCTTCATCTTCCGGCGATAAACCGTAGTAACATATTTGATTAATTGCACGGGCATTTGGTGTGGCATTTAATGCCAATACATCCATACCTTGTACTGATACAGGGTTGTTAATGATTGATTCGACATTTTGTTTTAAAAGCGGACCAACTAAGGCTTTCACACCGGCTTCTTTTGCCTGTGCGGTGATTTCATCGATTGAGTAGATAGCAGAATCAAAAATTTGCACAGGAATAGTGGAATTACCTTTAGCATCATTAAAACCGGATAAAATGGTATTACCTAATATTTGACCATCACCGCTGATTGGTAAAACTAAACCGATTTGCGCAAGATTTGTTTGTTGGAAATTTAACAAACTTTGTAATTCTTTTGGAAAAAGGGTAGCTGCCGCATGATTTGGATAAGCATTTTTCCAATTTTGTAGGGCTTGGCTTAATTGAACGGGCTGACGAATATTGTCGTTATAGGCTTTAATTAAAGTAAGCCAGCCACCTAATGCCACATTGCCGTCATCCAGTGCATTGTTGATCACGCCTGTATTTGCCGCACGTAATAACGCCCAAGTTTTATCCACATTGTTTTGCCGACGTTGTACATCGGTGAGATTTTCATCCATTTTGATGCGCGCTTTTACTGCTTCAATCATATCTTTACGATTTTCAAAAACAGTTGCTTGCGTTTCATAATAACGAGATTTTTGAGAGACACTTAGTTTATTTAAATCAATTAAACGCAATTGGCTTTCCGCTACTTCATTTGCCCCTTTGGCGGCTGAAAGACGGGCTTCAATTAATGTGCGATCAAGTTTTTGTGCATCATTTAATTCGCCTAATTCAGATAATATTGCCTCGGATTGGGCAATTTTATTCTCTACAATAAATGCACGTGCAGCGAATAATTTATAGGTTTCTTTATCTTCAACATTCTGGGTTTGTTCTAATTTGTTCATATAAAATTCAGAACTGGCATTGGCATCGCGTTGAAGTGTTTCAGTAAAGCTGCTGCCGAATAAATTGGAACAGCCGGCTAACGCGACGGATAATAAAATTGGCATTAAACGTTTTTTAAAACCTGCGCCTTGTAATAGAATAGACATATTCGCTTTTGCTCCATTATGAATGAGTCAATAATGGCGTGATCTTACTTATCTCAAACCTTAAAAGCAAACAAAATGAATAATGTAACCGGAATTTTATATATTGTGGCAACACCGATTGGTAATCTACAAGATATTACTCAACGTGCTCTGGAAACCTTTTCCCAAGTGGATTTAATTGCGGCAGAAGATACACGCCACAGTGGTTTATTGCTCAGTCACTATGGCATTAAAAAGCCGTTTTTTGCGTTGCATGATCATAATGAGCAAGAGAAAGCCTCTGTTTTGGTAGAAAAACTGAAACAAGGGGTGAATATTGCATTAATATCCGATGCCGGTACACCTTTAATTAGCGATCCCGGTTTTCACTTAGTGCGTCAATGTCGTGAAGCGGAGATCCGTGTAGTTCCTTTGCCGGGAGCTTGCGCGGCAGTTACGGCACTTTGTGCTTCTGGTATCGCCTCAGATCGTTTTTGTTTTGAAGGTTTTTTACCGGCGAAAAGTAAAGCGCGTAAGGATAGATTGGAAAACATTGTGGAAGAAGACCGCACTTTGATTTTTTATGAATCTACCCATCGTATTTTGGATACCCTTGTAGATATGCAAGAGGTACTTGGTCAAGATCGTTATGTTGTATTGGCGCGAGAGCTCACTAAAACGTGGGAAACTATCGTTGGTGATACCGTGAAAAATTTACGTCAATGGCTAGTCGAAGATCCAAACCGGACCAAAGGTGAAATGGTATTGATCGTAGAAGGCAAACCTAAACAGGAAAATGAGACAGAGTTCGCCCCTCAGGCAATTAAAGCCCTCACCTTACTTACACAAGAGTTACCCCTTAAAAAAGCGGCGGCGATTGTGGCGGAATTATATGGTTATAAGAAAAATGCCCTATATCAATTTGGTTTAGAGCATTTATAAGCGATTTTATTTCACAAAACTGCACGGTATTATGTAATAGTTGCACAAAGCTGGTTTTTGTTGTGGAGACACACGGCGTGTGCCCTATATTTTGTTGAAATTTCTGTTTTTGTGCATTTGTTACATAATACCGAAAACTCGCTGTTTTTTGACCGCACTTTTAGATAAATTTTATAGACATCGTCTATTTACGGAGAAGAATATGTTAAAACAGGTTTCGGAAAGCTTACTAACTCCAAGCCATTTATCCACGAAAGAATTATTGAATATTTTTGATGTAATGTCGCATCGCAATATTGATTATGCCGATTTATATTTTCAGCTCAGTCAAGATGAAAATTGGGCGTTGGAAGACGGCATTATTAAAGAGGGCGGCTTTCACATTGATCGTGGGGTAGGGGTACGTGCCGTATCTGGTGAAAAAACCGGTTTTGCTTACTCAGATCAAATCAGTCTTGCCTCACTGCAACAATGTGCCAATGCGGTGAAAGGGATTGCGCAAAGTAAACAAGGCAACATTATTGTGCCAAATGCACTCAATGCCGTAAGTCCTATAATGCGTTATGCTTCCATTAATCCGTTGGAAAGCCTTTCTAAAGAAAAGAAAATTGAATTATTACATTTGATTGATCGCACTGCTCGAGCGGAAGATCCGCGTGTAACCCGTGTTTCTGCCGGTTTAAGTGCTGTTTATGAAGAAGTATTGGTGATGGCAACGGACGGCACATTGGCGGCAGATATTCGTCCACTGGTACGTTTGTCAATATCTGTGTTAGTGGAAGAAAACGGTAAGCGTGAACGTGGAAGTTGCGGTTCAGGCGGACGTTTTGGATTGGATTGGTTCTTTGAGACCGTTGATGGTGATATTCGGGCAGTAAATTTTGCGAAAGAAGCGGTTCGTCAAGCTTTGGTAAATTTAAGTGCTATCGCTGCACCGGCTGGGTTAATGCCTGTTGTATTAGGCGCAGGATGGCCGGGGGTGTTATTGCACGAAGCGGTGGGGCATGGCTTGGAAGGGGATTTTAATCGTAAAGAGAGTTCTTTATTTACGGGTAAAATAGGCGAATTAGTTACCTCTCCACTTTGTACCATTGTGGATGATGGTACGATTGCTCATCGTCGTGGCTCTATCACTATTGATGATGAAGGTGTACCAAGTCAATGTAATGTACTCATTAAAGAGGGTATTTTGCAGGGTTATATGCAAGATAAAACGAATGCACGTTTAATGGGCGTGAAGCCTACCGGTAACGGTCGTCGTGAGTCTTACGCTCATTTACCGATGCCTCGTATGACAAACACTTATATGTTGGCGGGGCAGAGTAAATTTGAAGATTTAATTGCTTCGGTGGATCATGGTGTTTATGCACCGCACTTTGGCGGCGGTCAAGTGGACATTACTTCAGGTAAGTTTGTATTTTCCACCTCGGAAGCCTATCTGATTGAAAAAGGGAAAATCACTAAGCCGGTAAAAGGTGCAACGCTAATCGGTAGTGGCATTGAGGTGATGCAAAAAATCTCTATGGTTGCCGATAAAACCGAGTTGGATTTAGGTATTGGTGTTTGTGGTAAAGACGGACAAAGTGTTCCGGTCGGTGTAGGACAACCGGCATTGAAAATTGATGAAATCACGGTAGGTGGTACAAATTAATTCTAAAAACAACCGCACTTTTTGTTTAATTAAAAGTGCGGTTAATTTTTCCATTGGATTTCATTGTCCTAAGTTTATAAGCCCAAATTAATTTATAAAAAATCGGATAAAACCGTGAGGTTTATCCGATCTTTGTTTAGACATACTTTAAAGGATTAATTATGCCCAATATTTGTCAATTTCGGCCCGAATAGCTTCTGCGGTTGCTTTGCCTTTTTCTCCGACTAATGCTCTGCCGGCAATAAAGGCTTTAGCATTTTTGATCTCTTTGAATAAATGAATATCTTCCGGCACAATACCACCGGTGATGGATAGCTCTAGTCCTAGAGCAGATAATTTTTTCATTAATTCAACATCTTCTGATGTCCAACCTTTACCGGCTAATTCTGCATCGCGTGAACGGTGGTAGATTGCTTGTTTCACACCCAACTCAACCCATTCTTTAGCATCTTTTTCCACAGTCCAATTACCGTAGATCTCAATTTGAATTTCTTTTTTGATTTTTAATTCAGGGTGAGCGGCATTGAATTCATCTGCCACTTTTTTGCAAGCCGCTTTGGTGGCTGGGTGAGCTGCCGCAGAAACTGTCAGCCAGTCTGCCCCGGCTTCAAATGCCATTTTTGCTAAGATTGCGCCACCGTCAGTCGTTTTTAAATCGCAAACAATAATATGGTTTGGATGTAAAGCACGCAAAGTACTGACTGCTTTCATTCCTTCCGCACAGGCGAGAATAGTACCGACTTCAACGATCTCCACTAAATCTTCTGCTTGTTTAGCATCGGCAACAGCTTTTTCTAGAGAAAGAGAGTCAAGCGCAATTTGTAATAATGGTTTGGACATAGTGATTATTCCTTTTGTTAAATTGAAATAGGGGAAAGTGCGGTCAATTTTAACCGCACTTTTATTCAAATAAGATTAGCCGTTTAATACTTTATCAATCGCAGCATAGACTTCATCAGCACTGTTGCAGTTGCGGAAACGGTTTAAATCTACACCATCATCACTATCCGGATCATCAAGCACTTGAGTAATTTCCATTAGGCCTTGCATATGCTGATCGGAATCGCTACCCGCAAGAGTAATCAATACATAGACCGGTTCATTTTCACCGTCAAAATAAATCGGCTCTTTTAAGGTAACTAACGCAAATGCTGTTTTAATTACCCCTTCCTCCGGACGGGCATGAGGCATGGCAAGACCTGGTGCAAGAATAATGTAAGGCCCCATTTTTTCGATATTGCTGATAATTGTATCGTAATAACGGGGTTCAATAGCTCCTGAAGCCTCCAATAAATCCGTACCGATTTTGATCGCCGCTTTCCAATCTGAGGCGGTTTGATTGAGTTTAATGGAATTGTTAGCGATAAGCGATTCTTTTAACATATTAATGTCCTTAACTATGTAGTATGAAAGTAGCGCGGTAAATTTTCACCGAAAATCAACCGCACTTTATGGGGGATTATTTATTATTTTGGAATTTGTTAATCAATTCGATTAATTCATCGCCAAAAGAGTTCGGGTTAAGCATATTTTGTACACCTAATACAAATTTACCTTCGCCCACTTGAATTTCACCGGATAAATGTTTAGACGAAACAATAATATCCGTGCTATCTAATTTACCTTTATAGTCTGTAACCGCACAAGAATCCATAATGTTTGGAATACCACGTTTATCTAAATAGCCTTTGATCTTCATTTTCATCATCATTGAAGAACCTTGACCTGAACCACAGACAGCAAGAATACGAACCGGTTTAACCGTTTCATCGGAAACGTCGTCATTTTTGACCGCACTTTGAGCCGCTTGTTCTTGGGAAACGATCTCTTCCTCGGTTTCATCAGCGCCATAGCCGTCCATTTGCTCAAGGGTTTTACCTGCTGCCGCAGCCGCTGCTTCAGCAGCACGCAATTTTTTCGCGGCAAATGCCATGTAAGTGAATGCAGCCGCTAAGATGACAAAGAAGAAGAACGGAATGCTGACGATACCTTGTAATATCGGTGGGAAGAATAACGCCCAGTCAGCCATACCCATCCAACCATTAAAGGTTGCTCCCTGGGTTGAGAGTAAATGAATAACCCATGCTGAGCCCAATACTTCAATAATCCCCATTACGAAACAGATTTTCATCACTGCACGCCATCCACCGAAATGGTTGGCAAACACACCGATAGTCGCATTAGAGAAGAACATAGGGATGAAACCCGGAATAATTAATACGGACGCATCAAAACCAAGTAATAGGCCGACAGCAACGAATTGACCGATTGCCCCCCACATAAAACCGAATACCATGGCATTTGGTGAGAAAGCATAAATCGCCGCACAGTCAATGGCCAAAACCGCATTAGGAATGACACGCTCGGAAATACCTTTGAAGGCTTCAGATAATTCGGCAACAAACATCCGAACCCCGATAACAATCACTTGAATAGCAACAGCAAATTTTAATCCTGTCTCGAAAATATAAATTGTCCAGTGTGTTTTGCCGGCCATGGTTTGCAGATTATCCAGACCGAAAGAGAGTAAGATAATGCCGAAAAATACGGTCATAACCAATACAGTCGCAGAGATACTATCGTGGAAAATATGGAGCCATTTTGGTAATTTCATATTATCAACGCTGTCTTCTTTGTTACCGAGTTTTGGTGCGAGTTTAACGGCAATCCAAGAGGCAATTTGTTGTTGGTGTCCGATAGAAAAACCGGCTCCGCCCGTTACGGCTTGAGTCGGTTTATACATAATGTTAGAGGAAATTCCCCAATACAATGCCATGATGATTGCCGTATAGATGATGGTTTCCATCATTGATGCACCAATGAGCATATAGAATACGGCAACCAAACCTGCTTGTTGGAACATAATATGCCCGGTGAGCATAATAGTACGGATACCGGTAAAGCGTCTGAATACTACAAGCAAGATATTTAATGCCAATGCGAGTAAGACGGCATAACCTACCCAAGCATAATTGTCCGCCATTGTTTCAATGGTCGCTTGCATACTGGTGTAAGGGTCAATGACTGCACCGGTTAAACCGTGATATTCGGATAATTTTGCAATAATTGGTTTAAAACCTTTTACTAATTCGCCGGCTCCCACTTGAACGAGCATAAAACCAACAATAGTCTTAATCGTTCCTTTAATAATGGTTGTTGTATCCTTACGTAGAAGAATATAGCCAATACAGGCAACAATACCTAGTAATAGCGGTGCTTTATTAAGAACCTGATCCCTAAAAATAATAAATAGATCTAATAACGTTTCCATAACAGAACCTCTGTTGACCTTGATTTAAATGGAAAATACTTAGTGTTTGAATTCGTTCCGAATCATCTCGAAAAAGAAATCGCGCAAATAATAGCAATTATTTTTGATTAAAAAAGATTTTATTTGAAGATTTGTGAGCGATATCACATTTTATTTTTTTCATCTTGATAGATATTTTATTTTTTATAAAACCCTTTTAAATTTAAGTTTTTTATTATGTTATAAGAATGATATTTATTATAAGAAAAAATAATTTAGATCTTGATCACAAATTACAGAAAAAAACGTTTTACAAAATAAAATGATTTGATATGATTTATTTTGATTTTTTTTGTGAGCAAAAGGAGTTAAAAATGAGCAAAATTCAAGAAATTACCCGTGAAAGTTGGATCCTTTCTACTTTTCCTGAGTGGGGAACTTGGTTGAATGAAGAAATTGAGCAAGAAGTTGTGCCGGAAGGTAATTTTGCCATGTGGTGGTTAGGCTGCGTAGGGGTTTGGATCAAAACTCCGGGCGGAGCGAATCTTTGTATGGATTTATGGTGTGGTCGTGGTAAAAGCACCAAGAAAGTGAAAGATATGGTGCGTGGTCACCAAATGGCAAATATGGCTGGTGTGCGTAAATTACAGCCTAACTTACGTGCAGCACCGATGGTGTTAGATCCATTTGCAATTAATGAGGTGGATTTTATCCTTGCCTCTCACTATCATAGTGATCATATTGATGTGAATGTTGCGGCAGCAATTGTAAATAATCCAAAACTTGACCATGTAAAATTTGTTGGTCCGTGGCATTGTGCGGAATTATGGAAAAAATGGGGTGTGCCTGAAGAGCGTATTATTATTGTAAAACCGGGCGATGTAGTGAAATTAAAAGATGTGGAAATCCATGCCCTTGATTCTTTTGACCGTACTTGTTTAGTCACTTTGCCGGTTGAAGGAGCAGAAGAACAAGGCGGTGAATTGGCCGGTCTTTGTCCGTCAGATGAAGAAATGGGACGTAAAGCAGTAAACTATGTGTTCAAAACACCGGGTGGTAATATTTATCACGGTGCGGATTCTCATTTCTCCATTCAATTTGCTAAACATGGTAAACAATTTGATATCGATGTTGCACTTAACAACTATGGTGAAAATCCGGTCGGTATTGCTGATAAAATGACTTCTGTTGATTTATTACGTATGGCGGAAAGCTTACGTTGTAAAGTGATTATTCCGGTTCATCACGATATCTGGACAAACTTTATGGCAAGTACTGATGAGATTATCCAATTGTGGAAAATGCGCAAAGAGCGCTTGCAATATAAGTTCCATCCGTTTATTTGGGAAGTGGGCGGTAAATATGTTTATCCACGTGATAAAGATTTAATTGAATATCATCACCCGCGTGGTTTTGATGATTGTTTTGAGCACGAACCGAATATCCAATTCAAATCAATGTTATAACAAAAAAAGCCACCTTTTGCTTGAAGGTGGCTCGTTTTTTGTTCATTATTCGCATCAGAGAAATAGCAAGGAAAATATAATGAACGAAAATTACCGTCACAGACGACTTTTACAATTGTTACTTGAGAAAAAGGCGCTGTCTACAACAGAAATAGTGGAACAACTTGAGATTTCACCAGCTACAGCAAGACGGGATATTAATAAGTTAGCCCAACAAGGTCGATTAAAGAAAGTGCGTAATGGTGCGGAGTCAATACAGTCCTCTCCGATAGACTATCAATATAGTGCAGCAATCAATAATATTGATGAAAAGCGGCGTATTGCTCAAGCCGCAAGCCTGTTATGTCAAGAAGGTGATTCAGTTATTTTAACTTGTGGCTCAACAATGCAAATGTTGGGTGATCATTTATGTGGAAGAAAATTGCAAATCATCACAAACTTCATTCCTCTTGCCAATAAATTGATCGAAAATAACCATGAAGATATTGTGATTATGGGAGGGCAGTATAACCGAAATAAGGCTATAACCCTTTCTCTTAATCAAAATGAAAGCCCTTATGCTGCCAATATAATGTTTACCAGTGGGAAAGGTTTTACAACCGAAGGATTGTATAAAACCGATATGATCATTGCTAATTCAGAACAACGCTTATCTGCAAAGGCGGGTAAATATGTGGTGTTACTGGATAGTGCAAAATTGGGACAGCAAGTCGGTATGCTATTCACAAAATTACAGGATATTGATTTATTAATTACCGGTAAAAATGCAGAACCTGAGTTTATTCAATTATTACAAGAGAAAGGTTTGTCGGTAATGCTTGTTTAAATAATTCAATACAAAGATTTGTAAATGAAAGAATATTCACTATATTCACAATCGAACATATTATTTATAGCCCAACCCCTGACAGGAGTGTTCAGTGAGAAAACATAAACTCGGCATTTATGAAAAAGCCCTACCTAAAAACATTAGTTGGCAAGATCGCTTGTCTATTGCAAAGGCTTGTGGTTTTGACTTCGTTGAAATATCTATTGATGAAACAGATGAACGTTTGGCTCGTTTAGACTGGAGTAAAAAAGAGCGGTTAAAATTAGTGAAAGCTATTGTGAATACAGGGGTAACTATTCCGTCTATGTGTTTATCCGGTCATCGCCGTTTTCCTTTTGGCAGTCACGATGAAATGACCCGCCAAAAAGCCTATGAAATTATGGAAAAAGCGATTCAATTTGCTGTTGATGCGGGGATTCGTACTATCCAATTAGCGGGTTATGATGTTTATTATGAAGAACAGGATGAAGGCACGCTTCAACGTTTTCAGCAGGGGCTAGAGTGGGCGGTAGAACTTGCAGCCAGCAACCAAGTTACCCTTGCAGTAGAGATTATGGATACCAAATTTATGAGTTCAATTTCCCGTTGGAAAAAATGGGATGATATTATTAAATCGCCTTGGTTTACCGTTTATCCTGATTTGGGTAATCTTTCCGCATGGAATGATAATGTTGCCGAAGAGCTCAAACTCGGCATGGATAAGATTTCCGCTATTCATTTAAAAGATACTTATAAGGTCACTGAAACCTGTGCCGGTCAGTTCCGTGATGTGCCGTTTGGTGAGGGCTGTGTTGATTTTGTCACTTGTTTTAAAACCCTTGCCGAACTAAATTATCGAGGTGCATTTTTAATTGAAATGTGGACGGAAAAAGCGGATGAACCTATTGCGGAAATTATCAATGCCCGTCGTTGGATCGAACAAAAAATGAAAGAAGGAGGTTTCCAATGTTAAAAGAGTTAAGAGAAAGGGTGTTAAAAGCAAATCTTGAGTTACCAAAATATAAATTAGTCACTTTTACTTGGGGCAATGTGAGTGAAATTGATCGTGAGAGCGGTTTGGTGGCGATTAAACCTTCGGGGGTTGAGTATGATTTAATGACTGCTGATGATATTGTGATTGTTGACCTCAATGGTAATCGAGTTTGGGGTGATAAAAAACCTTCTTCAGATACACCGACCCATTTAGAGCTTTATCGCCAATTTAAGGATATTGGCGGTGTGGTGCATACTCATTCTCGCCATGCTACCGCTTGGGCGCAAGCCGGTGAAGATATTCTCGCTTTAGGGACAACGCAAGGCGATTATTTCTATGGTTCTGTACCTTGTACCCGCAGAATGACACCGGAAGAAATTGCTGGTGAATATGAATTGGAAACGGGAAAAGTGATTGTTGAAACCTTCCGCAACCGCAATATTAAACCGAAATCCGTACCCGGTGTATTAGTTCACTCTCATGGTCCTTTCACTTGGGGAAAAGACGGCTTTGATGCCGTGCATAATTCTGTTGTATTGGAAGAAGTAGCGTATATGAATTTTGTCAGCCATCAAATTCGCCCGAATATTGGCTCAATGCAACAAGAATTGCTTGATAAGCACTATCTTCGTAAACACGGAAAAAATGCGTATTACGGACAATAATATTTGTTGAAAATAAGGCGGTTTTTAACCGCCCTTTTTAATCTAAGAGGGATAAAATGAATTATAAAGTCGTTGCCTTTGATCTTGACGGCACATTATTAAATTCTGAAGGGCGTATTCTGACAGAAAATAAATCGGCAATTCAAGCCGCCATAAATAAAGGGATTAAAGTGTTATTGGTGACAGGCAGACATCATACCGCCGTAAAACCTTATTATCATGAATTAGCTTTAGATACGCCGATTATCTGTTGTAACGGCACCTATGTTTATGATGTAGCGACGGATTCCACGCCTTTTTCCAATCCGCTTTCCAAGCAGCAGGCACAATTAATTTATGATGTGGCAGAAAAACATCATTGCCACTTACTAATGTATTCCCGAGATTCAATGAATTATGCGCAACTTAACCCGCATATGGAAAAATTTCTTAAATGGGTGGAAACTTGCCCTGCGGACGTGCGTCCTGACGTACGTAAAGTGGACAGTATTCAAGAGGTGATTGATCATCATAATCCAATTTGGAAATGTGTTATTAGCGCAGAGAATAAAGAGATTATGAATCATGTAGTGAATGAACTGCCGATTTCTCAATTTAGCTGTGAATGGTCTTGGATAGATCGTGTTGATATTGCCAATGCCGGGAATACAAAAGGCGGAAGATTGCTTGCTTTATTAAAAGAGTGGGGAATTGATCCGAGAGAAGTGATAGCATTTGGTGATAATCATAATGACATCAGTATGTTAAGTGTCGTTGGCTTAGGTGTCGCAATGGGCAATGCGGAGGAAGAAGTTAAATCACAGGCAAAATTGGTGACAACATCAAACAATGAGAGTGGTATTGCACAAGTATTAAGAGATACCTTATCACTATAATTTGAGGTTTTAACCTCTCAGAATAAAGGACTTCCATTAAAAAGTGCGGTCAATTTTGACCGCACTTTGAGTAGATATCGGTATTATGCAGCAAATGCGCAAAAGTGCGGTTGATTCTTCTGCTGTTTTATGTTGAGTACTTAGGTTGTTTAAACACCGTCACTTCAGGTACAACTCCCGTATATTTTTCTGCTTGCACAATGCAAGTATTCGGTGAGTTACCTTGCGCTAATTTCGATGTACCTTCATCACGGGTCAGTACGTTCGGGCTACCATTTTTGCACAGTGGTTTTTCACTTTCGCCCGGATCGAGCGGATCATACCACGCACCTTCATGTAATCCTAGCGTGCCTTTAATAATGCCTTCGGTCACGACTGCCCCCGCTAATACCTGACCTCGTGTGTTATGAATACGGACAATATCGCCATCCACAATACCGCGTGCTTTGGCATCTTCAGGGTGAATCAATACGGGTTCGCGATCATTAACCGCATATTTTTGGCGCAATGAGGTATGGGCCAATTGGCTATGTAAACGATAGTAAGCATGAGGCGTGACTAATGCAAGCGGATAGTCTTCCGTGCTATTACCGGCAAATTCTTCCGGTTCCATCCAGGTAGGATGACCTTTGCAATCGTCATAATTCATCTTCGCTACAACATCAGAATAAATTTCAATTTTGCCTGATGGTGTGCCAAGCGGATTGAGCAACGGATCTTCACGGAACTCTGCATAGCGCACCCATTTTTTCGCTACTTCATTGGCCTCAAACATGAAAGGTTTATTTTCTTCCCAGAATCGTTCAAAACGAGGCATAGCAACACGGTTGTTACGTGCGGCGGTGAAGGCGGTTTTATAGAAACCTTCCAGCCATTCCATTTCCGTTTTGCCTTCTGTAAATTCCGCTTCTTTACCTGCGCGTTTAGCAAGTTCGGCAAAAATATCGAAATCGTTTTTCGCTTCAAATTGCGGTGGCACCACTTGTTTCATTGGATATACTGCAAACATAGAGTAATCGCCCCCCATGGTTAAGTCATTGCGTTCGTAACTGGTGGTGGCCGGCAATACAATATCTGCCATACGGGCAGTTGGAGTCCAGTTGACTTCATTGACGATAACGGTTTCCGGCCTTTGGAAGGCTTTGACTAATAAATTTGTATTTTGGTGCTGAGTAAATGGATTACCACCTGCCCAATAGACGACTTTAATATTCGGATAAGTGATTTTTGTCCCATTGTAATCAATGGTTTTGCCTGGATTGAGTAAGGCATCGGCAATGCGTGCCACAGGGAAGGAAAATTTTGCAGCGTCATCCAACCATGTTTTATCACCTGTTCCGCCGGCAGGTGTCGCACTGATTGAACCAATTGTACCACCTGTAGCGGTTGGTACACCACCATTTGCATAGTGATAGCTAAACCCAAAGCCGCCACCCTGTAAACCGATTTGTCCCAACATTGACGCAAGGGTCACTAACATCCAATGGGATTGTTCGCCGTGGCGTTGACGCTGAATTCCCCATCCGCCCATCAACATTGTGCGTTTGCTTACAAAGTCCTTGGCTAATTGTTTAATGATTTCCACCGGCACAGCGCAGATTTTGCTTGCCCATTCTGCCGTTTTAGGTTGACCATCTGTTTTACCCAATAGGTAATCTTCAAATTTGTTGTAACCTGTGGTGTATTTTTTTAAGAAGGCTTTATCGTGTTTGTTTTCGCTAACCAATGTATGGGCGATCCCTAGCATTAATGGCACATCAGTTGCGGTATTCACAGGAATCCATTCTGCGCCAAGCATTTGGCAAGTTTCATTTTTTATCGGATCAATACAGATAATTCGTTTACCTGTGGCTTGGAATTTTTTGAAATATTCAATGCCTTTTTGATCTGAAGACATCCAAGCAATACGTAAGGTAGTGAGCGGATTCGCTCCCCAAAGCACAATAATATCACTACTTTCTAGTAACACTTCCCAGCTGGTTTGCTGTTCATAGACTTCAATAGTGCCAAGTACGTGAGGCATAATCACTTGCGCAGCGCCGGTAGAGTAGTCACCCTTATAACCGACAAAGCCGCCTGTTACATTCATATAACGTTGTAGCAATGTACGAGAGGCATGAAGGGCGCCACTACTAAACCAACCGTAAGAACCTGCATAAATAGCACTTGCGCCATGCTGTTCACGTACTTTATGAAGTTGATTATGCACGAGATCGAGCGCCTGTTCCCAAGACACACGCACCCATTCATCACGCCCACGCATTGTGGTATCACTGTTCCCCGGATTTTCTAAATAGCCTTTGCGTACCATGGGGTATTTCACACGGGTTTCGCTATAAAGCTGATCTGCCACCACGGTTTGTAATTCATTAGGAATAGCAGGTTCAATCGCAGCTCCGGATTTTACCGCTTTGCCATCTTGCACGACCACACCAATCGGCCCCCAGTGTGCGGCTGTTACCACAGTTTTTAATTCAGGCTCTGAAGCGACCGCACTTTTAGATAACACTGCCCCCACCATACCACCGGAAAGTGATGCACCTGCTACGCCAAGAGATGTATTTTTTAAGAAATCACGGCGTTGTTGATTGATATTATTCTTTTTCATTTCGACCTCGTTTTAGCTATTAGAAGTGCATTATTTCGTCACCATATCTTTGGCATTACGTTGTAAATAAATGGTTAAAGCGCGTACTTCATCTTTATTCATAGAAGTACGGTCTTTCATGGAATTCACCACGCCAATCCACTGGTTCGCTGTATAGTGATCGGCACTAATCGCAGCGTGGCAACTACTGCAATTAGCTTGATTTAATTGACTGCCGTATTGATTAAGTGCGGTCAAATCTGAGGACATTTTCTCTTTTGGCACAGAAGTGATAAGGCTCACTTCTTTCCAGTCGGAATCTGTGACTTCATCATGTTTGGTTTGCAACACTTTCATACCTTTACGTGCATCTTCATCTACTAATGCCACGGTAATGCGTTTGCCAAGCTCTTGATAAACCACAGAATCCGCACTGACTTGTTGCCAGCCGTGTAGCATCCCTACTAATTGTTCACCCTTCTCCTGCCAATTGGATATTTCTGCATAAGGCATTAGACGAATATCGCCGCCCTGTTCGCCTTGTGCCGAAGTCATCGCGGTAGAATAAATAGGTGCTTGTTGGATAATATTTCCGCCTAAATTGGTGGTTGATTGTCCTGCTGTATCACCATGATTTTCAGGCAAAAAATGGACGATACCTTTGTGACAATCAATACAGGTCTGTCCATTGGTTTTCGCGCTTATATGGGTTTCTTTTGCTAATTTTGGTTGTGCAGAAAGTTCCATTGCATCAAAACTGTGGCAGCTACGGCAAGTTTCGGAATCCGTTGCTTTCATTTCATCCCATACGCGCTGTGCCATTTGTGCGCGATGAGCCTCATATTTTTGTTTAGAGTTCAATTTGCCTTGCATTTCATACCATACATCTTTTAGTGCGATAATTTTTGCTTTCGTATAGTGCCAAGTTTCTTGTGGAACATGGCAATCAGAACATTCTGCTCGAATGCCCTTTGCATTAGCAAAGTGAGTTGAACCTTCCCATTCTTGCTGTGGATGGCTCATGGAATGACAGCCCACACAAAATGCTGTTGAGCTGGTTTTATGCATAATGGTTTGCATTCCCCACAATGCCAAAGCACCTATCCCCATGAGACAAAGTGCGGTCATAATTTTGGTCGTTTTTGACATAAATACTCCAACTTAGTAAAAAATAGCAAAAGGATAACTATTAATAGTTATCTGCATTTTAGAGAAATTAAATTAATGAGTAATGATCTAAGTCAAGGAATAGGAATATAAGAGGATTTTGGGGTGCTTTTATATCAAATCTTTATATATAACTTTTTATAATGTTATGAATATAAAAAGTGCGGTCAAAAACGTAAGAGATTTTGACCGCACTTTGAAATTACTTGAATGAAATTAGATTATTTTGCTGCTTTCAATTCTTGATAGTATTGTTCGTAGTATTGAATTGCATCACCTACGTCATCTTGCCAGTGGCTGTTTTTTAATATTTCAGCTGTTGGGTAGATTGACGGATCTTCCGTAATTTCTTTTGGTAACGCTTTTTTCGCTTCAATATTTGCTGTTGGGTAACCAATGGCTAATGTTAATTTTTCAGCCGCTTTTGCTCCTAACATATAGTTGATTAGTTTGTGTGCGCCATCCGGATTTTTAGAGGTAGCAGGAATAGCCAGTGTATCTACCCAAAGTACAGGACCTTCTTTTGGAAATACCATATTTAAAGGTGCTTGTTCTTTTTTAGCGATACGCACGGAACCGTTCCATAACTGACCGACTTCTACTTCACCGGAGATGAAAGAGTTTGCTGGATTGTCAGAATTGAAAGAAAGCACATTTGGACGTAATTTCAATAACTCTTCGTAGGCTTGCTTGATAATAGCCGGATCTTGGGTGTTTGGATCTTGACCAATTTTTAACAATGCGATGTTAAATACTTCACGGGCATCGTCTAATAATTGGACTTTGTTGGCAAACTCTGGTTTCCATAAATCTCCCCAAGAAGTGAAATCTGATCCTTTGTAGGCATTGGTATTAAATGCAATCCCCGGTGCGCCTAATAATTGAGGAAGGGAGTATTTATTTCCTTTATCGTAAGGTTTATTGAGCCAATCAGGGTCTAATTCTTTAATGACAGGCAATTTACTGTGATCAAGTTCTTTTAACATACCTTCACGTGCCATTTTAGACACGAAGTAATTTGATGGTGCAATAACATCATAACCGCCGCTCTCACCTTGGGTTTTGAGTTTTGCATACATGGTTTCATTTGATTCAAGACTTGAAACAATCACTTTGATGCCGGTTTCTTTGGTGAAATCATCTAAAAGGCCATCCGGCACATATTCAGTCCAAGTATATAAGTACACAGTATCATTAGCAGTAGCCGGTGAATTTGCATTTTCAGACTTGTTTTCTTTGTCATTACAAGCTGTTAAAGTTGCAGCCACTAAACCGGCAGTAATTAAACCTGCAAATTTTTTCATTTTTGTTTGTTCTCCGTAAAAGAGGGGTAAAAAAACCACCCACAGGAATTGTAGGTATAAAAAAACGCCTTGATTGTGCGTCAAGGCGTATTCTATTTGATATTACAAGGTTTGTGAAACCTTTTATGGTGTCTTAGTAATTATTTTTACGCGTAATGAGTTGGCTTAAAATCACCAGTACTAATGAAAGTACAATCATAATGGTGGCCAGTGCATTCACTTCAGGCGTGACACCGGTTTTTACCAGTGAGAAGATACGCAATGGTAAAATTTCATAGCTGACACCACTCACAAATGAGGAGACGACAACATCATCCAGTGAGATTGTAAAACTTAATAACCAACCTGAAACTATTGCAGGCAATGCAAGCGGGATAATGATTTTGCGTAAAATCGTCAGTTCGCTCGCTCCCAAGTCTTTTGCTGCCTCCAACATTCTAGAATCAAATCCATTTAAGCGGGAGAAAATTGTTACAGTAACATAAGGTAAACAGAAGGTGACGTGCGCCAAGAGTAATGACCAGAAACCTAATGAAATCCCTACAACCATAAACAATGCTAACAAAGACACTGCCATAACGATATCCGGCGACATCATTACGATAAATAACATACCGCTCACTGCCTGTTTACCACGGAAACGATAGCGATACAAAGCGATTGCAGTTAAGCCGCCTACAATAGTTGCCAAAGTTGCTGCAAAAAAGGCGATAGTGACGGAATGAATTGCTGCCTGAATTAAGGTATCGTTATTAAATAAACGTTCGTACCAGTTCCAACTGAATCCTTTCCAGCTCAAACCGTAACGATCGGCATTGAAAGAATTGGTTACCAAAATGATGATTGGGATATACAAATAAGCGTATACCACAAACATAAAGATATTACGTAGTAAACGGCTCATTATTCCAACTCCACTTTTTTGTTTAGTAGTTTATTTGCACGGTAGTAAACGAAAATAAGCAATGCCATCAAAATCGTTAAACCGATACTGATTGCAGAACCGAACGGCCAGTTTCGGGAAATTAAGAATTCGCTCTTAATTACGTTCCCCACTAACAGGACTTTCGCACCGCCCAATAAATCTGCAACATAGAACATTCCCATTGCAGGTAATAGCACCAATAAGCAACCTGCAACAATTCCCGGCATTGTTAATGGTAAGATTACTCGGAAGAAACGTTGGAAAGTATTTGCTCCTAAGTCTCTTGCTGCCTCTAATAAACGTCCATCTAATTTTTCAATAGCGGAGTAGAGTGGCAAAATCATGAACGGTAATAATAAATACACGAGTCCGATGACAACCGCGATCTCTGTATTTAAAATACGGATCGGCTCACTCAAAATCCCCATATCCATGAGCATCGTATTTAACACGCCTTTTACGCCAAGGAATATTTTCATTCCATAAATGCGAATCAGTGAATTTGTCCAAAATGGTAACACCACAAGAAACAATAAGAGCGGTCGATATTTTGGGTGAATTTTGCTGACCATAAAGGCGAACGGATAGCCAATCAGTAAGCAAATAATCGTTGCAATCCCCGACATATACAAAGAATTCCACACGACCTGAGCATAAAGCGGATTAAACAGGTTGATGTAGTTATCAAAGTTGAATGGCAGGGCATAGAAGTTGCTACCATCTCGGGTTAAAAAACTTACCACTAACACCAATAAGTTTGGAATCAGTACAAAGAAGATTAGCCAAGCGAAGATAATTGCAACAGTAATTTTCTGAAATTTGTTATTAATTATCTTCATCGTTGAGTACAACCTCCCAACCTTCGTGCCATGTAATGCCTACACGTTGTCCCACACTGTGATCCATGTGCGGATCGTCTTCATTAAAGAACTCGCTCACAATTACACGCATTGCGTTATGGTCAAATTCTACGGTAGATTCTAATGTCATACCTTTGTAAGTGCGGTCAATAATATGTCCGATAATCGCCTTAGACTGTTCATTTTCATCGAGTTCTTCAATAACAATATCTTCAGGACGCAGAAGAACTTGAAGTTTTTGATCTTTTTCTACTGGCATATCGGTATAAATATCACAGACACGGCCTTCTACATTTGCCAGTACCACATTCTCGGATTTTCGTTCAATCACGGTTGCGTTAAAGACATTAATTTCACCAATAAAACGTGCCACAAACAAGTTTGCCGGCTCTTCATAAATTTCACGTGGCGAACCATCTTGGGCGATTTTACCTTTACGCAACAACACGATGCGATCAGACATAGTGATTGCTTCTTCTTGATCGTGGGTGACAAAAATAAAGGTGATACCTAATTGGCGTTGCAATACTTTGAGTTCGTATTGCATTTGTTTACGTAGTTTATAATCTAGAGCAGATAAGGATTCATCTAACAATAATACTTTCGGTTTATTTACAACTGCACGGGCAATGGCAATACGTTGTTGCTGACCACCTGATAATTGGGTTGGCTTGCGATCAGCCATTTCTTCCAATTGCACCATACGCAAGGCTTCTAGCACACGAGGTTTAATTTCAGCTTCGGGCACTTTTTGCATACGTAAACCAAAAGCTACGTTCTCAAAAATAGTCATATGCGGGAATAGCGCATAACTTTGGAAAACGGTGTTAATGTGACGCTTTTCAGCTGGCACATCGGTGATGTCTTCACCATCCAAAATAATATGACCTGAGTCTAATTCTTCTAGGCCTGCTAACAAACGTAATACTGTTGTTTTACCACAGCCTGAAGGACCAAGAATAGTTACGAATTCACCATTGTTAATGGTTAAGTTGAAGTCGTTAATGATGGTATTAGAACCGTAAGATTTTTTGACTGAACGAAGCTCAATAATAGGCTTGTTTTGAACCGGATTTTCCACTAGCTTTGGTTTTCTCCCTAATTTCACCAATAAGTTGGTACTGAGTAGAAATAAAGACCTGCAAAATTGCAGGGACGACATAAAAAACAAGCGCCTATGATATAGTGAATTGGTTACAATGAAAAGGATTTCATACACTTGAAAGTAAAAAAATTATTAGGGGAAAAATAAGATTAAAAATCCACCATATTTCCTATTTTATGGTTTGATTTTTTGTTGATTACCAGCTATCTTGTTGAAATCCATAACAAAAAAATGACTAAAATAAGAAAATGTAAATTTTGTCTTGATTTTGTAAAGATTTGTAAATATAATCATCGGCGTTTTATCGAGATTCCTTTTGATAAAGCTAAACTTTAGAGATTTTATTCATAAATTCCTTTTTTGTCCCCTGTTCAGGCAGGGGATTTTTTTGTGTGTTTTTGAAAAAGGTAGAAAAAATAACCGCACTTTGATTTTTTCATCAAAAGTGCGGTTAAATTTTCCGTAATTTTATTGATTAGGGAGTGATCCTGAATTCCAACTTTGAGCTTCTACAGGTCGTTTAATTTGCAATAAAAAACGCTGATTTGCCGGCGCTTGAGGCTGAACAACTGTGCTTGACGGGGTAGAGAATGAAATTCCACCTTTCAGCAGCTGTTGAACACTACCGGTGTTAAATTCCGCACCTTTCCAACCCAGACTTAAATCATAGCCGGATGATACCCAAAATTCAGAATTTTTACGCACTAAATGTTGATATTTTGGTGTTATAGCAATATGGATAAGTACTCGATCGCCTAAACTATTGAGATCAAATTTACGTATCGTACCGACTTCGACACCACGATAAAGTACGGGTGAGCCTTCTGTTAAATTCATTGCATCATTTGTTTCAAGAATAAACGGCACGCCGCTGCTGTATTTATTGCGACTCGGCGAAGTTTGTGTAAGATTAAATTGGGTTTTAGTTTTGCCTTTTCCGACTTCCACATCAATATAGGGCTGCAATAAACTCTCTAAGTTTTCAATTGCGCCGGCTGAAATCTGTGGTGAAATAATCTTAAAGGTTGAACCTTCTTTGGCAATCATTCCCATATAATTCGGGTTGATAAGCGCTTGTGCGGTAATTTTACGTGATTTGGGATCTAATGTGATATTTTCTACTTCACCGATGGATAATCCTAGATAACGCAAGCTCATACCTTTGCTCAAATTTGTCGCATCATCTGTGAGCAGGGTAATGGCTTGCCCGGCAGATTTTGCTCGCAGCTCATTTGGATACAATGTTTTATTTTTTCCTGAGCTACTGTTATCAAAACTAATTGCGCCTTTTAATGAGCGGGCAATCGGTGTTGCCTGAATACTAATACCTTTTGGGGTAATATCTACTTGTGCAGCGCTTTCTACCCAAAAGACACTTTTATCCGTAAGTAAATGCTTATAAGGCGGATAAATATAGACATCTACATTGAAATGGTTGGTCTGAGGTTGGATATTAGTAATTTTTCCTACTTCATATTGACGATATAGCACAAGAGAGCCCTTACTGATGCTCGGTAAAGTTGAAGTTTTCAAGGTAATATCAGGTTCGACTAAATTTCCTGTAATACCGGATTCTGCATTTTGTGTATCTTTGTAAAGAGGATAACTTTTGAGTGCATCACCCAAGCCCTTTTTCGCAATAATGCGAACACCTCCTTGCAGCCATTTTTCCGGATGGGCCGATTCAAAACGAACACCGTCTATACCTAGATTTACGTCAAAGTTTGAGGCTGCCACAAAAAGTGTATTTGGGTTAATTAAATTCCGATACGTAGAACTAATGGCTACTTGATATTCTACGCCTTCTACATTAATTTTTTGTTTAACAATTTCACCGATTGCAATATTGTTGTAATACACGGACTGACCTTCCGATACACTGTAGCTTTCCGGCGCTGTGAGTGTAATTACTAGGGTATTTGGCGCTTTCAAGAGTAATTCGTTTTCTTTAATAACATTAAATTGCAATTTTTCTGTTCCATCACCCGGAATGATCTCAAAATAATCGCTACGGAAAAACCGCTGCGGATCGGATAAATCAGCCAAACTCGGTTTTTTACTGCGAAAAACAATATGGGTATTGGTTTTCAATAAATTTACTTGGTTCGGATCAATAAGTAATGTGCCTGTTAAAATGTCTTCATTGTTTTCTGCGATAGTCAGTGCCGAAAGTATGCCAACTTTATGATCTTGATAATATACATCCGTACGTCCTGCTTCTAAACCTGCTATATTTGGAAGCGTGATACCGACTTCAATACCACGTTTAGCGTCTCGTAAACTTGCATAGAGTGTATAAGCTGTGTTCTCGGTCGCACTTTCGCTGTTGGTTGGAGAATCGAAAGAAACGGCACCTTGTACAACAGCATTTACGCTTTCCATACTAAAATTTAAACCGGCAGGGCTAATATTTGCGGTCACACCGCTAATATTCCAAAAGCGAGAATCTTTTTTCACAAAATGCGAATATTCTTTGTCAATGACGACATCAATTTCGACTTTATTATTTTCATTAAAGCGATAATCATAAATTTTACCGACGGGCAATTTTTTGAAATAGACGGAAGAACCGATAGAAATTGACCCTAAATCATCAGCAACTAAATGGATCAATAAATCACCGGGGGAAACTTGGGCAATAGGACCTTTTTCTTGGGCAATAAATTGATCTTCGGTATCACCATCACCCGGCTGTAGTGTAATGTAGTTTCCTGAAACAAGAGAGTCTAAGCCTGAAATACCGGCAAGTGAGACGCTTGGCTTTACAATCCAGAATTTTGTATTTTCACGCAATACATCGGTTGCTTCTGGGTAGATATTGGCGATCACTTCTACTTTCTGCATATTATCAGTAAAGTTTACTTTTTTTACTACGCCTATTTGTAGCCCTTGATAGCGAATAGGTGTTTTATCCGCGACCAAGCCTGAACCGTTTGTAAAGGTAATTTTGATCGTTTTACCTTGTTCTTCGATAATTTGGAAGAAAAGAATCGCACCGATACAAAGAGCGATAAAAGGTAATAACCAAAAAGGCGAAACTTTTCGATTTTTGCGCAAAACGGCTTGAATCGTTTTATATTGTGAATCAACGTTTGTGGCATGGTTCGTTGAATGTTCATTATTCGGTTGTTGTTTTTCAGTCATAAATTTTCCAAATAAGTCGACTATCAAATTGTGAAGTTGAAATCATTGTGAGAAAAACTGCAGCGCCAAAGTAAAAAGCTGCGGGCCCCACTGTGAAATTAATAATTTGTCCACGTGTAACAAGTGACATCATTAAGGCAAGAACAAATAAATCAAGCATAGACCAACGTCCGATAAAATGCACGATATGTAATAAGCGCATTTGCCATTTAATAGAGTGTTGCCATTTGAAATGCACACTGGCAAGCAAATATAGCATAATAAAAATTTTACTAATTGGCACAAAAATACTGGCAAAAAATACAACAAAGGCGACAAAATAGCTCTTCATTTTAATGAATGAAATCACGCCGGACATTAACGTATCCTCGGTTAAAACACCCGTTAAGTAAACACCGGATATCGGCAATAAGTTTGCCGGAAAAAGCATAATAATACCGGCGATCAAAGTTGCCCAAGTACGCTGTAATTTTATTGATTCGGGGAGATCTAAGCGTGAGTCACAGCGAGGACAAACAGAGTTATGATTTATATGTTTTATGTCTGAATGGGGGAACGAATAGTTGCAAGCGGTACATAATTCAATTTTCTCTTTCATTGATGAGTGAATATGGTTATGTTCAGGATAGAATTCGTCCCACAATTCATTTAAATTAATTTTGATAAACAATAAAGTGGTTAAAAGAGCGGTCAGTATAAATGCTGATAAATAGACATCAATTTCCAATGTGGCGTATTCGCGTACCTTAAACATTGATACGCCTAGTGCCACGAGATAGACATCAAACATCACCCAAGGCTTAATGTAGCTTAAAAAAAGTAAAACATTACGTGGTCGAAGATTAAGTAACTTAGCAAACCATAGCATTAAAACTAAAATAGCAAAAGAAATCGGCATTAATACGGCACAAATAAATACTAAAAAAGCTGTGTATTGATAGCCCGAAGTTGCCATTTTCCAGATCCCTTCCCATACAGAAGCATCAACTTTTACACCGAGTAAATCAATGCTCAACAGAGGAAATTTCAAAGCAAAGGGCATTAGTATAAGAATTGACAGTGCAATCATCGCACAACGATGTAATGACCAACGATTTGTTGTGCTTAGTGTATGATGACAGCGAGGACATTCTGCATGTTCATTTTGAGGCAAAGGATAAGGTACCGAGACGACTTTATCGCATTCACTGCAACGAGCGATTTTATTATGGATATTCGTAAAATTCGGTGTGGTTGTCATAATAATGTTTTTGTTTTTTGTTATATATAAAAGTGCGGTCAAAAAGATTAATTATTTTATCCTTATTCCTCTGCGTTTGTGAAGTTTAAATGAACAGACGTTTATTGAAATTGATAGGGTAGTGAACAACTTCATTCCTAAACTTGCTTGGGACATTGTCAAGTCTTATAAAAGTGCGATAAACTATGGGAGTTTTTTATTTTCAATTCTAGGACAAAAACAAAAAATGACAGATTCTCAACTTGATGTTCAGCAGACTGAAGAAGCATCGCCAAATCTACAAAAATTGACGAACAATAAGGAAATTATCGCTTATTTAGCAGAAAAATTTCCACTTTGCTTTATTTTAGAAGGTGAGGCAAAACCCCTAAAAATCGGTTTATTCCAAGATTTAGCTGAGGCTCTAAAAGAGGATGATAAGGTAAGTAAAACACAGTTACGTCACGCTCTTCGCCAATATACCTCAAACTGGCGTTATTTACATGGCTGTCGTGAAGGGGCTGAGCGTGTGGATTTATATGGCAATCCGGCAGGTGTGTTGGATGCCGAACATGTTGCACATGCAGCAGAGCAACTCGCTGAAGCAAAAGCAAAATTTGCAGAAAAACGCAAAGCGGAATTAGCTGAGAAAAAAGCTCAGCAAAAACGCCCGCCGCGTCGTCAAAATAATTTGAAATCGCCACGTAAACCTAAGCCAAAGGTTGAGTTAAGTGCGGTTGATTTATCCACACTTTCTAAAGGAGCAGTTGTTAAGGTAAAAGTAGGCGAGCATGCTAAACGGGGTATTATTGTCGAAATATTAAAAGATTCAGCCCGTGTGGAACTAGAAAACGGCTTAGTAATGAATATTGTGGCTGATCGTTTATTCGCATAATCATAATATTGAGATTTTATCGGGAAAGATTAAATGAAATTGATAATGACCAAAAATATTTTAGCAACTGCTGTATTAAGTGCGTTGTTCCTTCATTCTGGTGTGGGATTTGCCGTCGAATCTAAGTTAAAGTTAGCTGATATTCAAACTCCTTCTGCGACGGAGGAAAATCAACTGGCGGCAAAACGTGCGACAACACGCTTAACGCAGTCTCATTATCGAAAATTTCAACTTGATGATGCCTTTGCTGAGAAGATCTTTGATCGTTATATCAAAAGTTTGGATTATAGCCGTAATACTTTTCTACAATCGGATGTGGATGCATTACGCCAGAAGTATGGAGAGCAGTTGGATGATCAATTGAATCAAGGTGATCTTTCAGCTGCCTTTGCAATTTATGATTTAATGATGAAACGTCGTTATGAGCGTTATGTCTATGCGCTTTCATTATTAGATAAAGAGCCGAATTTAAACGGTAAAGATCAAATTGAAATTGATCGTGAAAAAGCGGACTTTCCTAAGACGGAAGAAGAGGCAAACCGTCTTTGGGAAGAACGTGTAAAAAATGATGTGATCAATTTAAAACTAAAAGATAAAAAATGGTCGGAAATTAAAAATAAATTGGCAAAACGCTATAATTTAGCGATTCGCCGTTTAACGCAAACGAAAGCAGACGATATTGTTCAAGTGTATTTAAACGCTTTTGCACGTGAAATTGATCCACATACCAGTTATCTTTCACCACGCACCGCAAAAAGTTTTAACGAAAGTATGAATCTTTCATTAGAAGGAATTGGGGCAACGTTGCAGTCAGAAGATGACGAAACCAGTATTAAATCTCTTGTTCCCGGTGCACCGGCGGAGCGCAGCAAAAAATTACAAGCCGGCGATAAAATTATTGGTGTGGGACAAGAAAAAGGTGAAATTGAAGATATCATCGGTTGGCGTCTGGAAGATATTGTTGACAAAATTAAAGGAAAGAAAGGTTCTAAAGTTCGTCTTGAGATTGAACCCGCCAAAGGTGGAAAATCGCGTATTATCACCTTGGTGCGTGATAAAGTACGCATTGAAGATCAAGCTGCTAAACTAACTGTTGAGAAAGTAGAAGGGGAAAATATCGGGATAATTAAAATTCCAAGTTTCTACATTGGTTTAACGGAAGATGTAAAAAAATTATTGGTTAAGGCAGAGAAAAAACACGTTAAAGGTTTGATCGTCGATTTACGTGAAAACGGTGGTGGTGCTTTGACGGAAGCCGTGGCACTAAGCGGTTTATTTATTACCGATGGTCCGGTGGTTCAAGTTCGTGATGCTTATCAGCGTATCCGTGTTCACGAAGATGATGATCGTGCAGAGCAATACAAAGGGCCGTTATTAGTCATGATTAACCGTTTTAGCGCTTCTGCTTCAGAAATCTTTGCAGCAGCAATGCAAGATTATAATCGCGGTATTATTGTTGGACAAAATACTTTCGGTAAAGGAACTGTTCAGCAAAGTCGTTCATTGAATTTTGTTTATGACCTAGATCAAACACCTTTAGGTATTTTACAATATACTATTCAAAAATTTTATCGTATCAATGGCGGATCAACACAATTAAAAGGTGTTTCTGCCGATATTCAGTTTCCTGAAGTTATTGATGCGAAAGAATATGGTGAAGAAAAGGAAGATAATGCACTTCCTTGGGATAAAATTCCTGCATCTACTTATTCTGAAACGGGCAATGTGCGCCAATATATTTCAGAATTAGAGAAAAAACATCAAGCTCGTATTGAGAAAGATCCGGAGTTTATTGGGTTGAATGAAGAATTAAAAATTCGTGATGAACGCCGCGATCGCAAGTTTATGTCTTTGAATTATCAAAAACGTAAAGCTGAGAATGATAGCGATGATGCGAGACGTTTGAAAAGTATCAATGATCGTTTTAAACGTGAAGGGAAAAAATTGTTAAAAGATATTGATGCTTTACCTAAGGATTATGAAGCGCCGGATTTCTTCTTAAAAGAAGCTGAAAAAATTGCTGCAGATTTGGTGAAATTAAGTGCAAAACAAGAAAAATTAAATGCACAAACTCAGCAAGAAGCGAATAAAACAGAAATAAAAAAATAATAAATTTTGACCGCTCTTTGAATAAAAGAGCGGTCTGTGTTGTAAATCTTTAAAGGAACTCTTATGTTAAAAGGAACAATTAAGATCACGCAGGCATTATCATTATCAATGTTAGTATCTGGTTGTGCATTAGCTGATTGGGCTAAAGATACACTTTCACATTCTGGTCCTCCAGCGGTTGATATGTCAAAACTTTCTCCTGAAGAACGTGCTAAGTTAGAAGCGGAAATTAAAGAGGATCAAGCCCGTCTGGACGCAGAAAAGCAAGCGATGCTTGAAATGTCTCTTACCCACGAAGTCGGTGAGAAAAATTTACAATTTAAGCCTGTTCTCGCGAAACTTTATGCTGATAATAAATATGCTTTATTATGGCAGGATAAATCTGCAGAAAAACAATTTTTGCGTGAATATTCTGCAATGATTGCGAGCGGTATTTCTAAGCGCTCGGCTAAGTCTTTAGAGAACTTAAGTCAGGCTGAGCAGAACGGCGGTTTAGCATACGATGTTCTTTTGAGCGATGCATTTTTAGACTATATGTATTACAGTAAAAACATAAGCCAGCAAGCGCAGCGTTGGCTGTATGGTTCTAATTCATATAAACCTCAGGCTCCAAGTGACGAGCAAATTCAGCAATGGTTAAGTGCGGTTAAAAATAACGATGTTTTAACTTATGTGGAAAGTTTATCTACCGATAATTCCCATTATCGACAAACTATTCAAGCACTGTCGTCAATGATTTCCGCTTCCGGTTTAACGCCGACCGGTAAAAAATTGGCGATTAATGCGCAACGTTTACGTGTCATTCCTGATTTTCATAATGGTATTTTCGTGAATATTCCAAGTTACCAGTTACAATATTATCGTGATGGGCAATTGATGCTGGAATCCCGTGTTATTGTTGGAAAAGATCAACGTCGTACACCGGTCATGTACAGTAAATTAAGTAATGTGGTTGTGAATCCGCCATGGAATGCACCCACGCGTTTGGTTAATGAAGATATTGTACCGAAATTGAAACGTGATCCTGGTTATGCGGCATCACATGGTTATAGTATTCTTGATAATAAAGGAAATAGCGTTGATCCTTATTCCATAGATTGGAATAAAATCGGCAAAAACTTCCCTTATCGTATTCGTCAAGCACCGGGTGATAGTGCATTAGGTAACTATAAGTTTAATATGCCGAGCTCTGATGCTATTTATTTGCATGATACGCCGAACCGCGGTCTTTTCTCTCGTAAAGATAGGGCGTTAAGTTCAGGCTGTGTCCGTGTAGAAAAATCTTCTCAACTTGCTGATATTTTGTTAAAAGAAGCTGGTTGGTCAGATAGTCGTAAACAAAGTGTTTTAGCCAGTAAGAAAACGACTTCAGCCAATATTCGCTCGGATAATCCGGTTTTCTTATATTATGTCACCGCGTGGATTGAGAACGGTCAAACCAAGGTATTACCGGATATTTATAAATATGACAATACTATTGGCAATAATGAAATTGACTGGAATACCGTAAAAAAATATTTGTAATATTAACCGCACTTTAGTGAACTAAGGTATATCTTTTAAGTCGAAAAACGAAAGAATGAAATAAGAGAGCATAAATGGATAAAATTAATCAAAGCCGGCGGAAATGGCTATCTCTAGGTGGTATCGTATTGGGCGCAACTATTGTACCTAATACTGTTTTGGCCATGGTTTCGACTGCTAAACCCCGTATTTTGGCACTTCGTAATGTTAATACAGGTGAACGTTTAAGTGGCGTGTTTTCACCAAACGGTGGGTTTACTACGTCAATGTTGAAAAAGCTTGATTACTTTATGCGAGATAAGCGAACAAACCAAACTCACAGAATGGATCCGAACTTATTTCTGAAACTTTATCGTATTCAAGGTCATTTAGGATTACAAACTGCTGAAATTCAGATTATTTGCGGTTATCGTTCTCCTGCTACCAATGCAATGCGCCATCGTCAAAGCCGTGGGGTGGCAAGTAACAGTTATCATGTAAAAGGTCAGGCGGTGGATTTTCGTATTGATGGTACACCGTTAGTAAAAATCAAGCAGACGGCAGAAAAACTGAATAATGGTGGGGTCGGGTTTTATCCGCGTAGTAATTTTGTTCATGTGGATACCGGTCCGGTAAGAACTTGGCGAGGCGTATAAAAAAGTCGAAAAATTAACCGCACTTTAGTGCGGTTTTTGTTTGTGAGGAAAGAAGAATGAATATTGAGATTATTCCGGTTACGGCATTTCAGCAAAATTGCTCTTTGATTTGGGATGATGAAAAAAATGCGGCGATCATAGATCCTGGTGGTGAAGCAGAAAAACTGATTCAGCGAATTGAAGAACTTGAATTGAATTTGAAGGTTATTTTACTGACTCATGCTCACCTTGATCATGTTGGTGCGGCAACGCAGTTGAAAGATTATTTCAATGTAGAAATTTGGGGATCACAGGAAGAAGATCAATTCTTATTTGAAAGCTTACCTAAACAGGCAGAACGTTTTGGATTAGCACATATTAATTCATTTTTACCTGATCGTTGGTTACATGAAGGAGAGGTTATTAACGTCGGTGATTTTCAATTTAATATTTTACATTTACCGGGTCATTCACCAGGACATATTGGCTTTATTGAGCAAGAGAAAAAAGCAGCATTTACCGGCGATGTGCTATTTCAAGGCGGAATTGGGCGAACAGATCTTCCTAGAGGAAACTATGAACAGCTTATCTCGTCAATCCGTGAGAAATTATTTAAACTTAATGATGATATGATTATTATTGCAGGTCATGGGCCTTACACGACTATTCAGCGTGAGAAACTCACTAATCCTTTTTTAACGTAAAAATAAAGGCACATTTTCGTGCCTTTTTTGAACTACATTTTGTCAACGGTTTTAATACCCAGTAAATCCAGACCCTGTTTCAAGGTTTTTTCGGTTAGTAGTGCTAATTTTAAACGGCTTAGCATCAGTTTTTCATCTTCGGCATTTAAAATCGGGCAGTGCTCGTAGAAAGAAGAAAATACGCCGGCTAATTCGTATAAATAGGCACAAAGTACATGTGGCATGCCCTCTCTGCCTACAGTTTGTACGGCTTCTTCAAATTGTAAAAGTTTAATGGCAAGCGAACGTTCTTTCTCATCAACCAGCATTAATGGAGCAGTAGAAAGTGCGGTCAAATCTACCTGAGTTTTGTTAAAGATTGAACGAATACGTGTATAGGCATATTGCATATAAGGCGCAGTGTTGCCTTCAAAACTTAGCATATTATCCCAATCAAATACATAATCTGTGGTGCGGTTTTTGGAAAGATCTGCATATTTCACGGAACCAATCCCCACAGCCTCGGCGACAGCCACTTTTTCGGTATCAGATAAATTGTTGCTTTTTTCGTTAATTAATATTGCCGCTCGATCAATAGCTTCATCTAGTAAATCCGCTAATTTCACTGTTCCACCTGTTCGGGTTTTGAATGGTTTCCCATCCTTACCCAGCATCATTCCGAAGTTTTTATGCTCCAATGAAAAGTTATCTGGTACATAACCTGCTTTGCGGGTAATCAGCCATGCCTGTTGCATATGCTGGCTTTGGCGAGTGTCTGAGAATACCAATGCTCGATTGGCTTTCAAGGTTTCATAACGGTATTTTGCCGCGGCAATATCGGTCGTCGTATAAAGGAAACCTCCATCTTTTTTCTGTACGATCACGCCCATTGCTTCGCCTTCTTTATTTTTGAATTCCTCTAAATACACGACAAGCGCACCATCGTCTTCTACTGCCAGCCCTTGTTTTTTTAAATCTTCGACAATACCGGGTAACATTGAATTATAAAGACTTTCGCCCATCACATCTTTTTCTGTTAAGGTGACATTTAGGCGATCATAATTATGCTGATTCTGTTGCATTGTGATATCCACTAAGCGCTTCCACATAGCTCGACAGTATTCATCTCCACTTTGCAATTTCACTACATAATTACGGGCTTTTTCAGCGAATTTCTCATCTTCATCATAGTGTTTTTTTGCTTCTCGATAGAATGTTTCTAAATCTTGTAATTCCATTTCGCTTGTGTGTTCATTTTGCATTTTTTCAAGATAAGCAATCAACATACCAAACTGAGTTCCCCAGTCGCCCACGTGATTGGCACGAATAACTTTATGTCCTAGGAATTCAAGCGTACGGGCTACGGCATCGCCGATAATAGTTGAGCGTAAATGACCGACATGCATTTCTTTGGCAACATTCGGTGAAGAATAGTCAATTACAACAGTTTGTTTATCTTCAGCTTGGATGCCTAAATTCGGTTGGCTAAGTGTGTGAGAAACCTGCTCTGTAATCCAGTTGGAATTTAAGAAAATATTAATAAAGCCGGGACCTGCAATTTCTAATTTTTCCGCAATATCGGAAAGATCTGTATGTGCTAATACGCTTTGTGCAAATTCACGTGGGGATAAATTTAGTTTTTTTGCGGCAGCCATAATGCCATTTGCCTGATAGTCTCCAAATTGAGGTTTTCCTGACTGGCGCACAAGTGCATCACAAGATTCATCGGCACCGGCTGCCATCATCGCTTGTTTAATTTTATCGGATAAAATAGATTGGATATTCACGGTTTTTCCTGTGTTTAAATTGAATATTAAAAATAATGGATTATGATAGCGTTCTTTATTGATTTCTCAAAGGGAGAATATGAAATTAAACGAAAATCTGCTTGTACTTGAAGAGGAATTGGAAGATTTTGAGAGAAAAATTCAAGCACTTGCGAATATGATGTCAATTAATTTATCTGATTATGAAATCGATCATATTGCTTTGCGGGCAAATAGTGAACAAAAAGCAAAAAATTGGCTGACACATTTAGTAAAGTGCGGTAGAATTTTGTCCGATAATATCATTAACGGGCGACCTATCTATTTAATTCAATTAGAAAAGCCGCTAGCCTTTGCCGGGCAATTTGTTGATGTTATTGAATTACCGTTTCCTAAAAATAAACAATATCCTCAAGAAACTTGGGAGCATATTGAGATTGTTGTTCCTTTCCTCGCAGATGAATCAACTGAGGCGTGGGTAGAGCGGGTCAATAAACAATTTTTATGGCAATGATTACCTAAATTAACAACAAAAGTGAGTGAACCTAAAGCGGAAGGAGAGCGTTTACCAAATCCTTCTATTGCGGTTGGTTTCGTTGATAAAAGCGAAAATTATGCTTGTATTAAAGTTCACCCTTATTCTATTAAAAAAATACTCGAGGTTTAGCACAATGAAAAAAGTGACTTTAGCATTGACAGTTTTATTAAGCTTAGGCTTAGCCGCCTGTTCATCAAATAACCAAAAAGATGAAAATGCCTATAAAGGTCAAGTAATTTTTAGTGAAATGAAAGGTGAAAACCTTCAGTTAACTATTCGTAAAAATAATTGTTCTTACAAAGTTGAAGGTGAAACAGAAACGGTTACTCACGCGTATGATTCAACTTTAGTTGTGGGTGCTTGTGTAAAAGTATCTGATAATGGTAACGGCTTAAAAAATATTTCTACTTGGTCTCCAAGAAATCCAATTTAACTTGTAAATTATAAGGTTGGTTAATTATGAAAAAAATGGCAGTAGCATTAACACTTGCTGTTACATTTGGTATCACCGGTTGTGCGAATACTGATATTTTTAGTGGTGATGTTTACTCTGCCGGTCAGGCAAAGGAAGCTCGTTCAATTAGTTACGGTACGTTAGTTTCTGTCCGCCCGGTAAAAATTCAAGCTGATAATCAGGGAGTAATCGGTAGTGTCGGCGGTGGTGTACTTGGTGGTGTTGCGGGTAGCGCAATCGGTGGTGGTCGTGGTCAAGCGATTGCTACGGCTGTAGGTGCGATTGCCGGTGCTATAGCGGGTAGCAAAATTGAAGAAAAAGCGAGCCAAGTTAATGGTGCAGAACTTGTCATTAAAAAAGATGATGGAAAAAGCATCGTTGTAGTTCAAAAAGCAGACCCTAAATTTGTCGCTGGTAAGCGTGTACAAATTGTAGGTGGTTCATCACTCAATGTTTCTGTAATTAACTAACAGATTTTTATTCTAATAAAAAAAGCGAACATTATGTTCGCTTTTTTAGTATTTAGAATACCATATAAAATTTTCCGTATTTATTTAATCTCTAGCACAAATCTTTTCAAATTCTTTAAAAAATGTTGGGAAGGTTTTTGCCGTGCATTGAGGATCAAGAATTGTTACGGGGGTATCCGAAAGTGCTATCAGTGCAAAACACATTGCCATACGATGATCATTATAGGTCGCAATGCTTGCGTGTTGAAATTTGTTTAATGGAAGTGGAGTAATACGAATAAAATCTTCACCTTCCTCAACTTCTGCTCCGATTTTTCTTAATTCAGTTGCCATTGCGGTGAGACGATCCGTCTCTTTCACACGCCAGTTGTAAATATTGCGAATAGTGGTTTTGCCTTCTGCAAAAAGTGCGGTTGTTGCAATAGTCATTGCCGCATCAGGGATATGATTCATATCCATATCAATTCCATGAAGCTCGGTCTTTTCTACCTGAATAAAATCAGCTCCCCAAGTTACTTTTGCTCCCATTTTCTCTAATACTTCGGCAAATAAGCGATCACCTTGTATAGAATTTTTTCCAATACCGGTAATTTTTATTTTTCCTTTGATAGCGGCGGCCGCTAAAAAGTAAGAAGCAGAGGAAGCGTCACCTTCTACCAGATATGTACCGGGTGAAAGATAGGATTGGTTACCTTTAATATGGAAAGTTTTGTATTTATGGTTTGTTACATTGATACCAAAATCTTCCATCATTGCCAACGTGATGTCAATATAAGGTTTGGAAACTAACTCTCCAATAACTTCTATTTCTACATCGTTTTCAGAAAGGGGGGCTGCCATTAAAAGTGCGGTCAGAAATTGTGATGAAATTGAACCATCGATTTTGATTTTTCCGCCTTTTATACCACGATTTCGAATTGCAAGAGGTGGATAACCCTCGTTTTCCAAATAACGAATATCGGCACCGGCTTGGAGAAGTGCATCGACTAAGTGCCGAATAGGACGTTCTTTCATTCTAGGTTCACCGGTGAGAATTACTTCACCTCCTATTTCACCTTTCAAACAAAGTGCGGCACTTAATGGGCGCATTGCCGTACCTGCATTACCAAGAAACAGAGAGAGCCCGCCTTGAACATTAAATGCTCCACCTAGACCTTCAATTTCACAGAAGGTTTTATCCTCAGAAAGTTGGTAATTTACCCCGAGTGCTTTGAGAGCATTCAGCATATGACGAATATCATCACTATCGAGCAAGTTAGTGACTTTTGTTGTACCCTTAGCCAGTGCGGCAAGAAGCAGTGCACGGTTAGATAAACTTTTTGAGCCGGGAAGGTTAATTGTACCTTCAACCATCTTAATTGGCATGAGAGTAATTGATTCCATTACAGCACCACTGTTTTATTTTTATAGACAAAGATTCTATCATGAAGTGCAAGATCAAGTGCGCGGCTGAGTACCGTTTTTTCTACATCTCTGCCGGCATGCATCATCGCATCAGCACTATAAGTATGATCTACATTAATCACATTCTGCATAATGATTGGGCCTTGATCCAATTCATTATTAATAAAATGTGCGGTAGCACCGATAATTTTTACACCCCTCTCATAGGCCTGATGGTAAGGTTTTGCACCAATAAATGCAGGCAAGAAAGAGTGATGAATATTAATAACACGGTTTGGATAGCGCTCTACGAACTCAGGATTAAGTACACGCATGTATTTGGCTAATACAATATAGTCTGGAGTGTATTCGTCAATTTTTGCCGCAAGTAATTTATCATGCTCAATTCGAGTTAAACCTTCATGGCTAATGTAATGAAATGGAATATTAAAACGTTCAACCAGTTCTCGTAAGTTATCGTGATTACCAATAACTGCGACAATTTCTACATCCAGTGCGCCGTAATAATTTTTCATTAAAATATCACCAAGACAATGAGCTTCTTTAGTGACTAAAATGACAATACGTTTACGTTTTGAGCTAATTAATCGACAATTTGTGCCTTTTGGTAAACTATATTTGAGATCTTCAAGTAAAGTTATTTCATTAAAAATCCCTTCAAGCTCTGTACGCATAAAGAAATGCTTTGTTTCAAAATCAACAAATTCATTATTGTGCAAAATATTTAATTGGTGTTTATAACAAATATTTGTAATCTTAGCGATTAAACCTTTATCATCAGGGCAATCGGTGAGAAGTATTTTTTTTTCGATCATAATACTAATGTTTTGATTTTAAATAAAAGAGAACCCATAAAATATATGGGTTCTTAGAGAGAAGGGATAATTAAATTTCAAAGTCAGATAAAGACTTACCTGCATCTAAAGCTTTTTGAATTACGCTTGGAGTACGCCCTTGACCAGTCCAAGTTTTTTGTTCTCCACTTTCAGTTGTATATTTATATTTCGCTGGAAGGGGTTTACGTTTTTTACGAGAACCTGAGGAGAAAGTACCAATAATGGCTTGCAATTCTTCAGCAGTAATTCCTTCCTGTTTAATTAATTCCTTATATTTTGCAATACGTGCTTTACGCTCAATTTCAGCTTGTTGGATTTCTTCCATTTGTACACGTTTTTCAGCAAGCGCTTCTTCAAATTTCTTTAATGCATTCTCAGCTTGTTCTAATGTTAAATCACGTACTGCGGCACGAATACTGTGACGGTTAGTAAATATTTTAGTTAAATCAGCCATAATAAACCTCTATTTTTATGATGTGTAAAAATATAAACTTCAATGCGCCCATAATAACGAAATTAATTCATAAGGTAAATCTTAAATTTAAATAAAATTAAGTATAATGGGATGATGAGTACCATATTTTAAATATTTATTATGTATATTATCTCATTATGATTTTTGGCTAAGTTGAAGTAATTTACAGAATTTATTAGATTTTTTTTCAGTTTTCCTGTAATCTTCCTGCTCCTTACAAAGTAGAGGTGCGATTACTATAAGTATTTTTTCCGAGTGGATAGCGATGACGAAAAAGGAAAGGAGTAGTCGCCGAAATCAGTTAAAAGTCATTTTAACTGGTTGGTAGCGTATCTGAAAGGAACGTTACTGTCATAGTGAATAACTATGGAGCGCTACGGTTAGGTGGGCTGTTATTACCTCATTTTCTGCCGTTGTCTCCATTAATTTTAGGTGTAACTTAATGGAACTTATCGATTATTCTTCTTCAATTTGGTCTATCTCTCCTGCATTACTGGCAATCTTGTTGGCGATTGTAACACGTCGTGTATTAGTATCTCTGAGCTCAGGGATTTTAGTGGGGGCGTTAATGCTTAATAATGCCTCTCTTTTACCTACTTTTATTTATTTGAAAGATAATATTGTTTCTTTGGTGTACAGTGATGGTGCGATTAATTCAAACATGAATATCGTTCTTTTCTTAATTTTGCTTGGTGTTTTGACAGCACTTTTAACCGTATCCGGTAGTAACCGTGCTTTTGTGGAATGGGCTCAAAAGCGCATTAAGGATCGCCGTGGTGCAAAATTATTAGCCGCATCTTTGGTTTTTGTTACGTTTATTGATGATTACTTCCATAGCCTTGCAGTGGGGGCGATTGCTCGTCCTGTAACCGATCGTTTCAAGGTATCTCGGGCAAAATTAGCTTATATTCTTGATTCTACCGCTGCACCAATGTGTGTGATGATGCCGGTTTCAAGCTGGGGGGCTTATATCATAACCTTAGTAGCGGGTTTATTAACCACCTATTCTATTACTGAATACACACCAATTTGGGCATTTATGGCAATGAGCGCAATGAATTACTATGCGATCTTTGCATTGCTTATGGTATTTTTTGTTGCCTATTTCTCATTTGATATCGCTTCTATGGCTCGTCACGAAAAAGCTGCAATGACACGAGAAAATCAAGAAAAGGAAGAACAGTTAGGCGTAGAAGGTCACGTTCGGAATCTTGTTTTCCCTATTTTGATTTTGATTGTAGCTACGGTGTCAATGATGATATATACCGGTGGGCAAGTTCTTACTGAAGCAGGATCGCCATTTTCTGTATTAGGTGCTTTTGAAAATACTAACGTGGGTGTTTCTCTTGTTGTTGGGGGGGGAAGTGCGGTTATTATATCGACAGTTTTGATTATGTTAGATGGGCAGATAAGTTTTGGGGAATATGCACGCGCATGGAAATTAGGTGTTAAATCTATGTCAGGGGCAATTGCAATTTTATTCTTTGCTTGGACAATCAATAAAGTTGTCGGTGATATGCAAACGGGTAAATATTTATCTTCCTTGGTCTCTAATAACATTCCTGTTCAATTTTTGCCGGTTCTCTTATTCATTCTTGCTTCGGCGATGGCGTTTTCGACGGGGACAAGTTGGGGTACATTCGGTATTATGTTACCTATTGCTGCCTCAATGGCAACGAATGCAGCACCGGAATTAATGTTAGCCTGCCTTTCGGCTGTAATGGCAGGCGCAGTATGCGGAGATCACTGTTCACCGGTTTCGGATACTACGATTCTTTCTTCTACTGGGGCAAAATGTAACCATATGGATCACGTAACGACCCAATTGCCTTATGCTTTAACGGTTGCGGCAGCAAGTTGCATCGGCTATATCACAGTTGGTTTTACAGAGTCCGGTGTAGCAGGGTTTGTGGCAACAGCCGTATCCTTAGTTATACTCGTTTTTATCGTGAAAAAACGCTAAAAATGTGATCCGATTCAAAAAAACAAATAAAAAATAAAATTTTTATATTTTTATAAAATGCGACATAAAGTCGCATTTTTTGTTTTTTTAAGCATTTTTATTTTATTTTATTCTTTATTTTTAATGATTGTTGGTTTTTTATTTTTGTATTTTATGGCTTTGATGCTGTCAAGGTGTCTAGACAAAGATTTTTTTGTCAGTATGATGAAATAAATCAAGAAAATATCAGTTAATAATCAATTAAAGTGCGGTCAATTTTAGGAGTAAATTATGAAAAAATTATCCGGTGCCGAAATGGTAGTGCAATCACTACGTGATGAGGGCGTAGAGTATTTGTTTGGTTATCCGGGAGGTGCGGTACTCGATATTTATGATGCGATTCACACCCTTGGTGGCATTGAACATATTCTTGTTCGTCATGAACAAGCCGCTGTCCATATGGCGGACGGTTATGCGCGCGCAACAGGTAAAGTAGGTTGTGTATTGGTGACATCAGGTCCCGGTGCGACTAATGCTGTCACAGGTATTGCCACCGCTTATGCGGACTCAGTGCCGATGGTCGTAATTTCAGGACAGGTGATGAGTCATTTAATCGGTAGCGATGCTTTCCAAGAATGCGATATGGTGGGGATTTCACGCCCTGTAGTAAAACACAGTTTTATTGTGAAAAAAGCGGAAGATATCCCGGAAACAATCAAAAAAGCCTTTTATATTGCATCTACCGGTCGTCCCGGTCCGGTTGTGGTTGATATTCCAAAAGACACGGTAAATCCGAATCATAAATTCCCTTATGAATATCCAAAATCTGTTGAAATGCGTTCTTATAACCCGACAGTGAATGGACATAAAGGACAGATTAAAAAAGCATTAAAAGCTTTATTAGTGGCAAGGAAACCTGTGTTATTCGTAGGCGGTGGTGCGGTTGCCGCAGAATGTAGTGAAGCATTAACCCAATTTGCCCAACGTTTGAATTTACCGGTGACGGCATCGCTGATGGGATTAGGTGTCTATCCGAGTACGGATAAACAATTTTTAGGGATGCTTGGTATGCACGGAACCTATGAAGCCAATAATGCGATGCATGAAAGTGATTTAATTCTAGGTATTGGTGTGCGTTTTGATGATCGCACGACAAACAATCTTGAGAAATATTGCCCACATGCAAAAGTTATTCAAATTGATATTGATCCGACATCAATTTCTAAAAATGTCCAAGTGTCGATTCCAATTGTCGGTAGTGCGAAAAATATTTTAGATGAGTTTTTAAGTTTATTAGGTGAGGAAGGGGGGAATCGCCCACAAAATCATCTTGAAGAGTGGTGGAAACAAATTAATGAATGGAAAGCCAAAAACTGCTTGGATTTCGACCGCACTTCAGGCGTGATAAAACCGCAGCAAGTGATGGAAGCTGTTTACCGTATTACTAATGGTGAAGCTTATGTAGCTTCAGATGTAGGGCAACATCAAATGTTCGCAGCATTGCATTATCCCTTTGATAAACCGCGTCGTTGGATCAATTCCGGTGGATTAGGCACGATGGGCTTTGGTTTGCCTGCCGCATTAGGCGTAAAACTTGCCCAACCAAACGCCACAGTGGTGTGTGTGTCCGGGGACGGCAGTATTCAAATGAATATTCAGGAATTATCTACAGCAACACAATATGGCATTCCTATTGTCATTATTTGTTTGAATAACCATTTCTTAGGTATGGTGAAACAGTGGCAAGATTTGATTTATTCGGGACGGCACTCACAAACCTATATGAATTCTTTGCCGGATTTTGTGAAATTAGCAGAATCTTACGGGCATGTAGGAATTAAAATTGCCACGCCGAATGAGTTAGAAAGTAAATTAGAAGAAGCGTTTAAACTTAAAAACAAGCTGGTATTTGTCGATATTAATGTCGATGAGGGTGAACACGTTTATCCAATGCAAGTGCGTGGCGGTGCAATGAATGAAATGATTTTAGGTAAAACAAAAGGGGAGAATGAGTAATGCGTAGAGTTTTGTCTGTTCTATTAGAAAATGAATCCGGTGCGCTATCACGCGTGGTGGGGTTATTCTCTCAACGTGCATTTAATATTGAGAGCCTTACCGTTGCACCAACGGATGATCCCACATTATCACGAATGACGATTGAAGCCGTAGGCGATGAGCAAGTGCTTGAACAAATTGAAAAGCAACTACATAAGCTTGTTGATGTGTTTAAAGTGATTAATTTAAGTAATCATGAACACGTTGAACGTGAAGTTTTACTGGTAAAAATCCGCGCAACGGGGGCATCACGTGATGAAATTAAACGTCTCACCGATATTTTCCGTGGTCAAATTGTGGATGTCACGCCTAAATCCTACACTGTTCAATTAACCGGTACAAAAGATAAGTTAGATGCTTTTGTTGCGGCAGTAAAGGAAGAAACAACATTGCTTGAAATTGTTCGTTCTGGATTAATCAGTCTTTCTCGTGGCGAGAAAAACATTCTTTAATTCATTCCTTCATTAATGAAAAGTCTGTACTCATAATGAGTGCGGATTTTTTATCGTTCTTTGTGTTAAGTGATGATTTTCTTAGGAATGGGAAGAAAGAAAATTTTATAAGTAAAAATAAAAGATAAAAAGGAAACTATCTGGTTTCCTTTTTCTATTTAGATTAATTCACTTATCTTTGTCGCATTGCAGGAAACAGGATTACATCACGAATAGACGGGGCGTTTGCATAAAGCATTGCGAGGCGGTCGATTCCTAAACCTTCTCCGGCAGTCGGCGGTAATCCATGCTCCAATGCAACAACGAAATCTTCGTCTTTAAACATAGCTTCATCATCTCCCGCTTCTTTTGCAGCAACTTGCGCATCAAAACGTTCATTTTGATCTTCTGCATCATTTAATTCTGAAAAACCATTACCGATTTCACGTCCGCCGATAAATAATTCAAAGCGGTCGGTTACATCTGGGTTTTCATCATTGCGGCGGGCAAGTGGTGAAATTTCTGCCGGATGTGCCATTAAGAAGGTTGGCTGAATTAAATGGTGTTCCGCCACCTCCTCAAAAATAGCATTCACGATACTACCTAATCCCCAAGATTTTTGTACTTCAATACCTAAACGTTCCGCAGTTGCTTTGGCACGATCGAAATCGTATAAATCTTCTTTCACAATGCCTTTATCTGCGCCATATTTGATGGTTGCATCATGCAGGGTAATGCGTTCGAACGGCTTACCAAAATCAAATTCGAATTCACCGTATTTCACAATGGTCGTTCCAAGAATATCAATGGCTAGTTTGCGTAATAATTCTTCAGTATTGTCCATTAAATCGTGGTAATCCGCATAGGCTTGATAATATTCCAACATAGTAAATTCAGGATTGTGACGAACGGAAACCCCTTCATTGCGGAAGTTACGATTTAATTCGAATACGCGTTCAAAACCACCTACTACTAAACGTTTTAAGTAAAGTTCGGGCGCAATACGCAGATACATATCCACATCAAGTGCATTATGATGGGTGACGAAAGGACGTGCAGATGCACCACCCGGAATTGCTTGTAGCATTGGTGTTTCTACTTCCATGAAACCTTTTGAAATGAAATATTCACGAATTCCTGCGACGACTTTTGATCTAATGATAAAAGTACGGCGGGATTCCTCATTAGAAATTAAATCCAAATAACGTTGGCGATAACGCATTTCTTGGTCAGTTAAGCCGTGGAATTTATCTGGTAACGGACGAAGTGCCTTAGTTAATAATTGAACTTCAACCGCTTTAACAGTAAGCTCTCCGGTTTTGGTTTTAAATAATGTGCCTTTAACACCGACAATATCACCTAAATCCCATTGACCGACATCATCTTTATACACACCTTCCGGTAGATTATCGCGTGCCACGTAAAGCTGAATTTTACCGCTCATATCTTGCAAGGTGATAAATGTCGCTTTCCCCATTGCACGGCGGGTCATAATACGGCCTGCAACAGCGACTTCAATATTTTTTTCTTTTAAGGTTTCCCCCTCTTCCGATTCATATTGATTATGTAAATCCTGTGCAAGAGAATCGCGGCGGAATTGGTTCGGAAAAGCATTGCCTTTAGTACGTAAGGCGGCTAATTTTTCACGGCGAACAAGCATTTCGCCATTGAGATCGAGTTCTTTTATTTCTTGTTCTGACATTTTTTCTTTACCTTTGATTGTGAAAATTGGGTTGTAAAATTCTGTGGAAAATGACCGCACTTTATAGCCCTGCTTTCAAACTGGCTTCAATAAAGCGATCCAAATCGCCGTCAAGTACGGCTTGTGTGTTGCGATTTTCTATACCGGTACGCAAATCTTTAATACGTGAATCATCCAGCACATAAGAGCGAATTTGGCTGCCCCAGCCTATGTCGGATTTATTGTCTTCCATAGCTTGTTTATCGGCATTTTTCTTTTGTAGTTCCAGTTCATACAATTTCGCTTTTAACTGCTTCATTGCCTGATCCTTATTTTTGTGTTGAGAACGATCATTTTGACACTGCACCACAATACCGCTTGGCATATGGGTGATTCGTACCGCACTTTCGGTTTTATTAACGTGCTGACCACCCGCACCGGAAGCGCGATAAACGTCAATACGTAGATCTGCCGGGTTGATTTCAATGTCAATATCATCATCAATTTCAGGATAAACAAATACGGCACTGAAAGAGGTATGACGGCGGTTATTGGAATCGAATGGGCTTTTTCGAACCAAACGATGAATGCCGGTTTCCGTGCGTAACCAACCGAAGGCATATTCACCGCTAATTTTAATGGTTGCAGATTTTAAACCTGCAACATCTCCATCGGAAACTTCCATTAATTCCGTTTTAAAGCCTTTGCTTTCAGCCCAACGTAAGTACATACGCAATAACATTTCTGTCCAATCCTGTGCCTCAGTGCCGCCGGAGCCGGCTTGCAAATCGACATAGCAATCAGAGGCATCATGTTCGCCACTGAACATACGACGAAATTCCAATTGCGCCAGCTGCATTTCAAGCGTTTCTAATTCTGCGACGGCTTCGTTAAAGGTGTCTTCATCTTCAGCTTCTACCGCAAGCTCAAGTAGCCCGCCCACATCTTCCAAGCCTTGTTCTAAATTTCTGATGGTGTTCACGACTTGTTCAAGGGCTACCCGCTCTTTTCCTAGAGATTGTGCTCTGTCCGGATCGTTCCATACTTCGGGCTGCTCTAATTCTGCATTGACTTCTTCTAAACGTTCGACTTTAGCGTCAAAGTCAAAGATACCCCCGAAGCACCGAAGTGCGGTCGGAAAGATCAACGATTTTATTTTTCACGGGGTTTATTTCAAACATAGTAAATTTGCTTTAACTGTAAGTTGGCGAATTATATGTTATTTTCTTATTTTTGGGTAGCTAGGGTTGCAGAAATTGCTAATTTATCTATAATCTCGGATTCGCCTTTAGCAAATTTAGGAATGAAAAATGAAGAAAATTTTAACCGCACTTTTATGTGCTACGGCAGCAAATGCAATGGCGGATGATTCAGCTATCAAAAGTAAATTACAAGCACTTGGTGCGAAAAATATTGACATCAAAAGCTCTCCTGTCAGCGGGGTGAAAACAGCTGTAACCGATGAGGGCATTATTTATGTAACAGAAGACGGTAAATATGCTTTTCAAGGGAAACTTTATGAATTAACAAATAAAGGTCCTGTTGATGTGGCTGGTAAATTGTTAATGGATAAACTTAATTCTTATAAAAATGAAATGATTGTTTATCCGGCAAAAAATGAGAAATACGTAGTCACCGTATTTATGGACATTACTTGCCACTACTGCCATTTATTACATCAACAATTAAAAGAATATAATGATCTCGGTATTACCGTGCGTTATTTAGCCTTCCCTCGTGGTGGTATGAAAAGTGAAACTGCAAAACAAATGGAAGCTATTTGGACAGCCAAAGATCCTGTTTTTGCTTTAAGTGAAGCTGAAAATGGCAGACCGCCAAAAGAAGTTAAAACGCCTAATCTTGTAAAAAAACACTATGAATTAGGTATTCAGTTTGGTGTAACCGGCACGCCGAGTGTTATCACCTCAAGCGGTGAGATAATCGGTGGATATTTAAAACCGGCAGATTTATTAGCAGCGCTGAAAGAAAGCGAATAATAATTTAGTACTAAAAAAACAATGTTGTATTTTATAAAAGAGCTGTTGGTTTAACAGCTCTTTACTTATGAATTAATCGCCCGTGAATAAACTCATTAAACGCCGTGAAATTCCAACCGGAGGTTCTGTTTCAGAACATCCGTTACTGGATCGCCTTTATCGCGCACGTCATATTAAAAATAAGCAAGAATTAGACCGCACTTTAAAATCTATGTTAAATCCGAACCAATTATATGGTGTTGCCCAAGCCGTAGAGTTGTTGGTATCGGCTTATCAAACGCAACAAAAAATTGTCATTGTGGGGGATTTTGATGCGGACGGTGCAACGAGTACGGCATTGGCGATATTGGCACTTCGTCAGCTTGGTTTTACAAATATTGATTATTTAGTACCAAATCGTTTTGAACAAGGCTATGGGTTGAGTATTCCCGTGGCGGAAATGGCGATTGAAAAAGGCGTGCAGTTACTGATGACGGTAGATAATGGCGTGTCTTCCTTTGAAGGGGTGGCTTTTTTGAAAGAAAAAGGTATCCGCGTTTTGGTGACGGATCACCATTTACCCTCAGATACCTTGCCACCGGCAGATGCCATTGTGAACCCGAATTTAAACCAATGCGGTTTTCCCTCAAAAGCCTTAGCCGGTGTGGGAGTAGCATTTTATTTAATGTTGGCGGTACGGTCTAAATTTCGTGAGTTGGGGATTTTTACTGCGGAAAATCAACCTAATTTTACAGAATTACTTGATCTCGTAGCACTGGGTACTATTGCTGATGTTGTGCCGCTTGATCAGAATAATCGTATTTTGGCTTATCAAGGTTTAATGCGAATTCGTGCTAAATATTGCCGACCTGGCATTATCGCCTTAGCAGAAGTGGCGAATCGTAATATTGAGCGGTTTTCGGCAAGTGATCTTGGTTTTTCCATTGGACCGCGTTTAAACGCGGCGGGGCGATTAGACAACATGTCTCTTGGTGTAGAATTACTGCTTGTGGAAGAGATGCAAACCGCACGAGAACTTGCTTTAGAACTTGATCAACTTAACCAAACACGCAAAGAGATTGAAGCGGGAATGAAACTTGAAGCATTGGAAATTTGCCGAAATCTCACCGCACTTTTCAACGAATTACCAAGCGGTATCGTGCTTTATCAAGCAGATTGGCATCAAGGGGTGCTAGGGATTGTTTCGTCCCGTATTAAAGATCAATATCATCGTCCGGTTGTTGCTTTTGCACAAGATGAAAAAGGCGTATTGAAAGGTTCTGCCCGCTCTATTGAAGGGGTTCACATACGGGATCTATTAGAACGAATTCATTCTCAATATCCCGATATGATCTTAAAATTTGGCGGGCATGCAATGGCGGCGGGTTTAAGCATTCGTGAAGAATGTTTTACGCAATTTCAACAAATTTTTAATCAAACGGTATTAGATTGGTTGGATGAATCGCATTTACAAGGCATAATTTGGACAGATGGTGAGTTAGAAAAGAGTGAATTTACCCTTGAAACGGCGGAGTTACTAAAAAATGGTGGTCCTTGGGGGCAGGCATTCCCTGAACCTTGCTTTGACGGTGAATTTAAAATCTTGGATCAACGTGCAATTGGGCAAGGTAAAAATCATTTAAAAATGTTAGTTGAACCGATGCAGGGGGGACCGCTTTTAGATGCCGTTGCCTTTAATATTGATATCCGATTATATCCCGATTTATCTGTTAAACAGGCTCGTCTAGCCTATAAATTAGACATAAATGAGTTTCGTGGTAATCGTAATATCCAATTATTAGTAGATCATATTGAACCAATAGATGAGTAAAATAATAAAGTGGCGATGGGGCAATCTTGCGTTATTTGGTATTGCAACACAATTTGCCTTTGCAGAAACGAATCCGAAAGATTTTTCTGTACAAAACCAACCGCACTTACCTTCTGCAAATACGTTAAGATTTGAAGATGGACGTGATTATTTTTCCTATAAAGAACCGGTAGCCCATCCTTTGCGTGCAGATAAAAAAATCCGTATTCAATTCTTTTTTGATTATGATTGTAGGGTGTGTTCGTCTGCACAAGATATTTTGGAATTTTATAGCCAAATGCGACCTGATAAAATTGTTTTGGAACAATATCCGGTGGCAACCACAGAAAACCAATTTAGTGCGAAGGTGTTCTATACACTAAAAGCATTAAAAGCTGAGGAATTATCTGATGTATTATTATTTGAAACGGCAGAAAAATCACGTTATGTCGAACTGGCATCACCGGCAAAAATGATAAAATGGGCAGAGCAACAAGGGCTTGATAAACAAGTTTTTGTTAAAGTCGAAAATTCTTTGGATATAAAGGAAAAGGTAAAAGATTCTATTGAATTAACGGAAGAATATGGTGTTTTTACTTATCCTTATGTGGTGATTGGCGGAAAATATGTGCTGACGGCGAGTACACTTTATAACGATGATTACAGCGTGGCTGTATTAGATTATTTAGTGAATAAATTGGAAAAGGAGAGAGGAAAATGAAGATCGGTATTGTTGGTGCAATGGCACAAGAAGTCGAAATTCTGAAAGGATTAATGGCGGATAAAATCGAAAAAAAGGTTGCAAGTGCGGTCATTTTCGAGGGAAAAATTAATGGAAAATCCGTTGCCCTATTGCAATCGGGTATCGGTAAAGTCGCTGCAGCAATCGGCACGACTGCTTTACTGCAATCGGCAAAACCGAATGTGGTGATCAATACGGGGTCTGCCGGTGGTGTGGTGAAAGGATTAAAAGTAGGTGATATTGTAATTTCTGATGAAACCCGCTATCACGATGTAGATGTTACGGCATTCGGCTATGAAAAAGGACAACTTCCGGCTAATCCCGCTGCATTTTTATCTGATGCGAAATTAGCGGATTTAGCCCAAAAAATTGCTGAAGTGCAGGGACAATCGGTAAAACGCGGGTTAATTTGTTCCGGTGACAGCTTTATTAATAGTGAAGATAAAATTGCTGAAATTAAAGCAGATTTCCCAAATGTGACTGCGGTTGAAATGGAAGCTGCGGCAATTGCACAAGTGTGTCATGCGTTTAATGTGCCTTTTGTTGTCGTACGTGCAATTTCTGATGGCGGCGATGGGGAAGCAACTCTTTCTTTTGAAGAATTTTTACCGCTCGCAGCAAAACAATCTTCAGCATTAGTTTTGGGTATGTTAGACAAATTATAGGATTTTTTATGGGAACAATTATTACTGTTGATGGGCCAAGTGGTGCAGGGAAGGGGACATTGTGCTACGCATTAGCAGAAAAATTAGGTTATGCGTTATTAGACAGTGGGGCAATTTATCGCGTCACGGCATTGGCAGCAATAAAAAGTGCGGTTGATTTATCTGATGAATTTGCTTTGGGTGAATTGGCTCGTAATTTGGATATTCAATTTATTCCGCGAGATGGAGAAGTAAATATCTTATTAAACGGCGAAAATGTGAGCCATTTAATTCGCACCCAAGAGACAGCGGATGCTGCATCAAAAATTGCCGTTTTTCCACAAGTTAGAGTGGCATTACTACAACTTCAGCGAGATTTTGCGAAAAATAATAACCTCATTGCGGATGGACGCGATATGGGAACAGTTGTGTTTCCTGATGCACAAGTGAAACTCTTTTTAGATGCGAGTGCCGAAGAACGTGCAAAAAGGCGCTATAAACAGTTGCAAAGCAAAGGAATTAGTGGTAACTTTGCACAGATTTTAGCCGAGATAAAGGAGCGGGATTTTCGTGATCGAAATCGTGAGGTCGCACCGCTTAAACCGGCTGAAGGTGCGTTGTTACTTGATAGTACAACATTGAGCATTGATGAAGTGATTGCTCAGGCGATGGCTTATATTCAACAACGCAAAAATACTTAACTTTGTTTATTCAAGGATGAATGGACACTTATTCTCAACCCCACATCTTACGGATGAAATGTGGATGTTATTAACTTTTAAAGAAGATTATTTATATGTCAGAATCTTTTGCTCAACTCTTTGAAGAATCATTAAAAGGCCTTGAAACCCGTCAAGGTTCAATCGTTAGCGGTACTGTAGTAGCTATTCAAAAAGGTTTCGTCCTTGTTGATGCCGGTTTAAAATCTGAATCTGCAATTCCGGTTGCTGAGTTCCTAAATGCACAAGGCGAACTTGAAATTCAAGTTGGTGACATGGTAAATGTTGCATTAGATGCAGTTGAAGATGGTTTCGGTGAAACTAAACTTTCTCGCGAAAAAGCTGTTCGTCACGAATCTTGGATTGAATTAGAAAAAGCTTACGAAGAAAAAGCGACCGTTATCGGTTTAATCAACGGTAAAGTAAAAGGCGGTTTCACAGTTGAGCTAAACGGTGTTCGTGCATTCTTACCGGGTTCTTTAGTTGATACTCGTCCGGCACGTGATGCGGATCACTTGTTAGGTAAAGAATTAGAATTCAAAGTTATCAAATTGGATCAAAAACGTAATAACGTTGTTGTTTCTCGTCGTGCAGTGATTGAATCAGAAAATAGCCAAGAACGCGAACAAGTGTTGGAAAACCTTGTTGAAGGTTCAGAAGTTAAAGGTATTGTTAAAAACTTAACTGACTACGGTGCGTTCGTTGATTTAGGCGGTGTTGATGGTCTATTACATATCACAGATATGGCTTGGAAACGTGTTAAACACCCAAGTGAAATCGTGAATGTCGGTGATGAAGTAACTGTTAAAGTATTAAAATTTGATAAAGATCGTACTCGTGTATCTTTGGGCTTAAAACAGCTAGGTCAAGATCCATGGGTAGCTATCGCTGAAAACCATCCGGTGAACAGCAAATTAACCGGTAAAGTAACTAACTTAACCGATTATGGTTGTTTTGTTGAGATTTTAGATGGTGTTGAAGGATTAGTTCACGTTTCTGAAATGGATTGGACTAACAAAAATATTCATCCGTCTAAAGTGGTTAGCCTAGGCGATGTTGTTGAGGTAATGGTATTGGAAATTGACGAAGAACGTCGTCGTATTTCTTTAGGTTTAAAACAATGCAAACCTAACCCATGGACTCAATTTGCCGAAACTCACAATAAAGGTGATAAAGTAACCGGTAAAATTAAATCTATTACTGATTTCGGTATCTTTATCGGTCTTGAAGGCGGAATTGATGGTTTAGTTCATTTATCTGATATTTCTTGGAACGTATCAGGTGAAGAAGCCGTCCGTAACTACAAAAAAGGTGACGAAGTTTCTGCAGTAGTGTTAGCAGTAGATGCAGTTAAAGAGCGTATTTCTTTAGGTATCAAACAACTTGAAGAAGATCCATTCAATAACTTCATCGCTATCAATAAAAAAGGTGCCGTAGTTTCTGCAACTGTTGTTGAAGCTGATGCAAAAGGTGCTAAAGTAGAATTAGTAGGTGGGGCAGAAGGTTATATCCGTGCAGCTGATCTTACTGATGAAGTTGTGGCAGGAGATGTTGTTGAAGCGAAATACACTGGTGTAGATCGTAAAGCTCGTATTGTTCACTTATCTGTAAAAGCAAAAGCTCAAGCTGAAGAAGCTGCGGCAGTTGCAAGTGTGAATAACAAGCAAGAAGAAGTTACTATTCCAAATGCAATGGCTGAGGCTTTCAAAGCAGCTAAAGGTGAATAATTAATTTATTCTATCAGGCTGGGTTTGTCCCAGCCTTCTTTTTCTTCAAGTTTTATTGATAATTCATGTAATAATGAATTATCAATAAAACTTATTGTCATAAACGTACTAATAATAGAAATAAAGGAGAAATATGATGACTAAGTCGGAACTTATTGAGAATTTATCTGTTAAACATCCTTCTTTATCTATAAAAGAAATTGAAGGTGTTGTGAAAGATATTTTAGAGCTTATTGCACAATCGTTGGAAAATGCAAACCGTATTGAAATTCGAGGGTTTGGTAGCTTTTCTCTTCATTATCGTCAACCCCGTCTCGGTAGAAATCCGAAAACAGGGGATTCCGTGAAATTAGACGCTAAATGTGTACCTCACTTTAAAGCAGGTAAAGAGCTGAGAGAACGGGTAGATATATTCTCTTAGAAATAAATAAAATAGCGACACTTAGGTGTCGTTTTTTATTGGAAACTTTGGCATAATAAAAGGAAAGTTTTTTAAAGGATCTTGTGATGATTAAATATATTCTAGGATTTATAATTGCTTTAGCTATTGTGCTTGTCGCCGTTACAATTGGTGCAAATAATGATCAAATCATTACTTTCAATTATATTTTTGCAGAAAGCCAATTCCAACTTTCAACTCTTGTTGCTATTTTATTTGGTTTAGGATTAATTTTAGGTTGGTTTATTACCGGTTTCTTTTACTTAAAATTGAAACTAAAAAATATGTCACTTAGCCGTCAAATTAAACGCCAAACTTTACAAATTAACGAATTAACAACCACCCGTGATAAGGCTAAGGCAGAATAATGCTTGAATTGCTCTTTCTGCTTTTACCTATCGCTGCTGCTTATGGGTGGTATATGGGGCAGCGTAGTGCTAAAAAAGATCAGGAAGATATTAGTAATAAACTCTCCCGTGATTATGTTACAGGTGTCAATTTTTTACTTTCTAATCAAACAGATAAAGCGGTTGATTTGTTTTTGGATATGTTGCAAAAACAAGAGGTTGAAAATGAGATAGAAAGCCGCTCACAATTTGAAGCAGAATTAACCCTTGGTAATTTATTCCGTTCTCGAGGCGAAGTCGATCGGGCATTGCGTATTCATCAAGCGCTTGATCGTAGCCCGGATTATTCTTTTGAGCAAAAACTTCTTGCTAAACAGCAGCTTGCACGTGACTTTATGGTCATTGGCTTTCTTGATCGCGCAGAAAATCTTTATATTTTATTAGTAGATGAACCTGAATTTGCTGAAAACGCACTACAACAGCTTTTGTTAATTTATCAAAAAACGAAAGAGTGGAAAAAAGCGGTGAATATTGCGGAAAAACTAGCAAAAATCCACCCTAAGGATAATAACATTGAGCTAGCTCAATGTTATTGTGAATATACTCAAAGTTTGAATATAGAAAGTGCGGTCGAAAAACGTCGTATTTTACAAAAAGCGCTGCAAGTTTCTTCAACATGTGTTAGGGCTTCAATGTTATTAGCAGATTTAGATATTGAAGAAAACGCTTATCAACAAGCAATTAACTCGTTAGAAAATGTGCTTTATCAAAATCCCGATTATATCGGAGAAGTTTTATCTACTTTAAAATATTGTTATAAAGAATTAAATCAGCTAGATAATTTTGAATTATTCTTGATACGAGCTGGGCAAGTTGCTAAAAATGATGAGGTTGATTTAGCACTTGCAAAATTAATTGAAGAAAAAGATGGAAAATCTGCTGCACAAGCGAATCTTTACCAACGATTAACAAAAAATCCAAGTACACTTATTTTTCATCGCTTTATCCAATATCAAATTGATGATGCAGAAGAAGGTAGAGGAAAAGAAAGCCTTATTTTGCTCCATAAGATGGTAGGAGAACGTGTCAGACAGAGCGCAGTTTATCGCTGCTCAAATTGTGGTTATCAACTTCATAAATTACTTTGGAATTGCCCATCTTGTCGTCATTGGGAAACGATTAAACCATTATCCGCACAGGAACATCATTAAAGAGGAAAATTATGACTAACAAAGTTATTGTTGCACTTGATTATGAGACGGAAGCAGAAGCGCTTACGTTAGTTGATCAAATTGATCCGAGTTTATGCCGTTTAAAAGTTGGCAAAGAAATGTTTACCACTTTGGGAACGAATTTTGTAAAACAGTTACATCAACGTGATTTTGATGTTTTCCTTGATTTAAAATTCCATGATATTCCAAATACAGTGGCAAGAGCGGTTCGTTCTGCCGCAGATTTAGGTGTATGGATGGTGGATGTTCACGCCAGTGGCGGTTTGAAAATGATGGAAGAGGCGAGAAAAATTCTTGAGCCTTATGGTAAAGATGCGCCGCTTTTAATTGCTGTGACTGTTTTAACCAGTATGGAAGATCTTGATTTACTTCAAATCGGCATCAATGCTTCCCCGATGGAACAAGTGTTGCGCCTTGCACATTTAACGCAGCGTGCAGGATTAGACGGTGTGGTTTGTTCACCACAAGAAGTAGAAATTTTACGTAATAGCTGTGGTGCTGATTTCAAATTAATTACTCCCGGTATTCGTCCAATTGGTGCTGATTTTGGTGATCAACGTCGTGTTATGACGCCATCTGCAGCAATCCGTTCAGGCTCGGATTATTTAGTGATTGGTCGTCCGATTACACAAGCAGAGAATCCGGCAGAAGTGCTTCGTTCTATTAATGCTTCTATTGCACAGTAGTTATGTCTGACTCTGTTTTGGTTTATTCCACGGAAAGTGGGAGAATTAAAGAAGAAAAGGCACAGCCACCAAGAGCCAAAGGTGATGGTATTGTGCGTATTCAACGTCAAACCAGTGGTCGAAAAGGGGCGGCTGTTTCTGTTATTAGCGGATTAGATTTACCGGATGACGAATTGAAAAAACTTGCTACAGTACTTAAAAAACGCTGTGGTACAGGCGGTTCAGTAAAAGGTGGCAATATCGAAATTCAAGGTGAAAAACGAGATTTGCTCAAACAATTACTGCAAGAAAAAGGTTTTACAGTTAAGTTGGTAGGCGGTTAGGAAAAAATCCATCTGATGAAGATGGATTTTTGATATTTGACTTTAGTGAATGTAAGCGATGAGAATTGTACCAATAAAGCTGACTAGAGCAAGCAGTAAAAATATTGGATTTGCTTTTGTGGCTTTTCTGCTGAAGAATTTTGCTGAAAAAACAACATACAAAATGAGCAGACAGAATTTAGCGATAAGCCAAGCCTCTAATTCAAAAGGCAATAGGAAAAATATAGTCAAGCCACTTACAATTAAAAGTGTATCTGCTAAGTGCGGTAAAATTTTTAATAATTTTATGGCTCTCCAATCTTTCCCTCTTAATTGCATTATGCCGCGAATAATTAAAAGCCCCAAACTTAAAAACGCACAAAAAACGTGCAAAGAAATTAACATAATCACTCCTAAATAGATGCTATATTTCTATTTAATTTCGTAAACAGTCACACCGCACTCACGATCTGAGCTTATTGGTGCAACCTCATAGTCTTTACCGGCTTCAGGAGTAAAGGTGACAATGTTTCCTTTACAGCTTTTTCCTTTGATGACGGTAGTGATTTTTTCAGTTGCTGTGTAGTGTGTATGGGTGCTGTCCATTGGAATAATTTCATTGGTTACTTGCACTTCGGTGTTAGCCGGAATAACAAATTCTTTAAAAAAGATACTTGATAATAATTTTGAATGTGCCGATGGATTTTTACTTAATGATGTTTCGGGCATTCCAATACTCTCGTTACCTTTAGCACCAACCATTGAACTAAATGCTTGTCCTAAACCACCGCCAACAGTCACTTTTTCTTTTTTACCATCAATATTTACTGTTAGAAAAGATGGTCGTCCATTTTGTCCGTATAAACGAATCCTGGCATCTTTTGTTGCATCATAAGGGATATTTTGATTAGAGAGCTCAGTTGAAACACAGGCTGTCGCTCCTAATGTCATGATTGAAATGAGCAATAAATTTTTCATTTTGACTCCTTAAATTTATAAAGTGCGGTCAAAATTAACCGCACTTTTCTTCCTTTTTATTTCGCAATACGTTTATATTTCATACGATGTGGCTGCAATGCTTCTGCACCAAAGGTTTTCTTTTTCCACTCTTCGTAGTCGGAGAAGTTACCTTCGTAGAAGGTGACTTTACCTTCATCGCCATAGTCCAAAATATGGGTCGCAATACGGTCTAAGAACCAACGGTCGTGCGAAATAACCATTGCACAGCCCGGGAATTCCAAGATAGCATTTTCTAATGCACGCAAGGTTTCTACGTCAAGATCGTTGGTCGGTTCGTCCAGTAAGAGTACGTTGCCGCCTGCTTGCAATAGTTTAGCTAAATGTAAACGGCCACGCTCACCACCGGAGAGTTCACCCACCCGTTTTTGTTGATCAACGCCTTTGAAGTTGAAGCGTCCCACATAGGCACGGCTTGGAATTTCAAAGTTGCCGATAGTGAGAATATCTTGTCCATTTGACACTTCTTCCCACACGGTTTTCTTATCATCCATTGCATCACGGAATTGATCTACGGAGGCGAGTACAACTGTTTCCCCCATTGTGATTGAACCGCTATCAGGTTGCTCCTGTCCTGAAAGCATACGGAATAGAGTGGATTTACCCGCACCGTTTGCCCCTATAATCCCTACAATCGCTCCTTTCGGGATAGAGAATGAAAGGTTATCAATCAAGGTGCGATCACCGTAAGATTTTGTGAGGTTTTGAACTTCGATCACTTTATCGCCTAAGCGTGGACCGGGTGGAATAAAGAGTTCGTTAGTTTCATTACGTTTTTGATATTCGCCGGAATTGAGTTCTTCAAAACGTGCCATACGCGCTTTGCTTTTCGCTTGACGACCTTTCGGATTTTGGCGCACCCATTCCAACTCTTTCTCAATGGATTTTTGGCGGGCAGATTCTGCTGCTTGTTCTTGAGCAAGGCGTTTTTCTTTTTGCTCCAACCAAGAAGAGTAATTTCCTTGCCAAGGAATCCCTTCACCACGGTCAAGCTCTAAAATCCAACCGGCAACATTATCCAAGAAGTAGCGGTCATGGGTAATGGCTACGACGGTTCCCTCGTAATCGTGGAGGAAACGTTCTAACCACGCCACAGATTCCGCATCTAAGTGGTTAGTCGGCTCGTCTAATAAGAGCATATCCGGTTTTTCTAACAAGAGGCGACAAAGTGCCACACGACGGCGTTCACCACCCGATAAGTGTTCAATTTTTGCCTCCCAATCAGGCAAGCGTAGCGCATCGGCGGCACGCTCTAGTTGATTATCTAAATTATGCCCATCTTGTGCTTGAATAATGGCCTCTAATTTTGCCTGTTCTGCGGCAAGTTTATCAAAATCCGCATCAGGATCAGCATAAAGTGCATAAACTTCATCAAGACGAGTCAGGGCATTTTTTACGTCGGATACCGCCTCTTCCACCGCTTCACGCACAGTTTGCTGTGGTTCAAGTTTTGGTTCTTGTGGCAGATAACCGATTTTAATCCCCGGCTGTGGACGGGCTTCCCCTTCGATCTCTTTATCAATCCCCGCCATAATGCGAAGTAGGGTGGATTTTCCCGCTCCGTTTAAACCGAGTACCCCGATTTTCGCGCCAGGGAAAAAGCTCAGGGAAATATCTTTCAAAATATGCCGTTTCGGAGGCACAACCTTCCCGACACGGTGCATAGTATAAACAAATTGTGATGACATAATCGTCCTTTCTAACGAGTTAAAAAAGTGCGGTCATTTTACTTGATGTTTAGCAAATAAGCTAATGAGAAGGCAAAAAAAAACCACCCAAATAGGGTGGTAGGAAAGTAGTTTAGCTATATTTATGATTATTTTATTTAGGAACTTTATGAATATCAAGCAATCACTTGACGGACTGAATAGTACATAAAACGTCTTCAAAAATAAAACCCAATCTCATTGTTTATTGATATAAGTCAATAAATTTCGGTGATTTCCTTACTTTTGTTTATAAAGTAAACGTTTTTTAGAATTTTTTTGTCTATGCTAGAATGATCGATCTTTTTTAGTTGAGGGCTAAACATGAAAAAATTATTACTCCTTTCTTTATTTTATACAGGGGCTGCATTTGCCCATCCTCATGCGTTTATTGAAATGCAAACAAAAGCATTGGTTGAACAAAATCAATTGGTTGGGTTTTCCATGAAATGGATGTTGGATGAAGCGAGTTCTTCAGCGGTATTGTACGATATGAGACAGGCTAGAGGAGAAGCGGAGAAACAAAAATTGATTGATGAAGTGATGAATAATGTAGTGAACGAACATTATTTTAGTTATTTTTTTGATAAAAATAACAACAAGATCAAATATAAAAAACAGGTGAAAAATTATGGAGTAAGCAAAGAAGGAGCAAAAGTTCAGTATTATTTTGATTTTTTGTTAGCGCAGCCTAAGCAATTAGAAAATAATGAATTTACACTAATGACGTACGATCGCACTTACTATGTTTCAATGTATTACCCTGAGGACAAAAGTGCAGTCGATTTTTCGGGACTTCCGGCAAATTGTAAGGGACATATTGAGGCTCCCAATGTAAATGAAAAAACGCGATCTTACGCCGCTTCTTTAGATAAAACACAAAAAGATGAAGATGATTCTTTAGGTGTGATGTTTGCCCAAAAAGTCAAAATTCAATGTGAGTAGATAATGAAACCTATTTTTCCATTCAAATGGCTCATCGCCTTCTTTGTCGCATTAATTGGTATTTTCTGGTTTTTTCCTTGGCTTTTTGCGAAAACTGTTGCGTGGCAACAGTTGTTTAATCAGCTGATTTCTGAAAACCTTCATGCTATTCAGCATCATTCTGTTTCATCTGGTATGTTATTGATTACGGTGAGTTTTCTGTATGGCGTATTGCATGCAGTCGGGCCGGGACATGGCAAGTTTATTATTGCAAGCTATTTATCTACGCACGAAAGCGAACTGAAACAAAGTGTGAAATTAAGCCTGCTTTCCTCACTCATGCAAGGTATCGTGGCAATTACGGCAACTTCTATTGTTGTTGTGATTTTGAATCTTTCCTCTCGCTATTTCAAATTAAGCCAATTATGGTTGGAGCGGAGTGCGTTGATTCTATTAATGGGATTAGGGTGCTATTGGATTTATCAGGGCATACGCAAACCACCGGTTTTTCGTATTAAATCTATTCAGCCAACTCATTTGCCGTTACAAAGTGCGGCTAAAATTAACCGCACTTTTAAAATGGATTGCCCCTGTGGGCATCAACATTTGCCGAATGCCGTTCAATTAAAGGGCGCTAAGACTTGGAAAAGCCAATTTCTGGTGATAATGAGTATTGGTTTACGTCCTTGTACGGGGGCTATTTTTGTACTTTTCCTTGCTTACATGATGGAGCTTTTCATCTGGGGCATTTTTGCTACACTGGCAATGTCAATTGGCACAGGGCTTATGCTCTCTCTTTTTGCTGTTTTAGTGCGTTACGCTAAACGTATGGCAATACAGTTAGGGCAATGGTATGGGGCGAGAGCATTAAATCGGTATAGCGGACAAATAGTGAAAATCGTTGCAGGAATCATGATGATTTTTTTTGCATTGGCTTTATTTTATGGGACTACTCTTGAAGTGAGCGGTGGAGCAGTGCTGTTTGGAAAGTAAAAAAATAAAACCCATCAAATCCGATGGGTTTAAAATCTTTTGGTTGCTAATTTAGAATTCGTAAAAGGAGACAAACAAATTCTAAACCAAAAGAGAAATTGGCTCCTCCTGCTGGACTTGAACCAGCGACATATGGATTAACAGTCCACCGTTCTACCGACTGAACTAAGGAGGAATAATTCTATATCACAGTGAATCGGTCGCGAATTTTAATGATCGGACAATAGTTTGTCAACGGGTAAAATAAAAAAATTCAAAAAATTTTTAACGTATTTTCTATCCACAAATATTGTGGATAACTTTGTGGATTAAAATAGAATAAGCTCCTCTAATGCTGATAAATACTGGGATTGTAGAATGCAGGCTAATAATTGATTGCAAAATGACATTCCTTTATTTATCAATTAATTAGGTAAAGTCCAGCAAAAAATATAAAAAAGTTTCAGATTTTGTGAGGTTTTTCTCTTGACATTGCTAACACTGTGTAAAACTTAGCTTTTTTACTCTATCCGGAGTAAGAAATATGCTAGAATAGCGCCAATAAAAACTCATCGAATTTTAACCGCACTTTTATGTCAGAAAAAATTAACAGTAAACCTTTTATTCTTCATTCTGATTTCAATCCTTCCGGCGATCAGCCCCAAGCCATTGAAAAACTTGCTGAAAATTTAGAAGACGGGCTTGCCCATCAAACGCTTCTTGGAGTAACGGGATCGGGTAAAACTTTTACTATCGCCAACGTGATTGCAAACCTGAATCGTCCGGCGATGTTGCTTGCACCAAACAAAACTCTTGCTGCCCAGCTTTATGCAGAAATGAAGGCTTTTTTCCCTGAAAATGCGGTGGAATATTTCGTTTCCTACTATGATTATTATCAGCCCGAGGCTTATGTGCCGAGTAGTGATACTTTTATTGAAAAAGATGCGTCCATTAATGATCAAATTGAACAAATGCGTCTTTCTGCCACCAAATCTTTTTTGGAGCGCCGTGATACGATTGTGGTGGCTTCGGTTTCTGCTATTTACGGCTTGGGTGATCCCGATAGTTATTTAAAAATGATGTTGCATCTGCAACAGGGGGCGATTATCGATCAACGCCAAATTCTGGCAAAATTGGCTGAATTACAATATACACGCAACGATCAAGCGTTCCAACGGGGAACTTTCCGAGTACGTGGTGAAATTATTGATATTTTTCCAGCAGAATCTGACGACATTGCTGTCCGCATTGAATTATTTGATGATGAAATTGAGCGTTTAAGCCTGTTCGATCCGCTGACAGGACACCATTTAGGCTCAGTGCCACGCTATACAGTATATCCAAAGACCCACTATGTCACGCCACGTGAACGCATTTTAGCTGCCATTGAAAAAATCAAAGCGGAGTTGGTACAACGCCGTGAATATTTCATCAAAGAAAATAAATTGTTGGAAGAACAGCGCATTAGCCAACGTACTATGTTTGACATTGAAATGATGAATGAACTGGGTTATTGCTCTGGCATTGAAAATTACTCACGCTATCTTTCCGGTCGAAATGAAGGAGAACCGCCACCGACATTATTCGACTATATGCCCTCTGATGCCATTTTGATTATTGATGAATCCCACGTGACCGTACCACAAATCGGGGGGATGTATCGTGGCGACCGTTCCCGTAAAGAAACCTTGGTGGAGTATGGTTTTCGTTTGCCTTCTGCTTTAGACAACCGCCCGCTACGTTTTGAAGAATTTGAACGACTAGCACCGCAAACCATCTATGTTTCCGCCACACCGGGACCTTATGAATTAGAAAAATCCGGTGATGAAATTATCGATCAAGTGGTGCGCCCGACAGGCTTGCTTGATCCGGAAATTGAAATTCGCCCTGTTGCTATTCAGGTGGATGATTTGCTTTCCGAAGCACGCCAAAGAGCAGACAGAAATGAGCGGGTTTTAGTGACCACTCTTACCAAAAAAATGGCGGAAGATCTCACAGATTATCTGGATGAACACGGTATTCGGGTGCGTTATCTCCATTCGGATATTGATACTGTTGAACGGGTGGAAATCATCCGTGATTTACGTTTAGGTGAATTTGACGTGCTGGTCGGCATTAACTTATTGCGTGAAGGCTTGGACATTCCGGAGGTTTCCCTCGTGGCAATTTTAGATGCGGATAAAGAAGGGTTCTTGCGTTCCGAGCGTTCGCTTATTCAAACTATTGGACGTGCCGCACGTAATCTGAAAGGAAAAGCGATTTTATATGCCGACAGCATCACTAAATCCATGGAAAAAGCCATCACGGAAACCAACCGCCGCCGTGAAAAGCAAATGAAATACAATGAAGAGCACGGCATTATTCCACAAGCCTTAAACAAAAAAGTGGGTGAGTTATTGGACATCGGTCAGGGGGGGGCGAATAAAGGGAGAGGCAAATCACGAGCCAAAACTGTGGCAGAACCGACCGCACTTTATTATGCTCCGAAAAACGCCAAGGAATATCAGCAACAAGTCAAGAAATTGGAACAACAAATGTATAAATTTGCTCAGGATCTGGAATTTGAAAAAGCTGCTGCTATTCGGGATCAACTTCATCAATTAAGAGAACAATTTGTGATGAGCGAATAGGGCAAGTCGGAAAATACTGTGTTTTACATCGGGAAGTAATAGAGTATTAAGCTGTATAATGTTAATGTGATTATAAAACTGGGTATTATTTTTTTTGTTACGATGGTCATGATAAATGTCCCTAACAATAAAAATAATATAATAATAGTTTTTGGGCTAAAATCATTGAATATACTTACTATATCCTTCCCTGAAAACGCACTGTTAAAGACAATTATTCCAATCATGGCTTGTGCACTATAACTTATTGACTTATATATAAATCCATCTTTATTGTTTAAATGTTTATTATCCTTTAAAAAGAAAGGGGATATTCTAAAGATGAAAATAGTTATTGCAGAAAATAATATTAAAAAAAGAATATTTGTCATTTTTGTTTACCTATATAATCTAAAGTCGCGAATGAAATGCCAATTAAAAATGGCGCAATAATCATTGTGTATTCTTTGAATAAGAATAGAAATACAGGTGCTAATAACAATCCTATCCAATATGCACTAATATCAAGATAATCCGGCCAATGTTTTGCGGCTAAGGCGGTAAATTGTAACGGTAAAACAATTTTAACGATTTCATAAAATAAAGGTGAGCTAATCTCAGAACCCGTATAATAGCCAATAAATGTGGATAAAACAGATACAAAATAGATAGGTAGTCCTACACCTAAGAAATATAAAAAATAATCTTCTTCCTTATTCTTGAATTTAGAAATACAGGCTGAAAAAACAGAAGGAACAATTAGGACACTTGATAAGAATATCTTTCTATATGAAATGTTTTTAAAATACCCGGATAATGCGGATGACATTAAAATAAATCTGGAATTTAATGCCAAAATTATTGGTATTAGAGATATTCCAGCACCATAACTCTGAATAAGCATAAATTGTAACGGTGTTGAAAAGATAAAAATACTGGTAGCCATCACTTCGGATAAACCTAAACCTTGGCTAGCACCTAAAGCCCCAATAGGTACATATAGAAAAATAAATGCAAGCCCAAAAGATATTGAATCTTTTAGACCCGCATTAAATGATTTATTTGAAAATAATTCCATTAGATGTATCTCGCTTGTTCTATACTAAAAAACCGTTTTCAAGAACGATGGTATAGATCAAGAAAAATGTCAATGGTTTTGTTAATGAAATGTTAAAGTTGTGAGTGGGATCACAATTTACATCATTGTTCGGAAAACAACACAGAAGACTTTAGCTGCACACTTTATGTGATATTCGCGATTATAATAAAAGGGCAACGCATTATTGCCCTTTTATTTTGTGAATTTATTTATATTCTACTAAGATATCGCTTTTAGTCACACTATCGCCGTAAACCGGTAGCAAGGTTTTTTCGTAGGCTTGTTTGAGTACGCCTTCTTTTGAAAGTTTTTCAATTTCAGTGTTGAGCCAATTTAATAAATCCGGCGCATCTTTACGAACGGCAGGCGCAATTACATCTTGCTCACCGAAACTTTTTACTCCCACGGTATAGTCCGGATTTTGTTTTACCCAAGCGAATAAGAAGGTGTTATCGTTTGATAGGGCATCCCCTCTGCCATCTCGTAAAGCCTCAAAGGTTTCCGTGTTTTGTTCAAATTTCAATAATTTGATATTCGGATAATTCTTGGTGAAGAAAATATCCGCTGTAGTGCCTTTATCAACGATAAGTGTTTTGTCTTTTAATTGCTCAAGATCCGTAATGACTTCACCATTTTTTGAAACCACGCCAAGAGCCACTTTCATATAAGGATTGGCAAAATCCACCACTTCTTTCCGCGCAGCGGTTACGGTGAAATTGGCGAGGATAATATCCACTTTTTTGGAAAGCAAATATTCCACACGATTGGCGGCATCCACCAATACAAATTCCGCTTTATTTTCATCACCTAAGAGATCTTTGGTGATGGCTTTGCCTATTTCTACATCAAAGCCTTGGTTTTTACCTTGAGCATCTACATAGCCGAAAGGTGGTTTGTCGCTGAATACACCAATACGGATTTTGCCGGCTTGTTTCAATTGCTCAATGGCTGAAACAGATTGTGAGGCTTCTTTGTTTGGCGTATCGTCATTGCAGGCGGTAAGCCCTAAGGCTAGGGTCACAGTGGCAAAAAGTGCGGTTAAATTTTTAAATGTTTTCTTCATAGTTTGTTCCTCTCGGTTCATAGTTTAAGATGTTTAAAAATGTTTTCGCCCGATCCGTGGTGGGATTGGTGAAAAAATCTTCCGGTTTGGTTTGCTCAATAATTTGTCCTTTATCCATAAAAACAATGCGATTTGCCACTTGGCGGGCGAACCCCATTTCGTGGGTCACGATCAACATCGTCATCCCTTCTTTGGCAAGCCCTAAAATCACATCAAGTACCTCGCGTACCATTTCGGGATCGAGGGCAGCAGTGACTTCGTCAAACAACATAATTTCAGGGTTCATACAAAGCGCACGGACAATCGCGATCCGTTGTTTTTGCCCACCGGAAAGTTCACGAGGGTAGGCATTTTTTCGATCAAATAATCCCACTCGTTTTAATAATTCATCCGCTTGTTTTTCGGCTTCCACCCGATCACGTTTTTGAACCTTTAAAGGCCCGAGCAAAATATTGTCGATCACCGATAGGTGGGCAAATAATTCATAGCTTTGAAATACCATTCCAATTCGTTGACGTGCATTGACCCAAGTTATGTTTTTGCCAAGCTCGCCGGCATTTTGAAGCAATAATTGACCGCTCTTTATGGGCTCTAAGCCGTTTAATGTGCGGAGTAATGTGCTTTTTCCACAGCCGGACGGGCCTAAAATCACCACCACTTCGCCTTTTTCTATGGAGAGATTAATGCCTTTTAATGCTTCAATCTCACCATAGTTTTTAACTAAATTTTTTATTTCTAATAATGCCATAGGTATTCCTTAGCTTTCCCAACGGGTTTCTAAATGACGGGAAAATAATGAGAGCGGATAACAGATCATAAAATAGAGCAAGAAAATGACTCCATAGATCCAAAGTGCCGCCGATTGATTGCTAAAAAGTGAATGTTCAATAATTTGCTGACCCACTTTAATCACTTCTATTACACCGATTAACATCGCAAGGGAGCTGGTTTTCACCATACGGGTGAAAAGATTAATGGCACTTGGGGTAACACGTTTTAGACTTTGCGGCAGCAAAATATAAATAAAGGTTTGAAAAGGTGTTAAACCTAAAGCGTAAGCGGATTCAACCTGATGTTTTTCAATGGAAGTCAAGGCGCCTCGCACAAGATCGCCCATTTCTGCAGTGCCCCAAAAAATAAATACCCAAATGCAGACAGTGATGGCATCTAAGTGTATGCCAAGCCATTTCGCCAACCCAAAGTAGGTGATAAACAGTAGTACGAGCAAAGGAATGATGCGGACAAATTCCAAATAAACTTGGCAAATCGCTTTAATTACGGCATTTTTGCTTGTCATCACCACACCTACAATCACACCGAAAAGACAGGCAAAAAAGACAGAAACGAAGGCAATTTCAGCGGTCACCCAAAGACCACTTAACAGCCTGGTGAAATTATTGCCTTGGAACAGTAATTCAAATTCCATATTTTGCTCTCCGTGCACGCTGTTCTAAATAACGAATAAAAATTGAGATAGGTAGCAAAATGATTAAATAAAACACCACTAATAAAAATAAGGCTTCGTTGGTTTTATAATCCATCCCGATAATTTCTTTTGCCATAAACATCAGCTCTACCACCGCAACAGCACTAATAACAGAGGTTTCTTTCATTAAAAATAGACAGTTCGCCCCAATCGCCGGTATGGAAATCGCCAATGCCTGTGGAAAAATGACGTAACGAAAGGCTTGAAAAGGGGTTAAACCGATACTGATCGCAGACTCAATCTGACCTTTGGAAACGGCTTCTAAACCACCACGAATTGCTTCTGCCATATAGCTTCCGCCCAAAAAGGCTAAGCCGATTACACCGCACATAAAACCGTCTAATTTGATGCCGACTTTTGAAAGTCCGAAATAAAGGAAGAAAACTTGAATTAATAATGGAGTATTGCGAGAAAGCTCAATATAGCTTTTTACCAACCAATTTAATGCTTTCAGGTTATAAGTAGTGATGACGGCGCAAATCGTACCAATAATAAACGAGAATAAAATTCCCCAAAACGAGAGGGCAAGCGTCATCAATGTTGCATCAACAAAGCGCGGTAACACGCTGATAATATAATCCCAATTCATCTATTTTTTCATCACGTAATCGTTTTCGTTACCATATGGTAGAAAAGAATTTTCTCATCAGGAAAGAATTGAAACGAATTAATTATAATGAAATGGAATAATGACTACTTAATTCTGAGATTGAGAAATGTTTTACCCCAAATTAGGTGAAGCAAGAAAATTGTCATAATTTCCTTTACAAAGCGTGGTTAATTTTGGCATTATTTTTTCATAGTTGCAAAAATGATGATGAGACTTAAAATCAAAGCACGAGACTTTGGCGAACACCGATATAACTCAATACCGATATAGCCCTAAGGGTCGTGTTTTTCTGTTTCTTATATATGCGTTCCTAGAAAATTTCGAAGGTTTTCCGGTCCGTTACATGTTACCGCCTAAAGTATGGAAACCGCAGCGGTAGTCTTAATAATTTAATTTTGAGGCTATTAGCGATGAACTATCTATTCTGTGGCATTTCATATCAAACTTCCAATAAACCTTATCTTCACTTACATATTGTGGCGGATAATGTTCCCCAAACATGGAATTATAGGTTAATTCCAATAAGACGAATCAGCTCAAAATATTACTCTATTACCTCTATTTCCAACCGTACGGAGGTGGTTTATGCCTAAAATCCCAACCCATTGCGCTTTATCAATGGAAAATACAAGTAAAGTTCACACCGCAATTCGAAAAGCTAAAGCCATTTTGACTCTTATTCAAAACGATGGCGTGAATAATGACGAATTAGAAGGATTTTTTAGTAGTGAAAAAGTAATTAGGGAGGCATTAAGAGTTGTGAAGGATCTCCTTGAACAAGCCGAACAATCATCAAAAGTTGATTTCTATTTCGTGAAAGAAGGAAAAATATTAGCTGATGTAACGAGGGAAGAAGGTTTATCTACAAAGTTACGTGATAGAAATATTAAAAGGCTGCTTGAAAATAATTGAGGGGAATATATACATCTCATTTTGCTGAGTATCTTGTGAACCCCAATTTGATTAATTATTCTTATTGCTCTCAACACTTGGAAAGTACGAGATCATAGTAAAGAAAACGATGGCTAAAAGTGCGGTCGGTTTTGGTTAGGTTTTAATTTAGTAACTGGTGAAAGGCTTTGACTAATTGCTAATCGTTTTGAATTGAATAAACTGTTTGGCTTTGGTGCGCTATTATCAATTTTAATGAGTAGTTTCATATTTTTGTCTATCGTATAATGTGTTTGAGCAACCATAAGCGTACTCCAATAATCTAGCTTGGTGTGGCTTTCAGTTGAAAGTGTGCTTATCTTAACATAATCCTTAATATCTGTTGATTCTAACACAACTTGTGTTATCTGCTTTTTCTTCAAGATTAGGATTTTTCGGATTAAAATCCCAGTTACGTTTCATTTTATTTCTCCTAATTTTAGATATAAAAATAGCCCCGCAGAGCGGAGCTTATTTATATGGTTTGGTTTCTATTCCGTTACACAGCTAGAAAGGATAGGTTTATTATCTCCCATAAGCGTGGCGGTATTACCTTTTGTAAGAAGCTCGTAGGTGTAATTTTTATTAATTGCTTTGTAAATTGCCCCTGAAGCACTTTGTTGAATTTGCATCGGAATTAATTCGTTCATCTCGTTCATGATTGCGTAAGAGCTTTTATCAGTATTAACAAAGACAACATCCAACGTTTTATTATCTTCACAAACATAAACAATTTTAGTTAGTTCATCTGTAGAGCTATCTTTCATAATTGTAGCTTGAGACGCTAGCGGTATTAGAGCAGCTGCAGTTAATGCAATTATGTTGGTTTTATTAAGTTTCATATTTTTAACTCCTAGTCTTGTGTATGACACGTACCATTCGACTAGGCTGGTTGTAAAAAAGTTCATTATTTATAAGTTGTTCTTTAATTTTGATAAAAAACTCACTTATAAATATGTGAGATATGCCTCAAAATTAAAATGTTGAAGATGAAAATCACTTTGCGACTTTTCTCACTACGATGTATCTTTCACCTGAATATGAATTGATTGCATAATAATAGCGGTCAAAGACGATTTAATGCGAAAAGTTACGATAAGAGAAAGTGCGGAAAAGCCTTGTAAACACTGGATAAAACAAAGCCCTGCGTTAAGTTCCGCAGGGCTGTGATAGGGATATATGGTGCGACTAGCTGGACTCGAACCAGTGACCCCCACCATGTCAAGGTGGTGCTCTAACCAACTGAGCTATAGTCGCGTCGAATGCGGTGGATGATAAACAGTTTTTTTTATGAAGACAAGTAATTTTCTTTAATGACTATTTTAAATGATAAAAAAATAACCAGAATGGAAGGTTGGGGTCGGGAAGTCTTTTTTGATTTTGGCGTCTTTTAGGCGTATAATGCGCGCCGATTTATATCGCTCAAAAAAATATTTGGGTGAGTGGTGTATTTAAAGTTAGCGAAATATTTACGGAGTAGAATGATGTCTAGAAGGCTAAGAAGAACGAAGATTGTATGTACTATGGGTCCAGCAACTGATCGCGATAACAATCTTGAAAAAATTATTGCAGCAGGTGCAAATGTAGTTCGTATGAACTTCTCTCATGGTACCCCTGAAGATCATATTGAACGTGCTGATCGTGTTCGTTCTATTGCGAAAAAACTGGGTAAAACGGTAGCAATTTTAGGTGACCTGCAAGGTCCTAAAATTCGGGTTTCTACTTTTAAAGATGGAAAAATTTTCTTAAATGTTGGTGACAAATTCATTCTTGATGCTGAATTACCAAAAGGTGAAGGTAATCAGGAAGCGGTAGGTCTAGATTACAAAACTCTTCCTCAAGATGTTGTTCCCGGTGATATTCTCTTATTAGATGATGGTCGTGTTCAATTAAAAGTACTATCAAGCGAAGGTGCGAAAGTGTTCACAGAAGTTACCGTTGGTGGTCCATTATCAAATAATAAAGGGATTAACAAATTAGGTGGTGGTTTATCTGCTGATGCATTAACTGAAAAAGACAAAGCAGATATTATTACTGCAGCACGTATCGGTGTTGATTTCTTAGCCGTTTCTTTCCCTCGTTCAAGTGCAGATTTAAATTATGCGCGTGAACTTGCTAAACAGGCAGGCTTAAATGCGAAAATTGTTGCTAAAGTTGAACGTGCCGAAAGTGTAGCAAGTGATGAAGCAATGGATGATATTATTTTAGCTTCAGATGTAATTATGGTTGCGCGCGGTGACTTGGGCGTTGAAATCGGTGATCCTGAATTAGTCGGCGTTCAGAAAAAATTAATTCGTCGCTCACGTCAACTAAATCGTGCAGTAATCACCGCAACACAAATGATGGAATCCATGATTAGTAACCCTATGCCGACCCGTGCAGAAGTCATGGACGTAGCGAATGCGGTATTAGATGGTACTGATGCGGTAATGCTTTCAGCTGAAACGGCAGCCGGTCAATATCCGTCAGAAACTGTTGCTGCAATGGCACGTGTTTGTTTAGGGGCGGAAAAAATGCCTAGCATCAACGTATCCCGTCATCGTATGGACAAAGAGTTTGATGATATTGAAGAAGCTGTTGCGATGTCTGCAATGTATTCTGCAAACCATATGAAAGGTGTCGCAGCAATCATCACTTTAACTCATAGCGGTCGTACTGCGCTATTGATGTCCCGCATTAGCTCAGGTTTACCGATTTTTGCTTTATCCCGTAATCAAGACACTTTAAACCTTTGTGCATTATATCGTGGTGTTACTCCGGTATTCAGCGATGCTGAATCTCGTAGCTCAAATGGCGCACAAACAGCCATTGCTTTATTAAAAGAAAAAGGCTATTTAAACTCTGGCGATTTAGTGTTATTAACTCAAGGTGATGAATCAATGAAACATACTAATGTATGCCGTACTTTAATCGTTGAGTAATGAACAAATGAGAGTAAAAAGAACGGTGGGTTTTCCCACCGTTTTTTATTTTTCTATTTAGGAATAAAAAAGTACTCGAGGAAATCTCCTGAAAATTATTCATAAATCACTAAAGTGATTTATTCACTTCTTCGGAGTCGTTGGCAAAGACAACGTTCAAAAAACTTTGTTTTTTGTGACCGCACTTTTTTCTTAAACCTCCTCTCTATTTGCGGTATCATAAACGCCAATTCTTTTTGTATTTCAAACTATCTATGGCCTCGAAACCGCAAATTACCTCATCAGATAAACAAACCGCACAAGTTAGCATTCCTCCTCATTCTCTTGAAGCTGAACAAGCAGTATTGGGGGGGATTATGTTGAGTAACCAACATTGGGATGGTATTGCTGAACGAGTGATTGCCGATGATTTTTACACCTTTGCACATCGCGCAATTTTTCAAGCAATGGAAGATCTCACCCGAAATCAATCGCCCATTGATTTGATTACGCTTGATCAGGCACTAAAAAATAAAGGGATCAGTGAAGAAGTGGGAGGCTTTGCTTATCTCGCCGAGCTGTCGAACAATACGCCGAATGCCATCAATATTTTAGCGTATGCGGATATTGTTCGAGAAAAAGCGATCTTACGGGAATTAATTTCCGTGGGAAATCGCATTGCGGAAAAAAGCTATTCGCCAAAAGGGCAGGATATCAAACTCATTTTAGATGAAGCGGAGCGGGAAGTTTTTGCTATTGCAGAAAAACGCAGTTCTTCCAGTGAAGGTCCGCAAAATGTCATTAGTGTGTTACAGAATACGATTGAACGCATTGATACGTTAAGTAAAGTAAATAACCATTCAGGCGTGACCGGTGTGACGACGGGATTTACGGATCTTGATAGAAAGACGGCGGGTCTTCAGCCTTCAGATTTAATTATTGTCGCAGCTCGACCTTCTATGGGGAAAACGACTTTTGCGATGAATTTATGTGAAAATGCAGCGATGGCAAGTGATAAACCCGTGTTAGTGTTTAGTTTAGAAATGCCGGCGGAACAAATTATGATGCGTATGATCGCCTCCCTTGCCCGTGTGGATCAAACGAAAATTCGTACCGGTCAAGGGCTGGATGAAATTGAATGGAATAAAATCAGTAGCGTGTTCGGTATGTTTAAACAGAAAAACAATCTTTATATTGATGATTCCTCTGCTTTAACGCCGACGGAAGTACGGTCACGCGCACGGCGTGTTTATCGTGAAAACGGCGGGCTGAGCCTCATTATGGTGGATTATTTGCAACTTATGCGTGCACCGGCGTTTTCTGATAACCGTACTTTAGAAATTGCGGAAATTTCTCGTTCATTAAAAGCCTTAGCGAAAGAACTGGAAGTGCCGGTCATCGCACTTTCTCAGTTAAACCGAACCCTAGAACAACGGGCGGATAAACGTCCGGTAAACTCGGATTTACGTGAATCAGGCTCTATTGAGCAAGATGCCGATTTGATTATGTTTATTTATCGTGATGAAGTTTATAACGATAATTCTGAAGATAAAGGTGTAGCAGAAATTATCATCGGTAAACAAAGGAATGGTCCTATCGGTCGTGTACGCTTAAAATTTAACGGACAATTTTCACGTTTCGATAATCTTGCAGAACAGCGGGAATATCATGATGACTATTAAGGAAAAATAATGAATGTAAAACCGGCAACCGCGAAAATTAGTTCACGAGCTTTAAAACAAAATTTAGCGGTGATTAAACAAAAAGCCCCTCATAGTAAAATCATTGCCGTTGTTAAAGCCAATGCTTATGGGCATGGTGTAGTGTTTGTCGCATCGACCTTAGAAAAAAATGTTGATTGTTTTGGTGTGGCGCGTTTAGAAGAGGCTCTTGCATTACGCTCAAACGGTATCACAAAACCTATTTTGTTATTGGAAGGTTTTTTTGATGAAAAAGATTTGCCGGTTCTTGCGGTAAATAATATTGAAACGATTGTTCACAATCATGAGCAACTTGAGGCATTAAAACGAGCAATTCTGCCAAGCCCAATTAAAGTGTGGCTTAAAATTGACACCGGAATGCACCGTTTAGGGGTTGCGCTTGATGAGGTAGATTGGTTTTATCATGAACTTAAAAAACTCCCTCAAATTCAACCGCACTTAGGGTTTGTCAGCCATTTTAGTCGGGCGGATGAACTTGAATCCGATTATACCCAACTTCAAATTAATCGCTTTTTATCCGTGACCCAAGATAAACAGGGCGAACGCAGTATTGCCGCGTCGGGGGGGATTTTGTTTTGGCAAGAATCCCACTTAGATTGGATTCGTCCCGGTATTATTATGTATGGTATTTCGCCAACGGATACCGTGGGAGCTGAATTTAATTTAACTCCCGTAATGAATCTGACGTCTTCTCTTATTGCCGTACGAAATCATAAAAAAGGCGAGCCTGTGGGCTACGGGGGGATTTGGACAAGCCTGTGTGATACGAAAATTGGCGTTGTCGCCATCGGTTATGGCGATGGTTATCCGCGCGATGTGCCGGAAGGTACGCCCGTCTATTTAAATGGACGTATAGTACCGATTGTAGGACGTGTATCCATGGATATGCTCACCGTAGATCTAGGTGTGGATAGCCAAGATCAGGTTGGTGATGAAGCGATTTTATGGGGTAAAGAATTACCGATTGAAACCGTAGCCAAATTTACCGGCATTTTGAGCTATGAATTGATTACAAAATTAACACCGCGTGTCATCACCGAATATGTGGACTAGATTTTAAATTAATAATTGGAGGAAGTACTATGACTATGGAAAATATCAATCCGACCATGACTAACGCTTGGAAAGCATTAGAAATTCACCAAACCGAGTTGGCAAATATCACTATTCAAGATTTATTCCAACAAGAAAAGGATCGCTTTAAAGATTATTCATTAACCTTTAAGGAGCAAATCTTAGTGGATTTCTCAAAAAACAATATTAATCAACAAACCCTTTCACTTCTTCGTCAGCTAGCTCAAGAATGTTCGCTGGATTGGGCGAAAGAAGCAATGTTTAACGGTGAAAAAATCAACCGTACCGAAAATCGCGCCGTATTACATACCGCACTTCGTAATCGGACCAATTCACCAGTGGTGGTGGATGGCAAAGATGTAATGCCGGAAGTGAATGCGGTTTTAGCCAAAATGAAGGATTTTTGTCAATGTGTGATTTCCGGGGAGTGGAAAGGTTATACCGGAAAAGCGATTACTGATGTGGTGAATATCGGGATTGGCGGCTCGGATTTAGGCCCTTATATGGTCACTGAGGCACTGCGCCCTTATAAAAATCATCTCACAATGCACTTTGTTTCTAATGTAGATGGCACACATATTGCAGAGACACTGAAAAAAGTGAATCCGGAAACCACGCTTTTCTTGGTGGCTTCTAAAACCTTCACTACCCAAGAAACCATGACCAACGCTGAAAGCGCACGTGATTGGCTATTGGCTTCTGCAAAAGATAAAAGTGCGGTAGCGAAACATTTTGCGGCACTTTCTACCAATGGAAAAGCAGTGGCTGAGTTTGGCATTGATACCAATAATATGTTTGAGTTTTGGGATTGGGTAGGCGGGCGTTATTCCCTATGGTCTGCCATTGGTTTATCCATTGCACTTTCTATTGGTTTTGAGAATTTTGAGCAATTATTAAGCGGTGCTCACGAAATGGATCAACATTTCCGCACCGCACCAATCGAACAAAATATTCCAACCACTTTAGCCCTTGTGGGATTGTGGAACACCAATTTCTTAGGTGCGCAAACGGAAGCGATTTTACCTTATGATCAATATTTACATCGTTTTGCCGCTTATTTCCAACAAGGCAATATGGAATCAAATGGTAAATATGTAGATAGAAACGGTAATGCTATTAGCCATTACCAAACCGGGCCGATTATCTGGGGCGAGCCGGGTACAAACGGTCAGCACGCCTTTTATCAATTAATTCATCAAGGCACAACCTTAATTCCTTGTGATTTTATTGCTCCGGCACAAAGTCATAATCCATTAGCGGATCATCATAACAAATTACTGTCTAACTTCTTTGCACAAACGGAAGCCTTAGCATTCGGAAAAACAAAAGAAGAAGTGGAAGCGGAATTTGTTAAAGCGGGTAAATCCTTAGATGAGGTAAAAGATATTGTTCCATTTAAAGTGTTCACCGGTAACAAGCCGACCAATTCTATTTTAGTGCAAAAAATCACCCCATTCACATTGGGAGCATTGATTGCCATGTATGAACACAAAATCTTTGTTCAAGGCGTGATTTTTAATATTTTCAGCTTTGACCAATGGGGCGTGGAATTGGGTAAACAACTGGCTAACCGTATCCTGCCGGAATTGGCGGGCAGCGAAAATGTATCAAGCCACGACAGCTCAACAAATGGGCTGATCAATCAATTTAAAGCATGGCGATAAATAAATTTGCGTAAAAGTGCGGTCGATTTTGACCGCACTTTTTTAATGCAAGAAATTATTTCTCTTTCCAATAGCCGATCCATTCTTTCAATAATTGCATATTTTTTGCTAATGCACCGCCTTGCGGAACAAAATGCATCATAGTTAAACCGTATTCTTTTGGTGTAATACCTTCACCGACACTGGAGGGCAAGACGTCAAATCCCTGTTGCTGGAAAAGTAATCTGGCACGTTGCATATGCCATTCATTGGTAACCAGAATAATTTTGTTGATTTGCTCTTTTTCCAATATTTGCTTGGTAAATTGCGCATTTTCCTTGGTGGTTAAGGCGTTAGGTTCTATCCATTTTGTTGGCACATGAAAGAACTGTTGTAATTCCTCCGACGCCACTTTTGCTTCGATTGCACCGGTAGGGCTTGCACCTGTAATAAGAAGCGGTAAACCGGTTTCTTTTTGTAAGTACGCCGCATAACGTAAGCGTTCAAGCTGAATAGCAGTAGAAGCAAGAGGAGCATAAAGCTCTTTACTATCCCGTAATCCTCCGCCCAATAACACAATGGCTTGTGCATTTTTGTAGTCATTGAGGGTTAAATGATCTTCCGTCACTAAACTATCTTTTAAAGTTTGAGCAGTAAAAGGAATACTCAATATATAAAGTAGGGTAATTCCAAGTGCGGTCGAAATTCGGCTTAATTTTTTGAAATTGAATTTTGCCAAAATCAATGCTAAAAGCCATAAAATTAAAACATTAAATGGCGGCAATATCATTGTAGTGATGAGTTTTTTGATTTCCATCATTTTTTATCAATTTCCACAAAATCAATATTTTTCGTCCATAAATTGGCATAGCCGGAATTTTTACCGTAAGCGTTATCACATACTCGGTTTGGAATTTCCAGTAGGCAGGAGAAAATATGACCGTGTAATCTTGTGGTAGTTACCCGATCATTTTGCAAAAATACTGCTGCAACACGTTTCACAATATGTTTGGTGTAAGCAAACCAAAATTGATGGAAAAGATTTTTCAGCCAGCCCCAATTTTGTTGATTGGCAAATTTACTTATACGCCAGCTTAGTGCCAAAACGATACTGTCTAAGCGAGTGAGAATATCCTCCCAATCTTTCACATTTGAATTTGCAGGCAGAGTGGTGAGGATATTTTTTTCCACTTCGCTGGCTTCAATGTCTTTGCGTAAAAAGTAAAGCTGTTTGCCTGTGTTGTCTTGTGTTGTTGGCAACGTGCCGTAAAGTTGGTGTGCCATATCCGGCGATAAGGCAACATTTGAAGAAAAGTGTTTAAAGGCTTCAGCCGTGCGTTCATCACGGGCAAGTAAGTGGCAATCAGCATGCTGATTAAAAAGTGCGGTTGAGTTTTCGAGATTTTTTTGATCTTTAAAATACAAGGTTTGCGGTAACACGATGATACGGTTATTGGGAAAATGTTGAATCATTGCCTCACGAATTTTTTGGTGTTGTGGGTAGAGATCCCCAAAATTGCCACCACCGTGTAACAAAATCGTGGTATTTGGGGTAATCTTTTGTTTTACCTCATTTATATCCAGATCAAACTCACAACGTTTTAACGTCACATTGATGTTGTGATCTTTAAAAAATTGTTCTGTTCCGTGATAGATCAATAAATCCCCCACATTCAAATGTAATGGATAGTCAAAGTAAAACACATTGTTTTTATCTTTGATTAAATCTGCAATGGGAGCGAGTTGTTGCTTTAGAGAAACTAAAGTTGAATTCATTTTTTTACCTTTTTCAAAATATAGCCAAATAAGAAGGTTTTTTCTGTGCGATTTAAGCCGAATAATAAAATCACGGCAATCAGCCCAAATTCTAATAATATGGACTGAGTGATAAATTCATAGAACGTATAAATACGCTGTGTATCCGACAAGTAAATAAGCCCGATTAAGAGAACAAATATAATGCCGATATTAGATAAGTATGTGACAAATTCCTTGCGGTTAAATTTAATTTTTTTATTAATAAAATAGAAACGGTAAATTTGCATTAAAAGTGCGGTGGAAAATCTGCCGATAAAAGCATAGATCGGGCTATAACCGAGGGTAAATAAAAAGTAGGCGAGGGGAACAGTACAAAGATCAATCATTGCAACCACAATATTATATTGTTTAATTTTGTTTGTTCCGATAGCCAGTGCAGTCATCCAAAATGAGCCCGCCATTGCACTAATCAGTGAGCAGAGAAGAGTGGTTTGCACTAATTGTGCCACATATTGCGGCAAGTTATCGCCCAGCCAAAAGGTGAGTAATGTGTGGGTAAAATAAAGTACCGGTGCAGACAAAATCGCAATAAGATAAAAGGAATATTTGGATGTACCGAGAATGAGCTTTTTATTACGTTCATAATCTTTCGCAGCATAAGATTGCACAAGTTGCGGGTTAAATGCCACTTGAAAGTTATTCACAAAGCTGTAAATAGCGGTATCCACTTGGGTGGCGATCCCCACTGCCGCATTAACGGTGACGCCAAAAAACAGGTTGATAACCATATTTAACCCCTGTGTTGAGGCGACATAAGCCGTTTGCCCGAGTAACATCCAACCGGAAAAACTTGCCATCTCTTTTGTTTTACTTAAATCTTTGTAGAAACGAAAGCGGGTTTCGCTGTAAAAGGCACGGCGGGTAAAATTAAAATAAAGCAAAAATACGAGCAAGCTCACACTAAGTAACAATAGGCTATAACTGATTAATTTATCGTATTGTTCAATCTGCATCAAAATAAAGACAGCAGAGAGTTTAAATGCCGTTTCACTCAAGCCAAGCCAAGCATAAAATGCCATTCGCTCATGGGCGACAATCATCGCGTTAAAGGGAACTTTAATAATTTCAATCAAGGCAATGAGAAGGGCAATTTGATACACAATATTGGCGGCGTGCATTCTTTCCATTGGAATATTAAGTTTATGGTTTAAAAACCAAAGTCCCACGGTTTCTGCTAATATCGCCACCACAAACATAATAAAGAGATGATTTAAAAGACTGATATTAAAAATAATATTGACACGGCTTGAATCATTGGCGGCTTTTTCCACATTAATAAAACGTTGCGTGGTTGCCGTCATCGTACCGTTAAAAAACGAAAACAAAATCACCACGCCCATGACAATGTTATAAATCCCGAAATCTTCTACCCCCAACACGTGTAATACAACACGGGAGATATAAAGCATTGCCCCCATATTAAAGAGCATGCGGATGTAAAGAAACAGGGTATTTTTAGCAATGGTTTTGTTCGACATTATGACTTATTTTTGCCTTAAAATTGGTGGGGAATTATAGATTTCTTTAGTATAATCGGCAATCTTTTATGCAACTATTTCCCATTTGATTAATCAAATAGACGATACCATTTTAGTTGAGAGAATAATGAATAAATATTTGATTTCCCTAGATAAAGATGAGCAGCGTCGGGTGCTTTTCTTTTCTCAACCCGATACGGCGGATTTTTGTGTATTTTCTGCAATCAATACGATGCTACGTGAATGGGCAGAACTGGCACAACAGTTTGATTTGGTTCAATTTGAACATCGTTACGGGCGTAAAGTGACCAAAGGCGAAATCGGTTGTACGCTTAGTCATCTTGAAGTGTATCGTTTGATTGTGGAAGATGAGTCGGTGGTAGACGAGGATTATGCCTTGGTGTGCGAAGATGATGCTCTGTTTGCGGCAAATTTCCAACAAAATTTGACAGCACTTTTAGCGCAGAATAATACAATGCCGATTGTTCTCATCGGACAATCAAAAATTGCTCAATTTAATGATATTGAGCTGGAAATTAATTATCCTACGACGTTTTCATTTTTATGTCATAAAGCCGGTGATATGGCTTATGCTTATCCTTATAAAAGTTATTTTGCCGGTACAGTGGGTTATTTAATCAAAAAATCTGCCGCACGGGCATTTCTCAAACAACTTGAACAAGGGAAACCTTTTTGGCTTGCCGACGACTTTTTGTTATTTGAAACACAATTTACTTTGTCGAATCAAGTGGTTCGTCCATTAATGGTAATTGAAAATCCGCAATTGGTGAGTAATCTTGAGGCGATTCGAGGTTCGCAGTCGAATAATCTTGCGAAAAAACTGGTGAAATATCCGCTGAAAAAAATGATGGCGATTCAGAAAAATTTAGGAAAATAAATGACCGCACTTTTTAACCTTTTTTATATTTATGATCCGTGGTTTTTCCATGTTATGCGTATGTCCGTTATTGTGGGGGGGGGCGCATTTGTTGTTTTAATCTACCGTTATGTGAAAAAGCAAAATAGGCAAGGCATTATTGTGCCAATGGATAGTTTAGCTGTACTTTTAGGGCTAATTTTATTTAGTGTAATTCCTCTGTTGATTAATGGTACAAGGGATTTTTCAGTGATTGCTATGTATGTGAAATCACTGATTTTATTTATTTTCGGCATTGGGTTTTATAACGCCTTCTATGCGATACCAAGCAGGCAACAACGGCTTGTGCGTGATTTACAAATCGGGGTGGCGGTGCAATTTGTGTTCGGTGTATTAGCTTTGCTTGGTGTTTCCTTTTTGGTGGATTTTTTACTTTCAACCAATGCGATTTTGCCTGCACGATTTTATGGTTCGGAGCAGGAATACCGCCTGTATAACATCACTGCGACAGCCTTTTTCCAACTCAGTTTATTTTACTTAATGCTGTTCCATTTTTTATTGGCGTATAACGCAAAACATAACAGTATGCCGAGTATTTTGGTGTTTTTGATGCTCTGCATCGGATTGATTTCCGGCAGAACCTTTTTATTGCTTTCCGTGGTGAGTATTACTCTGTATTTTAAATGGCGATATATACCATCGTTGATTGCATTTTTGCTGGTAGTGCTAGGATTGGCTTTTTTTATGCCAAAAAATCCTTATGTCGCTCATGCGTTAGAGCCTGTTATTAATTTATTACACGGTGCCGGTTTTGCCAGTTCTTCTACGGATACCTTGGTCAAAGATCATTTATTTATGCCGACTTTAAAACAATTTATCAGCGGTGATGGAATGTATATGACAGGGCAGTTAGACGTGGGGCGTTATTATGGCAATACGGATTCCGGTTTTTTACGCCAAATTTTATACGGTGGTGTGGTTTATGCGTTGGTTTGTTTTTTCGTTACCTTTTATTTTGTACGCAAAGTAGCATTAAATTGGTTTGACGGCAGCTGGAAATTTATTCTTTCAGCCTTTGTGATTCTTGCTGCCTGCAATATCAAAGCCGATACCTTTGCTTTTCCGGGCATTATGTTTGTGATGTTGATGTTTTTGTCATTATTTGGCGTTCACGGTAAACAACGTATTTTCTTAGTACAGAATGAGGAAAAAAATGTTTAGTATCATTGTACCGTCTTACAATCGAAAATCGGAAATTCCCGCTTTATTGGAAAGTTTAAATCACCAAACCAATAAAGATTTTGAGGTGGTGATTATCGATGACAACTCACAAGATCCTGTTGTGGTGGAGAAATTTTATCCCTTTAAGGTAAATGTAATCCGTAATGAAACCAATCAAGGCGCAGCGGAAAGTCGAAATATCGGAGCCCGTGCGGCAACGGAGGAATGGTTGTTATTTTTAGATGATGATGATCGTTTTGCCGAGAATAAATGCGAGCGATTGGCAGAAGAGATTAACAAACATCCCGATATTAATTTTATTTACCACCCAGCAAAATGTGAAATGGTGAATGAAGGTTTTACCTATGTGACCAAACCGATTCTACCACAAGAAATTAGTGTAGAACGGATTTTACTTGCCAACAAAATTGGCGGTATGCCGATGGTGGTGGTAAAGAAAGATCTTTTTTTAAAAATTGGCGGATTATCTACCGCACTTCGTTCTTTAGAAGACTATGATTTTTTGTTGAAATTAGTCAAAGACCCCACTTTTAAACCCCATAGAGTGGATGAGCTTTTGACCCATTGCACTTTCCACACCAAACGTTCCAGCGTTTCAACGGATACCACCAATACGGAAAAAGCCATTGATTATATTCGTGAGCATTATGTGGAAACGGAAAAACAGGCACATAATTTCAACATTAACGCCAGCTATATTTTGGCTTATCCGCACATTATGAATTTGTCACGCAAAGCAGCATATTATTATTTTGATATTTTTAAACAAACCAAAAGTATTAAACAATTAGTGATTGCGATGATTGTGCTTATTTCGCCGGAACTGGCACTGAATTTGAAACGGTTTATGTAATAGAAAGGATAGTCATGAAATTTTCAGTTTTAATGTCTTTATATATTAAGGAAAATCCACGATTTTTACGGGAATGTTTTGAAAGTTTAGCTGCTCAAACCCATCAGGCGGACGAAATCGTTTTAGTATTTGATGGTGCGGTTACTGAGGAGCTAGAAGCGGTTGTTTCTGAATTTGAAAAACAGTTACCATTAAAATTAGTGAAATTACCGAAAAATCAAGGGCTAGGCAATGCCTTAAACGAGGGCTTGAAACATTGCTCATATAACTGGGTATTCCGTATGGATACGGATGATATTTGCGTGCCGGAACGTTTTGCAAAGCAAGTGACATTTATTGAAAAATACCCCGACACGATTATTTTTGGCGGACAAATTGCCGAGTTTGGTGAGAATGTGAATGATATTGTGGCATATCGCCGTGTGCCGGTAGAAGCGCAAGATATTGTGAAATTTACCCAAAAACGTTGCCCTTTTAACCATATGACGGTGGCATATCAGAAAAGTGCGGTGATAAATTGTGGCGGTTATGAGGATCTGCAAGAGGATTATTACTTGTGGATTAAACTCGTTGCACAAGGACAATCTGTGGCAAATTTACCGGATATTTTGGTTTACGCTCGGGTAGGAAACGGTATGGTGGGTCGGCGTCGTGGTTTAAATCAGGCTAAAGCAGAATGGCGGCTATTCAAATTAAAATATCGTTTAGGCATACAAAATTTAGCCTCAGGCTTATTTATTTTTATTTTACGATCCGCTTCCCGTTTATTACCGACCTCATTATTAAAGGCGGCTTATAATCAATTTTTAAGAAAATAAAATGATGTTAAAAGAAGGAAAGTAAATGAAAAAAATCTCGATATTATCCACCGCACTTTTATCTTGTTTACTCGTGGGATGTTCTAGCGGTAGTCAAAGTTCATCGCTTAAAAACATTCCGATAATTAGTCGTAATGCGGTTTATTCCAAATCACGTACACCGGATAACTTTTATGATTATGTGCAATTTTTAAAAGGCAAAGCGGCAGCAGAAGGCGTTTCTCTTGCGACCTTAAATGCACAAAATAATATTCATTATGTGGAAAAAGCCGTAGCGTTAGATCGGGCTCAAGCTGGGCGTCTGGTAAGACGTGAGCCAAACCGCCCTCCCGTGTTGAATCCAAACGGCACGACCAATTACCTCAATAAAGTCTTAACCAATAATAAAGTGAATGTGGCGGAAGAGCGTTATTGGGAAGTTCAAGTACCTCTTCAACGGGCAAGCCGGCGTTATGGCGTACAACAAGAATATATTCTTGCGTTATGGGGTATGGAAAGTAGTTTCGGGCATTATCAAGGAAGCTATGATGTGCTATCCGCCTTAGCGACCCTTGCCTTTAATGGAAGACGTGAAGCCTTGTTTGGCAAAGAGTTCATCAATGCGATGAAAATGTTGGATCGAGATCATATTCAACGCGCTCGAATGTTAGGATCTTGGGCGGGGGCAATGGGACAAACCCAGTTTATGCCAAGTGCTTTCTTAAATTATGCGGCTGACGGCAATGGTGATGGTGTGAAGGATATTTGGACAAATCAATTTGATGCCTTTGCTTCTATTGCAAATTATTTACACACAGTAGGTTGGGACGATAAATTGCCTTGGGGAATCGAAGTGACTTTAAACCAACCGTTTGATTTATCCCTTTCCGGTATTGAGAAAAATAAAGCCCGTTCTTTGCGTGATTGGCAAGCCCAAGGTGTGATGCCATTAAGTTTTAGTGCGCAAGAACAAGCAAAACTGACAGCACTTTCTCATGCGGATCTCTGGCTTGTCCGTCCGGATAAACAGGTGGGGAGAGCATTTTTAGTTTCTAATAATTTCCGCACGATTTTAGATTGGAATAAATCCAATTATTTTGCCGTAAGTATTGGTATGTTTGCGGATCAAATTAAGGAAAGGGTCGGATTATAAGGGTACTATGTAGCAAATGCACAAAAAACAGCGGTCAAATTGACCGCTGTTTTTTTGCTTGTTTAGCGAAAATATTATTTTGCTGCCGGTTTTTCTGCATTAGGAGTTGCAGGTTGAGCTGGAGCTGGGTTGAATTTAGCTTCAATTTGTGCGCCGAGTTCAGCTAGAGATTGCATTTTGTTTTGTAATTCTAGCGCTTTTTCAGCGTAAGCTTTTTGATCTGCTTCCGTTTTCACATTTGCTTGAGCAACCAATAATTGGCTCGCAAGAGTCAATACTTCTTTGGTTTGATTTTTTGCATTACTGATTAAATCGGATTTCACATCAAGAGCATCTAAACTTGCAATGCTTGTTTGAACACTCTTGTTAAATTCTTCAACGGCTGCTTTTGCTTTATTTTCATCTTTGGATTCAGCTGCAGCACTTAATGCTTGCTGTAATTTTTGTTGATTTTGCGCTTGCACTGCACCTTGTTCTTGATTCCAAGCGACTAATTTTTCATAATCTGCTTTTTCTTGTGCTTCTGCAGTCATTACCGGTGCTGTTGCTTCAGCAGGTTTAGCAGTATCTGCCGTTTTGTCCGCCGCTTTATCACAAGCAGCTAAGAATAAAGTAAACAATGCAGTTGCAGTAATTTTTGTCAATTTGTTCATAAGTAATCCTTTGAATTGGAAATTAAAAAAGTATCTCTTGGATGATTAAATCCACGATTCCCTAGGACCGTCTATTTTCGGATTAGTTCAAAATTTTTTCAAGAAATTTATTTTAAGGTTGGCACAAACTCGGATAAGGCTTTTATTTCCTCTTCGGTTAAACGCTGTTTTGCCGGATTTCCGGCACCGATAACATTTCCCTTTTTACGTTCAAAAAGTGCGGTTGAAATATCTTCTGTTTTTAATTGATTGATGACTTTAGATTCGCCCATCGCCGCTCTCTCGCCTTTTTTTCCATGGCAAGTGGCGCAAGAGCGTTTATAAATTTTTTCTGCTTTAATGAAATCAGGATTATTAGGTACTTCGGCTTGAGCAGAAAAAGAAATACAGAACAGGCTACCGAGAAGTAAGTAAAACAGTTTCATTGAGAATCCCTAACCGTCTATTTTTTGAATAACTTATCTAATTCTTGTTGAGGAATTTTACCTTCAAATTTCGCTTGAATATAGCCCTTGTCATCAATAATGAAAGAGGTGGGCGTACCCACTAATTGATACCGCTCGGCGGTGATTTTCATTTGATCTTTAATCACCGATTGGGTGAGTTGGTGTTTGGCGACAACTGCTTTGGTATCCATATTTTCACCGTCAACATTAATGGCGATAAGCTGAACTTTATTCGGATAAGCTTCATCAAGTTGCTCAAATGTTTTTAATTCCGCCATACAATGACCACAGGTTTCCGACCAAAAAGTGAGTAGTCGGGTGCCTTGCCAATCCTTTAAGCTCACTTGTTTTCCTTGAAGATCATAGGCAGCAATTTCCGGAGCAACGTTGCCAAGGCTTGCCGTTTCTTCTTTACAGGAAACAGAGCCGAAAACGACCGCACTTAAGCAGAGTGATTTGAGTAAAAGTTTAACGTTCATTTCGTTCCTCCCGTAAAAACTTACCATGTTGAAGATAAATAGTGCGATCAGTGAGTTCGCCCAGCTCCGGATTATGGGTTACCATGACAATGGTTCTGCCTTGGCGGTTTAATTCTTGCAATAAATTTAGGATTAGAGCCTCATTTTTCTCGTCTAAATTACCGGTAGGTTCATCGGCAAAAATAACGGGAGGCTGATTGACAAGGGCGCGAGCAATACAAACACGCTGTTGTTCTCCACCGGAAAGTTGGCTTGGTCGGTGATCAATACGATGCCCTAACCCCACTTGTTCTAATACGGCTTTTGCCGCCGTCTCGTCAATAACGCTGTGATAATGTTGAGCGAGCATCACATTTTCAAGTGCGGTTAAGTAGGGAATTAAATGGAATTGTTGGAACACCAAGCCGATTTTTTCTGCACGAAAACGTTGGCGACCGATTTCATCTAATTGAGCGGCATCAATACCATCTAAAATAACTTTTCCTTCACTGGCGGTATCCAGACCGGTGAGAATATTCATCAAGGTAGTTTTTCCTGAGCCGGATGCACCCATGATAGCAATAAATTCCCCCTGTTTAATTTGAATGTTGATGTCTTCAAGTGCGGTGACTTGGTCGAACCGTTTGTATAAATGTTCTGTTTCAATAACAAATTGAGTCATAGCTTTCTCTTTTATTTTTTAAGCAGATTTGTTTAATTCACAATACTTATTCGCCTTTTAGTACATTCGCTGTCTGAATGCTTAATGCACGGCGTGTCGGAATAATGACGGCGATAAATGCGACCAGTAAGGAGAGTACAAGGGTAATAGGGAAGACCGGTAAACGCATATCAATATAAGATTTAAAGACGGTTAAACCTAAAACTTGTGCAAGTAAATAGCCCAACAGCAATCCAACGAAAATTGCATAAGTGGCGATAATCAGAATTTCTGTACAGATTTGCTTAATAATATCAGACTGTTTTGCCCCTAACGCTTTTTGGAGGGCAAATTCTTTGGATCGTTCTCCTACTATTGCAATCAATGTTGTGTTCACACAAAGGGTCGATAACACTAAAATCACCAAAGAAATCAGCCCCATTAACCCTTTTATTTTGTTTAAAATTTGTCCTTCAGAGGCGGAAACTTTGCGAATCGGGCGGGCGGTGAGGTCCTGATATTGTTGCATAATATTTTCAGCGAATTGATCCACCTGACCCAGTTCATTTCTGACATTGAGTAGGGCATTGTTGGCAAGCCCTTCTTTTTCCAACCAACTTTGCGCAAAATCAAGATTGACGATGAGCATATTGTCTGTGGCATCACCGGCTTCTACAATGGCTTTAATGGTAAATTGATGTTTTTCTATCGCATTTTTTGAAAGTTGTAGTTTGTCACCGATTTTTAAATTGAGGCGTTCAGCAAGGGTTTTCCCAATCATCGCATTACGATCATCAAAATTCACATTAATGGCGGAGCCGTTAATTTGCCAATAAGGGGCTAAAACCCGCATATCTTCAAAGCGAACGCCCATAATGATGATTTTTTCCAATTCACTGCGTGTTATGCCATAAAGATATGGACTGGCTGCCGTAACTAATCCCTGTGGAGATTGTCGTAAAATCTCATCAATTTGATTCACTGAAAGCATCTCGCCTTTTGTCGAACCGATATAGAAATTTGCCCCAAAGGTACGAAGTTCTTGGCTCATTTTGGTGTTAATGTCGAAATAGACGGCTGCCATGGCTGTCACAATGCCAGCCCCCACCGTTAAGGCTGTGAAAATAATCATCACTCGCTGTAAGCGCAGACGAAGTGCGCGGAAAATCAATCGCCAAAACATACTTTTATTGTCTGCCATAAAGCACCTCAATAGGATAAAGTTTGGCTATGCGATGAGCGGGAAACCAAGTGCCAATAAGTGCAATAATGATTGACAGTGTGAGGACGCAAGGGATAACGATCCACGCAAAACTGAGTGGCGCGCCAAAAAGGGTCATGCCAATAAATTTGGCCAAGCCCCAGCCAGCTAAACATCCCAAGATACCGCCAATTAATGCACTCAACACGGCTTCGCAATAGAACAACAAAACGATTTGCCATTGGTAGGCACCCAAGGCTTTCATTAAACCGATTTCTTTGCTTCGTTCAATAATACTGGAATTCATCAGCGAGGCGATACCCATTGCCGCGGCAATGAGCGCTGCCAGTGTAACTACTGAGAGTAATAATTGGATTTTGCCGATCACCACGCCTTCGGAGGCGGCGACTTGCCAAATCGGGCGTACAATGGAACCGGAAACGGCTTCTTCCAGTTGGTGAGATATTGAAGACACATAAGCGGTGCAATACCAGCGATCATATTCTTCCGCATCAAGGCTATCGGTGTTAGCGCGTGCTTTACGGGAGAGGGCATTTTCCGGTACTGTGAGGGCGGACACTTTCACGGATTGGACTTTGCCTTCTAAACCAAGTAGAGCTTGAGCAGCACTTAACGGCATCACAATCTGACTATCTTCCGCTCCGCCAGTGGTTAAAACTCCTTGAATTTTGACCGCACTTTGAGCGGAAAAATCTTTTTTTTGATAGGTTAAATGAAGGGTATCACCAATTTTCCAGTTGTTTCCTTTGGCAAGCTGCACGCCCACAAGAACAGGAATTGTCTCACTTAAATTATCATTTTCATCATTCACCCAATCGCCTTGCACCTGCCAATAAGGGCTGATAATGCGTTGTCCTGTGTGATAATCTTCTTCATCAGGAATCGCAATGTGGTGATCAAAAAAAGTACCTAGAATTGAAACGGATTCCGAAAGTGCGGTGGATTTTTCCTCTGTTTTGGTTACATTTACTTTTACCGTTAGTTGGGGGGCAAAGCCGACAATATTATTACGCCAAAAAATATCTTTAATGTTTGGTAGCTCTTTTTCATCAATAAAATCTTGACCGGAAAGGGCGATATTCGAATTGAGTTCGTTAGGCAACGCTGCGTTACTTGCCGGTTCAATCAAAATATTAGCGCCATAAGATTTCAGCTCTTTTGCCATTTTATCGCCAATGTCAATGGAAACCGCAAGCAAAGCGGAGACCAAACCTGCCGCCAAAAAAATAGTCACAATCGCTAATAATTTACGCTTAATACCAAAACGCCAAGATTGAAATAACATTCTCGCTAACATCGTCATTCCTCTTTCTCATTTCCGCTGCTCAAATATTTTTCAGGATTATTGCGGAACTGTTCAAGATTTCCTTCATTTTCAAAGAAGAAAGTACGGTTTTCGTAGCTGTATTTATGTTCTGTTTGAGTATTTTTTAATTTTTTACCGCTAATCGGATCCTGCACGTCGATTTCTATGATAGTGCTGAATAAATTTAGCCCGTCTTCCAATGAAGTGCGGCGAATAATAATCTCATTTTCTGTTTGTTGCCAATCTTCGATAGGTACGGGATTACATCCCCCCGGTTTGCCAATAGACGGAATGAACATATGTACGCCACAGCCTACGCAGACAACCTGATTTCCCTGCATCACATAGCCTTGATCACCGCATAATAAGCAGGCATCAAAGACGGCAGCGAGACTGAGTTTATTCGGCTGACGATTGATAATAAAAAAACGCACGGCTTTCCCATCATCGGCAATCCACACAAAGCGATGGAGTTTTCCGTCTTTTACCTGCTCAATGGGAATACGCACTTGTTGGGTTTGATCAAGAGTGACCGGTATGGCTTCGGACAATTGCGGTGGACGTGAAGCAACCTGTTCCCAATAAATCTGAGCCGTTGCGATAAGTACCATCGCCAATATCCCCCAATAGATAAGGCGTTTTGATACTTGTGCCAATGCCAATTTTTTGCGTTTTTCGATAGTATCTTGCTCAATTTTTGCTTGTAAAGTCCGTTTAAAGTGAGTTTGAAAAATGAAAATGCTTAGGTTGATGAACATAACCGCAAGGCAGATGAAATTGAGCCAAGTGGTGATAGCCGCCGATTTTGCTACAAAACTTAATCGTGCTTTGGTGAGGTCAATGATCTGTAATTTCATCAAAATGAGGAGTAATTCGCCTGACAGTGGAAGCACTAAAAGGAACCAAAGCACAAAACTCAGTGCAAAAAGTGCGGTAGATTTTCCTTTTGTTTTTTGCTGTTGTTTAAGTAAGAAATAGAGCCACATTGATATGGTAAAACATAAAATGACACCGAAAATAACCGCACTTAGATTCAAAATAAAATCGGTATTAATAATATCCGTATTGGTGAGGGCGGTGATATTCGGATCTTTTGCCCAAGTCGCGCCGGCAATCAGCATTAAGATAAATTGCCAACACAAGGCTAATTTGCTTGAAGTTGTCCATTGACTGAAGGCAAAAAGTAAAAATGCGCTTAAAAAAATGATGGTAAGGACAAGATTCGCCAGTTGGCTATTTGGCAACATAAAACGCAGTATAACACCGCTTATTAAGCCGAAAAGACTCAGCCAAATGATCGTTTTTGAAGAGATCGTAGTTGGTTTTATTGCCCATGAGGCGCCGAGTAAAATTGAAATGGGTAAGAGCGATTGGAGTAGAAAAACGAAAAAGTAAGTCATAAGTCAAGAAATATCATCGTGATAAAATGCGCCAGCACAATATATTGTTTTGTTAAGCGTTTAAGGTACGCAAATTTGTGCGTGAATATAAGCTATTCACGCACATTGTAAAGAATTATTTAATTCCTGTGAATTTAAATTCATAATTCACATCAAAAGGTTTCCACCAACGACCTACGCCGGTTTCGCCATCTGTATGGCGGTGCATACCGGCTTTTGATGGAGGATCGATATGATAGGTTAATTTGTAGTTACCTACGCCCATCATTTTTACGTTTGAACCATAATGAGGGCCGTCACCGGCTACCATTGGCATAAATGTACCTTCTTGTTTTTCGCCTGTATCAGTATTAACTAAGGTGTAATTGATGGTGAGGTAAGGCATCCATTCGCCATCGCCAAAGCCATTTTTATTACCTTTCATTGCGTGAATATCCGCTTCTAAGTGAATGTCGGATTTTGCTGCAGGTAAGCCCATGCCACGAGGTTCCATATCAATTGGTTTCAGATAAACGGCGGCAATTTCCATACCATTCATTGTTACCGCTTCGCCTATCGGGTATTCGGTAAAAGCTTGTGCGCTTGCGGCAAATAAGCCGGCAGAAAGTGCGGTCGCAATAAGTGCTTTTTTCATATTAGATCTCCTGAGATTTAAGGTTATGCTGTTTTTTTACTTTGGTATTTCATAACGGCTAAAGCAAAAAGTGCAGCGATGATTAAAATTCCTTGTGGAATTAATGTTTCCAGATAAGGGTAAATACCCAACCATGAAATTTCCGGTATGCCGTTCATTAAGGTCGGCTCAAATAATTTTCCTTCAATAAGTTCCAAGATCGATTTTCCGGCAAAGACAAATGCCATGACATACATAAATGTGCCGGTGAACATAAAAAATGGTTTGAGGGGAAGTTTCACTACGCTATATCGCATAATGAAGTAGCAAATCGCCAGTAGGAATACGCCGACAAGGAAACCCGCAAAAAGATATGCCAAACCGACCGCACTTTTGGCATCACTTGCCAGAGCGTAATAGAACAAGACGGTTTCCGCCCCTTCACGATAAACCGCTAAAAAACTGGTGAGCCATAACCCGGCTAAGGAGCCTGCGGTTAATGCCGTAGAGAGTTTGCCTTCTAGATAACGTTTCCAATTTTGAGCTTCCACTTTGGAAAGCAACCAATAACTCATCATAAAAAGCATAACAACGGCAATCATCATGGTGAAACCTTCCAGCAATTCTCGGTTTTGACCGGAATTTTCAAAAATAAGTTGGAAAATAAAGGCGGTGATAACACTTGCGCCCAAGGCAACATAGACCGATTGACGAATTGTCGGCAATTTATCTTGATGATTATTTTTGACGAGGTACGCCACAATAGCGGCGACAATGAGTAGGGCTTCTAATCCTTCCCGCAGAATGATTAACAAACTATATAAAAATAACGACCAATCACTTTGTTCACCACCTTGCAACATTCCAACAGCTTTGGATAAATTCTGGGCTAATCCCTCTGCTTGAGGTTGCAATTTGTCCTCTTGATTAGCTTTCATTAGGCTCACCATTCTGGTGAAATACCCTTCAATTTCTGCTTTGAAGTTACTATCGCGAGAGCCGATTTTATTTTCCATTCCACTGTTTTCAAACACATCAAAATAGGTGTCTTGCACGGCAAGAATGGCTTTTTTCTGTTCGCCTTTTTTATAAAGTGAAATGGCTTGTTGAATACCTTGATTAACTTGATCAGCAATTTTTTGCCAATCTTGTTGTGCATTTTCCCCTGATTGTGCCACATTATCTTGTTGGTTTTGTTCTTCACGGGTAGTCGGTAACGCCGGCAATAATTCTTCAATATCTTGTAGAAGATTGGTGCTTTGGTAGGCTATCTCTGTCATTTGGTCCGCTTGTTCGCTTAAACGAATTAAATTGTAGAATTGTTGATTGATGGCGGCGGATTGCTCGGAAGAGCGATGAGTACGAACAGCCATCTCCATTTCTGAATTTTTATAGCCGTCATACTGTGCTTGTTGGAATGATTGTTTGGCTTTGGTGAAATTTCCTTGCTCATAAGCCTCAATCGCTTGTGCGAGCAAATCATCAATGGTTTTAAAACTTTGCTGCCAGTAAGGTAGAATTTGGGTGTTTTGATAAACGCTATGCTGTCCGTCCGCATCGAGTTTATGGCCCTCTGCTAGAGCGGGCAATACTTCTTGCAATGCCTGTTTTAAACCATTAATTTTCGTTTGAATTTCATCAAGGGGTTTACCTTCTCCAATCATTTTACGAATTTCACCAAAGGTCGCTTCCATTTGATAGCTTTTTTGTGCCGAAAAATTAATACGGATAGGGCCTTCTAAATTCTCAAAGACTTCAAAATACGCCATCTGCACTTCAGTGCGGGCATCATCAGGATTATTTTGTTGAAGGAGTGCGGCTGTTTTGTCCAACCGTGTTGTAATATCTGCTACCCATTGTTGATAGTTATCTTGTGCTAAAACGAGTTGAGAAAAGAAAAAAGTAAATAATACTGCGCCATAACGCACAATACGCAACATTGAAATCTCCAAATGCAATTTATTCTTATTTCTGCGTATTATCCTATAATAAGAAAAAATCTCAACTATGATTTTCTCATTTTGTGATGAAGGTCAAGTTTGGGAGAAGGGATAAAACACCTCATTTTTTTACCGCACTTTGTTTAATGAGTCACTCAAATTTTTTTGAGTTCCATTTTTTCAGGGTTGTATTTATAAACATTAATGCTACCGCCGTGGGCTTGTCCGGTAACGAAGATATGGGCTTGAGGGGAAGAGGCGAATGTTTTGCTGTTAAAATAGTTATTTGCCGAAATCATGGGGGAAGAACCTAAATCGACATAGCCTTTTATCCATGGATCGCCGATGGTATAGATGGGGGCTATTGTTGCATTGGCTTCATCATCATAAGTGTATCCTACGCGAATAAAATCGGTTTCAGTTAAAAAAGCATAAGCAACTGTTTTTTCAAGCATCATGCGTTGAAATTGTTCTTTAGTTAATGGGATTAATCTAGTTTTATCATATTCTTCAGTGAATAAATTAAAAATACCGTTGTAGGGATTGGATAGTAGGCAAATTATTTATATTCCACAATATGTTATGTTCATTACTGTCTCCAGTTATAATCCAATTTTCATTCGGGCTAATGATACCTGTTGTTTCTCCTGCATTTTACCAGACTGTTTAGCGTATTTATGAATAAAGAACGTAATAACTGCAAATTTTGCATTTGATGTATTTGTTGATAAATACGAATCTTGTTTTGTGCTAACTCCGGATTGGTCGCATAAACAAGTAAAATTGATTTTTCGTTATTTAATTCAGTTGTCGTAATAAATACATCAATGGCATAAATTTGATTTGTTGTATTCATAAAAAAGCATAAAAAAATGCGGTCAAATTTGACCGCATTTTTAGCTGATTAGTTAAACATTGCCGATATGGATTCTTCGTTACTGATACGGCGAATAGATTCTGCCAGCATAGAAGAAAGGGTAAGAATACGTACTTTACCAAGGGCTTTCATTTCAGCTGAAAGAGGAATTGTATCGGTGACTACAATTTCATCAATCGAGTCGCTTGCAAGGTTTTTTGCTGCCGCACCGGAGAAAACAGCATGAGTTGCGTAAGCAAATACGCGTTTTGCTCCGCGCTCTTTTAGAGCTTCCGCTGCTTTGCATAATGTGCCACCAGTGTCGATCATATCATCTACAAGAATACAATCACGTCCTGCAACATCACCAATGATATGCATGACTTGGGCGACATTTGCATGTGGACGGCGTTTATCAATAATCGCCATATCGGTGTCGTTTAATAATTTTGCTACCGCACGTGCGCGTACTACACCACCGATATCCGGAGAAACCACAATCGGATTTTCAAGATCGGTTTTTTTCAAAATATCATGAATGAGTACCGGTGAGCCGAATACGTTATCGACAGGTACATCGAAGAAACCTTGGATTTGTTCCGCATGGAGATCACAGGTCAGAACGCGATCGATACCGACAGTGGAAAGCATATCGGCGACAACTTTGGCGGTAATCGGTACGCGGGCGGAACGTACGCGGCGATCTTGGCGTGCATAACCGAAATAAGGAATCACAGCGGTAATACGACCGGCTGATGCACGGCGTAAAGCATCTACCATGACAACCAATTCCATTAGGTTGTCGTTAGTCGGAGCACAGGTTGATTGAATAATGAAAACATCCGCACCACGCACATTTTCGTTAATTTGAACTTGAATTTCACCATCACTGAAACGACCTACTGTCGCATCACCAAGGGAAATATATAAACGTTCGGAAATGCGTTTTGCAAGTTCAGGTGTTGCATTCCCCGCGAAGAGTTTAATGTCTGGCATTGGTTTATAACCTCAGGTTAGATTGTAGATGAATTAGGGAGATTGTGGTGTTTCAACAGTTGATATAACGGTGAAACATTGAGTCCTTTCGCAACAAAACCGAATAATTCTTTTGGTTTTTGTTGAAAGCATGCTTGGGCATCTGCCTCGTTGTTAAATTCAGCGAATACGCAAGCACCAGTTCCGGTTAATCTTGCCGGTGCATATTGTAGCAACCAGTTTAGGGCTTTTTCAACGTCTGGATAGTGATTTAGCACAATTTTTTGGCAATCGTTTTCGTAAGGCGAATTAAGTAGCTTGTTTAAAGCTTTTTTAGGCGTGTTACGCGGTAGATCTGGATCATTGAAAATCACGGCGGTGGAAATTGAACTTTCCGGTTTTAATACAACAAACCATTTTTCTGTTGGGGTACAGTAGGTGATTTTTTCTCCTACTCCTTCAGCAAAAGCGGCGTGACCATGTATAAAAATAGGTACATCCGCACCTAAGCCCAATCCTATCTCAGCCAGTTCATCAAGGGATAAATTGGCATTCCAAAGATAATTTAACGCAACAAGTGTGGTTGCAGCATTGGAAGAACCACCACCGACACCGCCTCCCATAGGAAGAATTTTATCTAAATGAATGGTGGCACCCTTTGTGATGTTGGCTTTTTCCTGCAAACGTTTTGCCGCTCGGTAAATTAAATTATCTTCGGGTTTTAAATGAGGAATGTTAGGTGTGATAATAATGTCGCTGTTTTGTTCACAAACTTCAATGTCAAGCCAATCGCCAAAATCAAGAAATTGGAATAGGGTTTGTAATTCGTGGTAGCCGTTTGGCAATTTTCCGTTGATATAAAGGAATAAATTAAGTTTTGCAGGACTTGGAAAATGGTGAGGTTTTCCAAGTAAAGGTTGTGAAGAAAGTGCGGTCGAAAATTGATATGTTTTCATTAAAATGCCCACTCAACCACACGGATTTTTAGGGTTTGGGAGGTATTTTGATTTTTTAGTAAAATATTTTCCGGCATGGAATTTTCAGTATGGTAAGTTAAATAATCCGCCGTCCAAGTCGAATCGTCAAAGGGATAACTGAATGTGCCGAGTAAATGATTCATCCCGACTTTATAATCAGAATTGACAGCAGGTTGTCCTTTCATCCAATACGCAAGATGTTCTAAGGGAATATTCATACCGATCATCTCTTGTAGCAATAATTTTGCATTGCGTGCGGACTGTCGATTCCCGTTGTTATCCGAAATCGTCATACCTTGTGGCTGCATTTCAATCAGTAAGGTGGATTTACTGATGAGAGAGTAAAGTTTAAGTGTATAGGATTGTGGATTTTGATATTGCCATTCAAAACGGCTGGAAAAACGTTCTGACGGGCTAATATAACCGATTTGACCTCTGGCTCGATATTGTTGGATTTTTTCTATTTTTTGCAAATGTTGTTGCCAAGTAGCATCGGTTTTATCAAGGTATTGCATATTGGTTGGGCGCTCTGCATCCAATGTACAGGCGGTAAGAATCGTTGTGATAAAAAGTGCGGTTAAAAATTTTAATGATTTCATAGATTATGCTTAGCCCCGAAATTGGGTTATTGTAAGAGGTCGTCTCTATTTAGTAAAGCCTGTTTTTATTGAGTTTGATAGGCTTTTTTTCATCTCACTGATTACGTTGATTCGACGACGATTTAACTCATCTCGAATTCCTTGTTTTTCAAATCCGTCTGCGATCACTTGTTGAACATCGACTTTTTTAGCCGCTTTTAATAAGGCGTTGATATAATCCCGTTGTGGGTATTCCCGCATTTCAAAACCGGTTCTCCCTCTTGTATCAGCAAGACAAACTAACAGGAATTCTTGGAAACGTTGCGGTTTACGCCATACATCAAAACGATTAAAGAGTTTCATCACCGTTTCCGGACGAAGTTCAAAGGCTTTATGAATATGGGTGTGATATTCACAGGTCAATTCGGCGAGTTCTTGAACGTAACTTGGTACTTTTAAGCGTTTACAAACAGAGTGGGTTGGTTTTACGCCTGCCAGTTCATGCCCATAATGATGAGGAAGGATTTCCTTGGGAGTTAGGGCTTTGCCAAGATCATGACAAACAGCAGCAAAACGAACCGCACTTTGGTTTAGGTCAGGATGGTTCTCTGTGAGTTTTACGGCTTGTTGCAACACTAACATCGTATGCACAAAGCTATCAATTTCCGGATGGTGCTGTGGCGGATTCGGTACACCATAAAGGGCGTTCAGTTCAGGAAAAAGGATATTTAATGCGCCAATCTTACGTAGTATTTCAAAGTAAATTTCAGGATGTTTTTCATTTAATGCTTTTTCTGTTTCAAGCCAAACTCGTTCTGCCGTTAAATGTGATAGTTCACCGCTTTGTGTGAGGTTTTTCATCAACTGAAGGGTTTCCGGTGCTATTTTAAAATCAAAATGATGGAAACGAGCGGCAAAGCGGGCAACGCGTAAAACCCGTAGGGGATCTTCTGCAAAAGCAGGAGATATATGGCGTAAAATTCGATTATCTAAATCGCTTTTACCATGATAGGGATCGTGAAGATTGCCTTGGTCATCAATTGCCATGGCATTGATTGTGAGATCACGTCGAATGAGATCTTGCTCTAATGTGATGTTTGGAGAAAAATCGCAAATGAAGCCCGTATAACCCTTGCCGGATTTACGTTCTGTACGGGCAAGAGCATATTCTTCTTTAGTATTGGGATTAAGAAAAACAGGAAAATCTTTGCCGACTTGTTGATAGCCTTTGAATAGTAGCCTTTCAGCGGTTGCTCCAACGACAACCCAGTCGCGATCTTTTACCGGTAACCCTAATAATTGATCTCGAACCGCACCGCCAACCAAATAAATTTCCATTGATTTTCCTTAAAAAAAGAAACACCGAACATTTGCTCGGTGTCATTGATTATGCCCAACCGTCACGGCGTTTACGTCTTGGTAAAATATGCGGAATAATTAAGCCAAGTAACAGTCCGACACCAAGCACCGAACCACCGTAAATAAACCATTGGATCGCAATTTCACGTTTGCTGACATCAAGCATGGCTTCTAAGTCGCGATTTTTATTTTTAGTAATTTCTAACTCACGTTTGAGTTGAGAATTCTGTTCCAATAATTCGCTGCTTTGTTGCTCAGATTGTTTGGTACGACGTTGCATTTCTACGGTGCGCTGTTGCCAATCACCATCTAACTGATTGAGTTTTAATGTTAATTCTTGAATTTGAGCCTTTAATTTGGGATTTTCAAGTTTACTGCTTGGCGTGTTGCTTAATTCGGAAGTTAATATCCAAGCCTCGCGATTTTTACTGTCTCGAATGAGGCTATACTTTCCTTGTTTTTCCAATACATTGACCTGCTCTCCGGCTTGAATGGCACCGGCAATTTTAAATTGATCACCGGCACCACGGCGAAGATAAGTATTGAGGTTTTCTGTCACATATTGGGTTTCTGCGTAAGCGATAGTGACTGTTGAAATGAGTAAAACACTCGGGAATAAAAGCTTAATAAGTTTTAACATAGTTTTTGGCATACTCGCTCTTAAATTTTTGGACCTTACTTACAGACCTCAATTTAGAAAAAAAGTGCGGTTAAATTTAACCGCATTTTTTAATTAAAGAAAAATTGCACGTAAAATATAGAAAATTACGATAGCAAAGAATGCACCGGCAGGCAGTGTGATTACCCATGAGCTGATAATATTGCGGATAACGGTTAAGTTCAACGCGGCAATACCACGTGCAAAGCCAACACCTAATACAGCACCAACAAGAGTTTGTGTAGTAGAAATAGGTAAGCCGGTTCCTGAGGCAATAACAACCGTAATTGCTGTTGCAAATTCAGCAGAGAAACCGCGACTTGGTGTTAGATCGGTAATCCCTGTTCCGATTGTTCCCATTACTTTATAGCCCATAGCAGCTAAACCAATTACAATACCTGTTGCCCCTAATGGTAAGATCCACCAAGCTAAAGTACTTTTCGTTGTAATTTCACCACCACTTTCTACGATTGACACTACGGCAGAAAGTGGACCAATCGCATTGGCAACATCGTTAGAACCGTGTGCAAATGCCATTGAGCAAGCGGTTAATAGCATTAAAATACTAAATACTTTTTCAACTCCGCCAAAAGTACCGCCTTGCACACGATTTTTGAAAGCTTCGCTGCGGAAGTAAAAATAGCAGAAGACGATCGATATGAGGCTGATAGTTGCTGCAATTGTTACGGTTTCAGTGATTGTAAAATGTAAGCCAACGTGTTTTAACCCCTTTGTCATTGTTACGATGCTGAGGATAAAACTGGTTAATCCCATATAGTACGGACCGAATTTTTTTGCGTTTTTTAAAGGATCTTCTGTATCGAAAATGAGTTTTTGCGTACTGGTAAAAATGGCATAAGAAACAATACCAGATACGACCGGCGTAACAAACCAACTTCCAACAATACCACCAATGCTTTCCCAACGGACTGCGTCCGAACCAATTGTTACACAGGCGAAACCAATGATTGCACCGATAATTGAGTGTGTCGTTGAAACAGGCCAACCCATGTAAGAAGCAATGAGTAACCATACCCCTGCGGCACATAAGGCCGACATCATTCCTAATACTAAAATATCAGGGGAATCAACAAATTGTGTCGGATCAATAATACCGCTTTTAATCGTTTCGGTTACTTCACCACCGGCGAGATAAGCACCGGCAAACTCAAATATCATGGCGATTAAAATAGCCTGTTTAGCTGTGATCGTACCGGAACCGACTGAAGTTCCCATAGCATTTGAAACGTCATTTGCACCGATACCGAACGCCATTAATAAGCCAAAAATAGCAGTTATAATGATAAATAATGACCCATATTGATTAATAAGTTCCATCGTGTTTTCCTATTTTTTATTGGCAATAAACTATGAGCGGGCAAGCATTAATTCAATACGTGAACCAACCCGTTGGGCTTGATCGGCAAGTACGCCAATCCATTCCATAATTTTATATAGAAACATGACATCAATTGGATTGTAATGATGTTCAATAGCCAGTAACATTTTGCGTAATTGAATTTGCATTTGATCCGTATCGTCTTCAATCGAATCCAATTCTTGGATCATATTATTAACCAACTTCAATTCACGGCCTTTAAAGCCGGTTTCGAGTAATTCATCCATTTGTTCAATGGCTAAATGGGCTTGATGGATAGAATCCAAACTACGTTTCACATAGCTGAGGAAATCTTCTTGCATTTCTTCTGGGATACCAAATTGACGACCAATCATTCTGCCGGAAATATCTTTAGCAAAGTTCGCCAATTTGTCTTGTTGCGTCACCAATTCCAATAAATCGGTACGATCAATAGGTAAGAATAAACCACGAGGTAATTTCAAACGGATTTCTCGTTTGAGCGAATCTGCTTCGCGCTCACATCGGGAAATCTCCAAACGAACATTTTCCGCTCCTTCCCAATCTTTTAAAAAGGTTTTTTCAAAAAAAGGAATTAAAAGATCGCAACACTCAGTGACCTTGTCAGAATGTTTTTGCAAAGGTTTTAAAGGCGAGTGGGCAAATAATCCAAGGATATTATTCATTGCCATATCTCATTTACTCCATATAAGGGGTTGAAATTCGTGCGCATATTACCTGATTTTTACTTGAAATAGAATTGATTTTATAGATAACGATCATAGATTCATTAATTAATGTTTTAACCCTATGTAGATGAATCTACTAAGGTAGAAATAACCGTCAGGCTTTGAGAGTGTGTATGTAGTTAGTTGTAATGAGCCGATATTAAACTATTGTGTGTCGTTCGGATGATGGTATAAAAAATGTGTAAATCCTCTTAACAGGAAAATTGTTGATGAATATTTTTATATAATTTGTTATGGTAATCCCTTTTTTAAGGAGAACTTATGCTACTCATTAATATTATTTTTGTTATCATTCTTAGCCTTCGTTTTTACACCTTATCCATTTCTATTCGTAATGAGAGGTCTTTAATTGCTAGGGGCGCTGTTCAATATGGTAAAACTAATTCAATGTTGTTATCTGTCGCTCATATTGCATTCTATGTTGCCGCAATCTGCGAGGCTAACTACCGTTTAATTGGGTTTGATTTTGTTTCACAAATAGGCTTGGCAATACTGGTTTTCGCAATAGCGATGTTATTTTATGTCATCTATGAGCTTAAAGAGATTTGGACAGTAAAAATCTATATTTTACCTAACCATAAAATCAATCGCTCTTTTTTATTCAGATACGTTCGTCACCCTAACTATTTTCTTAATATCATTCCGGAGCTAATTGGACTAAGCCTGTTTTGTCATGCTATCAATGTCGCAATAATTGGACTGCCAATTTATCTTGTTATTTTAGCCGTCCGAATTAAACAAGAAGAAAAAGCGATGGTACATTTGTTATAAATAGAAAATCTTCTCAGATGACTGTACTTTTTCACAAAGATGCCTATGGCTTAAAGGATAAAGACTATTTTTTGCCCCATTAAAATAATATATAGGGTAATTTTACGTTTGATGATATCAGTGTTCTTAACGTAAGTTGCACATAAAAGTCTTGGTTTTTTTGTATATTTAACCAGTTAAATTAATAAGGATTCATTCTCGTGAGCAATGAAATAGAACTCAAACTTGCTGTTTCACCGGAAACATTTCACTTACTTGAAAAGCACCTTCAACAATTTAACCCATTAGATCGTAAAAGCATTTGCTTAGGTAACACCTATTATGATTATCCTGATCATTTTCTCGCTAGGCAAAAAATGGGTTTGCGTATTCGTCAAGAAAATCAAGCGTTTACATTAACCCTAAAAACGAATGGGGAAGTAGTCGGCGGCTTGCATCATCGCCCTGAATATAATCTACTCTTAGATAAAAAAGAAGCACCAACAAACGAACAATTACGCACTTTATATCCTTTTGAGCAATTGCCGGTGACTCCGCTAAAACCGATTTTCTCCACGGATTTTAACCGCACTTTATGGCTGATAGCATTTCGTAATTCCAAAATTGAAGTGGCGTTTGATCAAGGGGAAGTTGTAAGTGGTGGGCGTTCACAACCTATTTGTGAAATTGAGTTTGAATTAAAAGAAGGGAAAGTCAGCGATCTTTTCTATTTCGTGGAAGAATTGCCCGTTTTGACCGATATTTATTTTAGTAGTGCGAGCAAGGCGAAGCGTGGCTATCAACTTAGTAGCCCCGTAGTTTTAACGGATTGGCTGAATAAATGGCGTGATTTCTTGAGCAAAGATAGAGAAGAAAGTGCGGTGGATTTTAACGCGAAATTTCATCAAATTTTAAAAATGGAGCAGGAATTAGTAGAAGAAACCCTTTCTTTGCCAAGTTCATTTTTTCATCACGATTTTATGAAAACTGTGGAGCGGGTAGGGGCATTTTTCAATTTGTACCATTATTATGATGAAAACAAGATGTTGTTTGAACGGGTGTTGGAACAAAAAAGCGGAAACCCGATCATAGAGGATGATGTGTTGCCACAATTACTCGAAAGTAATCAAACCTTCCTTAACGAAATTCAGGCGTTGATTCGTTTCCACAGTGAAACCAAGGATAATAAAAAAACTATTGAAAAATTGACCGCACTTTTTACTACACGTTTGTATTTTGAACGAATGATTAAATTAATGCGTTTAGCGGTATCGGGCGAATCAAGTGTATATCATTAAAGTATCGTTTTGATATTACGTGTTTGAGACAGTCTTATTTTATGGAGAAATAGCATGGCGAAAGCCCCTAAAACGGCTTATGTGTGTAATGATTGTGGTGCGGAATTTTCCCGTTGGCAAGGGCAATGTTCCGCTTGTAAAGCTTGGAATACGATTAGTGAAGTGCGGTTGATTTCTACGGTAAAAAGCAAAAATGATCGTTTCAGCGGTTATGCCGGTGAAACACAAGCAAAAATTCAGACCTTATCGGAAATCAGTTTGCAAGAAACTCCTCGCTTTACCAGTGGATTTAAAGAGCTTGATCGCGTATTAGGCGGAGGAATTGTACCGGGCAGTGCAATTTTGATTGGGGGGCATCCCGGTGCAGGAAAAAGTACGTTATTGTTGCAAGTGATGTGTGGTTTGGCACAAAAAATGACCGCACTTTATGTGACGGGCGAGGAATCCCTACAACAGGTTGCTATGCGGGCTAATCGTTTAGGTTTACCGAATGATCAGCTCAATATGCTTTCTGAAACTTCGGTAGAGCAGATTTGTAATTTGGCAGATCAGCTCAAACCGCAAATTATCGTGATTGATTCCATTCAAGTGATGCATTTGGCGGATATTCAATCTTCCCCGGGGAGTGTTGCCCAAGTGAGGGAATGTGCTTCTTTCCTCACCCGTTATGCGAAAACCCGTCAAGTGGCGATTATTATGGTGGGGCATGTTACTAAGGATGGTACTCTTGCCGGACCTAAAGTATTAGAACATGCGATTGACTGTTCCTTGCTTTTAGAGGGGGAAGCGGATTCCCGTTATCGTACCCTACGTAGCCATAAAAACCGTTTTGGTGCGGTGAATGAATTGGGTGTATTTGGTATGACGGAACAAGGTTTACGCGAGGTGAAAAATCCTTCCGCAATCTTTTTGAGCCGTGGCGATGAGCAAACACCGGGGAGCTCAGTGATGGTTTTATGGGAGGGAACCCGCCCGCTATTAGTAGAAATTCAAGCCTTGGTGGATCATTCAATGTTGGCAAACCCGCGCCGTGTTGCCGTAGGTTTGGAACAGAATCGTTTAGCATTATTACTTGCCGTATTGCATCGCCACGGTGGGTTACAAATGGCGGATCAGGATGTGTTTGTTAATGTTGTGGGGGGCGTGAAAGTCACGGAAACCAGTGCAGATCTTGCCTTGTTGTTGGCGTTAATTTCCAGTTTTCGTAATCGTCCCTTGCCACAAGATTTGGTGATCTTTGGGGAGGTGGGACTTGCCGGTGAAATTCGTCCTGTACCGAGTGGGCAAGAACGTATTAGTGAAGCGGCAAAACACGGATTTAAACGTGCCATTGTACCCTTCGGTAATAAACCGAAAAGTGCGGTCGAAAATATGCAGGTTTTTACAGTGAAAAAATTAGCAGACGCATTAGATGTACTGGATAATTTTTAGAAATTCATTGTCATACTGAAAACTTCGGTAAAATTCGCTAAAATATGCCCGTGTAAGTAAAAAAGGACGGCGAATAAAATGGAAAAAAAATTACATAAAGCGTTGGACGCGATTGATATTAAAATCCTTAATGAACTACAACGTAACGGAAAAATTTCGAATATTGATCTTTCCAAAAAAGTCGGATTATCACCTACGCCTTGTTTAGAGAGGGTAAAACGTTTGGAAAAGCAGGGCGTGATTATGGGCTACCGTGCTTTGCTTAATCCTGAGTTACTTGATGCGCCGCTTTTAGTCATTGTTGAAATTACCCTTATACGAGGGAAACCCGATGTATTTGAAGAATTTAATGAGGCGATTCAAGCCCTTGATGAAATTCAAGAATGTCATTTAGTTTCGGGTGATTTTGATTATTTGTTAAAAACGCGAGTAGCAGATATGGCGGCTTACCGTAAATTGCTTGGTACAACCTTACTTCGTTTACCCGGCGTGAATGACACTCGCACTTATGTGGTGATGGAAGAAGTCAAACAAACCAATTATCTTGTTTTAAAATAAAAATGATTAAACGAATTACTGAACGATTTACACCGAAACAATATCTCGGTGAATTAATTTTAGGCTTGACCGCACTTTTGGGGCTATACCTGATTGTTGCGTGGTCGAGTTACACACCTTTAGATAATTCTTGGTCAACGGCCAGCTTTCAAAGAGAAACGATTAATAAAGCCGGCGCTTTAGGGGCATGGATCATAGATGCTTTCTTTGTTTTCTTGGGCTACATGGGGCATTTACTGCCCTTTCTGATTTTTCTTGTTCCTATTTTTTTATTAAAAACAAAAGCAGTTCGTTCTTTATCTCTTACTAAAATTGTCTTGCGTAGTTTTGGCTTTATTACGTTATTAATCGGCTTAACTATCATGGCAACTTTACTACTTTCTAACACGAATTACTATTTATCCGGTGGCGTATTGGGCGGTAGTGTGGTGATTTCACTTTATCCGACTTTAGGAAAATTTGGTTGTATTCTTGCAGGTTTGGGGCTAGCTATTATTGGTTTCATTTTCTGTTCGGGGGCTTCATTAATTCGCTTGATTATGCGTTTTTATAATTGGCTCACGATGAAAAATGATATTCAGCAAGATGTAGAGCAATCGACTGAATCCGTTGAAGAATTGGAACAAATTGTGATTCGGAAGCCATCAAATTTAGAAAAAGAAGAAAATAAATTAGTGGAAAAGTCAGAGGAAGATAAAAACGAATCTTTCAAGGTAAGTGAAGAAAGTCCGGATAATCCATTAGTTCAACCTGAAACGCTGATCAATATCAGTGGTTTATCGCCATCACTGAAGCTCCCTTCTGATGCCCAACAAACAACATCTGAATTTAACGAGAATTTTGATACGTTCAAAACAGAAACCTTAGATGAGTTACCTAAAGTAAGTATTGGTACTTATGGTGAAACCTCACCGCACACAACCGTTCCAATTTGGGAAAGTGCAAACCAACAAAGCCATCTTAAAGAAGAGCAAAGTGCGGTTGATTTTTCCATTGTTTCAGGATTAAACGAACCAACAATACCAACAGTGAGCCTTGCATTGCAAAATTCATCGCAAAAAACGACCGCACTTTCTGAAGAGATGAATGATGAAATGGATGATTTGGCACGTCAATTTGCCGAACAAGAGCAACAACGTCTTGCTGAAATGGAGATACGAGCCAAAGCTTTAAATGCGGAAGAGGCGTTAAAAGTTATTTTGACCGAACCACAAACAGCGACTCAAGAAATGAAAGAGAAAGAGGCTACACCGATTTATAAACCTTATGGTGATTCGTTGATTCATCCGGCATTTCAGCAACCGACAACAAAACGTGAGAAACCGAGTACGCCATTACCGAGTTTGGCGTTATTGGAATATCGCCCGACCCAAGCGCAGGATATTACCCGAGAGGAAATTCATGATACCTCACAACGTATTGAACAGCAACTTCGTAATTTTAATGTTAAAGCGACAGTAAAAGATGTACTTGTGGGGCCGGTGGTGACTCGTTATGAACTGGAATTACAACCCGGAGTAAAAGCCTCGAAAGTAACCAATATTGATTCGGATTTGGCACGTGCTTTGATGTTTCGTTCTATTCGTGTGGCGGAAGTGATTCCGGGTAAACCTTATATCGGTATTGAAACGCCAAATGCCCGCCGTCAAATTGTGCCGTTGCGTGATGTGTTAGACAGTAATGAATTTCGTGATTCTAAAGCGCTTTTACCTATGGCATTGGGGAAAGATATTAGTGGTAAACCTGTTGTGGTGGATTTGGCAAAAATGCCGCATTTATTGGTAGCGGGTTCAACGGGTTCCGGTAAATCTGTTGGTGTGAATACTATGATTCTTAGTTTGCTTTTCCGTGTCCAGCCGGAAGAAGTGAAATTTATTATGATCGACCCGAAAGTCGTGGAGCTTTCCGTCTATAACGATATTCCACATTTGCTCACACCTGTTGTCACCGATATGAAAAAAGCGGCGAATGCGTTACGTTGGTGTGTGGATGAGATGGAGCGCCGTTATCAGCTACTTTCCGCCCTTCGTGTACGGAATATTGAAGGTTTTAACGAAAAAATTGATGAATATGAGGGAATGGGGATGCCGATCCCGAATCCGATTTGGAAACCGGGTGATACCATGGATCAAATGCCGCCGGCATTGCAAAAATTAAGCTATATTGTGGTGATTGTGGATGAATTTGCTGATCTCATGATGGTGGCAGGGAAACAAATCGAAGAATTTATTGCCCGCCTTGCTCAAAAAGCACGCGCGATTGGGATTCATTTGATCTTGGCAACCCAACGACCATCCGTTGACGTAATTACCGGTCTTATCAAAGCGAATGTACCAAGTCGTATCGCCTTTACGGTGGCTAGTAAAATTGACTCTCGTACGATTTTGGATCAAGGTGGTGCCGAAGCATTATTAGGGCGTGGTGATATGCTTTATTCAGGGCAAGGATCGTCCGATCTGATTCGTGTACATGGCGCATTTATGAGTGATGATGAAGTGGTGCGTATTGCCGATGATTGGCGTGCCCGTGGAAAACCGGATTATATTGATGGTATTTTGGACAGTACGGATGAGGAAGAAAATACAGAAAAATCGGCGGGAAGCAGCGGAGAATTGGATCCATTGTTTGATGAGGTTATGGAATTTGTATTAACCACCGGGACGACTTCCGTTTCAGCCCTTCAACGGAAATTTAGCGTAGGCTTTAACCGTGCTGCCAGAATTATGGATCAAATGGAAGAACAAGGTGTTGTAAGTGCCATGCAAAATGGTAAACGTGAAATTCTTGCACGTCGTCCGGATTATTAATTTCTCTTTAAAAAGGAAAGTAAAATGAAAAAAACATCGTTAAAATTATTCACAAACTCGCTCGCTCGTTTGTTCACCTATCACGAGGCCGTTGGCAAAGCCAACGTTCAAAAAACAACGTTTTTTGTGACCGCACTTGGTTTGGCTGGATTGGGGTTAATTGGATTTTCCAATACGGCGTTTGCCGATGCCGCAAGCGAGTTACAATCACGTTTAAGCCAAGTGAATGTATTAAGTGCCGAGTTTTCCCAAACGGTGACTTCCGCCGGTGGGAAAAATGTGCAACAAGGTAGTGGAAAAATCCAAATTAAACGCCCGAATTTATTTAGAATGGATACCAAATCGCCCCAAGAAACACAGATTATTGCAGACGGCAAAACCCTTTGGTATTACGATCCTTTTGTACAACAAGTCACGGCACAATGGGTGAAAGATGCTGTAAATAACACGCCTTTTGTGTTGCTGACCAGTGATGATAAAAGTCATTGGAACCAATATTCGGTGTCACAACAGGCAGATACTTTTGTGTTAAAGCCTAAATCGACGAAAAGTAATATTAAACAATTTGATATTCGTGTGGATGCCAGTGGTGTGTTGAGAAATTTCAGCACTACGGAAAAAGACGGGCAAACCAACCTTTATGTATTACGTAATATTACTAATCAAAGTTTGCCGAATAACTTGTTCCAATTTAATCCTCCAAAAGGTGTTGAGTTGGACGATCAACGTAAAAAATAAGGTTTGGGGCGTAATTGACTACGCCCTCAATTTTTATTTCAAATGCTTTAATGGAAAAAATAATGGCGAATCTTGATTTTGATTTTTCGGAAAATGATTTTCGTCCCCTTGCCGCCAGAATGCGCCCGACCAATCTCGATCAATATTTTGGTCAATCACATCTTATCGGTGAAGGTAAACCGCTACGCAAAGCGATTCAAGCGGGTCATATTCATTCTATGATTTTTTGGGGCCCACCCGGCACCGGCAAAACCACATTAGCAGAAATTATCGCTCATCAAATTAATGCGGATGTCGAACGTATTTCAGCGGTTACCGGTGGAATAAAAGAAATTCGTGACGCCATTGATCGTGCCAAACAAAATCGTCTTGCCGCCCGAAAAACCGTTTTATTTGTGGATGAGGTTCATCGTTTCAATAAAAGTCAGCAGGATGCCTTTCTCCCCCATATTGAAGACGGCACTATTATTTTTATCGGTGCGACAACAGAGAATCCTTCTTTTGAACTCAATAACGCCTTGCTTTCCCGTGCAAGGGTATATGTGTTGAAATCTTTAACTATATCTGAAATAGAATCTGTGCTTCGACAAGCGTTACAAGATCCGGTGCGTGGATTGGCAAAAGAGCGGTTAATTTTAGAAGAGAATTTATTACAAGCTCTCGCCGAATATGCCAATGGTGATGCCCGTCTCGCCTTGAATTGTCTTGAATTGATGGTGGATATGGCAGATGAAACGGAAAACGGCAAAAAAATTGACCGCACTTTACTTAAAACCGCACTGGGCGAGCGTCAAGCCCGTTTTGATAAGCAGGGCGATCGTTTTTATGATCTGATTTCTGCCTTGCATAAATCCGTTAGAGGCTCAGCCCCGGATGCTGCATTATATTGGTATGCTCGAATTTTAACGGCAGGGGGCGATCCTCTTTATGTGGCAAGACGGCTGTTAGCCATTGCCTCGGAAGATATTGGAAATGCCGATCCCCGTGCAATGCAAGTGGCACTGGCGGCTTGGGATTGTTTTACCCGTGTGGGGGCTTATGAAGGGGAGCGAGCCATTGCACAAGCCATTATTTATCTTGCGGTAGCGCCAAAAAGTAATGCGGTTTATACCGCGTTCAATACGGCGAAACAGCAAGCTAAAAGCTTGCCTGATTATGACGTGCCACCTCATTTACGCAATGCACCGACTAATCTGATGAAAGATCTCGGGTTTGGGGAGGAATATCGTTATGTCCATGATGAACTCAATGCTTATGCAGCCGGTGAAAACTATTTCCCTGAAGAACTCAAGGATGTGCAGTATTATTTCCCAACAAATAGGGGAATGGAAATTCAAATTAAAGAAAAACTGGAACGATTGCGTGAACAAGATAAAAGTGCGGTGAAAAAACGCTACAAATAGAAAATGCGTGAATTTCCACGCATTTTTCCTAGAACATACTCCGTCCACTTTCTGTTTTTTCAGGGACAGCTTGAATCACATCCCAATGCTCCACAATTTTGCCTGCTTTATCAAAACGGAAGATATCCACAACCGCTTCACCACGATCTTCATCATTTAACTGGCTATGCACGTGCAGAGCAACCAAATCGCCGTCAGCCAATACACGTTTTACAGTCGCTTTTGATTTTGGATGGGCTTTTAAAAAGGGTGCAAAAGCGTCAATAAAGGCTTGCTTACCGTCTGCTACGGTTGGATTGTGCTGTAAATATTCCTTGCCGATATATTTATCACTGGCTTCTTGTAGTTTATGTTGGTTAAACACCATTTCATAGAAATCAAGTGCGGCTGCTTTGTTCTGTTGTGGTGTTGAGGCAAATAACGTGGTTGAAAAGGCGAAAAGTGCGGTCGTTAAAATGGCTTTTTTCATAAAAATTCCTTTATATTCTATTAGAAAGGCTAGGAATTATAATGAAACCATATCTTAAAACTAGTCTGCTGTTTGGAAATGGACTTTTTCTTATTATGAAATAATAAAAGACCGGAAATGGAGTGAAAGGGAGGAGGGGATTCGTCAAAAGATTACGGGGTTGGCTGATTAATTCATATTGAGTGCTTTTTAATTTTTTTATACGCATAAGTGCGGTTAATTTTGCTTATGTTTTAAAACACCTTCAATTTTAACCGCACTTTTTCGGTATTATGTGGCAAATGAACAAAATGGGAATTTAACCGAAATGTAGTGTTTCCTCGTTGATAAACAAAAACAGGGTTGTGTAACTGCTCATTACACCGCTCTTTTCGCTACACAATACAGACTTCCAATTTTAGTTGCTTATTGTGAAATTGTTGGAGTGTATTGCGATGTCCGATACTGAGGATAATCATATTCGGTAAGCGTTCCTTAATGATTTTATACAGTTGATATTCGGTTTCTTCATCAAGGGCGGAAGTGGTTTCATCCAAGAAAACTACGTCCGGTTTTGTGAGCAGAATGCGAATGAAGGCTACACGTTGTAATTCACCGGGGGATAAAATCGCTTGCCAATCGTTTTCTACATCAAGCGCATTGATATATTTTTCTAAGCAACAATCAGTCATCGTTGAAATCAGAGCGGGGTGATGAGGATTGATATTCGGATAGCAAATGGCTTCACGTAACGAACCTTGAGGTATATAAGGCCGTTGTGGTAAGAATAGACTTCCCATACAAGGATGTTCCGCAATACCAATGGTTTCAAAAGGATAGATCCCTGCAATGGCTTTGAGCAGGGTTGTTTTACCCGTGCCTGATGCCCCTTGAATAAGCAACGCATCGCCATTTTTGAGGGTGATATTAATATTATTGAGTAAAATACGCCCTTGTTCATCTTTTATACCAAAATCTTTCAGCGCCACATGATTTGAACATCGGTAGGGTTGGCTGATTTCGGTGTGATCCAATTCATCCAGTTTTGTGATAAACCCATACAAACGATTAAGGCGTGCTTGGTAGAGGGTGAATTCTTCATAAAATAATCGGAAGAAAGAGAGTGCAGTCATCAGTCGATTAAAGGCTTGGACCGTTTGGTGCATATCGCCCAGTTTGATTTGTCCGGTAAAAAAGCGTGGAGCTTGTAACATCAAAGGTAATAATTTGGCAAAACGGGTAACACCGTTATTAAATCCATCCAAACCAAGCATTTTTAATACAATCGCCCAACGGTTCTGAATAATTTGAGAAAATTTATTTTTGAGTAAAATTTGCTCTTTCGGTTCGCCATGATAAAAAGCAATGCTTTCCGCATTATCACGCACACGAATTAAGGAATAACGATAATCGCCGTTGAGTTTTTCTTTATTAAAATTGAGTTTTATCAGTGGATAGCCAATCCAAACGGACATCAGCGTGGCAAAAATAATAAAGGCATAAATAAAGAACACCACACCTTTTTCAATATTCAAACCAAAGACATTTAACATACCTGAAAGCGACCAAAGAATAATCGTGAATTCAATGGTGGTCAGAACTGAATTAATCATTCCACGAACAATCTGTACGGTGCAGGTAATAAATTCCCGAGCATCTTGTTCAATACGCTGATCGATATTATCGGGAAGCTCCCGTTCATATTTGAGGCGGTAATAGTTTTTATTTTTCAGCCAGCCTTTGATTAAAATCCCATTAAGACTTTCTAACCAACGAATTTCAAAAACTTGGCGTAGAAAATAATCAATAATGGTATGTAACACTTGCATAAGCACTAAAATTGCGTTGAGTTTCGCAAAGAACCAAAATTTATCTGCATTCAATTCTTGCATTGAGCTATATAAACCATTGTAAAAAAAAGAATTAAGTACACTAAAGCGCACTTCAAGCAAAATCATCAGGAAAAGTAACAGCAGTATGGCGATTAGCTTAAGTCGATTTTTCTTTGTGATAGAGGGGGACGTAATTCGCCAAAATTTCTTGCCTAAAGCTGTTTGCTTGAGTGCCAGCATAGTGAGAGTAAAACAGATCACCACCCAGAAAAGTGCGGTCAAAATCCAGCTTAAACTATTATTGAGTTCGGTTTGCCAGTTCATAAATTTCCATAAACGAAAAAAGGGCGAAATGGTTTCGCCCTGATAATATGCAGTAAATTAGAATGAATATTCTACATTAGCCCAATAAGTACGTGGCATACCTAGCACGGCGAAACTACGATCATATAACCCTCGTTGCACTTGCCAATAGTATTTATTAAAGGCATTTTCAATACCCGCTCGCAAGGTTACATTTTGTTTTTCCCCGACTTTCACTATATATTTTGCACCAAAATCTACGGTTGTATAGGAAGGTAAACGGTAGTTTGCGGCAGCATCCTGATAAGACTTGCCATAGTATTGAATAGCACTATTTAGTGTTAAATTTTTAATGAAAGGGGTATCCCATTCAATTGCAGCTTTTGCAATCCAGCGAGGACTCGTAACCTGAATTCCGTTGACAATTTTGTCTGCATAAGTCGGAAAATTAATGAGTTTTGCTTGGTTATAGGTGAAACCAAATGATGGTCGCAAAGTGCCTTCAAGTAGGTTTGCGTAAGCATTGAACTCAATACCGCGGTTGCGTTCTTTACCTTGTTCTTTCCCGGACATAGCTTCCAATGCCGAATTTTTTTGACCACGTACAATGCCGGGACGACGAATTTCATAAATGCTTAATGTTGTGGTTAGCAATTCGCTCCAATTTTTTCTAACCCCTAATTCAAGTTGGCGGCTCACACGAGGACTATTCATTTCTCCGGTATCCGGATCGGCTTTGCCCGGCTCAAGATCTTCCAAGTAGTTACCGTAAATGACTAAATTTGGATTTGGCACATAGGCTAATGCGATCATTGGGCTGAAACGATCGGATTTAAGTTCTGTTCCCGTCGTTTTATCTAATTGTTTAATCCATTGGAAACGTCCACCAATTGTTAAACGAACAGTATTATCAAAAATGCTCATGGTGTCGGAAACAGCCAAGCTACGAGCGGTAAGTTTATTATTCGTTCCTTGGGTATTTGCCGTAAGATCGAAATTATTTGGTGACAATGCACTAAAATTAGGTTGATAGATTGACCCACCTGAAATTCTACCGTTTGTGCGACTGCTTTGATGATGATCTCGTTCACGCATAACATTATCAAATGCCAAATTCCAAGAATGTAATAATGGACCGGTTTCTAATTCACCTTGTAATTTCAAGTTACTGCTCGTTGTACGAGAGAGAAAATCAATTCCACGGATACCTGTGATATCAAAATCACCGTTAGATTGAATTCGAGTAATTTGACCAAAAGCACCCGAATATTGGGATTCCATATAACCGATTCCACCGGATAGCATCATATTGTAAGGGAGGTCATATTCAAAAGTTCCCATGATAGTTTGGTCTTCGGTGGTTTGACCGATCCAGTGAGGATTTAAGTTCGTTTTACCATTAGGAGCGCTTGGTAGGCGATAAGTTAAGTTTTGTATGTCTTGTAAACGTGCACGTCCACCATGGGTTGCCCGTTTGTTATACATATAATCTATGCCAATGCGTAATTTATCACCGCGATAATCTGCCCCAATGGCAAATTCTTTATTACGTTCATCATAATCTCTACGTGGGGTATCGCCATCACGATATTTTCCATTTACTCGTACACCCCATTCGTTATTCGCACCAAATCGGCGACCGAAATCAAAAGTTTCTTGTAAACGATTGTTACTATACCAAGCAAAACCTAATTTATTGATTGCATCATCAGTTGCTCGCTTGGTTTCGATATTCATTGAAGCTCCGGCAGAACCCTCAGGATCCATTCCTGTTGTTGCAGTAGAAGCTCCTTTAATTAATTGGGCAGAGGAAACAGCGGCAGTGGGTGAATTATAGGTTGAGTATAAACCGGCTAATCCATTCACACTAACCTGACGCATATCAAGTTGTAAATTTCTTATATATAAACCGGAAAGCGTATTTGTCTCACCACCAAAATTCATTACTGAAGGATCGATTTTAGAAATAGCATCAACGACATTGCGCGGTGATTTATCTTCAAATGCTTTTTCATCGTAATTAACCACTGAGATAGGTGCGGTAAATGCAGTTTGGTGACCAAGTAGGCTAAGGTTGACAATTTCTTTTTGTTTTTCTCCGGCAGCTTTGGCTTTTTCTAACTCGGTAATGACATTCACTTGATCTAATACTATTTCAGAATCTATGCCCGCATCAGTTTGCAGCTCGGTTTTTGCCAACGCCGAAACCGATATTCCGGTGAATAGTACGGAGTAAAGAATGCTGTGTTTAAACATCATCGTTGCTTTCCTTAAAATTAATGAAATAAAAAAGAATCGCAAGTATAACTGAAAATAATTAATTCTCTCAATAGGAATAATTTGTATTTGCTATAAATAAAATATGGTGAAAAACAACCGCACTTTTGCTTGTTTTTTCTTCAAGAGCAGTATAGACTCTTACAAAATTTAGTCGGGGTGCCACAATGTGGCTGAGATAATACCCGTGAACCTGAAACAGTTAGCACTGACGTAGGAAACTAATATGCCAAAATATCCTTTCATTTCTTATTTTATTTTCTATTTTTTATTCTCGTCTGCTCAAGTCTCCGGTTGATTCCTGAGAGGTGGGTGATGCTACATATCCAGAATTTAAGTCTTAATTTCGGTGATCAGGCACTATTTGAGTCGCTTCATTTGTCCCTTTTTCAAAAAGAGCGGGTAAGTCTATTCGCTTCATCGGACGTGGGTAAACCGACATTGTTATGCTTGATCGCAGGCATGGATTATCAAGGCTCGGTTCAAGGGCAAATCAATATTGAAGCCAATATATTCATACTGGCTTAATAACAAACTTATTTTAGTGGTAAATAAAGACCAATTAGACCCTGCAAAATATTTAGATTTTTGACCGCTCTTTAGTAGGTGACAGCCTATTTCATTAATAATAAGGAGGAGACAAGATGATTACTCAACTGATTGAAAATGCACAACCTTATTGGCAAAACTATATTGAACATCAATTTGTGCAGCAACTGGCTCAAGGTACGTTACCTAAATGCGCTTTCCAACATTATTTAAAACAAGATTATCGCTATCTTTTCCATTATAGCCGTGCTTTTGCATTGGCTATTTTTAAAGCAAAAAACTTTGCGGAAATGGCTGTACCACGCAAAACGTTGGATATTCTTAACCAAGAAATTCAATTACATCTCAATTATTGCAAGCAGTGGGGGATAAGCGAACAAGAGATGATAAATACACAAGAAAGCGCTGCTTGTGTGGCTTACACCCGCTATTTATTAGATGTTGGAATGGTAGGAGGATTAGCTGAACTTTATGCCGCCACTACGCCTTGCACGGTTGGTTATGCCCAAGCTGCTCGCTACATCACAACGCATTATCCACGCTTGGCGAATAATCCTTATCAGTCTTGGATCGAAACTTATGCAAGTGCTGAGTTTCAACAAACCGCAACAGAAACGGCGGATTTTTTAACCGCACTTTGTCAATCACTAAACTCAAATCAACTTGCCCATATTCAGAACATTTTTACCACCGCAACGCGTATGGAAATTAATTTCTGGCAAATGGGCTTAGATTTATCTTAACCACACAAAGGAGACCACAGATGAAATCTATTTATCTTTCAAAAATTCGTGAGCAAAATCCACTCATACATAATATTACCAACATTGTTGCGGCTAATTTTAATGCCAATGGATTATTGGCATTAGGGGCTTCACCTATGATGTCGGCGAGCGAAGAGGAAATGGTCGAAATGCCCAATTTAAGCCAAGCCCTCGTGATCAATATCGGTACGTTAATTGGCAAAGAGCAAAAAGCTATGTTGCTGGCGGGGAAAACGGCAAATGCGAAGGGAATTCCTGTTGTGCTTGATCCTGTGGGGGTGGGGGCAACAAGTTATCGCCGAGAGACTGTTCGTCAGCTCTTGTCTGAAATAAAATTTGCGCTCATTCGTGGTAATGCCGGAGAGTTGGCAACAATTGCAGGCGAAACGTGGCAAGCAAAAGGCGTGGATGCGGGGCAAGGTAATGTGGATTTGAAAGCCGTTGCTCAACGTGTTGCCAAACAGTACGGCTGTGTTGTTTTGATTAGCGGTGAAGTGGATGTGATCAGCGATGGTTCACAAACCGCAACCGTGCGTAACGGCACACCGTTGTTCCCTAAAGTGACGGCATCGGGCTGTTTACTCAGTGCAGTTTGTGGCGCTTTTTTAGCCGTAGATTCGGGCGAACATTTTGCAGCAACCCTAGAAGCCTGTGTGGCTTATACCGTTGCGGGTGAACTTGCGGCTCAAACTCTGACGACTCAAGTCGGTCAATTTCAAATACGTTTATTAGATGAACTGGCGGCACTTAGCCCGGAAACGATAGCACAAAAGGGGCGTATCAATGAATAACGTCCCTCAAGTGCTAACGATTGCAGGCTCGGATAGTGGCGGTGGTGCGGGTATTCAGGCAGATCTGAAAACTTTCCAAATGCAAAGGGTGTTTGGTACTTCTGTGGTGACTGCGGTAACCGCTCAAAATACACAAGGGGTATTTGATATTCATACTATTCCTCTAAAGATGATTCGTTCACAACTGCAAGCAATCAAAGACGATTTCAACATTGCAAGCGCGAAAATTGGTATGTTGGGGACGACAGAGATAATTGAATGTGTGGCGGAATGCCTTAAGGAGCGTCCATTTGGCAACGTGGTGCTTGATCCTGTGATGTTTGCCAAAGGCGGTGCAGCGCTATTACAGCCACAGGCAGTTTCAGCACTTATTGATCATTTACTCCCATTGGCTGATGTCATTACGCCTAACCTGCCTGAAACAGAAGCCTTAACGGGTGTGGCGATTTACGATGAAATTAGCATTCAAAAAGCGGCAAAATCCCTACAAAAGCAAGGGGTGAGTAATGTGATTATTAAAGGCGGGCATTCACCTAATTCGCAGAGTGAACAGTGTCAAGATTGGGTTTTCCTTGCCGATGGGCGTGATTTTGTATTAGAACGTCCACGTTTTCATACACCACATACGCACGGTACAGGTTGCACCTTTTCCGCTTGTTTAACTGCAGAATTAGCGAAGGGAGAAACATTACAAAGTGCGGTTGAAATTGCCAAAGATTTTATTACAGCAGCGATTAGCCACCCGCTCAATATCGGTCATGGACATGGACCGACAAATCATTGGGCTTATCGTGATTTTATGTACTAAGGGGAATGATGAAATGCAAAAAATTCGAGAAATTCTACCGCTTTACTTTGTTGCAGGAACGCAGGACTGTCGGCATTTAGGGGAAAATAGCGAACAAAATTTACTTTCGGTGTTAAAACAGGCGTTAGACGGCGGTATTACCTGCTTTCAATTTCGGGATAAAGGTAAATTTTCTGAACATTCTCCCTCGGCGCAAAAAGCGTTAGCCATTGCTTGTCGGGATATGTGCCGTGAATACCGCGTGCCGTTTATCATCAATGATAATGTGGATTTAGCCTTTGAGCTTGAGGCGGACGGTGTCCACGTTGGGCAAACGGATATGGCGGTAGAGGTTATTCGGGCAAAAGCGAATAAAGAGATGATTGTAGGTTGGTCGGTTAATTTATTGGAAGAAGCCAAAATCGGGGAAGCGATGGCGGAAATTGATTATTTTGGCATTGGGCCGATTTTCCCCACGTATTCAAAGGAAAATCCCAAACCGACACGCGGTATGGTGTTTGTTCAACACTTGCGACAGTCGGGCATAACGAAACCGCTTGTTGCGATTGGTGGTGTGAAGCGGGAACATGTTCGCACTTTGCGGGAATTTGGTGCAGATGGTGTGGCGGTGATTTCAGCAATCTGCCGGGCAGAAAATGTGAGGGAAATGACTCGTGTGTTGAGGAGCGTGAGCCAAGAGTTTAATAGCTAAAATTTGCCCTCTCCATTTATGGAGAGGGCGTGAGGTCATAGAATGGGGAAATATAAAAAACTTAATGAAAAGTAACCGCTCTTTGTTGCCTAAGTTTTTGATATTTTCATTAATAAACTGAAAGAGGAAATTTTAGATGGAAGTAGAATTTCCTTATTTCAGTTTTTCTAATCGAGCCATCAACACATCATTATTCAAACTTTGTATTTTTCTCATTCGATAGAATAATAACACTGCGGCGAAGGTCAGAGAAACGACAAAGGCAATCCAGAAACCTTGAGCGCCAATGTTTGGAATAAGTAAATCGGTTCGTGCGAGCGTATAGCCTAACGGTACACCAATTACCCAATAAGCAAAAAGGGTAATATAGAGGATAACTTTTGTATCTTTGTAGCCGCGTAACACGCCACTCACAACTACTTGAATGGTATCGGAAAATTGGTAAATAGCAGCAAGTAAGAGTAAACCGGTTGCCATACTAATGACAATTTCATCTGTCACAAAAATGGAGGCAATTTCATAGCGGAAAAAGATCGTGATAAATGCGGTGATGGCAGTGATTGTTAAGCCGAGTATTAAGGCTGCATAGGCGATATTTTTGGCTTTTTCAGGCGAGGCTGAGCCTAATGCTTGCCCCACAAGGATTGTGGTTGCCATGCCGATTGACATCGGAAACATAAAAATAAAAGAACTGGTATTTAAGGCAATTTGATGGCTTGCCACAATGGTTGCACCAAGCGGAGAAAGTAATAGGGCTGTGAGTGCAAAAAGTGCTACTTCGCAGCAAAGTGCGATAGCAATGGGTAAACCAAGTTGTAAGAGTTTTTTTAATGTTGCAACATTTGGTTTTTCAATAAGTTGACTGAATACTTTTAACTGACGTTCTTGACGATTAAAGTAAGAATAGGCAATCATCATTAAACACATCGACCAGTTCACAATCGCCGTTGCCACACCACACCCCACGGCTCCTAGCGCGGGTATGCCGAGCTTACCGTAAATAAAAATATAGTTGAGTGGAATGTTAAGCATTAGCCCTAGAAAGGTAATCACCATTGCCGGCTTGGTTTTTGCAATGCCGTCATTTAAGCAACGGAAATTGACGAGCAATAAATACGCCGGTAATCCCCAAAGCATCGCATGTAAATAATCTCGGGCAATTTGCGCCATATGTGACTCCATTTGCATAAATTGCAAGACAAAATCACTGTAATAAATACACAATCCAAGAGGAATACTGCTTGAAAGGGCAATCCAAATACCTTGTCGAACTTGATGTGCGATGCGATGGCGTTGTCCGGAACCATTTAGATAGGAAATGGTTGGGGGTAAGGCGAGTAATAAACCATGCCCGAATAGAACTAATGGCAACCAAATGGACGCACCGACAGAAATGGCTGCCATATCCGTAGAACTTACTCGTCCGGCCATAATGGTATCTACAAGTCCCATTGAATTTTGAGCGACTTGCGCCAGCAAAACAGGGATAGCAATTTTAATTAATTTCTTAATATCAAGGTGATACTTGGATAAAAGACGAAAATTCATAAATTTGATATACTACGCAAAATTTGATTGAGGAAAATTTATGTTTACAGGAATTGTACAGGGCATTGCCCCGATTCATTCAATTATAGAAAAGACACATTTTAGAACACAGGTCGTAAAATTACCACCTGAAATGAGAAAAGGGTTAGAAATAGGTGCATCTGTGGCGAATAATGGGGTGTGTTTGACGGTGACTGAAATTCATGATGATTTAGTCAGTTTTGATTTAATGCAGGAAACTTTACGAATTACTAATCTGGGCGAATTAAAGGTTGGTGATTTTGTTAATATTGAACGAGCCATGCAAATGGGGGCTGAAATTGGTGGGCATATTTTATCCGGTCATGTGTATTGTACCGCGGTGATTTCTGACATTATTGCGTCAGAGAATAACCGTCAAATTTGGTTTGAATTACCGAATATGGAAATCATGAAATATATTTTAACCAAAGGCTTTGTTGCGGTAGATGGTATTAGCCTGACGATCGGTGAAGTGAAAGACAATCAATTTTGCGTGAATTTGATCCCTGAAACATTACAAAGAACCTTGATGGGACAACGTAAAACAGGTGATGTGGTAAATATTGAAATTGATCCGCAAACGCAAGCGATCGTGGATACTGTAGAACGTTATTTAGCGGCTCGTTCTTAAAAGAGAAGTGCGGTCAAAAATTTCACTGTTTTTGACCGCACTTTTATTAAATTAATTTTTCTGTTTTTTCGATTTTTTCCATTTCCAAAATAAGAATAGGGCAATGGCAGCAACCAATATGTAAATAACCATTTGGCCTTTCTGAATTTGCTCGTGCAGCCAATCCAGATTTCTCGCTCCAAATTCGCCAAGATAAACCCAAATTGGTACGGAAATAATAGCGGCACAAAAATCGATTAAGAGAAAGCGGGTATAACTCACACGGCGTGTAATGCCTGAAACCATATAAATTGGTGCTCGTAACCCCGGTAAAAAACGGGCAACAAATAATACACGGTTGCCATATCGAACGAATTTTTCACGTACCATTTTTAGACGTTGTAAGGTAATGATTTTACGCATTGGGCGAAAACGTAAAATTTTTGTACCGTAAACACGACCGAGCCAGTACATACAGGAATCGCCTGCGAGTACGCCGACCATACTGACGAATAACATGAGATGGGAATTAACGCTTTCAGGATAAAGTCCGGCAATCACGCCTCCTGAAACAAGGGTAATATCTTCAGGAATGGGTACACCAAAGCCACAGATTATCAAGACAAAAAATACAGCCCAATAGCCGTAGTCAGTGAAAAAATTAATAAGAAATTCCATTTGTTCCCGTAGTTTAGATTTTCATAAGTTTCAAAAAATTAGCGGTTATTCTAATCGTTTCATACTGAGTTTTCTAGAAAAAGTTTGCGTTGATAAGTTGAATATTCTATAATCTGCGCCCTCAAAGTAAGGCTTTGAGTCAATTTAGGAAAATTGCTGGGTCGCCTGCAATTTTTTATTTTTTAATCTTATTTGAAGAGAATATAACAATGGCATTTAAATTTAACGCTGAAGTTCGTATAGCGCAAGGTAAGGGTGCGAGCCGCCGCCTGCGTCATAACGGTCAAATTCCTGCAATCGTCTATGGTGGCAGCGAAGCACCAGTTTCAATCATCTTAAATCACGATGAATTAAACAACGCACAGATTCACGATTCTTTCTACTCTGATGTTATTACACTTGTAATTGATGGCAAAGAAGTGGCTGTAAAAGTGCAAGCAATGCAACGTCACCCATTCAAACCAAAATTGGTTCACATTGACTTCAAACGTGCATAATTTTTAATTTTGATGAAAAACACCAAAGACGATTCTTTGGTGTTTTTTTATGGAAAGCGAGGTAGAAATGAAAATTGCCTTAGGAATTGAATATAACGGACAACATTATTTCGGTTGGCAACGACAAGAAAAATTGAGAACAGTGCAGGAAGAATTGGAAAAAGCCCTGTCTTTTGTAGCAAACGAAAAAATTGATGTATTTTGTGCGGGAAGAACCGATTCCGGTGTGCATGGCACAGGGCAAGTTGTGCATTTTGAAACAAATGTGGTTCGTCCTGAAAAAGCGTGGGTATTTGGTACAAATGCTAATTTGCCTGATGATATTGCAGTGAAGTGGGCAAAAAACGTTGATGATGAATTTCATTCCCGTTTTTCTGCCAGTGCACGTCGTTATCGTTACCTTCTATATTGTAATAAATTACGATCCGCCATTTTGCCGGCAGGGATTACCCACTGTCATTTGGAATTAGATGCTGAAAAAATGCATCAGGCAGGACAATTTTTATTGGGTGAACATGATTTTTCTTCCTTCCGTGCAGCGCAATGCCAATCAAATACACCGTGGCGAAATATTCATCATCTGAATGTTACGCAAAAAGGTGAATATATTATTGTAGATATTCAAGCTAATGCTTTTGTTCATCATATGGTGAGAAACATCGTTGGGAGTTTAATTGAAGTGGGAGCAGGGAATCAGCCAATTGAATGGCTTAAATGGTTACTTGAACAGCGGGATCGCAAACTTGCCGCACCGACGGCAAAACCGGACGGGCTTTATTTAGTGAATGTAATTTATCCTGAAAAATTTGCCATCCCTCAGAATAAATTGGGACCGCTTTTCCTTGAAGATAAGCTGATTTAATTTGATGATCTTGTCTGACTAGCAAGGCTCGCCGAATTATGGTTTAATACGCTGAATTTTCTAGTGGATAAATAGGTAAAAATAATGAGCTGGATTGACCGGATTTTTAGTAAAAGCCCTTCTTCTTCAACACGCAAATCTAATGTGCCGGAAGGGGTTTGGACAAAATGTACCTCTTGCGAGCAGGTACTCTATAGTGAAGAATTAAAACGTAACCTTTATGTATGCCCTAAGTGTGATCATCATATGCGTATTGATGCGCGTGAACGCCTTGTCCGTTTATTAGATGAAGACTCAACCCAAGAAATAGCGGCGGATTTAGAGCCAAAGGATATTTTAAAATTTAAAGATTTAAAGAAATATAAAGATCGTATTACGTCGGCACAAAAAGAAACCGGTGAAAAAGATGCGCTCGTTGCTATGACTGGTACACTTTATAATATGCCGATTGTGGTAGCTGCTTCAAACTTTGCTTTTATGGGTGGCTCAATGGGATCCGTTGTCGGCGCTAAATTTGTAAAAGCGGCTGAAAAAGCCATTGAATTAAATTGTCCGTTTGTGTGTTTTTCTGCCAGTGGTGGGGCACGTATGCAAGAGGCATTATTTTCATTAATGCAAATGGCAAAAACCAGTGCCGTGCTTGCCAAAATGCGTGAGAAAGGTGTGCCGTTTATATCTGTTTTAACCGATCCTACTTTAGGCGGTGTGTCAGCGAGTTTTGCAATGTTAGGTGATTTAAACATTGCTGAACCGAAAGCATTAATCGGTTTTGCCGGTCCTCGAGTGATCGAACAAACCGTTCGTGAAAAATTACCGGAAGGCTTTCAACGTAGCGAATTTTTATTAGAAAAAGGGGCGATTGATATGATTGTCAAACGTGGTGATATGCGCCATACATTGGCAAGCGTGTTAAGTAAATTAACAAATCAACCATCACCGTTTACCGAACCCGAGTTAATTGAAGATGACATTGAAGTAAATGAAGAGCATCATGAAGAAAAATAATATGAATTTAAAAGCCACTTCGCCACTCGCTGAGTGGCTTTCTTATTTAGAAAATAGCCATTTTAAAGCCATCGATCTTGGTTTGGAACGAATTAAATCTGTGGCGGAAAAGATGGATCTTTTACACCCTGCGCCTTACGTGATCACTGTCGGCGGAACGAATGGCAAAGGAACGACCTGCCGTTTATTAGAAACGATTTTGCTCCGGTATGGTTTGCGTGTAGGCGTATATTCCTCACCCCATTTATTACGTTATAACGAACGTGTACGTATTCAAAATCAGGATTTACCGGATGAAGCCCATACGGCATCCTTTGCCTTTATCGAAGAAAATAAAACGGAATCTTTAACTTATTTTGAGTTCAGCACTCTTTCTGCCTTGCATTTGTTTAAACAAAATCATCTTGATGTCGTGATTTTAGAAGTCGGTTTAGGTGGGCGTTTAGACGCCACCAATATTGTGGACAGCAATTTGGCAGTTATCACAAGTATTGATATTGATCATACGGATTTTCTGGGTGATACAAGGGAAGCTATCGCCTTTGAAAAAGCCGGTATTTTCCGTCAAAACTGTCCGGTTGTGATTGGAGAGCCCAATGTACCGAATGCAATGTTGGAACAAGCTGCCCGTTTAGATTGTTGGATATCACGCCGTGATGTAGATTGGTCATTTCAAGTTAATTCAAAAAATTGGCAATGGCAGGGTCAAAAAGTGCGGTTAGAAAATTTACCGTTTTGCCAAATTCCATTAATGAATGCAGCCACTGCATTAGCAGTGGTTGAACAGCTGCCCTTTGACATTCAAGAAAGCACCCTCCATCAAGCATTACAAAATGTAGAATTAGTCGGGCGTTTTCAAACTATTCAAGGGGATAAACGTGAAAAGTTAGCAAATTTATTTAATCAAAAAGTGGATGATTTACCAACGGTGATTGTTGATGTGGGGCATAATCCCCATGCCGCGGCATATTTAAGTGAAAAATTGACCGCACTTAAGGCACAAAAGAAAGGGAAATTAATTGCTGTGTGCGGAATGTTAAAAGATAAAGATGCCCAAGGGGTTTTTACACATCTTGTTCCCCTTATCGATGAATGGCATTGTGTGACTTTAGGCGGTTATCGAGGGCAAACGGGGGAAGAATTACATACGAAACTTACTGCATTTTTCCCTAATGTTAAAGCCACATCACTAAACTCCGTGATGGATGGTTTACAGATTGCATTAAAAAGTGCGGTTAAAAATGACATTGTTTTAGTGTTTGGATCATTTCATACGGTGGCAGAGTTTTGGCAGGAAATAGAATGATATGCCATCAACTTTTAACCACGAAGATGATACTTGTGTGTTAATGATCATGCAAAAATGCGCCAGGCTGATGCAGTAAGATCATCGAAAAGTGATCCACTGCATCTTTTGATAAACTCCTTGTTATTTAAACAGGGAATAACCTGGTATGCTTTGCATGGAAACCATCTTAAAAATACGTCGCCTTTATCATAAAGAGGGGCTTTCTCAGCGTAAAATCGCTGAAAAACTTCGACTCAGCCGTCGTACCGTCAAAAAATATCTCAATATGATTGAGATTCCCAACTATCAACGTCAACACACCGATTCACCTAA
>NZ_KB904058.1 GCF_000379905.1 Rodentibacter pneumotropicus DSM 21403
TCAATCGCTCAATAAACTGCTTCGCTATAATAAAACACTACTTAAAGTAATATGACCTAAAGTAATATGAATTTCTAGTTTCAGCACCTATTAAGACTTCAAAATTAAAATATTTTTAATAAGTCAATCAACAAGTGCCCACACAGATTGTCTGATTCGTTGTTAAAGAGCAAAAAANAACGACGCACTGCNAATCTTAAAGGTTCACAACAGTGCGTCGTTGTGTGCCGTGCATTATAGGGATTTTTTTACACCACGCAAGTGATTTTTATAAAAAAATTTAAAAAAATGACCTTTTGATTAAAAGAAAAACGGTTTGAATAAAATTTGGCTCGATTCTGCTACTTAATTGAACATTTCAGAATGCGAGGTAGCTCCACAATAGAATCCAAGAGATAATCAGCCATTGATTCTCCTTCTTCCGTTATCGCTTTTCCTGTACGAACCAATACATTTGTTTTCACTTTCGCACCGATTCCGGCTTTCAGATCATCCACTTTATCGCCAATCATCACTGATTTTTCTGGGTCAATCTTCAATTCTTCTATTGCTTGCAGCAACATACCTGGTTTCGGCTTGCGACAATCGCAGTCATCTTTATATTCTCCGTTACCATCCGGAAGGTGTGGACAATAGTAAATCCCATCCAAATCTACACCTTGCTCTGCCAATGACCAATCCATCCATTCTGTTAATTGTAGAAATTGCGCTTCAGAAAAATAACCGCGTGCAATACCTGATTGGTTTGTCACTAACACCAACAAATACCCCATGGATTTTAATTCACGCAACGCATCAATCGCGCCATCAATAAATTTAAAATTATCGATCTCGTGCACATAGCCATAATCTACATTCAACGTACCATCACGATCTAAAAAAATTGCTTTATTCATTTTCACTCTATAATTGCCCCAATTTTCAAAAATTATCCCTTTAATTCTATCAATTATCAAATATAAGCTATAACCAATCCATCTAAAAAAGATCCTATGATATATTGACACGGCAATCTAGACGTCTAGAATACCGAAATAAATTTGAAAATAGTAAGAGACAAGGGCTTATATGATTAAGCTAAATAATATTACGAAGATTTTTGAGTTAGCGGGAAAAAAGCTGACCGCACTTGATAATGTTTCGCTCAATGTTGAAAAAGGGCAAATTTGCGGTGTTATCGGTGCATCCGGCGCAGGGAAAAGTACGCTTATTCGCTGCGTAAATTTATTAGAGAAACCAAGTAGTGGTTCAGTTGTGATAGATGGCATGGAACTTACCCAACTTTCTGATCGAGAATTAGTTCATGCCCGTCGCCACATTGGTATGATTTTCCAACACTTTAATCTTCTCAGCTCACGCACTGTATTTGAAAATGTTGCCCTCCCATTAGAATTGGAAGGCGCATCAAAAGCAAAAATCCAAGAAAAAATAACCGCACTTTTAACATTGGTCGGTTTAAATGAGAAACGTGACGCCTATCCAAGCAATCTTTCCGGCGGACAAAAACAACGTGTGGCCATTGCCCGTGCTTTAGCAAGCGATCCAAAAGTATTATTATGCGACGAAGCCACGAGCGCATTAGATCCGGCAACCACACAATCTATTCTAAAATTACTAAAAGAAATCAACCGCACTTTGGGCATTACCATTTTACTCATCACCCATGAGATGGAAGTGGTGAAACAGATTTGTGATCAAGTGGCGGTAATCGATAAAGGACAGTTAGTGGAGCAAGGTACTGTCGGAGAAATTTTTTCAAATCCAAAAACCGAGCTGGCACAAGATTTTATTCGCTCTACATTCCATATTAATTTACCGGATGAATATTTGGAGAACCTGACCGATACCCCTAAACACAGTAAGGCATATCCAATTATTAAGTTTGAGTTTACCGGCCGTTCTGTGGATGCGCCATTGCTGTCACAGGCATCAAAAAAATTTGGTGTGGAACTCAGTATTTTAACGTCACAAATTGATTATGCGGGTGGTGTGAAATTTGGCTATACCATCGCAGAAGTGGAAGGTGATGAAGATGCCATTACACAAACCAAAATTTATTTAATGGAAAATAATGTACGCGTGGAGGTACTCGGTTATGTTCAATGATTTCTGGACAACATTTAGCCAACAGCTCACGCCACAAATGTGGGGCGTTGTTGCAACGGCAACTTATGAAACCGTCTATATCAGTTTTGTCTCTACTTTATTGGCTGTTGTTGTAGGTTTACCTGTAGGCGTATGGACATTCTTAACCGGTAAAAATGAAATTTTACAAAATAAACATACGCATTTTATTTTGAATACCATCATTAATATTGGTCGCTCGATTCCTTTCATTATTTTACTTTTGATTTTGTTACCTGTAACACGCTTTATTGTCGGCACTGTACTTGGCACAACCGCAGCCATTATTCCATTAAGTATCTGTGCAATGCCTTTCGTGGCACGCTTAACTGCCAATGCTCTAATGGAAATTCCAAATGGGCTAACCGAAGCGGCACAGGCAATGGGAGCGACGAAATGGCAAATCGTCCGTAAATTTTACTTACCAGAAGCCATGCCAACCCTGATCAATGGGATCACGCTTACTCTCGTGACGTTGGTGGGTTATTCTGCCATGGCGGGAACGCAAGGCGGTGGCGGACTTGGAAGCCTTGCGATCAACTATGGTGTATATCGCAATATGCCTTACATCACTTGGGTTGCTACCATTATCATTGTTCTTTTCGTAATGATTAGCCAAAAACTCGGTGATACACTGGCGAAGAAAGTGGATCATCGTTAGAGCACAACTTACTGCTAACTAAAAGAGGAAACCTTATGAAACTAAAAAATTTATTTGCTATTACAGCCATCGCATCCGCCCTTGTTCTAACAGGATGTAAAGATGATAAAAAAACCGAAACCGCAGCAACTACACCACTTAAAATCAAAGTCGGGGTGATGTCAGGTCCAGAACATCAAGTGGCAGAAATTGCAGCAAAAGTAGCAAAAGAGAAATATGGGTTAGATGTACAATTTATAGAATTTAATGACTATGCGTTGCCAAATACTGCGGTTTCTACCGGTGATTTAGATGTAAACGCAATGCAGCACAAACCTTATTTAGATCAAGACACAAAGGCCAAAAACCTAAATAATTTGGTAATTGTGGGCAATACTTTTGTTTATCCATTAGCCGGATATTCTAAAAAAATTAAGAATCTGAATGAGCTGCAAGAAGGTGCGAAAGTAGTCGTGCCAAACGATCCAAGCAATCGTGGACGTGCATTGATTCTGCTTGAGAAACAAGGCTTAATCAAACTTAAAGATGCCAATAATCTATTATCTACAGTATTAGATATTGTTGAAAATCCAAAAAATCTAAATGTCACCGAAGTGGATACCTCTATTGCTGCTCGCGCACTCGATGATGTTGATTTAGCAGTAGTAAATAACACCTACGCCGGTCAGGTTGGCTTGAATGCGCAAGATAATGGTGTGTTTGTAGAAGATAAAGATTCGCCTTACGTAAACATTATTGTCGCGCGTACCGATAACAAAGACAGTAAAGCCGTGCAAGATTTCGTAAAATCTTATCAAACCGAAGAAGTGTATGAAGAAGCTAAAAAACACTTCAAAGATGGAGTTGTAAAAGGTTGGTAATTTTTAGTATATTTTAAAGAAAACCGCACTTTCTATAAAAGGTGCGGTTTAATCTACCTATCATACCAATATATAAATTAATCAGATTTTTCTCTATTGTCCATCCATTTAAAGAATCTTCGGCCAATCTCACGGGTATTATATAACCTACCACAATTTTTAGGGATATTCATTTCCGGATGTTCATTAATATATAACTCTAAAATACGTTTCGCCTCGACTTTATTATTTTCATCATCAAATACTTGAATTTGTCCACTATCTCTTCTAATAACAGTATAATCCCTGTTATTTACGTTAATTTTTGCTTCTTCTAATAAATTACCGATATCTCCACTTTGAAGTTTACGTGTTATTGAAGAAGAAAATGTATCAAGGCAATATTTTCTAAATGCTTTTAAAGTATGGCGAATATATTCATTGATTGGGTTTATTTCTCCTAAAGCTTCTTCTTTCAAAATCTGCTCTAAAATTGAGGTAATACTTTTTTCTTTATCATTCCAATATAACCAGCTCTTTTGAGGTTCTTTAATATTCAAATTTTTATACTCGTTATCTAATTTAGATGACTGACATTTTGGTGTAAGGAAAATAAAACTAAGTTTGTCCTCTCCAAGCTCACTATTATGTGTAACTGCAGCGTAATAATCTTTTAATTGATTTTCATTTGCTGCTCCTTTCTGGATTTTATTTTCTATAATAACTCGGTGAATACTTTCTTTATTTTCGTTTAAACTTCTGTCGAAGAGATCAATTTGAATGTCAACATATTTTGGTTTTCTGTTTTCTAATACATATTCTTCTTCAAGAGAGACACGATAATCAATGGAAGGATTATCCAAAAAATCATTAAATCTTTCAGCGCTAACTTCTTTCAAAAAACGTTTAACAAAGATACTACCTAATCCATGGTCTTCATTACTATCTAATAAATAACCTAACATTGCCGACATACTCGGTTCATATAATCGAGAATCGCCATTATTTAATACTTTAAAAATATTCATCTCTAAATTTCCTCAAAAATTAAAAATGCTTTAATCACAAAACTAGAGTAAAGTTTAAAAGTTTATATAAAAAACCGCACTTTGCATAACAAAGTGCGGTTAAATTTATCTAAGTTTTTTAATGCAATTATAGCGATGCTTGATCTACTGCAACGCCAGCACCCATTGTGGTAGAAACACTAACTTTCTTAATGAAAATACCTTTTGCAGTGGTTGGTTTTGCTTTTGTTAAAGCTGCCAACAATGCTTGGAGGTTTTCTTTTAATTGTTCTTCAGAGAAGCTTACCTTACCAATTGTGGTGTGAATGATACCGTTTTTATCGTTACGATAACGGATCTGACCGGATTTCGCATTTTTTACAGCTTCAGCAACGTTTGGTGTTACAGTACCTACTTTAGGGTTTGGCATTAAACCACGTGGGCCTAATACTTGACCTAATTGACCTACAACACGCATTGCATCAGGAGAAGCGATAACTACATCAAAGTTCATCTCGCCTTTCTTGATTTGCTCCGCTAAATCTTCCATACCCACTAAGTCAGCGCCCGCCGCTTTTGCAGCATCTGCATTTGCGCCTTGAGTGAATACAGCTACGCGAACTTCACGACCTGTACCGTGTGGTAATACGGTTGCACCACGAACGTTTTGGTCAGATTTACGAGGATCAATACCTAGGTTTACTGCAACATCAACACTTTCAACGAATTTAGCGGTTGCGAATTGTTTTAATAACGCAATTGCTTCGTTGATTTCATATGCTCTAGTAGAATCTACGCCAGCTTTGATTGCTTTCATTTTTTTAGTCAATTTAGCCATCGTATTATTCCTCCACCACTAAGCCCATAGAACGAGCAGTACCAGCGATTGATTTCATTTTGGTCTCAATAGTCGCACCAGTCATATCTGCCGCTTTTGTTTCAGCAATTTGACGGATTTGATCTAAGGTTACTTTACCCACTTTATCTTTGTTCGGCTTACCGGAACCAGATTTGATACCCGCTGCTTTTTTCAATAATACGGCAGCCGGTGGAGTTTTAGTAATAAACGTAAATGAACGGTCAGCATATACAGTGATTACAACTGGAATTGGTAAACCTTTTTCTAAGCTCTCGGTACGAGCATTGAACGCTTTACAGAATTCCATAATGTTTACACCTTGTTGACCTAATGCCGGACCAACCGGTGGTGATGGGTTTGCCATACCTGCTGCAACTTGCAACTTAACGTAGGCTTGGACTTTTTTTGCCATTTTAATTTTCCTCTAATTGGGTCATAGCGCTATAAATAGCTCCCCGATGATTTCGACACCAATCATAAAAGATACGATGCCATACAAAAATATAAGCCGATAAACGGCTTATAAACAGGTTGCGAATTATATAAAAAGGACGATTGCTTTTCAAGCAATTCAAATGAAAACACAAGGAAAATGACCCAAAAAATAACCGCACTTTATTTTTAAAGTGCGGTTATAATTCGTAAATATCTGGATTAGAGTGTCTTTTCCACTTGACCGAATTCTAATTCGACCGGAGTTGCCCGACCAAAGATAGAAACCGATACTTTTAAGCGACCTTTTTCGTAATCGACTTCTTCTACCGTACCATTGAAATCAGCAAACGGTCCTTCCGTAACACGCACTTCTTCACCCGGGTGATATTCGTTACGGTGGCGCGGTTTCTCTGCGCTTTGCTCCAAACGATTTAAAATTGTATCTGCTTCACGTTTAGAAATCGGAGCCGGCTTATCCGGTGTTCCACCAATAAAGCCCATTACTCTCGGTACACTTTTCACTAAATGCCAAGTGTCATCGTTCATTTCCATCTCTACAAGCACATAACCAGGAAAAAATTTACGTTCACTTTTACGACGCTTACCTGCTACGTTTTCAACGACTTCTTCCGTAGGCACTAAAACTTCGCCAAATTGATCTTCCATTTGGTGCTGTTTAATATATTCACGCAAAGTCAATGCCACTCGGCTTTCAAAACCGGAAAACGCTTGTAGCACATACCAACGTTTTTTTGATACTGTTGTTTCTTCCGTCATTTTAGAATCTCAAATCGGTTAAAAAGTTAATAATTGATACGATAATAGAATCTGTCGCCCAGAAAAATAATGAAGCAATAACAGTCACACCCATTACAATCAACGTGGTTTGACGTGCTTCTGAACGAGTTGGCCACACAACTTTACGAGCTTCATTTCTTGATTCTTTAAAGAAATTACGAGCCTTTGTACCTTGATTAGTCATTGCTGCGAAAACAAAAGCTAATACAAGAGTAATCGCCACGCCAATTACACGAACAGGTGTCGAATAATCTTTTTGGAAATAAGCATTGCCAATGGCAGCAACAGAGAAGAAAACTACAACCAATATCCAAAGTAACGTATTTAAGCCTTTTGATTTACCTTCTGCCGGCTCTTCTGTTTTTTTCTTTTTATCAACAATTTCAGTTGCCATAATTGAATCCGTTTAAAAAGGGGAAATAAGAATAAATTTAAGAACGTGCGATTGTAGCATTTTACTCGCCCATTTCCTATTGAAAAATGACTAAGCTAGAAAACAACCAAAAAATCAACCGCACTTTTTATATCAACAAACACTAAGAGCGATAACTCAGCTTAGGTGATTCATTGCCAATAATCGTTGATTCATCCACGATCACTTTTTCCAGATTTTCAATGGATGGCAAATCATACATGGTATCAAGTAGCACAGCCTCAACAATTGAACGCAAACCACGCGCCCCGGTTTTACGCTCAAGGGCTTTCTTAGCCATCGCCTTCAATGCTTCTGAGGTAAATTCTAATTCCACGTTTTCTAAACCAAACAATGCTTGATACTGTTTTGTTAGCGCATTTTTAGGTTGCGTTAAAATTTGAACCAGTGCGTCTTCATCTAACTCACTTAGCGGAGCAATCATCGGTAAACGACCGATAAATTCCGGAATCAAGCCAAATTTCATCAAATCATCCGGTTCCACCTGACGGAATAATTCGGACAGAGATTGATCTTCAGTCTCTTTTTCCACTTTTGCATCAAAACCAATACTTGTCGCAGTTTGAGTACGTTTACCAATAATTTTATCCAAGCCGGCAAATGCACCACCACAAATAAATAATATTTTTGAAGTATCTACTTTTAGCGTTTCTTGCTGAGGATGTTTACGCCCACCTTGTGGAGGCACTGAAGCAACGGTTCCTTCAATCAATTTCAATAACGCCTGTTGCACGCCTTCGCCTGACACATCTCGCGTAATTGACGCACCTTCTGATTTACGGCTAATTTTGTCAATCTCATCAATATAAATGATACCTTGCTCCGCTTTTTCAGTATCATAGCCACAATTTTGCAAAAGTTTTTGCAGTACGTTTTCTACATCTTCACCTACATACCCAGCCTCGGTCAGAGTCGTTGCATCCGCCATCGCAAAAGGTACATTTAGGCGACGGGCCAAAGTTTGCGCAAGCAATGTTTTACCGCTTCCGGTCGGACCAATTAGCAAAATATTACTTTTACCTAATTCAACTTCATTATTTTCATGATTGGTTCGTAAGCTTTTATAGTGATTATATACTGCCACCGAAAGTACTTTTTTCGCATAATCCTGCCCGATCACATAATCATCTAAATGTGCGCGAATTTCATGCGGTGTCGGCAATTTGGTTTCATTTTCAACCGCACTTTCAGGCGCTTTTTCACCATTATCTTGGTGGTTTTCTTCCAACATTGAATGACAAAGTTCGATACATTCGTTACAAATATAGCCCTCTGTTCCGGCAATCAATTTATCGACTTCACTTTTTTCTTTACCACAAAAAGAGCAATGAAGCGCTTTATTCTCAGTTGTCATCTTAAATCCTTAACGCTTAATCAGTACGTTATCCACTAACCCATAGTTTTTTGCCTCTTCAGCAGACATAAAGTTATCACGATCAGTATCTTGCTCAATACGTTCAATGCTTTGCCCTGTGTGGAAAGCTAAACGTTCATTTAAGGTGTGTTTAATTTTCAAAATTTCTTGTGCGTGAATTTGAATATCCGATGCTTGACCACGGAATCCGCCCAACGGTTGGTGAATCATCACTCGCGCATTTGGCAATGCCGCACGTTTACCAGCAGTCCCTCCTGCAAGTAAAAACGCGCCCATAGAGCATGCCTGTCCAATACAGAGGGTTCGTATATCCGGTTTGACAAATTGCATTGTGTCGTAAATTGCCATACCGGCAGTCACCGAGCCTCCCGGCGAATTAATATAAATATTAATGTCTTTCGTCGGATCTTCTGATTCTAAGAAAAGTAACTGTGCAACAATCAAATTTGCCATGCGATCTTCTACTTCACCGCTTAGGAAAATCACACGTTCTTTTAGCAATCGGGAATAAATATCGTAAGAACGTTCACCTCTTGAGGTTTGTTCTACGACCATAGGAATTACGCTCATTTTTGCCCCTAATCATATAAAAAATCGGGCAATATATTACTCGATTTTCAGTTAAAACAAAAATGCGGTCGAAATTCACTATAAATAACGACCGCACTCTTTAATCAAAAATAATTATGCTTGTGGATTCATAATTTCATCAAATGAAGATGCTTTTTCGGTCACTTGTGCTTTTGCAAGAACCGCATCAACCGCTTGTTCTTCTAACACAACATTGCGAATATTATTCATTAACTCTTCATTTTTGCTGTAATATTCAACCACTTCAGCCGGTTGTTCGTAGGCAGAAGCGATATCTGAGATCATGGTTTTAACACGTTCCTCATCTGCTTTCAATTCGTTTGATTTGATCACTTCAGAGAATAATAAACCGACTTGAACACGACGCTTCGCATCCGCTTCAAACAATTCACCTGGTAATTGTGCTGCCTGTTGCGTATTACCTCCAAAACGTTGCGCCGCTTGGTTGCGTAACACATTAATTTCTTCTTCAACAGCAGAAGACGGCACATCAATAGGGTTTTGTTCAATTAAACCGTTAATAACTTGTTGTTTCACACGAGAAACTAGTGCATTTTTCAATTCACGTTCCATATTTTTACGGATTTCTGTACGTAAATCTGCAACTGTTTTGGTATTAGGACCGAATTTAGCCACAAATTCATCGGTTAATTCTGGCAACACCATATTTTCAACTTTTTTCAAAGTAATGGCAAATTTAGCCGGTTTACCTTTTAAGTTTTCCGCATGATATTCTTCTGGGAAAGTCACATCAATATCAAATTGCTCACCGGCTTTATGACCCACGATACCGTCTTCAAAACCAGGAATCATACGACCTTGTCCCATGAATAAAACGAAATCGGAGGCTTTCCCACCCTCAAACTCTTCACCATCAATAGAACCGACAAAATCAATTGTTACGCGATCATCCGCTTTTGCCGCATCTTGGCTTCCCGCCCAAGTTGCTTGTTGTTTACGTAACACATCGACCATTTTATCAATATCTGCGTCAGTAATTTCAACGGTCGGTTTTTCAACTTTGATATTTTCTAAACCTTGTAATTTTACTTCCGGATACACTTCAAAAGTTGCGGTGAAAACTAAATCTTTACCTTGCTCAAAAGTTTCAATAGCGAAAGTCGGGCGACCTGCAATATTGATTTTCTCTGCAATCACTGCATCAAAGAAATGACGTGGCAATAAATCATTTAATACATCTTGACGAATTGATGCACCAAAACGTTGCTCAACAATATGTGTAGGCACTTTACCTTTACGGAATCCATCCACTCGAACATTTTTTGCTGCACGTTTAAATTCTTCACGCGTCGCTTTTTCAAGCGTTTCCGCAGGAACGGTGATAGCCACACGGCGCTCTAAACCTTGGGTTGTTTCAATATTTAATGACATTTGTAACCTCAATTCATTTTTGCACTCGGTCAAACTCACACCGAACACGTTATTAAAAATAATAGTGATAAAAAACTGGCAGATTATATCGAAATAAAAGCTGCCAGTCGATAGAAAGTCGATAAATCAAACAAAATCACACTTATTTTGGCGATTTTATCAACAAAACTTTAGACATAAAAAAAGTGCGGTTGAAAATGACCGCACTTTTAAGTTGTTATAAACTTTTCGGTAAACGAATTTTCTGCCCCGGGAAAATTTTATCCGCGTCTTTAATCACTTCCTTATTGGCTTCAACAATCGCGGTGTATTTTGCGCCGTTTCCGTAAGCTTTTTCTGCAATTTTCCAAAGGGTATCGCCTTTTTGAATGACATAGAAAGTATCATCAGATGCTAAGCTTTCACCGTTACTGATGGTTGCATCACTTGTAACAGAAGTAATGCCTTGAATATTTCCCGCCATTAATACTGCTTTTTCTAGAGCAGCCGCAGTAGAAGCGACACCTTGAATATTTGCTACCCCATTTTCAACGGTGACAGAAAGATTTTCTACCCCCGGATTATCTTCTGCGATGTGTTGTGTCACCGCTTTTGAGGCATCCTCTTCTTTAGAAAAAAGTTTTTTGCCAATATCGCCAACAAAATCAAATAAGCCCATTTTCTATTCCTTTTTTGGTTATGAAACTGACGCATACCATACTGAAAAGTGATAGGAATGTCTAGAAAATATCATGTAAATTCCAGTAAATCTTTTTATAAAAAGCTTTAAAGATGACCGCACTTTGATAGAATGCGGGCATTTTTAATAACAAAACAGGGGCGATTATGCGCTGGCAAGGAAGAAGAGAAAGTTCAAACATTGAAGACAGACGGGGTTCCGGTGGAAATTTTGGTGGAGGAAAAGGCACAGGAATTTTAGGCTTCATTATTTTATTAGTAGGTGCTTATTATGGGGTTGATTTATCCGGATTAGTCGGCACACCTAATTTTTCAGGTCAATCCTCTCAACGATTGGAAACCCAGGAATAACAACAACTCGCCGGTTTATCAAAAGTCGTGTTAGCGGATACAGAAACCGTGTGGAGAAATTATTTCAAACAAATGGGTTATCAATATCAAGAACCCGTCATGGTGCTATACAACGGTGCAACCTCCACTGCTTGCGGCACGGGACAATCGGCAATGGGACCTTTTTACTGCCCGAATGATCGTAAAGTTTACCTCGATCTATCCTTCTATAATGATATGAAAAACAAATTAGGCGCAGCTGGTGATTCTGCCTTCGCTTATGTTATTGCTCACGAGGTGGGACACCATGTACAAAATTTACTCGGCGTTTTAGGGCAAGTCCATCGTGCACAACAAAGCACCGATCGCAAAACCGCCAATCAACTTTCGGTAAAATTAGAGCTACAAGCGGATTGTTTTGCCGGTGTTTGGGCAAATCAAGCAGTGAAAAGCGGTTTGTTTGAACGAGGAGATGAAGAAAAGGCCTTTAATGCGGCGGAAGCCGTGGGGGATGATCGCTTACAAAAACGCGGGCAAGGCTATGTGGTACCCGATAGTTTCACCCATGGCACTTCCGCCCAACGTTTGACGTGGTTCAGAAAAGGATTGCAAACAGGCAATCCAAGCCAATGCGAAACTTTCAACTAAAAAATAAAGGTCTGGCAAATGCCAGACCTTTCCATTTCATAATAAATTAAAGAATAAACCGGCTTAAATCTTCGTTTTCCACCACTTCGCCCAGTGCCTCTGCTACATAGGCATCATCAATATTGACGGTTTGACCACTCATATCGCTTGCATTAAAGGATATTTTATCCATCAAACGTTCCATCACCGTATGTAAACGACGGGCACCGATATTTTCCGTTTTCTCATTGACTCGGAATGCGGCTTCGGCAATTTTTTTCACCGCATCTCGGGTAAATTCAATATTCACCCCTTCAGTCGCCATTAAGGCTTTATATTGCTCGGTTAAAGAAGCATTAGGCTCTGTTAAAATCCGCTCAAAATCAGCCGCACTTAGGGCAGAAAGTTCCACACGAATCGGCAAACGACCCTGTAATTCAGGGATTAAATCTGAAGGACGTGCCACTTGGAACGCACCGGATGCGATAAATAAAATATGATCCGTTTTCACCATACCGTGCTTGGTACTCACCGTTGAGCCTTCCACCAACGGTAGCAAATCACGTTGTACCCCTTCACGGGAAACATCCGCACCACTATACTCGCCTTTTTTGCAAATTTTATCAATCTCATCAATAAATACGATACCGTTTTGCTCTACCGCCTCAATGGCTTTTTGTTTCAATTCTTCCGGATTAATCAATTTTGCGGCTTCATCGTCAATCAAGGTTTTCAACGCATCTTTAATTTTCATTTTGCGCTTTTTGGTTTTTTCACTACCGAGATTTTGAAACATAGATTGTAATTGGTTTGTCATTTCTTCCATACCCGGAGGTGCCATAATTTCCACCCCCATAGAAACACCGGCTGAAACATCAATCTCAATTTCTTTGTCATCTAACTGACCTTCACGTAATTTTTTACGGAATGCCTGACGCGTACTGCTATTGCTATCTTGGTTTTCTACTTCTCCCCACTGATTTTTTGCCGGTGGTAACAACGAATCCAGAATACGTTCTTCTGCCGCATCTTCCGCCTTTGCTCTATTTTTCGCAATTTCTTGCTGGCGAACCAATTTCATTGCACTATCCGTCAAATCACGAATAATGGAATCCACTTCTTTTCCCACATACCCCACTTCGGTAAATTTGGTGGCTTCCACTTTAATGAAAGGCGCATTGGCTAATTTTGCCAAACGTCGGGCAATTTCGGTTTTCCCCACACCGGTAGGCCCAATCATCAGAATATTTTTTGGTGTCACTTCATGGCGTAGCGGCTCTTGAAGTTGCATACGGCGCCAACGGTTACGAAGGGCAATAGCAACCGCTCTTTTGGCATCCGCCTGCCCAATAATATGTTGATCTAATTCAGAAACAATTTCGCGTGGAGTCATTTCAGACATAGTATTTTTCCTTAATTCGGTAATTCTTCAATAGTGAAATTAGTGTTAGTGAACACACAAATATCACCAGCAATTTTTAATGATTTTTCCACAATTTCTCGGGCGGGAAGATCCGTATTTTCCACCAACGCACGGGCAGCAGAGAGGGCATAATTACCACCGGAACCAATAGCTAAAATTTGATCTTCCTCCGGTTGCACCACATCACCAATCCCCGTGATGATCAGACTTTCTTTTTCATCTGCCACAATCAACATCGCTTCTAATTTACGCAACGCACGGTCCGTTCGCCAATCTTTCGCTAATTCCACCGCACTTTTCAACAAATGCCCTTGGTGCATTTCCAATTTACGTTCAAACAATTCAAATAGCGTGAAAGCATCCGCCGTACCGCCGGCGAAACCGGCCAACACTTTTCCATTGTATAAACGGCGCACTTTTCGCGCATTACCTTTCATCACCGTATTACCCAGAGAAACCTGTCCGTCTCCCCCTACCACCACTCGCCCATTACGGCGTACACTGACGATTGTTGTCATTATTCTGTCCTTTTTTTAAAAAAACTTGCCCGCTATATTGCGGCAAGATTAAGAAAATTCAAGGGTAAATGGACAATGAACAAAAAATATGATGAAAAATGACCGCACTTTAACTTAAAAGTGAATTTTCCCCCAAATGTCCACCTGTGGTAAAATTTACAAAAATTTTGAGGCTTATTTATGACAAATTGGATTACCCCTTCCTTTCTCACACTCCTTGGCATATCGCTGTTCATTCTGATTATTCTCTGTTTTTTACTTGCCCGCCGTACGCGCGATGTACAAGAATCACAGCAAGATTTGAATAAAACCAATCATGATTTTAACCAACTTGCCGAACGTTTTGATTTACTCAATCAACAGAAAAATCTTTTGGAGCAACGAACCGTTAAAGCCCAAACGGAAAGTGAGGGGCTGCAAATTCGCTTAAGCGAGCGTGATGAAAAAATTTTCTACCTCACAAAAGAATTGGATGAAGAGCAAGCTCGCAATGAGCAAATCAGTACACAAATCACCGCATTGAAAGAACGTTTTGGCATAGCCTCTGCACAAGCGGAAAGTTTACAAAATCAACTGCAACAAAGCCAAAGCCAGCTCTTGCGCAAAGAACAAGAGCAACAAAATTTAACGGAAAAATTGACCGCACTTTCACAAGAACTGACCGGTTTGAAAACCACCTTGGCAGAGAAAGAAAAACATTTTGCCGAACAACAACAAAATATTGAACAATCTAAACAACAACTTGGGATTGAGTTTCAAAATCTCGCCAACCGTATTTTAGATGAAAAGAGCCGATCTTTTAATCAAACCAACCAAACAGCACTGGAAACCTTGCTCAAGCCTTTCCGTGAACAAATTGAAGGTTTCCAAAAACGGGTGAATGAAATCCACTCGGAATCACTAAAAGGCAATGCCGGTTTAGAAGCAGAAATTAAGAAAGTATTGGAAGTCGGCTTAAATATGTCGCAAGAAGCGAATAATTTAACCTCTGCATTAAAAGGTGAAAAGAAGACGCTTGGTAATTGGGGAGAGATGCAATTAGAACGGGCATTACAGCTTGCCGGTTTAGTTGAAAACGTACATTATAGTGCACAAGCTCATTTTAAAGATGAACAAGGCGGAAGGAATTATCCTGATTTTGTACTAAATTTGCCTGATGAAAAACACCTCATTATTGACAGCAAAATGTCATTGATTGCCTATGAAAGTGCGGTCAATTCTGACGATGATTTTGAGCGTGAGCGTTTACTCCGCGAACATATTAAGGCTTTAAAAAATCATATTGATGAGCTACACAAAAAAGATTACAGCAATTTAATTGGTATGTGCAGCCCAAATTTCGTGCTGATGTTTATCGCTGTCGAACCCGCTTATATTGAGGCGTTAAAACTCGATCCCCATCTCTTTAATTATGGTTATGAAAAAAATGTCGTGATGGTATCACACACTACGCTGATGCCGATTTTACGCACCGTAGCAAACCTATGGCGTATCGAACGGGGTAATGCGGAGGCCAGAGAAATAGCCGAAAAAGCCGGTGAAATTTATAACCAAATTTGCTTGGTAGCAGAACGTTTGAATAAATTAGGCAATACACTCTCAACCGTCAGCAACCAATATAACAGCACAGTGACCGCACTTGTGGGTCAACAAGGGCTAGTCAGCAAAATTGAACGCTTTAAAGATTTATCCGCCAAAGCCAATAAAATGATGCCAAACTTAGAATTATTAAATAATGGCGTGGATTTAAGCCGTTTGTCGATGATTACGCAAGAAGATAAATAGTCCTATATTTTTATTGCGATTTTAAAAAAAACTGCTATTTTTTGTAGCGGTTTTTGCCGGCTCACAGGTAAAACAAAACGACTACAGCCCTTCGTGATACACTTTATTTAGGAAACAAAATGGAACAACAAAAACCTCAGGTCGATCCCTACTCCAAATATAATGCACAATCCAGTATGCTCAGCAAAATTATTTTTACCAGTCGCTGGCTACAACTGCCGATCTATTTAGGCTTGATTGTCGTTCAAGGGATTTATGTCTATAAATTTCTAAAATCTCTCTGGCATTTGATTATTAATGTCAATACCATGGATTCCGAAACGATTATGTTAGCGGTACTTAACCTAATTGATGTAGTTATGATTGCCAATTTATTAGTAATGGTCACGCTTGGCGGTTATGAAATTTTTGTATCAAAGTTAAAAACCCGCAATCATCCGGATCAACCCGAGTGGATGAGCCATGTGAATGCCACCGTATTAAAAGTTAAACTTTCTATGTCAATTATCAGCATTTCATCGATTCATTTGCTTCAAACCTTTGTTAATGCCGCAAGAATCCCTGAAAAAACAATTATGTGGGAACTATTTCTTCACTTCGGTTTTCTTGTATCTGCCATCGCTCTCGCCTATACAGACAAAATCCTATATAGCACCAACCATAAAAACCACTAGAAATAAGGCAGTATTTTTCCTTACAGAAACGCTAACTAAAAGTTGGCGTTTCTTTTAGTTCATAAAAATATTCAAAATAGCCTTGATACTGTATATAAATACAGATACAATGCCTGAAATTTTATTTAACGAGGAAAAATAAATGGCATCACAAGACGAAAAAAAGAAAGGGAAAACAACAGCAAGCGCGCCTGCAACAGCGGAAGAAAAACAAAAAGCTCTTGCAGCTGCGCTAGGGCACATAGAAAAACAATTCGGTAAAGGCTCTATTATGAAATTAGGGGATACACAAGCCCTTGATGTAGAATCCATTTCTACCGGTTCGATAGGACTTGACGCCGCATTAGGAATCGGCGGGTTACCAATGGGACGTATTGTTGAAATCTTTGGTCCTGAATCTTCCGGTAAAACAACTTTAACACTTTCAGTTATCGCTCAAGCTCAAAAAGCAGGTAAAACCTGTGCATTTATTGATGCCGAGCATGCTTTAGATCCGATTTATGCCGCTAAATTGGGGGTTAATGTTAAGGATCTATTAGTCTCCCAACCCGATAATGGTGAACAAGCACTTGAGATCTGTGATGCCTTAGTCCGTTCAGGTGCGGTTGAGCTTATTATTGTTGACTCCGTTGCCGCACTGACACCCAAAGCCGAAATTGAAGGTGATATGGGGGATTCTCATGTGGGATTACAGGCCCGTTTAATGTCCCAAGCATTACGTAAATTAACCGGTCAAATTAAAAATGCCAACTGTTTGGTTATATTTATTAACCAAATCCGAATGAAAATCGGTTCTTATGGTAACCCAGAAACAACAACCGGTGGGAATGCGCTAAAATTTTATGCCTCGGTTCGCTTGGATATTCGTCGTACGGGCTCAGTCAAGGATGGTGAAAATATTATTGGTAATGAAACCAAAGTAAAAGTGGTTAAAAATAAATTGGCGCCTCCATTCCGTCAGGTAGAATTCCAAATTCTTTATGGTGAAGGTATTTCTAAGACAGGTGAATTGATTGAACTAGGAGTTCAGCACAAATTGGTGAATAAATCAGGAGCTTGGTATTCTTATGAGGATGAAAAAATAGGTCAAGGCAAGGCAAATGCAATGAAGTGGCTACTGGACAATCCAGAGAAAGCCATGGTATTAGAAAATAAATTACGAGCCGAGTTAATCGCAAATCCTGATCAAGGATTCACTGAAGATATTGATCAAGCCGATGACAAATTAAATTCAGAGGATGAATTTTAATTCACCCGTTATTTTAGCCTTTTAAAGTGCGGTCAATTTTGCCCGCACTTTTTCTCCAAGGAGTGATGATGTCTTCTATTGCACTAAGTTATGTTATTAATTTACTTGCCCGTCGTGAATACAGCGAGTTTGAACTCCGCAATAAAATGCAAGAAAAAGCCTTTTCCGAACCAGAAATTGATGAAGTTATTACACATTGCCAGCAAAAAAATTGGCAGAATGATAAACGCTTTGCGGAAAACTATTTGCATTATCGTAGTCAGCGAGGCTATGGCGAGAATAGAATCAGACAGGAACTAAAACATTTAAAAGGAGTGCCGTCAGCTATTATTACTGAAGTATTCGCAGAATGTGATATAAATTGGTCCGAGCTTGCTTTTGTGGTTTTACGTAAAAAATTTCCTAATTACATAGAAAAACATTCTCCAAAAATAAAACAGAAAATTTGGAACTATATGCTTTCCCACGGTTTTTCTTCTGAACAATTTTCACACTTTATTGGGAATGAATCGGCATTTTTTGAATAAATTATGCTTATCTTGATATTAGCCATTTCTATGGTTTGATTATAGGGAGCACGACTTTAAAGCAACTTCCCTTCCCTAGCTCACTTTTTATTTCTAATTCCGCATTGTATTTCGCCAAAGCAAATTTGGTAATAGACAGACCAAGCCCCGTTCCTCCGGTTTGGCGAGAACGGGCATTATCAACCCGATAAAAACGTTCCGTTAATCGCGGAATATGCTCTGCCGCAATGCCAACCCCTGTATCAGTCACAGAAAAAATTGCTTTATCTGCCAACGTAGTAAGTTGAACAGTAATCCTGCCTTTTTCCGGCGTATATCGAACCGCATTGAAAGTCATATTACTTAATGCACTATATAATTCCGGCTCTAACCCATAAAAATTAATATTCGGTTCAATGTTTACAATAAAGATATGTTTTTCACGTGAAAAATTTTGAGTTGCCTCAACCACTTGGTGAACCATTTTGGATAAATCAAAATTCTGGAATTCTCCGGCCGTGGACTGTCCCCGTTCTAAACGTGAAAGGGTTAATAAATCGGATAAAAGATTTAGCATTCTCTGCCCTTCTTTTTGCATTAAACCTAAAAATTGCTGACGCTGCTCAATAGGTAAATCAGGCATATCCGATAATGTTTCCACAAAACCGTTAACTACAGTAAGTGGCGTGCGCAATTCATGGGAAACATTAGCAACAAAGGCAATTTGAGCATCGTCTAATTGCTCTTCTTGAGTAATATCTTGTGTTATCAATAATTCGCTATTTTGATAGAAAGGCTGCCGACTGATTTGCAAAATTCGTTTGAAATAATTTCCGTTAGGTAGACTAACTTTCAATTTAAGAGGATCACTTTCCAACTTCTTTTGTAGAAATTGTTGGAATTCAGGTAAACGAATGAGATTTGGTAGAATACCTTGGAGATCATTTTTATAGTTCAGATTAAGATGTTTGCAAGCAAGAGGATTAAACCATTCGATACGGCCTTCGGTTAAAACGATAATTCCAGTGGGAATCGCCTCTATAACTTGATTAAAACGATCTAAGGAAACAGAAAGTTCTTTTTTTCGTTTTATACTGGCTTTACGTAAAGATAAAATTTTATCAAAAATATGTCCCCAGATTCCAAAACCCTGTATAGGATTTTCCTGATTCTCCAGCCAACGAATTAAACGAATTAAATAAAATAGCTGAAGACCTATCCATCCAAGCAATACAATATTAACTAAAATCCACATTATTTCCGTACCGGCAATTAAATATCCCACCCCGGCAGAACAAAATAGAGTGAGGATTAATCTAAATAAGGTCGGAAAAAATAATTTCATTATGCTTCTTCTATATTGAAACGATAACCTGAACCACGAACGGTTTGTAACAAATACTCCAGTTTGCTTGGTTCTAGTGCCTGACGTAAACGACGAATATGCACATCAATGGTTCGCTCTTCCATAAAAATATGATCTCCCCAAACAAAATCAAGCAGTTGTACCCTGCTATATAAGCGGTTCGGATGAGTCATAAAGAAATGAAGTAATTTAAATTCAGTCGCCCCTAAGTTTAACCGAATATTATTGCCAATCACAATTTTATTAACAGGATCTAAACTCAATCCTTTAATATTGATAATTTGATCTGTTTTGTGGGGATGGTGACGACGTAAAAATGCATTGACTCGAGCAACTAATTCTCTTGGTGAAAAAGGCTTGGTAACATAATCGTCGGCACCGAGATTTAAACCTTTCTCCTTGTCCAATTCATCACTACGCGCAGTTAATAAGATAATAGGTAAACTTTCCGTGCGTTTGGTTGAACGCAATTCTTTGGTAAATTCGACACCAGAAACACCAGGCAGCATCCAGTCCAATAAAATAAGATGAGGAAGCTGTTCATTAATTTGCAGCCTTGCTTGTGATACATTTTCCGCCGTACGTACCTCAAAACCGGCTTGTTCCAAGATAAATTTAATTAATGTAATAATAGACTCTTCGTCTTCAACCACTAAAATATTTGCTTTTGGCATAGCCTACTCCCTGGATTTTCTGAAAAGTGCGGTTAAATTTAGAGACGTTTTAACCGAATTTACCCGTAATATAATCCTCGGTCTCTTTACGCTGCGGTTTCGTAAAGATTTGTTTGGTATCGCCGATTTCAATAAGCTCGCCAAGATACATATAAGCGGTCATATCGGAAACCCGTGCAGCCTGTTGCATATTATGGGTCACAATGGCAATAGTATAGTCATTCTTAAGTTCTGTAATTAGCTCTTCAATATAAGCCGTTGATATAGGATCAAGAGCGGAAGTAGGTTCATCAAGTAATAATACTTCCGGCTGACAAGCTATGGCTCTGGCTATACATAAACGTTGTTGTTGCCCGCCTGAAAGGGAATTACCGGATTGTTTCAGCTTATCTTTAACTTCAGTCCATAACGCCGATTTTTTTAATGCCCATTCCACCCGTTCATCCAAATCACTTTTGCTGAGTTTTTCGTATAGTTTTACCCCAAAAGTCACATTATCGTAAATTGACATTGGAAAAGGCGTTGGTTTTTGGAAAACCATTCCCACTTTGGCGCGTAATAAGTTAACATCAACATCCGCATCAAGAATATTTTTATTGTCTAATAATAATTGCCCTTCCGCTCGCATATTGGGATAAAGATCATACATCCGGTTAAATATGCGTAATAATGTGGACTTACCACAACCGGAAGGCCCGATAAAGGCAGTAACTTTTTTTTCTAAAATATCGACATTAATATTTTTTAGTGCGTGGAAATGCCCATAATAAAAATTTAAATTTTGGGTTGAGAGTTTTGTTTTCATCATAATTCCTTAGTGTTTTTTACGACCTAAAATTCTCGCTATGATATTAGTAATTAATACCGTAAATGCGATCAGCAGTGCCCCAGCCCAAGCAAGCGATTGCCAGTCTTTATAAGGACTCATCGCAAATTGATAAATCACATTTGGTAAATTAGCGATAGGTTGATTCATATCAGAACTGAAAAATTGATTATTTAACGCGGTGAATAACAAAGGTGCGGTTTCACCGGAAATTCGAGCAAATGCAAGTAAAACACCGGTTAAAACACCTGTTTTCGCTGCTTTTAGTGTCACCATTGAAACCATTTTCCATTTTGGTGTTCCTAAAGCATAAGCCGCTTCCCGTAAACCATTCGGCACTAATTTCAACATATTTTCAGTAGTTCGTACGACTACCGGAACAACCAATAAAGATAACGCTAAAGCACCGGCCCAACCGGAAAAATGCCCTTGTTTCACAACAATAATGCCATAGATAAATAAACCGATAACAATTGAAGGCGCTGACAGCAAGATATCATTCATAAATCGCGTCATACCGGCTATTTTGCTATGTCTGCCAAATTCCGCTAAATAAACACCGGTCAAAATACCGATTGGTGTTCCAATAAAAAGACCGAATAACGTGATGAGTAAACTCCCCCAGATAGCATTTCGTAAACCACCTCCAGCATCGGGAGGCAGGGTATCAACCCGAAAAAGATGAAGTCCTAATCCGCTTATTCCATGGGTCAATAGAGTATAAAAAATCCAACCAAGCCAAAATAAACCGAATCCCATCATCACCCAAGCCAACATTAAATAGAAGCGGTTAAGCCACTGACGGCGCACATATAACGAATGATTTATTGTATTTTTCATCTAACGTCCCTCTGATTTTACCGCTTTTAATAACATTAATTTTGATAAACACAGTACGGTAAATGTTATAACGAAAAGAATTAATCCGAGATAAAGTAGTGCGGACAAATGCATCGGATCAACGGCTTCTGCAAATTCATTTGCAAGAGCGGAAGTGATCGATACACCGGAGTTATTTAAGCTAGCGCTGATATTAAAGGTATTTCCAATAACAAAGGTAACTGCCATCGTTTCACCTAAAGCACGCCCCAAGCCAAGAATAACGCCGCCTATTACACCCACTTTCGTATAAGGTAATACAATACGGCTAATAACTTCCCAACGGGTACAACCTAAACCATAGGCTGACTCTTTTAACATTGTGGGCGTTACTTCAAATACATCCCTCATCACCGAAGCAATATAAGGAATAATCATAATCGCAAGGATTAAGCCTGCCGCAAATAAGCCGATTCCCATCGGAATACCATCAAATAATATGCCAATTAACGGAATATCGCTAAAGTGTTCAATCATAAACGGCTGCACAGTTTCGGAAAATATAGGGGCAAACACAAACAATCCCCACATCCCGTAAATGATAGAAGGAATACCCGCTAATAATTCTATTGCAATACTTAATGGACGGCGTAGTACCACAGGACAAAGTTCGGTGAGAAAAACCGCAATCCCGAAGCTAACCGGCACAGCAATAATCAGTGCAATAATAGAAGTCACTAATGTACCGTATATAGGTGCGAGTGCACCATATTTGCCTTGTACGGTATCCCATTCGTTTGAACTAAAAAATTCAAAACCAAATTGTTGCATTGCGGGATAAGCACCAATAATCAATGAAAGTAAAATTCCACTGAGTATCGCTAATACGAACAAAGCAAAAAAACGGGTGGTATTAACAAATAAAGCATCAATAAATGCTTGTTGTTTCAGTTTTTGGGAAAGTGTCATCATTTTTCCTTATCCCCTCCCGTTAAAGGGAGGGGATATATTTTTTATTTCAAGTTAACTTTTTTCCATTCATCGCGCACAAGCTGTTTTACATTATCCGGTAAAGGAACATAATCCAATTTTTGTGCTTGCTCATTACCTTTTGTGTACGCCCAGTCAAAGAAATTCAAGACAGTTTCCGCTCTTTGCTTATCCGATACATTCTTAGGTACTAAAATAAAGGTTGCGGCAGCAAGAGGCCAAGCTTGCGCAGAAGGCTGATTAGTTAATACTAAACTGAATCCTTTCGCTTTATTCCAATCAACATTTGCAGCTGCCGCAAAACTTTCTTGAGAAGGTAAAACAAAATTACCCGCCGCATTCTTTAACTGAACGTAGGTCATTTTATTCTGTTTCGCATAGGCATATTCAACATAGCCGATGGAATTCTTCACACGTCCTACATAAATTGATACGCCTTCATTACCTTTTCCTGCCGCACCGCTTGCAGAAGTTGGCCATTTGACCGTATTCGCCGCACCGACTTTATCTTTCCAATCTGAGGAAACTTGGCTTAAATAGTGGGTGAAAATAAAACTTGTACCGGAACCGTCTGCACGAAACACTGTTGTAATCATTTTATCCGGCAAATTTAACGAAGGATTTAATTGCTTAATCTTTTCATCGTTCCAATGGGTAATTTTTCCTAAGTAAATATCGGCTAATAATTCACCGGTTAATTTCAATTCTCCGGCTTTTATTCCTTCCACATTAATTACCGGAACAACACCACCGATAACGGTTGGAAATTGGACAAGATTATTTTTTTCAAGATCATTCTCTTTCATTGGTGAGTCTGACGCACCAAAATCAACGGTGCCTGAGAGAATTTGTTTTACACCACCGGAAGATCCAATAGACTGATAGTTTATTTGATTACCTGTTTCAGCTTTATAATTCATCGCCCATTGCACGTAAATCGGTTGTGGAAAGGAAGCCCCTGCTCCGGTAACCGTTGTTGCTTTCGCTGCTTGACTGAAAGCAAAAATGGACAATAAAGCGAGAGTGACAGTACGTATTTTCATGGTATTCTCCTTAAGTTTGGATGATTAAGTAGTCACGCTGTTAATATAGTAAAGAAATATTTCATAGATATGACAGATAAACATTTATTTACATCAAGTAGAATTAGATTTGCCCGAATTACAAAACAAAGAAAAAATCAACCGCACTTTCTAACTTATTTTAAGTTAGACTCGATCTCTTCTAGTCTCTTATGGCGAATATCAATACCGCGAACTAAATACACAACATGTTCCGCGATATTTTTAGCATGATCGCCAATCCTCTCTACGGCCTTATTCATCATCATCACATCAATCCAAGTGCTGATATTTTGAGGTTGCTCAAAAATATTCGTGGTAAGTAAGCGTAATTGATTGCGATAATCCATATCTAATTTTTCATCCGTTAAACGTAATTCGACTGCCGCATTTTCATCTAATCGGGCAAAAGCATCCAACGCACGGCGGATCATTACAGACGACATTTCTAAAATACGATGAGTGTCGTACAATCCGGAAGCAGAAATTTTGTTATTAATTAATAAGTTATTTGTATAGAAAGCAATTTTTTTTAGTTCATCGCCGATGCGCTCCAGATCAACGATGATTCTAGATGTAGTTAAAACGAAACGTAAATCACCGGCTGCTGGTTGGCGTCGAGCAATAATTGTTTGGCAGTGATCATCAATTAATTCTTCCATTTCATTGATTTTCTTTTCACTTTCAATCACCTCCTTTAATCCTTGCGGATTAGCTTGGCTCAGGCTTTGTAGAATAATTTGAATTTGCTGCTCGACTATCCCGCCCATTTGCATAACTTCTGTGCGAACACCTTCCAATTCTTGATTAAAATGTGAAGAAATATGCTGATTTTTCATTTTGATCCTTAAAAATAAACTAAATGCGTTTGGATTATAAAAGGGAAATATTTCAGGAATATGACAAACTATAAGATGGTGCTAAAAAGCAATCCCCGAACGTTACAAAAAACGAAAATAGGGATTAATATTAAATATTGCAAATGATATTGAATATCAATTAGATTTAAATTAGAATCGCACGCAATTTTATCGCCACAGGAGACAAATATGAATAATAGATCGAATTTATTATTAACAGGGCTAAAGATTAGTGCGGTTGCAACAGCAATGAGTTCCGTTTCTGTCTATGCTTATGAACAAGGTAAAGGTGCAACGGCCGTTATTAATGCTGAAGAAAAAATTGAAAAAATTGATTCGATTACCAGCGATAGTACTGAAGAGCGAATTCAAGGGCGATTTAATCGTTCTGGTAATCCAGTACGGATCATTTGGTATGGAAATCCACAAGATGGAGATGGTCGTGTTGCTCAAACCGGGGCTCACAATCAAGGACACATTGTGGGCAAAGTGATAGCAAAAGGTAAAGATACGACCGAATCGGCAGATAGACGAAGCGCCATTTCAATTGATGGGGTAGCAAATGGTATTGATGCGCTTGGTTGGTCTGCACCAAGTAATGCGAACGATGTTGTGTTTGTATTACAGAAAGTAGAAAACAATGGTGCTATTTCAGCAGAAGCCAACTTGAAAGGCGGGGCGGCAGAAACGAACGGTGATGTTCAATCTTATGGAAGTAGTAACGGTATTTCTGTAGTTGGACTCGCTGATTTTGGTAAGCATAATGCAGAAGTGGGTGCTGATGGCTTTGTAGATGGTTATAGTGGTGCAACCGGAGTATCCCGCCGTAACAGTGTCAGTCGCACCGCAACACGTTCAGTAAGTTCAACGACACAGAGCTCTCCGTTACTAGACAAAGTGGATTTTGAAGGGAAAACAGTTAATGTTAGCCTGCAAAATATTCTAAATAATGGTCAAATAACGGGAAAAATTCATGCTGAAGGCGCTTCCGCTCCCCCTCATACTGCGAACTATAAACCTCAATTTTATTCTGTGACGGGGAGCTCATCCGGTAATGCCGTATCTGTCTCTTCTTATGTCAATACCATTGATAGATACACTTACTCTGAAAACAAACAAAATTTTGCGAAATTGGGAGATATTACTAATAGTGGAAGTTTAGTTGGCGAAGCTAAACTATTAGGTGGACAAAATACGACCCATACTCGTACGACATCAAGTAATAGCGGAAACGGTATCTCTGCACTAGCTAAAACAGGGCGATTTGCGAAAAATCGCACTGAATCAGCAATAGGAAATATTCAGAATAGTGGGCAGATTAAAGGACAATTAACTCAGATTTCTGGTCATAACTCTCATTATCCGGGCGTTCATTTATATTCAAATGCGGATGCTCTCGGCAGTGGAAATGCGCTGTCTGTTACAAGCGAAGCCATTAATGCACAAACTCGTTATCCTGCCAATTCAACTATCGGCAATATTACAAATAGTGGTAGTATGCGTGGCAACGCCTTAGTCAAGGCGGGTAATGGTACCGGTGAGATTATGGCGAATGCAATTGCTACGGGTAATGGTATTTCTGTTTTTGCCAGAGGAAATAGTGGAGAATTTGCAACAATTGGTCGTGTAGATAACCGAGGTATTATTTCCGGACAGATTGAAGTCAGTGGCGGCAAATCAAATGCAAGTAAAGAAGATAAAGCATTTATCCCTGATATTGTGTTGCAAACTTCATCAAATAAGCCCAGCACACCTCGGTTAAGCGAAGATCTTTGCCGTTGGTTAGCAAAAAATACGCCTGGTTGTGAGCCTGAAACCAATACATCAAATACTTCTACTGAAGTCACAAGATCTGATCTGTCTTCTAATTCAATTCAGAGTGTAGTCACCGCCCATTCAAGTGGTAACGGTATTACCGCTTGGACTTATAATGAGTCTAGCGAATATTCTCCACAAAAAGCACAACTAGGAGGGCTTATCAATGCAGGTTCGATCAGTGGTTATGCGAAAGTCTGGCACGGATTTTCTCAAGATGGCTATACTCGGGTGGATTATCGCAATAACGGCGCGGGTGTTGCATTAAATGCAAGTAGTAATGCAAATATTACCAATGCCGGAATAATTTCAGGTAATCATAGTGCTTTATTAGTTAGAGGCAAGGCGAATAGAGCTTATAGCTCAAGCAACCCAACCTATGAAACAGGTTTTAAAGGTAAAGTTGAGAACTATGGTATTTTAGCCGGGCGCTTAATTGCTGGTGGATACGAATTAGATCCGACATCTAACCAATCCTATCGCTATTTTGAGACATTAAATGCAAATAATGTGAAAAATACCGGTTTATACATTACGTTAGATAAAAATGAACAGGTTGAAAAAATCACTGTTGGTAATCATACTCTCAGTCCATTCACTTATAATGGCAAAACTTATCAAGTAGAAAATGCGCCATTGTCATCAAATAAAAAAGATAGCGAAAAGCTAACAACTTCGGAAAGCACTATCAATAATAAAATTATCAATGGTGTAGGGATAGAGAACGGCGCATTGTTTGCTACACATACCACACACCTCACTGACTCTATTATTAATGGCTATAAAACAGCATTAAAAGTAGGAGAAAACGCCCAAGTCCATTTGAATAATACCATTTTAAATGCAAATGGTTTTAAGGTTAACCAATCAGAAAAACTGTTGGCGATTTTAGGGGATGCCGGTTCTAACCAAGTTGTATTAACCAATCAAACTCTTATTAATGGTGATATTGATCTTAAAGCAGGCAATGATGAGCTTACTATTGCGGATAACCAAGTGAGATTTAACGGACAGACTATTGATTTAGGCAATGGCTTGGATAAATTGCATTTCGGTCAATCTAATAGGAAAAATTCTCAACCGATTAAAGTAGATTATGCTATCTACAATGCGGAAGATATGATTGTTAATCAGGATACGAATTTATTAGCGAATGCAAAAATTCGAGGCACAAATACTATTACTCTGAATAATGACTTACACTATCAAGTACTTGATGCTGAAACTCACGCATTGTTTGACCCTGAGCGTAATGAAAAAATAACCCTAAGTGGATTAGGCAAATTCATTGTAGATACCACCAAAGTGGCGAGTGAATATGAAATCAAATTTGGCGGTTTTCAGCTTGAACCTCAAAATATTCAGTTTGATACCAATAATGTGCTACAAAGTGCGGTCGTTAAAAACGGTAAATTACTGATTCAACCTAAAGTGGTAATGACTGCTGAAGAGGCTGAGAAACAAGCACAACAGCAGGCTCAGTTACAGGCTCAATTGCAGGAAGCAGAAAAGCAAAAAGATAAGCTTAAAAAATCACTTGAAAATGCGCAGGCACAACAGGATAAAACTAAGCAGGAATTATCTATAGCAGCAGCGAAAATCAATGAGGTAGAAACAAGCAAAGCAGCGTTAGAAAAGGATTTGCAAAACAACCCTAAGCTTGAGAAACCGGATACAACACTCAATACGCAGACTGAACAGCTAAGTAAACAACTGAGTGAGTTACAACAAAAAATTACTCAGTTAAATCATAAAATAACCGAGTCGAAACAGGAAAATACCCCATTTAGTACGCCATTTGTCGAGGCCTATCAAAGTTATTTAATGAATTGGAAAAACGCAGGTGTTAATGCATTAGAAGCCTCATCACTCACAACTGATAAAACACCACAAGAAGCAGCAAAAGCGGTTAATCTCTATTTAGAGAACACAGTTAAGCATAATATTTATGGTGCTATGGCTTACCAGCTTGCTCAAATAAATCAAGATGAACGTAATGCATTTTTGTCGATGATGAAACCTTTAAAAGCACAGCAATGGTATGTTGCAGCCCAAGGGCTTTATTCTCGCCATCACTATCGAGATACAGCAGATGAGGCAACAACAAAAGGGACAATACTTGGCGTACATTATGGAATGAATGATACTTTGACCTCAGGTATTTATCTTTCAACACATAAGCAAAAAATAATAGGTGGACAAAGCCTATTAAATGGTAAAGGGCTATCTTTTGGTGCCTATTTAACTCAAGCTATGGGTAATTTGCGCTTAACTGCAGGTATTAACCAGATCTCAACTAATATTAAAGGGACTCGTCATATTAGTAATGGATATAGTCACCATCAATTTGATGTCAATACCGACCTAAAAGCAACAAGCCTTTATACTCAAGCCAAATATATTTTCCCATTAAGTGAAAATTGGCAATTTGTACCAAGATTAGATGTCGCTTATCTCCGCTTAACACAAGATGTTATTAACGAAAGAGGTACAGCAGGGTTATATATTGATAAATACCAAACATCTCGTATTGAAAGCCGTATTGGACAAGATATGATTGCCATTTTACCAATGGCAAGCGGTAAAGCCTCATTGAAAGCTTCAGCAGATTACACCCTTATTACGGGAGGAAAAGATTTACAAGGGGGATTCCAAAATGGAGGGAAATTTACTATTCGCTCAGAACCCAATAGCCATATTACCAGTGTTGGAGGGGGAATAGGCTATGAATGGAATAATGGTTTTTCAATTGATACAAATGCACGGAAAACGTTTAGCCGCTCAGGAAATGGTACTATTGCGGAACTAAAATTGGGCTACACCTTTTAAATAAACCTCATTTAATTTAAACTTCAATGAAAAATAAACCCACTATATAAAAAATAGTGGGTTTATTTATGCGATAAGTATAGAAAGATCAAACTCAACCAGACAGCTCCCGTTTAAAATTGTGTGCCTATCAAATTAGGTTTGATCTTCTATAATTTTTAATTAAATCGTCGGTTGAGCATTTTCTACCTGAACAAAAAAGCCACTCCCATTCAGAATTACACTATAATCTGTTTGATATTTTTTACCAAAGGTTTCCACTAACGCATGACAACTCCGAATACCTTGCTGCGGATAATATTGCGTTTCATATGCTTGTTTAATTTGTTTTACCGTCATTTGTGTTCCCGTCACCTTACCTTGTTGCTTAAAAGCATCAGAAAGCACTTTAGCGACCTGGTTATCTTGGCATTTCGGTACGATAACGGCTTTCGTCGTTTGTTTAGGCGGTGTGTTTTTTAAGGTTTGCTCTTGGCTTTCCGCCTTCTCAATTTTCTTTATAGAAACGTTTTGTGAAGCTGTTTTTTTAACTTTCTTCACACCTTTCTGTTTATTCTTAGCCGCCCCTGATTTTATTGCTTTTTTACCGTTCGAAACTTGATTTTTAGTGGTCGTTTTACGCGCTTTGCTTGCCGATTTTTTCTGTATTGTTTTTTTCTTTATCTGTTTTTTCGTATGTGTGTTTTTAGTTTGCTTAACCACCTGCTTCATCGTTGTATTTTTATTTTGTGATGCAACAACGGCATTACTACCAATAAAAAGCAACACGGTAAGTAAAATCTTAAATAATTTTTTCATCAATCTCTCCTTAAACAAAAAGTGCGGCTAAATTAACCGCACCTTGAATCAAATTAAAAAATTAAAGGTAGTAATGCTCTACATAGTTTAATTTATCGTCAAGTTTCAACACCAGCGGCTGACCGGTCGGAATTTCAAAATCCATAATTTCTTCATCGGAAATACCAATAATATGTTTTGCCAACGCACGAAGTGAGTTACCATGCGCCACCACTAAAACACGTTTGCCGGAAAGCATAGCCGGTGCAATTTGATCTTCCCAGAACGGAAGGGCACGTTCTAAAGTCAATTTTAAGTTCTCTGCATTTGGCACAACATCTGACGGAAGATTCGCATAACGACGGTCATTATGTGCGGAGTTTGGATCTTGCGGATCTAAATCCGGCGGAGAAATATCGTAAGAACGACGCCAAATATGCACTTGTTCATCACCATATTGTTCTGCGGTTGCTTTTTTATCTAAGCCTTGTAACGCACCGTAGTGACGTTCGTTTAAACGCCAATTTTTCACTTGAGGAATCCACAATTGGTGTGATTCTTCCAACACAATATTACAAGTTTTAATGGCGCGGGTTAACACGGAAGTAAATGCGATATCAAATTCATAGCCTGCGTCTAACAATTTTTTACCCGCTGCTTTGGCTTCTTCCACACCTCGTTCAGTCAAATTAACATCACGCCAACCGGTGAATAAATTTTTTGCATTCCATTCACTAAAACCGTGACGAATGAATACTAATTCCATAGGGCTCTCCTAATATTTAAGTAAAAAAGAATGCGCACTTTATAGCAAAAAATCCCACTGTTTAAAAGCAAAAAGGCGGGATTTCCTGATCTGACGCAAAAAATTAAACCTAGCCATTTTAGCGCCATCAAAATAATGCTACTATCTGCGCTTTGTGGACAAAATAGCTTTCACTGATTTTTATTTCTAGAGTTTAATCTATGCAATATTGGCAACTGATGACAAAAACACTTTCAAAATCCACCGCACTTTTAGTTGCGTGTGGACTTATAGGATTTTCGTCAGCCAGTTATGGCAACAATCTCAACCAAATCCAACAACAAATTAAGCAACAAGAATCTAAACTTGCCAAACAAAAACGTGAGCAGGCAAAGCTTCAGTCCACTTTAAAAAATCAAGAGAGTAAAATTAATGCGGTAGCGGGGGAATTACGCGAAACCGAATTAAGTTTGAAGGAAATCCGGAAGCAAATTGCAGAAACCGATAAACAAATCAAACAACTGGAAAAACAAGAAAAAGAACAAAAAACAAAACTTGCCAAACAAATGGACGTGATTTATCGCTCGGGGTTAAACCCTTCCGTTCTGGAAAGGATGCTGTCGGAAGACGCCAAAAAAGCCTCTCGAATGAAAGTTTATTATGAACATTTAAATCAAGTTCGTATTGAGATGATAACCAATCTTCAAGCGACACAAGCACAAATTGTTAAACAAAAAGAAACCATTCTAGGTCAGCAACAAAGTCATCGGGATCAACTTTCTACCCAGAAAAAACAACAGCAAGAATTAGAAAAAATTCAGCGTGAACGACAATCGACGCTGAATGAAATTAATAAAAACATCAACAAAGATCAGAATCGATTAGAGAGTTTACGGGCTAACGAAGCTGCATTGAAACAAGAAATTCAACGTGCCGAACAAGCCGCACGCCAACAAGAACAACGTGAGCGAGAAGCACTAGCGCAACGTAAACAAGCAGAGGAAAAACGCACAGCCAAACCTTATAAACCGACCGCGCAAGAACGCCAATTAATTAACAGCACCAATGGGCTAGGGGCAGCAAATCGTCAATATAATAAACCTGTAAACGGCTCGACACTTTACGCTTTTGGTTCAACTCAAGCCGGAGAGGCTCGCTGGAAAGGAATGGTGATTGCCGCTCCAAACGGTACGCCGGTTCGTGCCATTGCTAACGGACGTGTCATTTTAGCCGGACAGCTTACCGGTTATGGCTACATGGTTATCATTAAACACGGGGACAGTGATCTGAGTTTGTATGGTTTTAACCAAGCCGTTTTCGTTAAACCTAACCAGCTTGTTTCAGCAGGACAAACTATTGCACAGGTGGGAAATACCGGTGAAATTTCCCGCCCTGCATTATATTTCGGTATCAGCCGAAAAGGTGTGCCGGTTAACCCGGCAGGGTGGATTAAATAATGAATATACCGTTTAAAAGTGCGGTCAAAAATTTCATCGTTTTTTCAACCGCTCTTTTCTCCACATTTACACTCGCACAAAATAAACTTGCGATCGTCATTGATGATATAGGCTACCACCCCAAGGAAGATGCAGCGATTTTCGCTATGCCTCGTGAAATTTCCGTGGCAATTATCCCCTCCTCCCCTTATGCTCAAGCCCGTAACCAAGAAGCAAAAAAACAAGGTCGTGATATTCTAATTCATATGCCGATGCAACCCATCAGTCAAACGAAAATTGAAGAGGGAGGATTGCATTTAGGAATGTCGGCAGAACAGGTGATAAACCGTGTTCAAAAGGCAAAAAATATCGTCAGCCATGCAATCGGTATGAATAATCATATGGGCAGCGCAGCAACTGCCGACACGCCGTTAATGACTCATTTAATGAATGCTCTTCGCACACAACATTTATTTTTCTTGGATAGCCGAACAATCGGGCGTTCTGTTGCCGGCAAAATCGCTAAAGAACAAGGGGTTCGTTCGTTAGATCGCCATATTTTCTTGGATGACAGCAATGAATTTGTCGATGTGCAACGCCAATTTCAGACCGCTATTCAATATGCAAGAAAACATGGCACAGCAATCGCTATCGGGCATCCCCGTAAAAACACCATTGCGGTATTACAACAAAATTTGCGCCATCTACCCTCAGATATTCAGCTCGTCGGTATGGGAAATTTATGGAGAAACGAGCGCATAGTACCGCCAAAACCTTTTATTTTACTGTTTAGCGATATTCCAGCCCCTACATCAACTGCACCTTACGAACCCATTCCATTACTGCGGGGTGTACCAAAATAAAAAGTGCGGTCAGAAAAATATCTAATTTTCTGACCGCACTTTTCTGATTTCTTGGATAACGTTCTGTTAGCGTCCGTTATACTCAAAATATAATACTGTGGCCGCCACACGGGAGTGTACGTTTAATTTACGCAACAGATTACGAATATGTACTTTTACTGTTTCTTCTGAAATAAATAACTGCCCTGCAATTTGTTTATTTGATAATCCTGTCGCAATTAAACGTAAAACGCCCATTTCACGATCAGTTAATAAATCCATTGGCTCTCTACAGTGCTCACGTTCAATTAATAAATTTTTAATTGAGTTACTTAAAATCACCTCGCCTTTTGCAATACGTTTGATTTCTTCAAGTAGGATTTCCGGTTCCGTATCCTTTAATAGATAGCCGTCTGCTCCCGCATCAATTAAAGCAAAAATATCATTTTTTGCATCTGATACTGTCAAAATAGCAATGCGTGCATCTACCTCTTCTGCACGTAAACCTCTCAGTGTATCCAACCCTGAAAGTCCTTTCATATTAAGATCTAAAATAATTAAATCCGGCGATGTCTGTAACGCAACGGAAATGCCTTCTGCCCCGCTCCCTACATCAGCGATAACTTCAAAGTTTTCTTCTAATTCAATGAGTTGTTTGATACCCCGACGCATTAACGGATGATCGTCGATGAGTAAAACTTTTAATTTTTCTTGCATTTTCCCCCCAACGGTGAACAACAAAATTTATTAACCATTCACCTAAAATCCCCCTATTTTATCGGGATTTTTCACATCTTCCAATCAAGAAACTCAGGAAATGTGATCTCTATCTCATCATTTTATTACGTCTAATGTTCTACCGGTGCATTTTGTTGATATTTAAAAGGTTGAATTTGCACATGTCCCTGATCATTATGTTGAATTTGATAAAACTGTGGATAATTAAAATTACGAGACTCAATATGATATGGGTTTTCATCTCCCGTTCCCAAAGCTTGATAAAGTTGGTTAATCTGTTTTACCTTTTCATCTTTTGAGCCGTCACAGTGACGATAAATTTCTAATTGATTGGTTTCATTCAATAAATATACATTAAAAGTGTTATCTTTATTATCCTCAAAGAAAAATTGTAGGAAACCTTCTCTCGCCAAAAGATCGATTTCAATCGGATATTGACGATCTTTGCTATAAACCTCACTTTTTTCATCGACCGGACGTTGTAAAACATCATCAAAATCCTCCGCACTTTGAGCGTTATTTTCTACCTCTTGCAAACTCAATCCACTTTCTTCAAAGAAAAATTGCCAATTTTTTCCAGCCACACGCAAGCGTGGAATGCGAGACGTTTGGCGACCAAGTTGAATGCTTATACAGCGATTTACTAAAGCGCTCACAAGATTACGCAATGTCCGGCGATAGTGCCGACTATAGCAAAAAACCTGAACAGAAGGGGGATTGTTCGTATTACGATAAATTTTATTTGACAGCACTTTTAAGGCAATCAAAATAGCATTTGGACCTTCAAAGTGCAGTGTGCGGATTTCATTCCATATATTGCGATAAGTAAAATCAATGCTCCCCACAAGATTTTGTTCTAATGGACCAAAACTAAATAAATCACAGGCTGAAAGACTATCTTTAAACTCAGTAATACGAGTAGTGGGATCAGAAGTTAAATTCACGGCAATAACAATATTACGAATTTCACAGGCTGTCACCGAAATATCACCACCTATTGTTGGTGTTTCCCGTGAAAAAGATAGCCTGAGATCTGCCACAAAATTACGTAGGGTTTCAATCTCAATAGAGCGACTAAATAAATGAAGCTGCGTTTCCGCAGTGAGTAATCGGTTAAAATAAGCCCATGCAACCAGTTTATTAAGACTTTTGTTGTACTCAATAATGCGATGTTGAGAAAACATCATTGTATTTGGCGGTCGATTAATAAGATACCAGCCATCTTGGAAATGCTTATTCCCCCTCACTTCTAAAAATGAAATATCCGGCTCAGATAAATTACGAGAAATCTGCGAATTGAGTAAAATCACCTTTCCCGGCAGTTCCTCAAATGTAGTATAAAGTTTCCGTGTAAGCACGTTAATATCTTGTGGTATGACACTTGAGTTAATTTTATGTTTACGGGCAAAAGTCACCAAATTATGATAACTCAACATTAAAAACTTCACTAAGTTGTCATGGCTTTCTTTGGTACGCTTAATCTTCCAAAATGGGCGATAATTCAGCTCGTGAATTTGTTCGGCACTCCACCCCCATTCTTGAGCTAAAATCTGCATATAATTAGTACGCCAGTTATGGGTTTTATATAATGCTAAATCCTCTGTTACTTTGACATAAAAACAGCGTCGTACAAAATCAAGGCGTTTAAATTCAGAAAGTGCGGTCAAATAATCCGTCACTTTAGAAAGAATCGCAATGTAAGGATCAAAATGATGCGCAGGCGTAGTGTTGCCGAAAAAGAGATCCTCTTTAAACTGGCGAGCAATAAGATGAGGATTCGGGTATTCTTTAGAATAAACTTCCAACAACAAAATTTTCAGTACAGATTTATAAGGTGAATCAATTCCTTTGTAAAGTTGCCATAAACCCGCACCAAAATATTCCTTCGCCGAAAACTGTGCTAATCCGCCAAAATCCACCCAATCTTGTGGGTCAAGCAACCCCTCTTGAATACGTGCTTTTACTTCATTTTCATAGTCCGCTTCATTTTCTACCCATAAATGTAACCACAGTAATGGTTTCCCAGCCAAGCGCACAGCGGAACGATAAAATTCATCAAGCAATAACATATATTGAGCAGAACCGCTATTTTCGCTCGTTAAAGGTTCGGAGTAGTATTCATGGCGGAAACGTTGTTGATCAACCAGATAAAAATTAATTTCAACGTCAAACTGCATAGCCCATTCTTTGATTTTTTGGGATTTTTGTTCTAATAAATTCCGTTCACTTTCCGTCAAATCTTCACGACAGCAAATCCATGTATCCATATCAGAGCTGCTACTTTGGCTAATAGAACCAAAACTGCCCATCACATAAATACCTAAAATCGGAGGGTTATCAACGTAAGGCTGATCTTTTATTTGTTCGTAAAGCTCAGGATATTCGGAAGAAAGGAATTGTTGCTGATAATCTGACAACTTAAAATTTGCGATACCACAAGGGGATAGCGCCATATAACCAGATAAACTCGGATGGTTCAATTGAAACAATAAAGGAAACAGAGATAAAACATGTTGAAACCCATCACCGGATCCCGATAGCGCACGTTCCAAACGACGCTTATCAAGAATTTCCACACATTTTTTTGCTCGATTGAGATCGTATTTCAAGCGGCATCCTACCGAATGGAAAAAGTTATTAACACTTTACCATTTTAAGGCGCTTAAAGCAAAGAATCACTACCCAATCTTAGGCGTATTTGCTATATTCCCCGCATTACTATTTTATTGTGGAATTTACCTTATGAAACAACCTTCTATGCCAACAAAATTTAGTAAATTTGCTTGGGAGCTTGCCGCCTTTTGCATGCCTGTTTTGCTTTGGCCTCTCGCCCTGCTCATCTCCTCCCATTTCTCTCAAAATCAGGCCTTAACGGAAGGGCAGATTAATTTGTTCTCTACCCTATTTTGGATCTATCCTTTTATACTCGCCGTTATTGCCCGTTTACTGTATAAGTTACACGCTAAACGCCCTGCATGTGCCGAATGCTTACTCGCGATAAGTGCGGTCGTTTTTTATGGTGTTTTAGTGTATATTTGTTTGGTAAGTCGTTAAAAAATCCGCCAAAACCGACCGCACTTTATTAAGCATTAGCACATTAAAACACTAATAAAATCTTCCCAATATGCGTGCCTTTGTCAATTTCTCTATGTGCCTGCTGTACTTCTCTGAAATCATAGCACCTATGTAAGATTGGTTTGGCAATCTCACTATTGGAGAGTTTTTCCCATACATTATCCAATAAAGATTGTGCAATCGCCGATTTTTCTTCCGTTGTTCTACCGCGCATGGTAGAACCGGTAAGAGTGGCACGTTTCACCGCAATTTTGAGTAAATCAACCTGTTCTACAATATTTCCACCCATAAAACCGATAAGGAAAATACGCCCGTCTTTATTGAGAATTTCAAGATTTTGCTCAAAATAACCAGCCCCCACTAAATCCAATACGCCATCAACCCCCTTTTGATGCTGACGAATCGTTTCCACAAAATTTTCAGTTTTATAATTGATTGCAACTGCCCCAAGTTGTTCCACAACTTTACATTTTTCTGCATTTCCCACCGTCGCAAAAGTTTTTATCCCAAGGCTTTTTGCGATTGCCAGTGCGGCAATCCCGATACCGCTGGACCCACCATGCACAAGCAGGCTTTCCCCTTGTTTCATCTGGTGTTGCATAAAGAGATTCGCCCACACAGTGAAAAACGTTTCCGGTAACATTGCAGCTTCTTGTAGAGTATAACCTTTCGGAATCGGCAAAGTTTGTCCTGCTTTGACCACACAATATTCGGCATACGCACCACCATCCGTTAAAGCACAAACAAAATCACCGATATTGAAATTTTTTACATTTTCTCCTAATGCCACCACTTCGCCTGAAAGTTCCAACCCCATAATCGGTGTTACCCCTTTCGGCATCGGATATAAACCCTGACGTTGCAGAATATCCGGGCGGTTTACACCTGCGAAAGCGACCTTAATAAGTAATTCATCGGATTTAGGTGTTGGTACAACCGCCGTCTCAATAAATAGTACATCAGGATCGCCTGCTTCACGCATATTAATTTGTTTCATTTTATACATAGAATTTAACCTATTTGTTACGCTTAATCAGAAAGGCAATTTTAGATACAGAAATGCCGCTGAAATCAACGGCATTGAGGGGAATAGACTATTTTAAACCAACAGATTTTAACAATTCTTCCGCGGCTAAAATCCCTAGTTTATTACCGGCAAGCGGGCTGTCTCCGGTAAGCAAATTACGATCTTTATGAACTTGACCGCTAATCCCTTGATTCATCACTTTCATGCCTAATTGCTCTAATCGGGCAGCCAGTAACCAAGGTAATTTACCCGGCATATAACCAATATCAATGTTCGCACCTTCATCCAGCGCATCAGGGAATACGCAAAGCTCATAACCTTTGAATGGGAAGTCCGCATCATTTTTATCAATTGCAGCTGCCGCTAATGCAGCCGGTCCATGACACAGAGTAATAATGAATTTATTATTCGCCATCGCCCAATCTAATATGCGTTTTACTTCACTGCTTTCCGGAATTTTATTGAATGCGCCGTGACCACCGGGGATTAACACCGCTGCATAAGGTGAATTTTCAGCGGTGACTTCCTCAATGATATCCGATAATTTTGCCGGTTTATCTAATTTCGGTAAGTATTCATTGTAAATTTCAGCTACGGCTTGATCTTCTGCCGGCATTGCCCACATTTCAAATTTTGCGTGATTACCAGAAAGGGTCGCCACGTCAATTTCAAAACCGGCTTTATGAATATGAAGCATCGGTAATAATGTTTCTACCGGATGATTACCCGTTGAAAACCATTTACCGTTTTGCATTTGTAAATAGCGTTCATCCGTTGCGATCATCAGTACCTTTTTCTCGCCTTTATAGCTTGTTTCGAATTTCACGCCGTCAAAATCGGTTTTTGGGCTGGTATATTGTGATAATGAATATTCTGATGGGAAATAAGCGTTGTGTTCTGCAAAATCACGTACAGGTTGTTTGCTTAATTCAGTCATGTAAAGCTCCTATTTTACTACTCTTTGTTTATACGGTTGTATAGAATCGACGCATATTATAACGAAAGCTAAATACAAAGCTCTTGCCTAAAATGATATTTTTATTGCCTTTTCTGATAAACTTTAAATTTAGAACTCTACTCTTACATTGATTTCAATTAAAATTTTCAGAAAATTTAGTTCATTATTTATTGTAGAAAATGACAATTTCAAAAACACCTGAGAAATTGACCGCACTTTACGAGCAACTGGTTACAAAAGTTTTGCCTTATACGCCGAAAGAAGGACGCATTCACACTAAAATAGAAGGCTTGAGTTTTTATCGCCATGACAATCCAAATTATTCATTACCTTGCGTGCAACCGCTTGGTATTGTCGTTGCACTTCAAGGGCGGAAGGAAATTTCTCTGGGGAACAAGCATATTTGTTATGAAGTAGGACAGATTTTGTTTATTGGTGCGAATATTTCGGGCTTTTCTTATATGCCGGAATGCTCACTCAACAAACCTTTTTTAGGTTTAGCGTTAGAATTTGATTTTAACCAACTTTCTCATTTAGCGTGTACATTGGAATTGAGCAATAAAAATACGCAGCAACAAAATACGCCCAATCGTATTTTCAACCTATTTGATGCCAATGAGAAACTGCTTGAAAGCCTTTCCCGACTTGTGGATACACTACAAGAGGAAACTCTTATCCAACCTCTTGCAGAACTGATTAAGCATGAAATTGCTTTACGGATTTTTCATGCTCATCCAGAATTGGTGGCATTACTTAAAGATGGCACTGCAACACATAAAATTATTGAAACAATGGTATGGATGAAGCTGCATCCTCAATCAAAAAATACGCTTTCAAGCCTTGCTAAACGGGCACTGATGAGTGAATCAGCATTTCGCCAACATTTCCGCACCATTGTCGGCATTAGCCCTATGAAATTCCAAAAACAGTTACGCTTACAACAAGCCCGTGTGTTAATTTTGCAAGAAAAACGACCAATTGCTGAAGCAGCAAGCTTAGTCGGCTACGAAAGTCCTTCACAATTTTCGCGTGAATATAAACGATTTTTTGGGGTGACTGCAAAAGAAGATCGGCTCGAATAAAAAGTGCGGTTAAAATTTGTCTTAAATTTCAGCCGCACTTTAACTAAATGCCTAGCCTTCCTCATACCAAATACGATTAACATAAAAGGTTATACGTCCGGAAGGCGTTTCCACCGTTACCTCATCATCAATGCTTTTACCAATCAAAGCTCGTGCCACAGGGGAATCAATAGAAATCCAATTTTTTGCCGGATCAAACTCGTCACAACCCACGAGACGATATTGTTTCACCTCACCATCGTCATCTTCCAGCTCCACCCAAGCGTCAAAAAACACTTTGCCTTCCTGTTTAGAGTTGTAATCCACAATTTGTAAAACTTCTAAACGCTTTGTGAGAAAACGCACACGGCGATCTATTTCTCTTAATCGGCGTTTTCCGTAAATATATTCCGCATTTTCACTGCGATCGCCTAAGGCTGCCGCGTCAGAGACTGCTTGGGTGACTTTGGGGCGTTCTTCTTTCCACAAAAATTTGAGTTCTTTGTCCAAAGTGTTCCACCCTTGGCGTGTGATGTAATTTGATTTTGCCATTTATTTTATAAAGGTCGGAAAATTTATTGAATTATATTTGAGCCAAGGTATCAAAACCAGTATTCTATGCCCGATTTTCACTAACTTTATTTTCAACAAAGATGTATTCCGATGTTAAATCAACAAATCAGTCAAATTATCGCAACAGAACTTAATGTAGCCCCCAATCAGATTCTTGCCGCCATTCAACTGGTGGATGACGGTAACACGATTCCATTTATCGCACGTTATCGTAAAGAAGTGACAGGCGGTTTAGATGATACTCAACTCCGCCATTTTGAAACCCGCTTAGGCTATTTACGTGAGCTTGAAGAGCGTCGTCAAAGTATTTTGAAATCCATCGAGGAACAAGGCAAGCTCACCGATGAATTACGGACGCAAATTGAAGCAACCCAAAGTAAAACCGAGCTTGAAGATCTCTATTTGCCTTATAAACCCAAACGCCGCACGAAAGGACAAATTGCCACTGAAGCAGGGCTTGAGCCACTCGCAGAGTTACTTTGGAACGAGCCAAAAAATGATCCGGAAACGACCGCACTTTCTTTTGTTGATGCCGAAAAAGGCATAACGGACACAAAAGCTGCGTTAGATGGGGCACGCTATATTTTAATGGAACGTTTTGCCGAAGATGCACAATTATTGGCAAAAGTGCGTCAATATTTGCAGCAAAATGCACAAATTGAAGCGAAAGTGGTAGAAGGCAAAGAACAAGAAGGGACAAAATTCCAAGATTATTTTGATCACCAAGAATTACTAAAAAATGTGCCTTCTCACCGCGCATTAGCGATGTTCCGAGGGCGTAATGAAGGCGTTTTACAGCTGACTTTAAATGCGGATTCCGATGCAGAAGAAGGAGCACGCCACAGTTATTGTGAAGAAATTATCCGAGAACACTTGGGCGTTCGTTTAAACGGTCTGCCGGCGGATAAATGGCGTGAACAAGTCATTGCTTGGACGTGGAAAATTAAAGTCTCCCTGCATTTAGAGACGGAATTAATGAGTGCCTTGCGTGAAAAAGCGGAGGAAGAAGCCATTGATGTTTTCGCCCGAAATCTGACCGCACTTTTAATGGCGGCACCAGCCGGATCAAAAAATACTATGGGGCTTGACCCGGGGTTACGCACCGGCGTGAAAGTTGCCGTGGTGGATAACACAGGGAAATTATTGGATACGGCTACTATTTATCCTCACACCGGTCGTGAGAGCGAAGCACAAATAACTTTATTTGGCTTAATTCGCCAGCATAACGTGGAGCTTATCGCTATTGGTAATGGCACGGCCTCTCGTGAAACGGAACGTTTTGCGAAAGAGGTGATTAAAGAAATCAAGGAAAATAAACCGCAGACTGTGGTGGTGAGCGAAGCGGGCGCTTCGGTTTATTCCGCCTCCGAATTTGCCGCCAATGAATTTCCAAATTTAGACGTGTCTTTGCGGGGAGCGGTATCCATTGCGCGCCGATTACAAGATCCTTTGGCGGAACTGGTGAAAATCGAGCCCAAAGCGATTGGCGTGGGGCAATATCAACACGATGTCAACCAATCCCAATTGGCCCGTAAATTAGATGCGGTGGTGGAAGATTGCGTAAACGCGGTGGGCGTTGATTTGAATACGGCTTCCGCACCATTACTTGCCCGAGTCGCCGGAATGACAAAAACCTTAGCACAAAATATTGTGGCTTATCGTGATGAAAACGGTCGTTTTGATAGCCGTGAACAGCTGAAAAAAGTGCCTCGTTTAGGACCGAAAGCCTTTGAGCAATGTGCCGGTTTTATGCGAATTGCAGGCGGCAAAAATCCACTGGATGCGTCAGGGGTTCATCCAGAAGCTTATTCACTTGTGGAAAAAATTTTACAAGCGACCCAACAGTCTATTCAAGAATTAATGGGAAGTCATACGGTGCGTCAGCTTAACGCCGCACAGTTTACCGATGAGCGTTTTGGATTACCGACGGTACAAGATATTTTCAAAGAATTAGAAAAACCGGGGCGTGACCCTCGTGGTGAATTTAAAACCGCAACTTTTATTGAAGGCGTGGAAGAAATCACAGATTTAAAAGTCGGTATGATTTTAGAAGGCACGATTACGAATGTCACCAACTTCGGCGCATTCGTTGATATTGGTGTACACCAAGACGGGCTGGTACATATTTCATCACTCAGTGATAAATTTGTAGAAGATCCGCACCAAGTGGTGAAAACCGGTGATATTGTGAAGGTCAAAGTGTTAGAGGTGGATATTCCGCGTAAACGTATTGCACTGACCATGCGATTAGATGAAAGTGCGGTAAAAAATACCGACAAATCTGACCGCACTTTATCGGCTAAACCAAAGGCGAATATCTCACGTCAAGATAATAGTTCTCGTGCCCAAAGTAATAGCGCCATGGGAAATGCCTTTGCGGATGCGTTGAAGAACTGGAAAAGATAATTGAATTGATATTTTATAGGAGGGGAATGTAAACATTCCCCTTATTTTTTTAATTTTGCTTACTAAACCAACTATAAATGGGTAGAAATTAACGTTAATTTTCAAAAATGAGATCAAGTTAACATTTTTTATTATTTACTTTCTTTAAAATAGGCACAGCTAAATTTTAATCTTTTATACAGAGGTGACTTATGACAGACTTAAACAAAGTAATTAAAGCGCTTGAAAATCTTGGAATTTATGACGTGAAAGACGTAGTCTATAATCCAAGCTACGAGCAATTATTTGAAGAAGAAACCAAATCCGAATTAGAGGGATTTGAAAAAGGTACACTCACCAATACCGGTGCGGTAGCAGTAGATACCGGTATCTTTACCGGTCGTTCCCCGAAAGATAAATATATTGTTTTAGATGAAAAAACCAAAGATACCGTTTGGTGGACATCTGATACCGCCAAAAACGACAATAAACCGATGAATCAAGCCACTTGGCAAAGTCTGAAAGAGTTGGTAACCAATCAATTATCCCGCAAACGTTTATTTGTCATTGATGGTTTCTGCGGAGCAAGCGAAAAAGATCGTATTGCCGTTCGTATTGTTACTGAAGTAGCATGGCAGGCGCACTTTGTGAAAAATATGTTCATTCGTCCAACAGAAGAGCAACTAAAAGACTTTGAGCCTGACTTTGTCGTGATGAACGGTTCAAAAGTGACAAATCCAAACTGGAAAGAACAAGGTTTAAATTCTGAGAATTTTGTCGCGTTCAACTTAACTGAAGGAATTCAATTAATCGGCGGTACTTGGTACGGTGGTGAAATGAAAAAAGGTATGTTCTCCATGATGAACTACTTCCTACCGTTAAAAGGCGTAGGTGCAATGCACTGTTCCGCAAATGTTGGTAAAGATGGTGATGTCGCTATTTTCTTCGGATTATCAGGTACCGGCAAAACCACGCTTTCTACCGATCCGAAACGTGAATTAATCGGTGACGATGAACACGGCTGGGATGATGTAGGCGTCTTCAACTTTGAAGGAGGCTGTTATGCCAAAACTATTCATCTTTCTGAAGAAAATGAGCCGGATATTTATCGAGCAATCCGTCGTGATGCATTATTAGAAAATGTCGTTGTACGTGCAGATGGATCCATTGATTTTGATGATGCTTCAAAAACCGAGAATACACGTGTATCTTACCCGATTTATCATATTGATAATATTGTCAAACCGGTTTCCCGTGCAGGTCACGCAACCAAAGTTATTTTCTTAACGGCTGATGCTTTTGGTGTTTTACCTCCGGTTTCCAAATTGACACCGGAACAAACCAAATATTATTTCTTATCCGGTTTCACGGCAAAATTAGCGGGTACAGAACGAGGCATTACCGAGCCTACACCAACCTTCTCCGCCTGTTTTGGTGCGGCATTCCTAACGCTTCACCCGACACAATATGCTGAAGTTTTAGTAAAACGGATGGAAGCGGCTGGTGCAGAAGCTTATTTAGTCAATACGGGTTGGAACGGTACGGGTAAACGTATCTCTATCAAAGATACCCGTGGCATTATTGATGCAATCTTAGACGGTTCAATCGAAAAAGCGGAAATGGGTAAATTACCAATCTTTAACTTAACGATTCCAAAAGCATTACCGGGTGTCGATTCTGCGATTTTAGATCCGCGTGATACCTATACAGATAAAGCTCAATGGGAAGCAAAAGCCAAAGACTTAGCAGGTCGTTTTGTGAAAAACTTCGAAAAATATGCAACCAATGCTGAAGGTAAAGCATTAATCTCAGCCGGTCCTGAAGCATAATTAAAAAATATCTAAATAATCAACCGCACTTTTAGGTGCGGTTTTTTCTTTTCGTTAGAATATTCTGACTAAAATTACAGAATACTTATTCTCGAATAAATTAATCCTACGTTTTAGGTTTGGGCAACTACCACAAACTACCGCTGTTTTTCAGCAATAAAAAAAGTGCGGTCAAAAATCTTGACCGCACTCTTAGTTCATTTAACTTATAAAACTATTTATTTAATTTCGCTTTATAAGTCGGATTCATTAAATTCTCTACAGAGAGAATATCATCAAGCTGCTCCGCAGTAAGTAATCCTTTTTCTAATACGACCTCGCGCACACTTTTGCCGGTTTCTGCGCAGATTTTACCCACTAAATCACCATTGTGATGACCGATAAATGGGTTTAAATAAGTCACAATGCCGATTGAACTAAAGACATAGTTTTCACAAATTTCTTTGTTTACCGTGATGCCATCAATACATTTATCACGTAAATTTATACAGGCATTGGTTAAGATGTCGATAGATTCAAACATAGCTTGACCGATTACCGGCTCCATCACGTTTAATTGTAATTGACCGGCTTCTGATGCGAAAGTCACGGTAGTATCGTTACCAATCACTTTAAAGCAAACTTGGTTTACCACTTCAGGCACAACAGGGTTCACTTTTGCTGGCATAATAGAAGAACCGGCTTGCAACTCAGGAAGATTGATTTCTTTTAAACCTGCACGCGGACCGGAAGAAAGCAAACGTAAGTCATTACATACTTTAGAAAGTTTCACTGCGGTACGTTTTAGTGAACTATGAACCATAACATAAGCACCGCAGTCAGAGGTGGCTTCAATTAAATTTTCAGCTAACACGCATGGTAAACCGGTTACTTCGGCAAGATATTTCACGGCAAGTTGAGCATAACCTTGCGGCGTATTTAAACCGGTACCGATTGCCGTTGCACCAAGGTTTACTTCAAGTAACAATTCAGCAGTGCGTTTTAAATTGCGAACTTCTTCTTCAAGCAATACCGCAAAGGCTTTAAATTCTTGTCCCACTGTCATTGGTACGGCATCTTGTAACTGAGTACGCCCCATTTTCAGTATGTTATTAAATTCTTTCGCTTTATTTTCAAACCCTTCTTGTAAATATTGGATTTTATCAATGAGCTTTAAGATACTGTTATATACGGCAATACGGAAACCAGTAGGGTAAGCGTCGTTAGTCGATTGGCTGGCGTTGACATGATCCATTGGATCTAAAAATTGATATTCCCCTTTTTGATGTCCTAATTTTTCCAAAGCAAGATTCGCAACCACTTCATTAGTGTTCATATTTACAGAAGTACCTGCGCCCCCTTGATACACATCCGATGGGAACTGGTCTAAACATTTACCGGTCGTTAAAATCTCATCGCAGGCAGAAACAATCGCTTTTGCAATGTCCGCAGGAATTGCCCCTAATTCACCATTCGCTAAAGCGGTCGCTTTTTTTACCATCACCATACCACGCACAAATTCCGGTACATCAGAAATGGTTACATTAGAAATATTGAAATTTTCAACCGCTCTTAATGTATGAATGCCCCAATAAGCATCTGCCGGCACTTCACGTTCACCCAATAAATCGACTTCTTTTCTAAATTGCGTCATGTTGATCCCCCTATCTTGAGTTGGTTAATTTGCGGTTATTATAGAAATTTTCACAAGAAAAAAATTGATTGAGATCACATTTCTGATATGAGATTTCAAGATATATTTTCATCATTCAAATTAGTTTTTTTAGGGCTAAAATTTTTTAAATTTCCTCTTGAAAGCAAAATTTTCATTCCCATATAGAGTGGGAATTTCACATTTTTTAAGAGAAGGAAATTAATCATGAATATTCGTCCATTACACGATCGTTTGATTATCAAACGTGAAGAAGTTGAAACCTTATCAGCAGGCGGTATCGTATTAACCGGTTCTGCAGCGACAAAATCAACCCGAGCAAAAGTATTAGCGGTAGGGAAAGGTCGTATTTTGGAAAACGGTACAGTTCAGCCTTTGGATGTTAAAGTTGGCGATACGGTGATTTTCAATGATGGTTATGGTGTGAAAAGCGAAAAAATCGATGGTGAAGAAGTGTTAATCATTTCTGAAAGCGATGTTTTGGCAATTGTAGAATAAGATTGAATAGATTTTACTCAATCCAAAAACAAATATAAAAGCGGTGGGCTGAAGCCTACGATTCTGGAAGAAAAGGAAAAATAAAATGGCAGCAAAAGACGTAAAATTTGGTAATGATGCACGCGTAAAAATGTTGAAAGGCGTGAACGTATTAGCGGACGCAGTAAAAGTAACTCTTGGTCCGAAAGGTCGTAATGTAATTTTAGATAAATCATTCGGTGCACCAACCATCACTAAAGATGGGGTATCTGTCGCGCGTGAGATTGAATTAGAAGATAAATTTGAAAACATGGGTGCACAAATGGTGAAAGAGGTTGCCTCTAAAGCCAATGATGCAGCAGGTGATGGTACAACGACTGCAACCGTTCTTGCACAAGCCATTGTGAGCGAAGGATTAAAAGCGGTAGCGGCAGGAATGAACCCAATGGATTTAAAGCGCGGGATTGATAAAGCCGTAAGTGCGGTCGTTTCTGAGCTTAAAAATCTTTCTAAACCTTGCGAAACTTCAAAAGAAATTGAACAAGTAGGGACTATTTCTGCAAACTCTGACAGCGTTGTGGGCCAATTAATTGCGCAGGCGATGGAGAAAGTGGGTAAAGAGGGTGTCATTACTGTGGAAGATGGTACAGGTCTTGAAGATGAACTAGCGGTTGTAGAAGGAATGCAGTTCGACCGTGGCTATCTCTCTCCATACTTCATCAATAAACCGGAAGCCGCAACCGTTGAATTGGACAACCCATACATTCTATTAGTCGATAAAAAAATCTCTAATATTCGTGAATTGTTACCGGTATTAGAAGCCGTGGCGAAAGCCGGTAAACCATTGTTAATTATTGCAGAAGATGTGGAAGGCGAAGCGCTTGCTACTTTAGTGGTAAACACGATGCGCGGTATTGTGAAAGTGGCAGCAGTTAAAGCACCTGGCTTTGGTGATCGTCGTAAAGCAATGTTACAAGATATTGCAATCTTAACTGCAGGTACTGTGATTTCTGAAGAAATTGGTATGGAGCTTGAGAAAGCGACATTAGAAGATCTTGGTCAGGCAAAACGTATCGTAATCAACAAAGATAATACTACTATTATTGATGGTATCGGTGACCAAGCGCAAATTAATGGTCGTGTGGCACAGATTCGTCAGCAAATTGAAGAATCAACCTCTGATTACGACAAAGAAAAACTTCAAGAGCGTGTGGCGAAATTAGCCGGTGGTGTTGCGGTAATTAAAGTTGGTGCAGCAACCGAAGTTGAAATGAAAGAGAAAAAAGACCGCGTTGACGATGCTTTACACGCAACCCGTGCAGCAGTTGAAGAAGGTATCGTAGCCGGAGGTGGTGTGGCGTTAGTGCGTGCTGCCTCTAAAGTGGCAGCAAACCTACAAGGTGATAATGAAGAACAAAATGTGGGGATCAAACTCGCATTGCGTGCGATGGAAGCCCCTTTACGTCAAATCGTCACCAATGCCGGTGAAGAAGCCTCTGTTGTGGCAAGTGCAGTAAAAGCAGGCGAAGGCAACTTCGGTTATAACGCAAGCACCGAACAATACGGCGATATGTTGGAAATGGGTATCTTAGATCCAACAAAAGTTACCCGTTCTGCATTGCAATTTGCCGCATCGGTAGCAGGCTTAATGATTACCACAGAATGTATGGTAACCGAACTACCAAAAGAGGAAAAAGCAGATCTTGGTGCCGGAATGGGCGGCATGGGTGGTATGGGCGGAATGATGTAACCCCCATCATGAAATAAAAAAGTGCGGTCGTTTTTCCATACGGAAAGCGATCGCTTTTTTATTTACAAAGGTTTACACTGAAAAGAATTTTTATCACGGGAATCAATAATGACAACATCTGAAAGCGAACTTAATCAACAACTCAAATCTGCCGGTATCGGTATTAATGCAACAGAACTTCACGGTTTCTTAAGCGGCTTGATTTGTGGTGGTATCAAAGATCAAAGTTGGCAACCACTCCTCTACCAATTTACTCACGATAATCACGCTTATCCGACCGCACTTTTAGAACGGGTCAATGAGCTTTATCAAACCATTTCCAAAGCATTAGCAGATGTTGAAAGTTTTTCTTTTGAATTAGGATTAACTGAAAACGAAAACATATTCGCCCGAGCAGACAGTTTATCTGAATGGGCAAATCATTTTTTACTAGGTTTGGGATTAGCTCAACCTTATTTAGATAAAGAAAAAGGTGAAATCGGCGAAGCCGTTGAGGATTTACATGATATTTGCCAATTAGGATATGATGAAGACGACGATGAAGAAGAAATGAGCGAAGCACTTGAAGAAATTATTGAATATGTGCGAACCATCGCAACATTGTTTTACACTCAATTTAATCAAGCCTCCAACACGAGAAAACCAATACTACACTAATTAAAAAACACACATAAAAGGAGAGAAAAATGGATCTTGCGTATATGGCTGAATTGCCTCAACAAGAATTTGCGGAACGCCGGAAACAGGTTTTGGAAAAAATGCAGCCTAATTCTGCTTTGTTACTGTTTTCCGAAATTGAAAAACGCCGTAACAACGATTGTACTTTTCCTTTTCGCCAAGACAGCTATTTTTGGTATTTAACCGGTTTTAATGAACCGAATGCCGCCTTGCTATTGGTGAAAACTGCACAATCCGAAAAAACAATCCTCTTTCTTCGACCACGAGATCCTTTACTTGAAACTTGGAATGGACGTCGTTTAGGCATAGAACGGGCCCCTGAAAAACTCAATATAAATGAGGCATATTCTATCGATGATTTTAATGCCGTTTTTCCTAAAATTACCGAAAATCTAACCGCACTTTACTATGCACCGGAGCTTCATTTATGGGGGGATAAATTACTTTCGGAAAGTGCGGTTAATTTTACGGAAATTTTAGATTGGTGCCCTATCATTAGTGAAATGCGCTTGATTAAATCCCCCAATGAAATTCGCTTAATGCAGCAAGCTGGGCAAATTACCGCCCTGGCTCATATCAAAGCAATGCAAGAAACCCGCCCTAATCGCTTCGAGTATGAAATTGAAAGTGAAATTTTGCATGAATTTAATCGTCATGGTGCACGTTTTGCTTCTTATAATTCCATTGCTGCCGGAGGCAATAATGCCTGTATTTTACACTACACAGAAAACGATCAACCTTTGAAAAATGGCGACTTAGTCTTGATTGATGCCGGCTGTGAATTTGCGATGTATGCGGGAGACGTTACACGTACATTTCCTGTAAACGGAAAATTTACCCAAGCTCAGCGCGATATTTATGAACTCGTCCTAAAAGCACAAAAACGGGCTATTGAATTATTGATCCCGGGTAATTCAATAAAAAAAGCGAATGATGAAGTCATTCGTATAAAAGTACAGGGTTTGGTTGAGTTAGGTATTTTACGTGGTAATGTAGAGGACCTCATTGAACAGAAAGCCTATCGCCAATTTTATATGCACGGATTAGGTCATTGGCTCGGGCTGGATGTACACGATGTAGGTGAATATGGCGAAGAACGCAACCGCACTTTAGAAGTTGGCATGGTCATTACGGTAGAGCCCGGTCTGTATATATCCGAAGATGCCGATGTACCGGAACAATATAAAGGCATTGGGGTACGCATTGAAGATAATTTATTAATGACGGAATACGGCAATAAAATCTTGACAGCAGCGGTACCGAAAGAGATCGAAGAGATTGAAAAACTGATGGGAAAAAATTGATAATTTCCCAAAATGTGATCCAGAGCAAGTTTCTTTGAGCGGTAAAATGCTACTATCCTACTGAACAAATAAGTCCATTAGATAAGGAGTCGATTATGTATAAACATGTTTTAGTCGCAGTGGATCTTTCAGATGAAAGTGAATTCTTGGTTAAAAAAGCAGCGGGCATTGCCAAACACCATGATGCGAAACTTTCAATTATCCACGTAGATGTAAACTTTTCGGATCTTTATACCGGATTGATTGATGTCAATATGTATTCCATGCAGGATCGAATTTCAAGTGAAACCCAAAAAGCATTATTGGAACTCGCAGAGGAAGCCGACTATCCTATTTTGGAAAAATTGAGCGGTAGTGGTGATCTGGGACAAGTGCTTACCGATGCGATAGAACAATATGATGTTGATTTGTTGGTTACAGGCCATCACCAAGACTTTTGGAGTAAATTAATGTCTTCAACGCGTCAAGTAATGAATACAATTAAAATTGATATGCTAGTTGTTCCACTTCTTGATGATTGAGATTGATCAACACTTATTTATTTCTAAATTAAAAAATAAATAAATTTTAACCGCACTTCTTAAATTGTTTAATGAAGTGCGGTTTTATTTTGAGAGTTTACAGATAATTTTATTTAATGATATTTTTTTCGTAATAAAAACAATGGATTGCTTAAATAACAAACAACATTAGATAATTACAAGCAAAAAGCCTTTTTATAAACTTAAAAAATATGCAAGAATAATACGCTTTATTTTTTACTTTAAATTACTTTTACAACGGGTTTATGATGAAAACGACAGCTGAAATTAGACAATCGTTCCTTAATTTCTTTCATAGTAAAGGACATCAAGTGGTCGCAAGTAGCTCGCTTGTACCTGAAAACGATCCAACTCTACTTTTTACTAATGCGGGGATGAATCAATTTAAAGATGTATTCTTAGGCTTAGACAAACGCCCTTATTCACGTGCAACAACCGCACAACGTTGTGTGCGTGCCGGCGGTAAACATAATGATTTGGAAAATGTAGGTTATACTGCTCGCCACCATACTTTTTTTGAAATGTTGGGGAACTTTAGCTTTGGTGATTACTTTAAACATGATGCGATTCGCTTTGCATGGGAGTTTTTAACCTCTCCGCAATGGCTTGACTTACCAAAGGAAAAATTGTGGGTCACCGTTTATGAAACGGATAATGAGGCTTACGATATTTGGAATAAAGAAGTTGGTGTGCCAACAGAGCGCATTATTCGAATCGGCGATAACAAAGGCGCACCTTATGCCTCAGACAATTTTTGGGCAATGGGGGATACCGGTCCTTGCGGTCCTTGTACCGAAATCTTCTATGATCATGGAGATCATATTTGGGGAGGACCTCCGGGATCACCGGAAGAAGACGGAGATCGTTATATAGAAATTTGGAACGTTGTATTCATGCAATACAATCGTTTAGCAGACGGAACAATGGAAAAATTACCACGCCCATCGGTGGACACCGGTATGGGTTTAGAACGCATTGCCGCAGTACTGCAACATGTAAATTCAAACTACGATATTGACATTTTTAAAACATTAATCTCAAAAGCTGCGGAAATTGTTGGAACAACCGATCTAACCAATAAGTCATTACGTGTGATTGCTGATCACATTCGTTCTTGTGCCTACTTAATTGCTGATGGAGTGATCCCATCAAATGAAGGACGCGGTTACGTATTGCGCCGTATTATTCGTCGTGCTGTTCGTCATGGACATTTACTCGGTGCAAAAGAAACATTTTTCTACAAACTGGTGCCAACTTTAATTGCTGTAATGGCAGAAGCCGGTCAAGATGTCAAAGAGAAACAGGCAAATGTTGAAAAATTACTGCGTCTGGAAGAAGAGCAATTTGCTCGTACGTTAGAGCGTGGTTTGACCCTTTTGGATGAAGCTCTTTCTGAAGTGAAAGACGGGATGCTTTCCGGTGAAGTCGCCTTCAAACTTTATGACACCTATGGTTTCCCATTGGATTTAACCGCAGATGTATGTCGTGAACGTAATATTACCATTGATGAAGCCGCGTTTGAGCGGGAGATGGCTGCACAACGTACTCGTGCTCAAGCGGCAAGCCAATTCGGTATAGATTATAATAATGTCATTCGTGTTGAGGGTGAAACAAAATTTGAAGGCTATACTGAATCAGAATCTATAGCAAAAATAACCGCACTTTTCTACGAAGGCAAATCAGTAGAACAAATTTCAGCAGGTCAAAGTGCTGTAGTTGTATTAGAAAATACACCATTCTATGCGGAATCAGGTGGTCAAATTGGTGACAGTGGTTATTTAACAATGGAAGATGTTACCTTTAATGTCAAAGACACCCAAAAATACGGTCAAATATTTGGGCATATTGGTGAGTTAGAACAGGGAACACTCTCTGTTGGTCAAATAGTGAATGCGGTTGTTGATGTTGAACGTCGCCATCAAACGTCTCTTAATCATTCTGCAACGCACTTATTACATGCTGCATTACGCCAATTATTGGGTACCCATGTTGTACAAAAGGGTTCTTTAGTTTCAGAAAAAGCATTACGCTTTGATTTCTCACACCCTGAAGCAATCACCAAAGAGCAGTTAGCCGATATAGAACGTCTTGTAAACCAAAAAATACGAGCAAACTTCCCAATTCAAACAGAAATTATGGAAATTGAAACTGCAAAAGCAAAAGGTGCAATGGCACTATTTGGTGAAAAGTATGCAGATCAAGTTCGTGTATTAAGCATGGGAGATTTCTCCATTGAACTATGCGGTGGTATTCATGCCAAACGAACAGGTGATATAGGGTTATTTAAAATTACGGTAGAAACAGCCGTTGCCGCAGGGATTCGCCGAATTGAAGCAGTAACAGGTGAAAATGCGGTGAATTGGATATTAAAACAACAACGTATTTTGAACCAAAGCGCAGAATTACTAAAATCCGATGTAAATGCCCTTGTAGATAAAATCCAGCAATATCAGGATAAAACAAAAAAACTAGAAAAAGAACTCCAAGGCTTAAAAGAGAAAGCGGCAGTGCAAGCCGGTTCTGATTTAGCCAAAAGTGCGGTCAAAATTAACGGTGTTTCAGTCATCCTTCATCAATTAGATGGTATCGAAACAAAATCACTACGAGTGATGGTCGATGACTTAAAAAATCAACTAGGTTCAGGTGTTATCGTATTTGCATCAATTTTAGATGAAAAAGTTAATCTTGTTGTTGGTGTCACCAATGATTTAACCTCTAAAATAAAAGCCGGTGATCTCGTGAATTTAATGGCTCAACAGGTTGGCGGTAAAGGCGGTGGCCGCCCGGATATGGCTATGGCCGGAGGCTCCCAACCAGAAAATGTGACACAGGCCTTAACTATTGCACAGAACTGGCTAAACGAAAAGCTGTAGTACAGCCTTGGTTGGAGGGATGCCAACTTTTCCTTGATAGATAGGGATATCTAATAAATGCAAACTAAGGGGATAAAGGATGTTAATCTTAACTCGTAAAGTTGGCGAAAGTGTACTTATTGGAGATGATATTTCTATCACAGTATTAAGTGTACGTGGAAACCAAATAAAGCTCGGTGTACAAGCACCTAAAGAAATATCTGTTCACCGAGAAGAGATTTACCAACAAATTAAAAAAAAGCAAGATGAATCTTCTAATGATTTATCATAATTATTATGGACTTTAATATGAAAGTGATTATTCCAGTTGCCGGTTTAGGCACTCGTATGTTACCCGCTACAAAAGCAATTCCAAAAGAAATGCTTACATTAGTAGATAAGCCACTAATTCAATACGTAGTAAATGAATGTATTGCTGCAGGTATTAAAGAGATTGTACTCGTTACCCATTCATCAAAAAATGCTATAGAGAACCACTTTGATACATCTTTTGAGCTTGAAACAATGTTGGAGAAACGTGTAAAACGCCAACTTTTAGAGGAAGTACGTTCTATTTGCCCTAAAGATGTTACTCTTATACATGTACGCCAAGGTAATGCAAAAGGTTTGGGGCATGCTGTATTATGTGGACGCTCCGTTGTCGGTGAGGAGCCTTTTGCGGTTGTTCTACCGGATGTGCTACTTGCTGATTTTAGTGCAAACCAGAAAAAAGAAAATTTATCCGCTATGATTAAACGTTTTAATGAAACCCTATCTAGTCAAATCATGGTGGCTCCCGTTGCACAAGAAGAAGTGAATAATTATGGTATTGTTGACTGTGGCAATGTGGAACTAAAGGATGGGGAAAGTGCTAAAATTGAAAATATTGTTGAAAAACCTTCAGTTGAAAATGCACCGTCTAACCTTGCTGTAGTTGGTCGCTACGTATTTTCTTCCGCAATTTGGGATTTATTAGAAAAAACCCCTATTGGTGTAGGTGATGAAATTCAATTAACCGATGCAATTGATATGCTGATCGAAAAAGAAACTGTTGAAGCATTCCATATGACAGGTAACTCTTTTGATTGTGGCGATAAAATCGGTTACATGCAAGCTTTTGTTGAATACGGTATTCGACATGAAAAACTGGGTAAAGATTTTAAGGTATTTATTAAAAATCTTGCAAAAAGCTTATAAAAATCACAAGAAAAGAGCGGTTAATTTCACCGCTTTTTTATCATCTTAAGAGTATGAATAGATTTTTCTAATACAGAATAATGATTTCTCAAGCTAATTGAACAGCTCTAATAACACTATTATTTTGCCAATTTCAAATCAAGTATTTTTTAATTAGTTACCAAAACTTACATTATAAATTTTGTAGAAATTATTTTGCTTTCTTAAAATAAATTATGTTCATCAAAATATAATTGATCTTACTTATAAATTTCAAACAATAAAAAAAGCCCGCACTTTGCGAGCTTTTTATTTTTACCCAAAAATTTATTCCGCTGTTGTTTCTACAACTTGCGGGCGTTCAACTAACTCAATATAAGCCATTGGAGCATTATCACCTGCACGGAAACCACATTTTAAAATACGGGTGTAACCACCTGCACGTTGGGCGAAACGTGGACCTAATTCATTAAATAGCTTCGCAACAGTATCAATGTTACGCGTACGAGCGAATGCTAAACGACGGTTTGCAACGCTATCTTCTTTTGCTAATGTGATTAACGGCTCAACTACACGACGTAATTCTTTAGCTTTAGGTAAAGTTGTCTTAATAATTTCGTGACTAACTAAAGCACTGGCTAAATTACGGAACATCGCTTGGCGATGGCTACTATTACGGTTCAGTTGACGACCACTCTTACGATGGCGCATGATATTATCCTTCTCAGAAAAACCTTAATCTATGCCAAATTAGTCTTCAGCAATACTTGCTGGCGGCCAATTCTCAAGGCGCATACCAAGTGACAAACCACGTGAAGCAAGCACATCCTTAATTTCAGTAAGCGATTTCTTACCAAGATTAGGCGTCTTTAATAACTCAACTTCTGTACGTTGTACTAAGTCACCGATATAGTGAATTGTTTCTGCTTTCAAACAGTTAGCAGAACGAACTGTCAACTCTAAATCATCTACAGGACGTAATAAAATCGGGTCAAATTCCGGTTTTTCTTCCTTGACCTCAGGTTGACGAACATCACGTAAATCAACGAATGCATCAAGTTGCTCTGCTAAGATTGTTGCAGCACGACGAATTGCTTCCTCAGGATCTAACGTACCATTTGTTTCTAAATTAATTACTAATTTATCCAAGTCCGTACGTTGTTCAACACGAGCAGCCTCAACATTATAAGAAATGCTTTCAACAGGACTATAACAAGCATCAACTAGTAAACGACCAATTGGACGTTCATCTGTCTGAACTCGAGTTGAAGCTGGAACATATCCTCTGCCACGCTGAACACGAATACGCATACTAATTGAGGCGTTTTCGTCAGTTAAATGACAAATCACATGGTCTTGATTTACAATTTCAACATCTCCGTCATGGGAGATATCGGCTGCAACAACAGGGCCAATTCCAGATTTATTTAGTGTCAGAATAACATCATCTTTATTCTGTACTTTGACCGCTAGACCTTTAAGGTTTAAAAGTACTTCAAGAATATCTTCTTGAACTCCTTCCTTACTACTATACTCATGCAATACTCCTTCGATCTCTACTTCAGTTACAGCACAACCCGGCATTGAAGACAGAAGAATACGACGTAATGCATTACCTAGAGTATGACCAAAGCCACGCTCTAACGGTTCAAGGATCACCTTAGCATGTGTTGAGCTAACCTGCTCAATATCTACTAAACGTGGTTTTAAAAATTCTGTAACAGAACCCTGCATTTTATCCTCTCTTTACTTTTAAGCTTAACTATTATTTCGAGTAAAGCTCAACGATCAGATGTTCATTAATATCTGCTGATAAATCAGAACGTTCAGGAATACGTTTAAAAACACCTTCCATTTTAGTTGCATCAACTTCTAACCAAGTTGGTTTCTCTCTTTGTTCTGCTAATTCTAATGATGCTTTAATCCGAGCTTGTTTTTTAGACTTTTCTCTAACAGCCACAACATCATTAACTGCAACTTGGAAAGACGGGATATTCACAACACGACCATTTACTACAATCGCTTTATGACTTACTAACTGACGAGCCTCCGCTCGAGTTGCAGCAAATCCCATGCGATAAACAACGTTATCTAATCTACCTTCCAATAACACTAATAAGTTTTCACCAGTGTTACCTTTTAAACGGTTCGCCTCTTTATAGTAGTTGCGGAACTGACGTTCCAAAATACCATAGATACGACGAACTTTTTGTTTTTCACGTAATTGACTGCCATAGTCAGATAAACGTGGTTTACGAGCACCATGTTGACCTGGTGCTGTATCAATTTTACATTTTGAATCAATCGCGCGCACACCTGATTTAAGAAATAAATCAGTACCTTCACGACGGCTGAGCTTGAGTTTAGGGCCCAAATATCTTGCCATTTTCTTTCTCCAACTATCCTATTACGTCACTAAACACGACGTTTTTTCGGTGGACGACAACCGTTATGAGGAATCGGGGTTACATCTGTAATATTCGTGATACGAAAACCCGCCGCATTTAATGCACGGATTGTTGATTCACGACCTGGTCCCGGACCTTTAACCATAACTTCCAAGTTCTTTAATCCGAATTCTTTAACGATTTCAGCACAACGTTCAGCAGCAACTTGTGCAGCAAACGGAGTAGATTTACGAGAACCACGGAAACCTGAACCACCGGCAGTTGCCCAAGCTAAGGCATTACCTTGGCGGTCAGTAATAGTAACGATTGTGTTATTGAAAGATGCGTGAATATGAGCTACGCCATCTACAACTTGTTTTTTTACACGCTTACGTGCACGAACTGGTGTTTTAGCCATTATTTACCCCGACTATTTTTTGATCGGTTTACGAGGACCCTTGCGGGTGCGCGCATTAGTTTTAGTACGTTGACCACGTACTGGTAGACTACGACGATGGCGTAAACCACGGTAACAACCTAAGTCTAGAAGACGTTTGATGTTTAGTGTTACTTCACGACGCAAGTCACCTTCAACGGTAAATTTACCAACTTCGTCACGCAGTTTGTCAATCTGCTCTTCAGACAATTCTCTGATCTTAACATCTTCGGCAATCCCCGTAGCAGCACAAATAGCTTTTGAACGAGTTTTACCAATACCATAAATTGCAGTTAAGGCAATTACAGTGTGTTTATGATCAGGAATGTTAATGCCTGCAATACGGGCCACTATGCACTCCTATATTCTAAATTAATTGGTATTCTGATCTTGAAAAGCCCGTTTTCAGGATACTCAAACAGAATACCAAGGATGTAAATGAGTCGGGCAGTATAACTGCTCAACTGGTTCTTTGCAAGAAAAAATATCAATTAACCTTGACGTTGCTTATGTTTAGGGTCACTACACAATACGCGCACAACCCCTTCACGTTTAACAATTTTACAGTTACGACACATTTTCTTTACGGAAGCACGAACTTTCATTGCTTATCCTTTTTTACGTTAATTGGACAATTATTGCCCTAACCCCTTAAGGTTTGCTTTTTTCAATGCAGATTCATATTGAGATGACATTAAGTGACTCTGAACCTGTACAATGAAATCCATAATTACAACGACAACGATTAATAGTGATGTTCCACCGAAGTAGAATTTAACATCCCAAGCCGATGTCATTATATAAGGGACCAAACACACAAATGTTACATAAAGACCACCAATTAAAGTTAAACGGGTCATTACTTTATCAATGTAACGTGATGTTTGCTCACCTGGTCTAATTCCTGGGATAAATGCACCAGATTTTTTTAAGTTATCTGCCGTATCACGCGGGTTATATTGCATCCCGGTGTAGAAGAAACTGAAGAAAATAATTGCAATAGCATAAACAAGCAAATATAGAGGTTGACCAGGATTCAACAACATTGACAAATTATTTAACCATTCAAATTTATCATTCTGACCAAACCATTGGGTTAATGTAGCTGGGAATAAAATAATGCTAGATGCAAAGATTGCAGGCATTACATTTGCCATATTAACTTTAAATGGTAGATGTGTTGAATGTCCACCTAAGATCTGACGACCCTGCTGACGTTTAGCATACTCAATACGAATTCGACGTTGTCCTCTTTCTACAAAAACAACAAAATAAGTTACCGCAAAAACAATTGCAGCTATCAGTAAAAGAACTAATGGATGCATTTGTCCTTGGCGAGCCTGCTCTATTGTTTCTAGAATAGCTGAAGGTAAACCTGCTACGATCCCCCCGAAAACAAGAATCGAAATACCATTACCAATTCCTCTCTCTGTAATTTGTTCACCTAACCACATTAAAAATATGGTACCGGTTACTAAACTTACTACTGAGGTAAAATAAAAACTGAATCCAACATTTGGAACCAGCCCAGGTAACATATTTGGTAACCCCGTAGAAATTGCAACAGCTTGAATAGTAGCAAAGACTACCGTGGCATAACGAGTATACTTGGTAATTTTTCTTTGACCTGCTGCTCCTTCTTTCTTCAACTCAGCTAAAGCAGGAGAAACCGTCGCTAGCAATTGAATCACGATAGATGCCGAGATATATGGCATAATACCTAGCGCAAGAATTGAAGCTCGGCTTAACGCACCACCAGAGAACATATTAAACATATCAATGATGGTACCTTTTTGTTGTTCAACTAATTGAGCGAGTACGGCTGCATCAATACCAGGAACAGGAATAAATGAACCAATACGATAAACGATAAGTGCACCTAAAACAAAAAGCAATCTACTTCTTAGCTCACTTTTACCACTATTGGTACTTCTAGCTTGATAACCTGGTTGTTTAGCCATTTGCTAATTATTCCTCAATTGAACCGCCAGCAGCTTCAATCGCTGCTTTTGCACCTTTAGTCACACGTAAACCACGGATAACAACTGCAGATTTCAATTCACCAGCTAAAATAACCTTAGCAAACTGAATATCTTTAGTTAGAATATTTGCAGCTTTTAATGCATCTAAAGTTACCACACCGCCTTCTACTTTATCTAAGTCATTCAAACGAACTTCTGCAGTAACTGCAGACTTCATTGAAGTGAAACCAAATTTTGGCAAACGACGGTACAATGGCATTTGACCACCTTCAAAACCGCGACGAACCCCGCCACCGGTACGAGATTTCTGCCCCTTATGACCACGTCCACCGGTCTTACCTAGACCAGAACCAATACCACGACCAAGGCGCTTAGAACTATGTTTTGCCCCCTCAGCCGGAGATAGAGTATTTAAATGCATCTCTTACTCCTCTACTTTAACCATGTATGAAACTTGGTTAATCATTCCACGTACTGCTGGTGTATCAATTAACTCAACTGTGTGGTTCATATGGCGAAGACCAAGACCACGCAAGGTAGCCTTATGCTTTGGTAAACGAGCAATCGAACTACGAACTTGTGTTACTTTAATAGTTTTAGCCATCATCAATTACCCCAAAATTTCATCAACAGTCTTACCGCGTTTCGCAGCAACCATTTCAGGTGATTTCATGCTTGCTAATGCATCAATAGTTGCACGAACAACATTAATTGGGTTGGTAGAACCGTATGCTTTAGAAAGGACATTACGTATACCAGTAACTTCTAGCACTGCGCGCATCGCACCACCAGCAATGATACCTGTACCTTCACTAGCTGGTTGCATAAATACACGAGAACCAGTATGAACACCTTTAACCGGGTGTTGCAACGTACCTTCATTTAAAGCCACATTAATCATATTGCGACGAGCTTTCTCCATCGCTTTTTGGATCGCTGCCGGAACTTCGCGCGCTTTACCATAACCAAAACCTACACGGCCATTTCCATCACCTACCACAGTTAATGCGGTAAAGCTCATAATACGACCACCTTTTACAGTTTTTGATACACGGTTTACTGCGATTAGCTTCTCTTGCAGTTCACCAGCTTGTTTTTCGATGTTTGACATCTCAATTTACCTCATTAGAACTGTAGACCAGCTTCACGAGCAGCGTCCGCTAAAGTTTGGACACGTCCATGATATTTAAAGCCGGAACGATCAAAAGCAACAGCTTTTACGCCTTTTGCTAATGCACGCTCTGCAACAGTTTTACCCACTACTGCAGCTGCGTCTTTGTTACCAGTGTATTTTACTTGCTCACGAATTGCTTTTTCAACAGTTGAAGCAGCGGCAAGCACCTCTGAACCGTTCGGTGCAATAACTTGTGCATAAATATGACGTGGAGTACGGTGAATAACTAAACGAGTTACACCTTGCTCTCTCATCATATAGCGTGCACGAGCTGCACGACGGATACGAGCTGATTTCTTATCCATAGTGTTACCTTAATTATTTCTTCTTAGCCTCTTTGATACGTACCACTTCATCAGAGTAACGTACCCCTTTACCTTTATAAGGCTCAGGACGACGATAAGCACGAATATCTGCTGCAACTTGACCGATTAACTGTTTATCAGCACCTTTCAATACAATCTCTGTTTGGGAAGGGCATTCAGCAGTAATACCTGCCGGCAAAGTGTGCTCTACTGGGTGGGAATAGCCCAAACTCAATGCAACGACATTACCTTTAAGTTGTGCTCTGTAACCAACACCAACCAATACTAATTTTTTAGTGAAGCCTTCATTAACACCGATAACCATTGCATTAACCAAGGCACGAGCCGTACCAGATTGAGCATTCGCTTCAACAAAACCTTCACGTGGAATGAAAGTTAGTTGACCATTATCCTGTTTAACTTCAACTGAATTATGAATTGAGCGAGATAACTCGCCATTTTTACCTTTTACTGTTAATAACTGACCGTTAAGTTTAACCTCAACACCGGCAGGAATATTAACAGGTGCTTTTGCAACACGAGACATTTTCCTACCTCTCTATTAAGCTACATAACAGATGATCTCACCGCCTAAGCCAGCTTGACGAGCGGCGCGGTCAGTCATAACACCTTTAGATGTAGAAACAACAGCAACACCTAATCCACCCATAACTTTTGGTAATTCGTCTTTACGTTTATAAATACGAAGACCAGGGCGGCTTACACGTTGGATACTCTCTACAACCGGTTTTCCTTGGAAATATTTTAAAGTAATTTCCAACTCAGGCTTTACACCTTCTAAAACTTTAACGCTTTCGATATAACCCTCAGCAGCTAATACATTGGCAATTGCCACTTTTAGCTTGGATGAAGGCATACTGATCGCAACTTTGTTCGCAGCTTGACCATTACGAATTCGGGTCAGCATATCTGCGATTGGATCTTGCATACTCATTGTACTTTTTCTCCGATTCCAAAATAAAGTGGTATATTACCAACTTGCTTTTTTAAGGCCTGGAATTTCACCGCGCATAGCAGCTTCACGGACCTTAATACGGCTTAAACCAAACTTACGAAGAACGCCGTGTGGACGTCCTGTTTGGCGGCAACGGTTACGTTGACGAGATGGGCTAGAATCACGTGGTAAAGTTTGTAACTTTAATACCGCATTCCAACGATCTTCGTCAGAGGCATTTACATCTGAAATGATTTTCTTTAATTCCACACGTTTAGCATAGAATTTTTCAGCCAATTTAACGCGTTTAACATCGCGTGCTTTCATTGATTGTTTAGCCATAATAACCTGCCTTATTTACGGAATGGGAAATTAAAGGCAGCAAGTAGTGCTTGACCTTCTTCATCATTCTTAGCAGTAGTTGTGATAGTGATATCTAAACCACGCACACGATCTACTTTATCGTAATCGATTTCAGGGAAGATGATTTGCTCACGCACACCCATACTGTAATTACCACGACCATCAAATGATTTCGCACTCAAACCGCGAAAGTCACGAATACGTGGAACAGCAATTGTAATTAAACGTTCAAAGAACTCCCACATACGCTCACCGCGTAGTGTTACTTTACAACCGATTGGATATCCCTGACGGATTTTAAAGCCTGCAACAGATTTACGAGCTTTAGTTACCAAAGGTTTTTGACCGCTGATTGCTGTTAAATCCGCTACTGCGTTGTCTAGCAATTTTTTGTCGGTCAATGCTTCACCCACACCCATATTCAGGGTAATCTTTTCGATTCGTGGGACTTGCATGACAGATTTGTAGCCGAATTTATTTTTTAATTCGTTTACTACTTGATCTCTGTAGTAATCATGCAGTTTCGCCATCGCATTACTCCAGTTTGTTAGATAATTTCATTGTTAGATTTAAAGAAACGTACTTTTTTACCTTCTTCAAATCTAAAACCTACACGATCAGCTTTATTTGTTTTAGGGTTAAAAATAGCAACGTTTGAAACATCAATCGCCGCTTCTTTTTTCACTAAACCGCCAGCCTTGCCTAATGCAGGAACCGGTTTTTCATGTTTAGTGACAATATTGACACCTTCAACAAACACTTTACCGTTCGGTAACACTTTAGTTACCTTACCACGCTTGCCTTTATCTTTACCGGCAAGCACAATTACTTCATCGTTTTGACGAATTTTTGCAGCCATTTGTCACTTCTCCTTACAGTACTTCTGGTGCCAAAGAAATGATCTTCATGAACTTCTCAGAACGTAGTTCACGCGTCACAGGTCCAAAAATACGAGTACCGATTGGTTGCTCAGTGTTATTATTTAAAATGACACAAGCATTGCCATCGAAGCGAATGACTGATCCATCTGGGCGACGAACACCCTTCTTGGTGCGCACAACAACTGCTTTTAATACATCACCTTTTTTCACTTTACCACGAGGAATAGCTTCTTTCACAGTAATTTTGATGATGTCACCAATTGCAGCATAACGACGGTGCGATCCACCTAGAACCTTGATACACATTACGCTGCGAGCGCCTGAGTTGTCAGCAACATCCAGCATAGTCTGTTCTTGGATCATATTAGTGCTCCGTTAAGTTAAAAAAACACCCTTTCGGGACGAACCTACCTACATAAGCATAAGACAGATGTAAGAGGTTGCGGAATATAGCATAAAGGACTAGGTGAATCAATAAGATTTATAGATAAAATGTGAAAAGAGGCTGAGAAGAAACAGATATTTTTACAATGCTATTTGTGGGGAGTATTGTTCTGTTATATCAACCAAATCCAGCAAAGAAATGAATTTCAGCGTATTTTCTTTAGGTAAAAGTGCGGTCAAATTTCTTGCTAGAATATCAGACTCCAACACAAAGCAATGCCCCTTACAATATTTAAAATAATCAGGGTATTTTGCCACCAATAGCACCGCATCTTGCCAAAGCACAACTGCATCGTTGTCCGTCACCAAAGAAAGATAGCCGATGAATTCTTCTTTATCGTAAGTTGCCTGAGAAAAACAATAGAGCATGAATATCCCTTAAAATGTGAGTAGTTTCTCTGCTTGGTTCAGCTTAGCGAATAACAAAGTGCGGTCAATTTTTTTTGCCGATACTATAAAGTTATCCTCTAGGATACCGAATTTATCAAGAGAATCTCGGCAAATAAAACGCTGTTCAATGCTATATAGATCCAATAATTTAAATGTGCGGATAAAATCCTTTTGTAATAATCGCTCCGGTTGTTGCCCATTTAGTAAATTAAGCACACCATCGTCGATAAAAAACACGCCGATGTCATCCTCATCACAAAATGCTGTCGCCGCTAACAAGGCATCCAAGCCTTCCCGTGCAGAAGATGTACCATGGGGGGCAGAACGAAACAAAAAGGCAATTTTCATAATGTAATAACCCTATCGACATTTAATATCGCAGCCATAAATTCCCCCAAGCCGGTAATTGTAAACTGCTCTGCCAGATTACGGCTATTCCCGTCTTCCGCCGTCATTTCATTCACGACTCCGCGACGTTGTGAAGCCGCAACACATAAACATAGGGGCACACCATATTTAGCCGAAAAAACTTGCCAATATCGCTGTAAATTCACTTCATCACCGGCTGGATAAACAAAGCGGTTACCATTGCTTACCCCTTCTTGGAAAAAGAAAATTTGTTTGACGCTATGTCCTTTTTCAATTAAGGCTTCTGCAAATTGATAAGCAAGATAAGCCCCTTGTGTACCATAAACAGGGCTTTTCACCGCAAGTACGTAGTCCATTATTCTTGCTCTTGTTTAATTTGACGAATGTAGAGATAGACGGTATGGCGGGAAATATCCAAACGTTCTGCAACTAAATTAATGGCATCTTTAATATCAAAAATGCCTTTTTCATATAATGAAATCACAATTTGGCGGTTTTTATTGTTATTTGCTACCGTACGATCCGCATTAACTTCTTCAATCGTTTTTTCAACAGTTTGCGAAACCAAATCTTCCATAGAATTAGCAAAATTAACAGAAGAGGTTTCTCCTGCCTCCATGGCCGGCATAAATGATTGAATAAATTTTGAAACCGGCACATCAAGATTGATATTAATACACAACAATCCTATTATTCTTTGACTTTTATTCCGAATTGCAATAGTGACAGATTTCATCAAAACATTGCTTTTTACTCTTGTGAAATAAGGTTTCGAGACACCCTCGCTTTGCATATTGTGCAAAGAGCGCAATGCTAAATCCGTAATGGGAGAACCCACTTGACGATTGGTATTATGCCCGTTAGCAATGCAAATAGCGGAATGTTCAATATCATCTAAGGAATGCAAAACAATCTCACAATGCTCACCGATAAGTGCGCTCACACCATCCACCACGGCTTTATAAGAATTTAAAATTGTGTGATCTTCATCTGTGAAAATATATTCTTCATGTAACATGGATAAATCCCAAATCGACACTAAAAATGACCGCACTTTATGTGCCACCAATAACAAAGCACAAGCCAACGCTTGTGCTTCCATCAAAATTATTTATTATTTTGCTTTTGGATTCACATCTAATACTTCAACTTCAAAATAAAGTGTGGCATTTGGTGGAATGGAAGCCCCGGCCCCTTGTTTACCATAAGCTAATTCAGGAGGAAGTACCAACTCAATTTTTCCACCTTTTTTCACTAATTGAAGCCCTTCCGTCCAGCCTTTCACTACTTGATCTAAACGAAATTCTGCCGGTTGTCCACGTTCTACCGAACTATCGAAAACTTCACCGTTTGGTAATTTACCCGTGTAATGCACTTTCACCGTATCCGTTGGCTTAATTGCCTCACCTTTTCCTGCTTCAACAATGCGATATAACAAACCGGATTTTGTAGTCTTCACGCCTTCTTTTTTGGCAAACTCGGCACGATATTTATCGCCTTCATCTTGCGCTTTCTGTGCAATTTCTTTCATTTTTGCTTGTTCACGCGCAACGATTTTTTGTTGAAACTGCTCTAACGTTTGCGTTAATTCACCAATTTTTTCTTCGGCAAATTTACCTTTCAATACATCTTCTACTGCTTTACTCACTTGCGTCTCATTTAATTTAATCTCGCCTTGCTCTGCCATTAATTTTGCTTGCGTCATAGAATAGGCAGCTAAAGCGTAAGATACATCATCATTAAATTTCGCATCAGCCTTTCCATCTGCAAAAACTGCGCCTGAAACAACTGCACTTACCATTAATGCTGCAAATGAAATTTTTTGAATTTTTAACATTGTTATTAATCCTTTATAATAGAAAAGTACCGAATAGATTAAATCGGATTTAAGCTATTCTCAACTTTTTTTTAAAATTTAGAGAAAAATCATGCAAATTCAACAAAGGTTAGAAAATCGCATTACCGAACTTGAAACGAAAGTAGCATTTCAAGAACAATTGTTAGAGGAATTAAACCAAGCATTAGTTCAACAACAATTTGATATGGATAAAATGCAGCTGCAATTGCGTTATATTGCGAATAAATTGAAAGATTTCCAGCCCTCAAATATTGCAAGCCAAGCAGAAGAAACCCCACCACCGCATTACTGAAAAAAATGGATAATCAACAATCTGATTATCCATTTTTACTTATGATTATTTCACCACGCTAAACAGTAAATCTTGATAAACTTTTCCCATCTTTTTACCGTTTTCCCTGTAAAACTAATAAAATAAACTAAAAAAATAGACCACACTTTTTATTGCACAATCATTATTCCAAGGCAGCCCATATCGGCAAGCATGAGATTTGAGGCACCAAAAATGAATGGATAGTTATTGGAGGAAGGCTGATCAAAGCGCACCAAAATTTGTGTTTTTCCCCTCACCCAGACGGTATCTTTCCAAGCTAACTCACTGTCTTTCGGCACACCATTCTCATCACGTTCTACTATGAACTTCGCTCCTTGAAGGGTAAACCCAACCGGTAAAGAACTGGTCAAAATCCAACGTTCCACCGAGCCTTGTTTTGCCAGCGCATCCACACGACGCGGATCAAAACGTTGTTGATTAATTAAACCGCTTGCGACATCCAAAACAAATGTCCGCTCTCGTTCAACTTTTGCATTTAGCATAGACACAGCATCCGTCTCAAACTTCACGTCCATTTTTTGAGCAAAAGCTGAAAAATCACCTTGAGGGCGTAACTCTAGCACGGTATTTTCCACCAATTCACCGTCAGAGGAAAACACCTGTTTCACTTTGTCAAAAATACCCCGTTTATGCCCTGAAATAAGAGAAACATTGCCACCTTCACTTAAATTAATTAAGATTTCCGTTCGCTCGCCGGGTGCCAAAATAAAGGATTTCACGACTTTGCCTTGGGGAAGAAAGCCTAAATCTTTTGCAATGACCCTGATATCTTGATCATTATCCAAACGCAGATCATAAGCCCGAGCCAAAGAAGCATTGAGCAAGCGCAATCTCACCCAGCCACGAGGCACATCTAAATAGGGGGCTTCCAAGCCATTGACCAATAAGCGATTCCCCACAAAGTGCGGTTGATTTTGTTTGAATAATTGCCGCCCTTCGCTATTAAATTCCATATCCTGTAAAATCAACGGAATATCATCCACCCCATATTTACGGGGAAGAGCTGATTTAGCACTTTGCTCATCGTCAATCAACCACATTCCTACCAAACCACGATAGGTTTGATAGGCCGAGTTGGCCAATGTCGCAGAGCGATACCAACAAGTTGCAGCCGGTTGATCAATCGGCACAATCGGCGCCCAAGACTCCCCTTTTTTAAGTACTCGTGCAGCCCCGCCAAACAACTCGCCGGAAGTCTGTAAACCTTGGATAGAAAGAGAAACGTGTTGAGGTAAATTATTGTGGTAATTGAGTTTCGCAAAACTGCCCGATTTAATTTTGATTGTCGGCCCTAAATAATTGCCGTTAAAGCCCCACACGCTGACTTGATGTTCGCCGTCCAGCTTATATCCCGTTTCTTCCATCGTCAGAATAATCGGGCGACCACGGCGCACTTCTATCAACGGCGGCACCACTAATTTAGATCGGGTTGCGGCAATTAAAGGTGTCGGCACAGTGATAAGTGCGGTGGAAATTGCCGTTGTTTTTAGCAACTGTCGGCGGGAAAATTTAAGCATTTTGGCTTCCCTTATCCTGATGGATTTGCATAATTTCCGCATCTAATTCTGCAATACGTTTTTCCATCAAATCGTGGCAATATGTGGCTAAATCACGCACGGATTCTTTGCTATAACCGCTGGTATCAATCGGTGCCATCATTTCACAAATCACTTTGCCGTTATCCCAACGATTTAAATTGATTTTGTTATGAGTGGTTGAACATACCACTGGAATAATCGGTACACCTGCGGCAACCGCAGCATAAAACGCACCTGTTTTAAAAGGTAATAACCCACGTCCACGGCTTCGTGTGCCTTCCGGAAACATCCAAATAGAAAGGTTATCTTTATTAATACGTTCCGCAAGCCGGGTCATTGTGCTATGGGCTTTAGAACGATTTTCACGATCCAAAAAAATATTCCCCGTTACCCAATACAAAATACCGAAAAACGGTACCCAAATCAGGCTTTTCTTTCCAACGCTCACCGTACGAGGCAACACCATATAAGAAATCGTCACCATATCGTAGTTATTTTGGTGATTGCCAATATAAATCGCACGCCCGATGTTTTCTTTATTTTCAGGAAAACGATGTTCCACTTGCAAACCGAAAAGCGGATATAAACGCCCAAACCATCGCGCCATTACGCCCACATTACTGGGATTTTTAAAACGGATAAAGGAATAAATCGTGCCAAGCACACAAATTAAAATACAACAGACCACCACAATGATGATTCGAGCCAGTTTTAACATATCAATACCTATAATAAAATTTCGCGGGAGTATAGCAAATTAGAAAGGATTTTGTGCTAATCTAAGCAAAAATTTACGGAAATTTTATGAAAAAGACTTATTTCATTTCAGATCTTCACCTGAGCGAAACGCAACCAAAATTGACCGCACTTTTCTTAGACTTTATGCACAATTTAGCCCCGTCTGCGGAAGCGGTTTATATTCTCGGCGATTTATTTGATTTTTGGATTGGTGATGACGAACAATCGCCATTAATCACTCAAGTGAAAAGGGCAATTAAACATATCACGGAGCAAGGTATTACTTGCTATTTTATCCATGGAAACCGTGATTTTCTCATTGGAAAACGCTTTGCCAAAGATACGGGGATGATCCTATTGCCCGATTATCACGTGATTAATCTTTACGATATGCCTACGCTTCTCTGCCACGGCGATACCCTTTGCATTGATGATGTGAAATACCAACAATTCCGCCAAAAAGTTCACCAAAAATGGCGACAATGGCTCTTTCTCCTTTTACCCTTAAAAGTGCGGTTAAAAATCGCGGAGAAAATTCGGGCAAAAAGCCGAAAAGACAAAGCCCAAAAAGCCAATGAAATTATGGATGTAAACCTCCCTTTCACCTTAGCCAAAATGCAACAATTTAGTACGCCCTGCTTAATTCACGGACACACCCACAGAGAAGCAATTCATCAATACGAGGACAAAAAACGTATTGTGTTGGGCGATTGGCGAACCAATTACGCCTCAATTCTAGTAGCGGGAGAGAATGGGGAAATTACTTTTCTCAAATAACACCGCCCGGTGTGGAAAGGTTCAAATAATCTTTTCACACTTATAACTTTTTCATCTATCAAATACCCTTTATTTCTTTCCAAAACCAAAACACCTCACGTAGTATCAGCCTGCAAGTGATTTTACGATAGGAGTTTTTTATGTCTCAATCTCAATTTACTATCCACAATATCGAAACCGCACCGGAAGCAGCAAAAGAGGCCTTAACTGCGGTCAAAAATGCTAATGGATTTATCCCAAATTTAATCGGCGTATTAGCTAATGCCCCAACTGCCTTAGAAACCTATCGCACCGTGGGTAGCATTAACGGTAGAAATAGCCTTACAACAACAGAACGTGAAGTCGTACAAATTACTGCTGCCGTGGTGAACGGCTGTGGATTCTGTGTGGCAGGACATACAAAAATTGCCTTAAAAGTATTGAAACTCGAAGAAAAGCTAGTTAATCAAATCCGTGCCACTGCACGCATTGAAAGTGATGAAAAACTTGATGCTCTCGCCCGTTTTACTCTTGCGGTTATATTACAAAAAGCAAAACTCACACAGGCTCAACTACAAGCCTTTTTTGATGTGGGCTACACACAAGAAAATGCGATTGATGTAATCCTTGGCGTGAGTCTCGCCACATTATGTAACTATGTCAATAATATTGCAGAAACCCCGATCAACCCTGAATTACAACCCTTCGCATAATTCTTTCTCTCCTTATGGCAAAGTATTATCTTTGCCATTTTTCTAGGGTATGTGGATATTTTGTCACCTTGAATAATCAATAAGTTATTAATAAAAAGGAAATATAATGAACAGTCGTGATCTTTACCCTCATGAAATTTTACAAGATGTCATTGACAAAAGTTATGCTAAATCACAAGGACACCTTAAAACGCTCGCCATTCTCAGTTTTTTAGGTGGAGGTTATGTCAGCTTCGATTATATGGCTTATTTAAAAGTGGTAAGCGGAATCCCCTCCGAATGAAGCGGACTTGCTACTTTATTAGGAGCGGCCGTCTTTCCTGTTTTTGTTTAATATGTATTCTCATTGGCGTCGGTTTACAACATTTTGTCGCCAATATGTTTATCATTCCTGCCGGAATTGCCGGTGCGAAAATCACTTGGGGAGAATTTTTCTTAAATATGATCCCGGTTTTTCTTGGCAATGTAACCGATGGTGCAGCCTTCGTCGGAGCCTCTTATCTCTACGCCTATCGTCACTTATTAAAAGAAAGCTACCAAATTTAAAAACTAAAGTGCGGTCACAAAAAACAACGTTTTTTTGAACGTTGGCTTTTGCCAACGGCTCCGATAGGGGAACAAACGAGTAAGCGGGTCTGTGAATAATTTCGACCGCACTTTTCACTCCATATCTTAAAAACTTGAGCCCGGTTGGGTTAAAAATTCGATTTCTTCTGAACTACTCTCTCGTCCTAACACAGCATTGCGATGAGGATAGCGACCGAAACGATCAATAATCACCTTATGTTTCAATTCAAAATCCACGCTTTCTTCAGGACCAAATTGTTCAAACAAAGGCACAGCTTGTTCATGAATCACCTTGCTTTCACTATGCATTAGCGGCATCAGCATAAAATGACGCTCACGTACGGTCATATTTTTAAATTCGGGTTGTTTAATGGCTTCTTGCGCTAGTGCAATTGCCATATTGTCTTGTGCAAATGCCAAAGGGCTATCACGATGTAAATTACGTGAAAACTGGTCTAACACAATAATTTCAGCCAATCGCCCATGCACCGTTTCACGCCAATGGCTTAATTCCGATTGTGCCGCCTGTAGCCATAAATCATAAAATTGGTCACGGATTTTACGGTCAAATTCCTCACTTTTAGCAAACCAAAATGGTTTTGTTTCCTCACTAAACCAAAAATCAAGTACGCGTTGGTAAGACATTTTCTTTCTCCTCTCAATACAAAACGAGCAATATTTTACAAGAAAACCGCTTGATAAAGAATGCCGTAAAACAACACGCAAACGTTTTCGTTTTACTGCCTTTTCCTTTATAATAGCACGCAATTTTCATTTCTATTCAGACTCAAAGGGAATCCTTATGTTTCAAATTTTCCGTGGCTCACCTGCCCTTTCCGAATTCCGTATTAATGGCTTAATGCAAAAATTCCAACAAAACGGGCTGCCGGTACAATCCGTCTATGCCGAGTATGTCCATTTTGTCGAACTCAATGCAGCGCTTTCCGGCGAACAGGAAAGCAAGCTAAAAGCTTTGCTCCATTACGGCCCAACCTTGGCAGAACACGAAGCAAAAGGTGAAACCTTTATTGTTATCCCACGTGTCGGCACCATTTCTTCTTGGTCATCCAAAGCGACGGATATCGCCCATAATTGCGGCTTAAAAGAAGTGGATCGAATTGAACGCGGTCTTGCCTATTATTTTGAATTTAACCAGCCTTTAAATGAAAAAACACAAGAAAAATTAACCGCACTTTTGCACGACCGTATGATGGAAACTGTCGTTCGTGATGCCAAAGATGCCGAAGTTTTATTCCGCCACCAAGCACCAAAAGCGTTCACCACCGTAGATATTTTAAGCGGTGGTCGCCAAGCCTTAGAAACCGCCAATATTGAACTGGGGCTTGCTTTAGCAGAAGATGAAATTGATTATTTAGTGGAAAATTTCACCGCACTTGGACGTAACCCGAACGATATAGAACTTTATATGTTTGCCCAAGCCAACTCCGAGCATTGTCGCCATAAAATCTTTAATGCGGACTGGGTGATTGACGGTGAAAAACAAGAAAAATCCTTGTTCAAAATGATCAAAAATACCTTCGAGAAAACGCCGGATTTCGTGCTTTCCGCCTATAAAGATAACGCCGCTGTGATGGAAGGTTCTAAAGTAGGACGTTTCTTTGCCGATCAAGACGGGCAATATCGTTACCACAATGAAGATGCACATATTTTGATGAAAGTGGAAACCCACAATCACCCAACAGCGATCTCGCCTTTCCCGGGGGCAGCAACCGGCTCTGGTGGGGAAATTCGTGATGAAGGCGCAACCGGTCGTGGGGCAAAACCGAAGGCAGGTTTAACCGGATTCTCCGTGTCAAACCTTGCGATTCCAAACTTTGAGCAACCTTGGGAAAATCCGCTTTCGAAGCCTAACCGTATTGCTTCCGCCCTCGATATTATGATTGAAGGCCCGTTAGGCGGTGCGGCATTTAACAATGAATTTGGCCGCCCTGCATTGCTCGGCTATTTCCGCACTTATGAAGAAAAAGTGAACAGTTTTAACGGCGAGGAAGTCCGTGGTTATCACAAACCGATTATGCTGGCAGGCGGTATCGGCAATATTCGTGCCGAACATGTGCAAAAAGGCGAAATTCCTGTTGGTGCAAAACTTATCGTATTAGGCGGTCCGGTAATGAATATCGGTTTAGGAGGCGGTGCGGCTTCTTCAATGGATAGTGGTAAATCAAAAGAAGATTTGGATTTCGCTTCCGTTCAACGGGAAAATCCTGAAATGGAACGCCGTTGCCAAGAAGTAATCGACCGTTGCTGGCAACTCGGTGATGATAACCCTATTTTATTTATTCACGATGTGGGGGCAGGCGGTTTATCCAATGCGATACCTGAATTGGTACACGATGGCGATCGTGGCGGAAAATTCGATTTGCGTTCCATTCTTTGTGATGAAAAAGGAATGTCTCCCCTTGAAATTTGGTGTAATGAATCACAAGAACGCTATGTTTTAGCCGTTGCACCGGAAAAATTGGAGTTATTTACCACACTTTGTGAACGTGAACGCGCACCTTTTGCGGTGATTGGCGAAGCTACGGAAGAAAAACATTTAACCTTGCACGACAGCCATTTCAACAATGACCCGATTGATTTGCCAATGAATGTGTTGCTCGGTAAAACGCCAAAAATGACCCGCAATGTGCAATCAAGTGCGGTCGAAAATCCGCCTGTTTTACAAGACAATATCGTGCTGAAAGAAGCCCTACATCGAGTATTACGTTTACCTGTGGTGGCAGAAAAAACCTTCCTCATTACCATTGGCGACCGCTCCGTCACCGGTATGGTGGCACGGGATCAAATGGTCGGCCCATGGCAAATTCCGGTTTCCGATGTGGCAATCACTACCGCAAGCCTTGACAGCTATCACGGTGAAGCTATGGCAATGGGTGAACGAGCACCGGTGGCATTACTTGATTTTGGTGCCTCCGCCCGTTTAGCCGTAGCAGAATCCATCACCAATATCGCCGCCACCAATATTGGCGAGATCAAACGAATTAAACTTTCCGCAAACTGGATGTCGGCCGCCGGTCATGGTGGTGAAGATGCAGGCCTTTATGAAGCGGTGAAAGCCGTGGGGGAAGAACTTTGTCCGGCACTTGGTATCACGATTCCAGTGGGCAAGGACTCTATGTCAATGAAAACCACGTGGGAAGAAAACGGTGAGAAAAAAGCCGTTACCGCCCCACTTTCTTTAGTCATCAGTGCTTTTGCCCGTGTGGAAGATGTACGCAAAACCGTCACACCTCAACTGCGTACCGATAAGGGTGCGTCCCGCCTCTTGCTGATTGATTTGGGCGAAGGTAAAAATCGCCTTGGGGCAACTGCACTAGCACAGGTTTATAAACAGTTAGGCGATAAACCGGCAGATGTGGAAAACGCTAATACATTGAAACAGTTTTTTGATGCGATGCAAGCCTTGGTGGCAGAGCGTAAACTATTGGCTTACCACGACCGTTCTGACGGTGGGTTAATCATCACCTTAGCGGAAATGGCATTTGCAGGAAACTGTGGTATCGAAGTAGATATTTCCGCCTTAGGCGACAATGATCTCGCAGTGTTATTTAACGAAGAACTGGGGGCTGTGATTCAAGTGGCGGAAAGCGAATTAACTGCCGTACGTGAAATTTTAAATACGCACAATTTATTACCGCTCACTCATGAACTCGGTGCGATTACCACGGATGATCGTATTGAAATCGCACGTGGCAATAAAAAATTACTCAGTGAAAAACGTTCCGAATTACGTGGTATTTGGGCGGAATTAACTCATCAAATGCAACGTTTACGTGATAATCCGGAATGCGCAGATCAAGAATTTGAGGCAAAAAAAGATCCGGAAAACAAAGGATTATCTGCATTCTTAACTTATGATCCGAATGAAGATATTGCTGCGCCTTATATTGCGAAAGGTGCAAAACCGAAAGTCGCTGTGCTTCGTGAACAAGGGGTAAACAGCCATGTGGAAATGGCAGCAGCATTCGACCGTGCAGGTTTTGCTGCCATTGATGTCCATATGAGTGATTTGATGGCGGGTCGTTACCATTTAAATGATTTCAATGCGATGGTCGCTTGCGGCGGTTTCTCTTATGGGGATGTGCTTGGTGCAGGCGGTGGCTGGGCAAAATCTATTTTATTTAACCCACAATTGCGTGAGCAATTCAGCCAATTCTTCGCCAATGAAAACACCCTTTCTTTAGGGGTGTGTAACGGTTGTCAGTTTATCTCTAATCTTGCGGAAATCATTCCGGGTGCAGAAAACTGGCCTCGCTTTGTGCGGAATAAATCCGAACGTTTTGAAGCCCGTGTCGGTTTAGTGAAAATCAACGATACCCACTCCCTATGGTTCCAAGGTATGGCTGGTTCTCATATGCCAATCGCCGTTTCTCACGGTGAAGGGCGTGTGGAATTCAAAACACCGGAAGATTTAACCGCACTTCAAGCGCAGAACTTAATTGTGGCACAATATATTGATAATAACTTGAATGTGACGGAAACCTATCCGGCGAATCCAAACGGATCAGTCTCAGGTATCACCGCTATTTCAAATGTGGACGGTCGTATTGCCGCAATGATGCCACACCCTGAACGGGTATTCCGTGCCGTGAGCAACTCGTGGTATCCGGAAGATTGGAGTGAGGACGGGGCTTGGATGCGTTTGTTTAGAAATGCACGAGTGCAGTTTTAACAACAAAAACTATTGGGCTTTAAAGCATTTATTGATGAGATTTATGCTTAAAGTCCAATAATCCAGCAAACGACCGTAAGTGCGGTCGTTTTTCTTTGCGTTTTAATCCACCATTTTCTTCAGTTGGTATAAATACGCCAGTGCCTGTTTAGGGCTTAATTCATCAGGATCAAGTTTTTCAATAGCTGTGCGCAACACATCCGTTTCTTGTTCAAAAGCGAGCTCGCCTTGATATTGATTAGCGTCACGCAAGGCTTGAATTTGCTGATCGGCAGAATGTCCCGATATTTTTTCTAATTGCATTAATTTTTGTTTCGCTAGTTTAATCACCGGTAGCGGTACACCGGCTAAGGCGGCAACGGCTAAACCATAACTTTTGCTTGCCGCCCCTTCTTGTACGCTGTGCATAAAGGCAATGGTGTTATTGTGCTCAAGAGCATCTAAATGCACGTTCACAATTCCAGAAAATTGTTCCGGCAAAGCCGTTAATTCAAAATAATGCGTGGCAAATAAGGTAAGCGAACGGATATTTTTTGCCAACCACTCAGCACATGCCCAAGCAAGGGAAAGTCCGTCATAGGTGGAGGTTCCACGCCCGATTTCATCAATTAATACCAGACTTTGCGCACTCGCTTGATGGAGAATATTCGCCATTTCCGTCATTTCTACCATAAAGGTTGAACGACCGGAAGCAAGATCATCGGAAGCACCGATACGGGTGAAAATGCGATCAATCGGTCCGATTTTTGCCTGATCTGCCGGTACAAAACTCCCCATATAAGCCATTAAAGCAATCAGTGCGGTTTGGCGCATATAGGTGCTTTTTCCTCCCATATTGGGACCGGTAATGATGAGCAAATGACGATCCTTATTGAGTTCAACAGGATTAGCAATGAAAGGCTCTTTTAATACTTGTTCCACCACAGGATGACGGCCGTTTTCAATCTTCATGCTGATTTCGTCACAGAATGTGGGCATCACATAATTTAATCGGTCGGCACGTTCCGCTAAATTCACTAAGACATCTAATTCCGATAAGGCAAAGCTTGCCAATTGCAACGCACCTAAATGTGGGTGCAATAAATCGAATAATTCTTCGTAAAGCTGTTTTTCTAATGCGAGCGCAGCACCTTTTGATTTCAGCACTTTATCTTCGTATTCTTTGAGTTCCGGAATAATGTAGCGTTCCGCATTTTTTAAGGTTTGGCGACGCACATAATGAATCGGCGCTTTGTGGGCTTGCCCTTGGCTAATTTGAATGTAATAACCGTGAACGGCATTAAAGCCGATCTTTAGGGTATCGATCCCCGTACTTTCGCGCTCTCGTTTTTCTAGATTTTCTAAATATTGTGTAGCACCGTCAGAAAGGGTTCGCCATTCGTCCAATTCTGCATTGTATCCTTGAGCAATCACCCCACCATCACGAATCAAAAGCGGGGGTGTTTCAATAATGGCACGTTGTAGCAGGTCACATTGCTCACTAAAATCAGCGATTTGAGTAAAAAGTGCGGTCAAAAATGGCGGTGTTTTTTGTTGGATAATCGAACGTAATTCAGGGATTTGTTCCAATGCGGTACGCAAACGGGTGAGGTCTCGTGGACGAGCCGAACGCAATGCCACACGAGCCAAAATGCGTTCCATATCCCCCACTTGTTTTAAATAAGTCTGCAATTCATCCACCAGATCAAAATTTAAGATTTCTGCTATTGCCTGTTGACGTTGGCTAAGTTTTTGAGTATCCCGAATAGGTTGATGAATCCAACGTTTGAGTAAACGGCTCCCCATTGGCGTAACACATTTATCCAACACGTAGGCAAGGGTATTTTCCGTACCACCGGCAAGATTTTGGGTAAGTTCTAAATTGCGCCTTGTGGCGGCATCCAGCTGAATATAATCTTGATTTTGAATCACACTAATGCTGTTAATATGCGGTAAGGCGGTGCGCTGGGTTTCTTTGGCATATTGCAATAGACAGCCTGCCGCACTCAAGCCAAGAGGCGATTTTTCTACACCGAAAGCACGTAAATCTTTAGTACCAAATTGACGATTCAGCAAGTTTATCGCCGTGCTGAGTTCAAACTCCCAAATGGGACGGCGGCGAAGCCCTTTACAATGTTCGATGATTGCCATTTCACTGAAATCTTCACAATAGAGCAATTCCACTGGTGCAATGCGTTGTAATTCGGCACGCAAGGTTTCTTTATTTTCCGGCTCGCATAGCTGAAAAAGACCGGATGCCATATCCAATGTGGCTAAACCGAATTGATCTTTTTGTTGATAGACGGCGGCAATTAAATTGTCTTGGCGTTCAGGCAACAGAGCTTCATCACTTACCGTGCCGGGTGTCACAATACGCACAATTTGGCGTTCTACCGGCCCTTTGCTCGTTGCCGGATCACCCACTTGCTCACAAATCGCCACCGGTTCACCTAATTGAACCAGCTTCGCCAAATAACCTTCTATGGCGTGATAAGGAACACCTGCCATGGGAATGGGCTGCCCTGCGGATTGCCCCCGTTTGGTGAGGGAAATATCCAACAATGCCGCCGCTTTTTTCGCATCATCATAAAACAGCTCGTAGAAATCCCCCATACGATAAAACAGCAAAATATCCGGATTTTCCGCTTTGAGTTTGAGATATTGTTGCATCATTGGAGTATGCTGAGAAAAATTATCTTCTGAAATCATTGAGTTACCTGTTTTTGATAAGAAAATAGACGGCGATATTGGCCGAAAAATATAAGTTTTATGTAGGTTATTTTAGAGGTTGAGAGAAAAAAAAGCCAATTACAATTTCATCACCGGTGTACGTATTCCACGTAAATACTCCATTGACCTCTACTTTAAAAAAATAAACCGCACTTTTGTGCGGTTTATTTTACCATCGTCAATATTATTGAGCGGCTTTTAATTTTTGATAATAACCTTCGTACAGCTCAACGGCATCATCCACATCCAGTTGCCATTGGCTTCTATCGATCACATCCTGAGCAATAAATGTAGCATGATCATCTGTCAATTCTTTTGGCAAACGCTTTAATGCGTTGAGATTAGAAGTAGGATAACCGATTTGTAGAGTAAGTTTTTCTGCCACATCAGCACTTAACAAATAATTAATCAGCTTATGTGCACCTTCCACATTTTTAGCGGTTTTCGGAATAGCTAAATTATCGATCCAGAGCATCGTGCCTTCTTTTGGATAAACCATATTGATTTTAGCCCCTTCGTTTTTTGCAATACGAATAGAACCGTTCCACAACAAGCCCACTTCGGTTTCACCCGAAATAAATCCACTGGACGGGTTATCTGAATTAAATGCCAAAATATTGTCACGCAATTTAATCAATTCTTGATAAGCCTCTTCCAACACTTTTGGATCTTGCGTGTTCGGGTCTTTGTTCATTTTTAATAGGGCAATATTGAACAATTCTCTTGGATCATCCAACATTTGTAAGCGTCCCTTAAATTCAGGTTTCCACAGGTCACCCCATGATTGAAATTGGGCGGGACTTTGTGTTTCCGTGTTATAAGCAATACCGGTCGCCCCGAATAATTGCGGTAATGAATATTTGTTGCCTTTATCGAAAGGTTTATCCAACATATTCGGATCTAATTCTTTGATGACGGGCAGTTTTTCGTGATTTAATTCTTTCAACATATCTTCCCGTATCATTTTGGATACAAAATAGCTGGTTGGCGCAATCACATCATAACCGCCGTTTTCGCCTTGTGTTTTCAGCTTGGCATACATGGTTTCATTTGATTCCAAACTGGACACAATCACTTTAATACCGGTTTCCTTGGTAAAGTTATCCAGTAACCCCTCCGGCACATATTCGCTCCAAGTATAAAGATAAACCGTATTGTCATTCGCGGTTGCAATACTGTGAGTGCCAAATAAAAATACACTTGAAGTAAAAAGTGCGGTCAATTTTTTCATAATTTTTTATTCTCCTTGTGACAGAAAATAAAACCAGATCTGCCTAAAGCAAGATCGCCACACTCAAAGAGGGAAAAACCTTAGTATTTGAGGCTTAGTGATTGTAGGGTAATAGGTTAGATTTGCAACATTTTTTTAACACTCATCACATATCAGAGTTGGAAATAAAGAGAGGTATGATGAGTTTTTAAACACATAAAAAGCCATCGATCAATTATGGCTTTTCAAGAAATTGCGTGATGTTTTTTATGACATTTTCCCTTAAACCGTCCCGTTCAAATAAAATCTCGTGTTTTGCTTGCTGAACCAACTCACAAAAGGCATTAGGGAAAAGTGCGGTCAGTTTTTCCAAGGTTTTATTGTCCACGATTTTTTCTTTCTCCGATTGCAAAATCAGCACAGGAATTTCAATGCGGGAGAGAATCGTAGGTAGGCGTTTTATGGCATTAAGGCATAAATGCACCCAACGAAAAGTCGGACCGCCAAGGTGAAGGGCAGGATATTTTCGGTTGATTCGGTTCATCCATTTCATTCGGGTTTTACAAAAACTTAATTCATTGCGTTCAAGATGTGCCGGTTTGTAAGCCCCTTTGCCAAACACATAACGCTCACCTTGCCCCAGTAAATTCATTGCGGCGATGATCAGTTCATCTCGAATCGGATGTTTTAACGGCACGCCAAAGAAAGGGGAAGAAAGCACCGCTTTGTTAATGCGATGATCGCAATTTGCCAAATAATAGGCGGCAATCAGCGAACCAAGAGAATGGGAAACCAGATGTTGGGTTTGATAGTCAAAAAGTGCGGTAGTTTTTTCAATCACTTTTTGCATATCTTCCACATAAAAACGAAACTCGTCCAAATGCCCTTTTTCCGGATCGGATAAAAGCCGGTCAGAATAGCCCTGCCCGCGGTGATCAAACAGCAACACATCATAACCTTGATGATAAAAATCATAGGCGAGTTCCGACCATTTCATCATATTTTCCGCTCGTCCGTTCACCAAAATCATCAATTTTCTGACCGCACTTTCCTGGTGAACAAAATGACGATAGGCAATACGAATATTGCCTTTCCCAATAAGATATTGGGTAGGCATGCTTTCAAAAAAAGGCAATAATTCCACTAAGGCAAATTGGCAAAAACGGGGTTCTCGAATCATAGGAATCTATAAAATAAGGGCGTAAATAACGCCCTATTGGTGAGTAACAATTATGCCACCAACTGTTTCAAAATACGACGAACCGGCTCAGCGGCACCCCATAAGAGTTGATCGCCTACGGTGAAAGCGGCGAGATATTCGCCACCCATGGCGAGTTTGCGCAAACGTCCGACAGGCACACTTAATGTGCCGGTAACTTTCGCCGGGGTTAATTCACGTAATGTGGTTTCTTTGTCGTTTGGAATCACTTTCACCCATTCATTGTGTGAGGCTATAATTTGTTCGATTTCCGCTAACGGTAAATCTTTTTTCAGTTTAATGGTGAAGGCTTGGCTGTGGCAACGCAAAGCACCGATACGTACGCACAAACCATCAACCGGAATAGGGTTGTTGCTTAAACCAAGAATTTTGTTGGTTTCGGCGTAACCTTTCCATTCTTCTTTGGTTTGCCCTGTTTCCGGTAACAATTTGTCGATCCAAGGGATAAGGCTGCCACCAAGTGCCGCACCAAAATTTTCTGTTGGGAAATCAGCAGAACGCATTTCTGCGGTAACTTTGCGTTCAATGTCTAAAATAGAAGACGCGGGATTGGCTAATTCCTCTTTCACGGCATCACGCAATAAGCCCATTTGGGAAAGCAATTCACGCATATTTTTTGCGCCTGCTCCTGATGCAGCTTGATAGGTTGCCACAGAGACCCATTCCACCAAATCACGCTCGAATAAACCGCCGATTGCCATCAGCATAAGGCTCACTGTACAGTTGCCGCCCACAAAGGTTTTAATGCCGTTTTTCAAGCCTTCATCAATCACATTTTGGTTTACCGGATCGAGTACGATAATGGCATCTTTTTCCATACGTAACGCTGAAGCCGCATCAACCCAGTAGCCGTTCCAACCTGCTGATTTTAATTTTGGATAGATTTCGTTGGTGTACTCGCCGCCCTGACAGGTGACGATAATGTCTAATTTTTTGAGTTCATCAATATCAAAAGCACTTTTGAGTTCACCAGTATCTTTGTCGGCGAATACAGGGGCTTTTTGCCCTGCTTGTGAAGTAGTGAAGAAAATAGGATTGATGTTCGCAAAATCATTTTCTTGAACCATTCGATCCATTAATACGGAACCGACCATTCCGCGCCATCCGATAAAACCGACGTTTTTCATAGTTTTTCCTTTGTTAATGTTGTGTTTGAATGGGTTTATTAATTACAAGATAGTGTGAGCAAAATCAAGTTTTTTATGATGAATAAACATAAATTTATCTATCCGTTAATGCTTATACAAGAAAAAATCCCCTTTCGGGGATTTTCAGTTATTTTAAGCCGTCTTAATTAGTTTTAGTCGATTTTTTCGCTGCGGTTGTTTTTGCCGTAGATTTCGCTTCAGATTTGACCGCACTTTTCTTAGCCACTGTTTTTGAAGCACTTGTTTGCGCTGTCGCTTTTTTAGTTGCCGGTTTTCTTGCCGTTGTTTTTCTCTTCGGTTTTTCACCTAAATTAGCAAGTTTCCACTCATTAAATTTTTCCAATAAGACTTTACCCATCGGACTTGGATCGCCGGTAAAGAGTGTTTGTAAACCGTTATTTTCAATAATATGGTGACGTAAAGCCAGACGTTCCTCATGATTTTCTGCTAAACGAATGGCTCTCTCCACATATTCATCTACGGTATTGGCAATGAGCCATTCAGGTAAACCTAGGCGTTTGAATAAGCCTTCATCAATATGTTCATGCACTTCTGAACCTGTTTTACAGATTCCCACCAAACCAAGGGTGATCATATCAATAATGCCGTTTGTATTACCAAATGGGAATGGGTTTACCATCATATCGCAATTGTGCAAAATCCGGAGATATTGGTGATAAGGTGAATGTGGATGTGCCGTGGCATCATCACCTAAATAAGATTTAATAAAACGCTCGACATAAGGGTGGGTAATACCGCTGGATTGACCCAATGCAAAGTGGAAGTGTACTTTGACGTTGGCTCGATCACGAATGGCTTTTAATGCTTCCAAGAAATAAGGATTTAATTTCATTGTGGTGGAGGCAATACCAATATTCACAACTTCCGGATTTGTACGTAAGCGATATTCTACATTCTGTGGTGCTAAGGCCGATGGTACATAAGGAAGCGCATCTTTCGGCAAACGTAATAAGGTTTCACTAAAACATTCTTCTGAGCCTACATAATCGTCTTCTACAATCACATATTCAATAAAATCAGAATGAGTGGTGGCTGGGTGTCCTAGTGCAATGGCTTGAATTGGCGCAAGGCGAGTATTGCTGGCAAAAATTGTCGTAAGATCCATACCAATACTTGGCATATAAAGCATAGCTGCGCCGTTTTCATCACAAATCGCTTTTAAGAACGTCAGTTTATCAAGGATATTATTACCTTTGATTAAATGGAACTCGTCAAATACGTCTCTGCCCGCATCATCTACAGCCTTACCACCGATACCAATTAAATAGAAATGTTCACGTGCGGCAATCATTGATGTTGAATGCGTGCGATAGATTGAGTGTGCGGAATGAAAATGTTCTAAAAGTACAACCATCACCGGCTTACCATTACGCTCACCTAATTTTGTTACATCACGATCAGTCCAGCCCTGCCCAAGAAGAAAGCGACGTATAACCTGGTTTAATCCCCGTTTTACATTATGTTTATTCTGTGCAACATCATAACTACAATGCATATATACATCATGAGAAATACCACTAGGAAGATTGTTTAGACTTTCAATCTGCGCTAATTTTTCAGGGAACCATTGTAAGAGGGCTGCACGTTTACCAAATGATTGTTCCGTACCAATAAAACGAGGTGACTGTAATGCAAAACACAGAGAGGCACAAAGTTCCGGATTAATATTCCATAACGCATCTAAATTAAGGTTAACATTTGATTCCGGCAAATATAAAATGCAGAACTTAATCAATGCAGATTCTGACGTATCCAAATGAATATCTAACGGGTTCTCAGGATTTGGCTTCCGATTATAGGTTTGTAAAATGTGATCTGCATTTACAAAAGGTGATGAAGCAAAAATCATATTCAGCCAACGTTGTAAAGTTAAGAAACGTTGTGCGCCGGAAGTAGAAACTTCTAATTTAGGATCAGTGAATAATTCTGTAATTGCCACTGCCATACGAGTAGCAAAATAGATATGTTTATCCTGGGCTAGATTTTCAAGCTGTTTGGGAAAATCAATTTCAATATCCTTAATTTCGCCAAAGTTTGAATCAATTTTACCAAGGATATCAAGCAGCTCTACACAAGCATCTTCATAATTTTTTGCTGCAACTTTTTTTTCAAAACGTACAACACTTGGTTGTTTCACTTCAGACATTTTATTTTCCTTTTTATTTTAATTTAACAAGTTCCCCACAGATCATATTCATCTGATTGGGTAATGGAGACTTTAATTACATCGCCGACTTTTACATCAGCGCCGCTTATATTATCAATATAAACCAAACCATCCACTTCCGGCGCATCCGCTTTGGAACGTCCAATGATACCTTCGTCATCAATTTCATCCACCAGCACTTCTAAGGTTTTACCTACTTTTTGTTTCAAACGGTTAGCTGAAATTTCTTGTTGTAATTGCATAAAACGATGGTAGCGTTCTTCTTTGATTTCTTCCGGTACTTGCTCTGCCATCTCCGTTGCCGGGGCACCTTCCACAGGACTAAATTTAAAGCAGCCGACACGGTCAAGCTGCGCTTCTTTTAAGAAATTGAGTAATAATTCAAAATCCTCTTCCGTTTCGCCCGGAAATCCCACAATAAAGGTTGAACGCAAGGTTAAATCCGGGCAAATTTCACGCCATTTTTTGATGCGCTCTAAAGTGCGGTCAATACTGCCCGGTCTTTTCATCGCTTTAAGAATTTTCGGACTGGCGTGTTGCAAAGGAATATCCAAATAAGGCAGTAACGTGCCCTCTGCCATCAATGGAATTAAATCATCGACGTGCGGATACGGATAAACATAATGCAAACGCACCCAAATACCGAGTTTTCCCAGTTGCTTACAGAGGGTCATTAAATCATTTTTAATCGGCATTCCATTCCAAAATGACGTTTTCACGCCTCCTTCTTGGCGTTTTAAATCCATAGAATAAGCTGAAGTATCTTGCGATACTACGAGCAATTCTTTCACGCCTGCTTCGGCTAAACGTTTAGCTTCATCCAGCACCTGAGTGATAGATCGGCTTTCCAAATCGCCACGCATTGAAGGAATAATACAAAAAGTACAACGGTGATCACAACCTTCAGAAATTTTTAAATAAGCATAATGTTTTGGCGTAAGTTTCACCCCTTGTTTTGGCACAAGGCTAAGATACGGATTATGTCTCGGCTTCGGTACATATTTATGCACCTGTTCCATCACCGCCTCATAGCTGTGAGGGCCGGTAACCTCTAATACTTTCGGATGAACCTCACGAATGCGATCTTCTTTTGCGCCTAAGCAACCGGTTACAATCACACGACCATTTTCTTCTAATGCCTCACCGATAGCCTCTAAAGATTCTTGCACGGCACTATCAATAAAGCCGCAAGTATTGACGATCACTAAATCAACATTTTCATAACTCGGTACAATATTATAACCATCACTGCGTAATTCTGTCAGAATGCGTTCGGAATCCACCAAGTTTTTAGGACAACCCAAACTCACAAAGCCAATATTCGGAGTTGAATTTTGCATAAATTTATCTCTATTTCATTCTCGTAAAATAGTGCTAATTCTACTGAATTTCTGTGTGAAAGGCGACCAAATAAAAGTAAAAGATCGTAAAATTAACTATATTTTTATTTTTCAAATCGTTAGAATCTCTAACTTTATGATTAAAAAAATAGCAATATAGAAATGGAAAATTCATCCCTTATTTTGACCGCACTTTTAAGCACTCATCAATTAACTATTCTCGGCAAAATGTTTTTGGCCTTGTTTTTAGGAAGTATTATCGGTTTAGAGCGCGAGTTAAAGCACAAACCTGTTGGCATTAAAACTTGCGCAATTATTGCAATTACCACTTGTGTATTAACTATGGTTTCCATTCAAGCCGCTGAACATTATGCACAGGTATCCGAAAACATCCGCACCGACCCGATGCGTCTTGCCGCCCAAGTGATTAGCGGAATTGGTTTTCTCGGGGCGGGAGTCATTTTGCATAAAAAGAATGACGCTATTTCAGGATTAACTACCGCAGCGATTATTTGGGCTGCGGCGGCTATCGGTATTGCGACCGGCGCAGGCTTTATTTTTGATGCCTTAATCGCTACGGCAATGATTTTAATCGCTATTCGTTTTAGCCCAATGATACAGCGTTTAGTCCGGAATAGAGGACGAAAAAAGAAAACCAAAATTATCATTCACCTCAGCTCATCCGCTTCTATTGCCGTCATCACAAATTTACTGATTCAAAATGATTACAGCATTGAAAATCTTTATGTCAAAGATTTGGCTAATGGCGAGGTCAGAGTTCAAATCCGATGTTTTGCTATCGGCAGCGCCATGATTAAAGACATTTACACATTATTAAAAACGGAAGATGGTGTATTGAGTGTAGAATTGTTTGAAAACTAAATAAAAGGGGAATTGTTATTCCTCTTTTATTATCCTTAAATATCGTAAAAACCATTTATCGCTCCGCCTCTATAATAATAGATTTACACTCTCCCACCTCTCTCTTCCCCCTTTAAGCACAATAAAAAATCAAACGTTCGTTCATTGACAAAAATTCCTTTACATTGAAAAAAGGATCTATATGATAATTGTTTTCATTTGTTTAACCTAAGGAATACCATGTATAAAAATAAAATCGCGCTTTTTATTTGCGCCACTTTGTGTGCCTCCCGTGCATTTTCCGAAGCAAACACTACAAATCGCGCTAATATGCTGTCAGAAATTGTAGTATATGGTGACAATAATAAATCCCTTTCCTCAACTCAAACGCTCACTTCCACAGAAATAGAAAAAACGCCCACAAGCAATAATAACATTACCGATTATTTGCGTTCTAACCCACATATTCGTTATGAAGATAGCGATCAAGACGGTTTTCAACGTGGGGAAATTAAACCACAAAATATTTCAATTAATGGGGCTGATACAAATCAAACCGCTTATTTTATGGACAATGTCAATGTAAACAATGACTTAACAGTGGATAGTGAGGTTTTTAGCGGTGCAATGCAAGTCGTGCCGGGAATTAGCCATACACAGGCTTATTTCTTTGATGCCTCTACGTTGTCAAAAGTTGAAGTGCATGACAGCAATATTTCCGCCAGTTTAGGCGGCTTTATGGGCGGTGCAGTGGTTGCCAAAACGAAACAATATAATGGTAAAGATAGCGTATCACTCAAATATCGCACGACGAATTCCGGATGGGCAAAAATGAATGCCGATAATTCGGCACAAAATTTATTGGATAAAATCAGACCTGATGCCGACGGTGTCGCCGCATTTCAGCCTAAATATCGTAAGCAGACATTCAACATTGTTTTGGAAAAAGGCTTAACGGATAATTTAGGTATGGTGTTAGGCTACAGTAAACGTCATTCCCGCATCCAACAAAATCGCTTAATCGGCTACGATACCGAGGCGAAATTAAATAAACAAAATCACTTGCGAAATTCCGATAATTTATTGCTAAATTTCAATTTAGCGGCAAGTGAAAAAGATCGTGTCGAGCTGGGATTCCGTTATTCCAATTACAAAGAACAAAAATATTTTGCCACCAATATTGATAGCGATGTCAGCGATTATCACCAAGCATTCGGTGCGACATTGGCATGGGTGCATTCCTTTGATTCGGGTGTTTGGACAAATACCCTTGCTTATGATCATTTCAAAGATAAACGAAAATCCTCCTCTGCCAGTGTCGAGACGGTTTCCGTTCTTGATGAAAATTTTGACCAAATTTATGATTATGAAAAAGGCGGTTATGGTAACAGCTCCCTGACACAAGATAATCTTCACTTCTCAACGGAGTTTGCCATTGACCCCTTTGATTGGGGGGCAACCAACCATTCTATTTCTGTTGGTGGGATCTATCAGGCGACACACTATAAATTCCACCGACCTCAGGATGTACATCAAAAAATTATTGTTAAATCTCCGTTTTATTCGACGGAAAACCCCAGTATCACTTATAAAGGCAGTGCGAAAACCCGTTATCAAAATTTCGTCTTTTATGCGGAAGATTTAATTACATGGAAAAAATTGGAATTCCGCCCTGGCGTACGTATTGAACGGGATGATTATTTACAAAACAATAATATCGCCCCACGTTTTGTGGCACGTTATAAACCTTGGGAAGAAACCGGTTTGACATTAGGATTGAACCGTTACTATGGTCGTTCTTTCGCCTCATTAAAACTGACTAATGAAATTTTAAAAATCAATCGTGATACCAGCCGAGAATATCAAGAATTCAATTCACTAAAAACGCCTTATGCCGATGAACTCAGCTTGGGCATAGAACAAGAATTCGGAAATTTAGCATTTAAACTGAATTATATTCACCGCCAAAATAAAAATCGTATCCTATTAAAACGTGGTGCTAACAGAGTAAACGCCTACTATAACGGCAGTGATTTCAGCGTTGATGTTTACACATTCCAAGTCAATAACATTGAACCTTGGAAATTAGGTAAAACTTATTGGACAAGCACGTTAGGATTCGACTGGTTGAAAACAAAACGCGCAGATATGGGGCGAGATCTTAATCCTAATGAACAGGTATATCTCGACAGCAAATTAATGACACGTCGTCAGATGCTAAATAAGATCAATGCTTCCACTGAAGATTGGATTGCACGATTAGGCGTGGATATGGCGATTCCGGATTACCATATCACTTGGTCAAATAAAGTCTATATGAAAGCCCCTATTCGCAGCCATGAAGCATTAGATGGCGATTTTGGCGACAATATTTCCCGTTATCGCTCCTATCATTACGGTCGTCATACCCAGTGGGACTCAAGTATCCGTTGGCAACCGACAATAGCCGGCAACCACAGCGTTTATTTACAAGTGGATATCCTCAACGTATTAAATCAAACCCGCAAATCTCATAAACCGGTTTCAAGTAGTGATGAATACGGCATTTATACGCCAGGTCGTGAATTTTGGCTGGAAGTCGGCTATAAATTTTAAATAGATGTTTATTCCTTCTACGCTAATGTGAATTAGCGTAGATTTTTTTTACATTGAATGAAAAACGATGAAAAAACTAACCGCACTTTTTTTAGTATTTTGCACTTTTGGCTTGTTTATCGCCTGCCAAAGTGGGAGAAATTCCGACACATTACCTTTTGATCCCGATATCAAACAGGGTAAATTGGCTAACGGATTACAATACTATATTTTAAAGAACAACGACCCGAAAGAACGGGTATATATTCGTTTGGTGGTGAATGCCGGTTCAATGCACGAAGATGACGATCAAAAAGGCATCGCCCATCTCGTGGAGCATATGGCATTTAACGGCTCGAAAAAATATCCCGAAAATACCATCATTACCGCACTGGAAAAATTAGGGATGAAATTTGCCCGCGATATTAATGCCTTCACCGATTTTGAAAATACCGTTTACACGCTGAATTTAGATGGTAACAGCCCGCAAAAACTGAGTCTCGCCTTTGATGTAATCAATGAATGGATGAATCATCTCACCATTTTACCTAAAGATCTTGATGGTGAACGAGGTGTAGTCGAAGAAGAATGGCGTCGCAGATTAAGCCCGATGTTACGTCTCGGCGATAAGAAAAGCGCCATTGAAATGGTCGGTTCACGCTATGTACTACGCGATCCCATTGGAGATATGAATATTGTTCGCCATATTTCTCGTGATCGGGTGGCGGATTTTTATCATAAATGGTACAGACCGGATAATATGTCAGTGATCGTGGTGGGCGATATTAATCCGAATGAAGTCAAAACGTTGCTGACAAACACATTGGAACAAACTGATCCGAGATTGCAAACACCTCTTGATAAAATTGATTTTTCCATCCCACTAACAAACCGTTGGCGGGTAGCAAGTGTCGCCGAGCAAGGCACGAATATCCCAGCATTGGAACTCAGTTTTTTTGAAGACGATAAACAGCAGGAAACCCTTGCGGATTACAAGCAAGATCTCATTCAACAAATCGTTACCCGTTTAGTCAATTTACGTTTGCAAAAATGGGAAGAACGCCAAGGCGAATGGCTGGATTCAGCCAATTTTTACCGTTCTCATCTCGGTAAACAAACATTACAAACCGTCTTTTCATTGCAATTATTCAATACCGATTATTTAAAAAATATCAGCGCGCTTTTTTCTTTTATCGCTGAAATTAAACAATATGGTTTTACTGATGATGAGCTTAATGAGGAAATTGCAAGGCTTCGTCAACTTAATGAAAAGCAGCAAAGCATCCGTTCCGGTAGTCTAAAAATTGCCGATGACTTGGTTTCCATTGCGGCAAACCATCAAATCACCTTAAACACAAAAGATCGTTACAAACTCAATCGCCGTTTCTTAAATGAAATCAACATCAAAGATATCAATGAAACCTTTAATAATATGTTGGTGCTAAAGGCCAAATTATTATTGGTTACCCAACCGCTACCGGAAAAGCCGCTGCCTTTTGATGCGACGTATATTGAACAACGTTGGAATCAAGCAATGAGAGCGGTTCAACATCCATGGCAAAAGGAAAAACACAAGGTAAAACGACCGCACTTTTCCTCTGAAGGCGGTACATTGGTATTAGAAAAACATTGGGATAAAGGCAATATTGATGAATATCGCCTGAGTAACGGGGCAAAATTGGTTTATCATTACAGCGATAAAACACCTAATCAAGTGCATTTTCGGGCGGTAACAAGTGGTGGATTACGCTCTGTTCCGAATCAAGATTATCATCTATTACGTACCTCAGCCATTTTGGTGGACGATACCGGTGTGGGCGAACTCGCCACAGCAGATGTGGATCAGCTCTTTGGGCAAAATCCACTTGTGTTGGCAACGGTGATTGATGATGACAAACAAGGTTTCACCGGCGTAGCAAAATCACAGGATCTTGCCAATTTACTCACACTGTTTCGTTTAAAATTGCAATCTGCGCCAATTTCCGATAATGCACTACAAAAATATCGTCGGGAAACGCAGGATTATTTCAAACAAATTGATGTGGAAACAAAATTTATGCAAGCGGTTTCCCGTTTACGTCAACCTAATACCGCCACGGCTTATACCCAAAATCAAGCGGAATTATTGGGTTTTACCGCCGCACAATTAAGCCAAATTTATCAACAAAAGATTTTAGATAAAACGGATTTCACTTATTTCATTATTGGTGATATTTCCCGAAATGATGTTGAAAAATTAGCAAAACAATATTTAGCAACGGTGGAAGTGAAAACGCAATCCCGGGTTTATCAACCTATCCGTATTCATACACCGAAAAAAACATTCACCATGAACGGATTAAGTGAACCGAGAGCGGATGTGGAAATTTATCTTACTGCGGAAAACCAATGGCAAGCGGAACAAAAATATGCCTTGGACATTCTTGGTGATATTGTGCAGGAAAAACTTCGCCTTGTTTTACGGGAAAAAGTATCGGGGATTTATTCTGTCAATAGTTGGTTTAGCCAAGAACCGAACTTGCCGCAAATTGAAGGAAAAATTGAATTTAGCTGTGCGCCAGAACGGGCTGATGAACTCATTAAATTAACCTATCAAGTTTTAGATGACATCATTAAGAATGGGATAGATGAAACCTTATTGCGCAAAAAACAGGCAGAGCAACTACAACAAATTAAACGCCAATTTGATTCCTTGGTTTCCGTGGCAAGCCTAATTGAGGAGAGCTATTGGCAACAGGGTAATCCGCAATCAATTTATCTCTATCAACGTTTGGAACAAATTGCCGATAAAGCGAAGATTGAGGAGATCGCTAAAAAAGTGCTGGTTAAACCTGCCCGTTTTGAGGCGGTTTTACGGCAATAAAATATAACCGCACTTTAAACATTCGGTTGCTCATAAAACAATCAGCCCCTCAAAATAAACTATCTGAGGGGCTGATTGCATTTTGTAAATTAAGCCAGTTTAGCTTTCAAGAAATCAAATAATTGCTCTTTTGCAATCATTTCTTTTTCACCACTACGGCGGTTTTTATATTCTATTTCACCATTCGCAAGATTTTTCTCACCGATCACGATCATATGCGGGACACCAATCAATTCCATATCCGCAAACATTACGCCCGGGCGTTCTTTGCGATCATCAAAAATCACCTCTACGCCTTGTGCCTGTAAAGTGCGGTAGAGTTCTTCGGCATATTCACGAACACTTTCGGATTTATACATATTCATAGGGACAATCGCTACGGTGAAAGGGGCAATTTCATCAGTCGGCCAAATAATACCTCGCTCGTCATGATGTTGTTCGATAGCAGCCGCAACCACACGGGTTACTCCGATACCATAACAACCCATAGTAACAGCCATTGGGCGACCATCTTCACCTTGCACGGTGGCATTCATAGCTTCGGAATATTTTTTGCCCAGTTGGAAAATATGCCCTACTTCTATACCACGTTTAATGAGTAACGTTCCTTTGCCATCCGGACTCGGATCGCCTTCCACCACATTACGAATGTCCGCCACTTTCGGTAATATCACATCACGTTCCCAGTTGATATTGAAGTAGTGTTTGCCGTCAATATTTGCGCCTGCGCTAAAATCTGACATCAGTGCTACCGAACGATCAATAATCACAGGAATATTAAGATTGACCGGTCCCAATGATCCCACTCCAGCACCAATTTTGGCTTTGATTTCCCCTTCATCAGCAAATTCAAAAGGTGATGCCACTTCCGCTAATTTTTCCGCTTTGATTTCATTCAGTTCGTGATCACCACGAATGATTAATGCCACCAGTGGTTGCTCCTCGCTCACCCCCTTGACGATCAAGGTTTTCACGGTTTTTTCAATAGGCTGATTAAATTGTGCAACCAATTCTGCAATGGTTTTGGCATTCGGTGTATCAACCAATTCCATCGCTTTTGTTGGGGCAGCTCGTTCGCCTATCGCCACAGCTTCCGCTAATTCAATATTAGCGGCATAATCAGATTCAGTGGAGAAAATCACATCATCTTCGCCACTGTTTGCCAATACTTGGAATTCGTGTGAAGCACTACCGCCAATAGAACCTGTATCGGCTTGTACAGCACGGAAATCTAACCCTAAGCGATTGAAAATATTGCTATAAGTTTGATACATCACATCATAGGTTTGTTGCAAACTTTCTTTATCGGTATGGAAAGAATAGGCATCTTTCATAATAAATTCACGACTACGCATCACCCCAAAACGAGGGCGTACTTCGTCACGGAATTTAGTTTGAATGTGATAAAGATTCATTGGTAGCTGGCGATAAGAGGTAATTTCACGACGCATTAAATCCGTAATGGCTTCTTCGTTTGTCGGACCAATAACAAAGCCACGCTCACCACGGTCGGTAAAACGCAATAATTCAGGGCCATACTGTTCCCAACGGCCCGATTCTTGCCAAAGTTCCGCAGGTTGTACTACCGGCATTTTAATTTCGAGTGCACCGCTTTTATCCATTTCTTCACGGATCACCTTTTCCACTTTACGTAATACCCGCCACCCTGTTGGCATCCAGTTATAAAGCCCGGCTGCAAGAGGGCGAATCATCCCTGCCCGTAACATCAGTTGATGGCTGACAATCGCCGCTTCCGCCGGCGTTTCTTTTAATGTGGAAAATAAATATTGACTTGTGCGCATTGGCTTAACCTTTAAATTCGTTAAATTGAGAAAAAATTGGTGGGAGTATAACAAAAAGTGCGGTCACAAAAAACGACGTTTTTTGAACGTTGGCTTTGCCAACGGCTCCAAAGGAGTGAATAAATCACTTTAGTGATTTATGAATATTTTTAACCGCACTTTTTTGAAAGAAGAAATTAATTGGTTTTTAATTTATTCCAATATTTTTCGTAGATATCCACGGCATCACCCACATCGCCTTGCATAATGCCTTTTTCCACTTCTTCTGAAGGAGGGAATAAAGTCGGGTCATTCACCAGTTCAGGGCTAAGCAAGGCTTTCACGCCTTCATTCGGCATTGAAAAGCCCATGCGCTCAATCACCACTTTGGCATTTTCAGGACGAAGTAGGAAATCGATAAATTTGTGTGCCCCTTCCACATTTTTTGCCGTTTTAGGGATTGCATAGTTATCCATCCAGAAAATCGCCCCTTCTTTCGGGTAGATAAATTGTAGGCTTGGGTTTTCTTTATGGGCGAGATAGGCAGAGCCGTTCCAAATCATTCCGAGCGCTACTTCTCCTTGCACATAAGGTACTTCCGGTGAGTCGGAATTGAAGGTAATCACATTAGGCAATAAGGTCACCAAGCGCTCATAAGCCGCTTTGATTTCTTCTTCGTTGGTCGTGTTAGGGGATTTTCCATTTAATAATAGAGCAATATGGAAAACCTCACGGGCATCGCTGGTCATCAGCACTTTGTGTTTAAATTCAGGTTTCCATAAATCCGCCCAACTGGTGATAGTTTTTGGATCAATCTCATCAGAATTGACTTCGATGCCGGTTAAACCGTAAACATAAGGTAGGGAGAATTTGTTTTCAGAGTCAAATTCTTTGTTCAGCAAGTGTTTTGGAATTTGTTTTAAATTCTCTAATTTACTGTGATCAAGGGGTTGGAGCATATTTTCCTTGATCATTTTATTGACATAATAACTTGATGGGAACACTACGTCATAGCCGGAGCCGGTGTTTTCCGTCAATTTTAATTTAGCATACATTTCTTCGTTGCTTTCAAAGGTGGAATAAATCACCTCTACGCCGGTTTCTTTGGTGAATTGCGTAACGAGTTCAGGCGGCACATAATCCGTCCAGTTATAAACATAAAGTTTGTTGTTAGCAAAAGCAGATGCCGCAAAAAGTGCGGTCGCAGAAAGAAAAAGATTTTTGACAGAACGAGCAACAGATTTTTTCAATTTATTGGTCTCCTAGGAATAAACGATTAATCAAAATGCATAAATTTTATGCGCCGGACAGTATAACATTTTTTGCAAAGGGTTTGACATATTTCCCCATCGGCGTAAGATTTCGCCAGTTTTTATCAACGAGAGGTTTTATGCTAACTTTTGCTCATCGAGAACACGTTTCCTCCTATTATTTTGATTCACGTAATCAAGATTTCCAACTTCCTCCTTTAACACAAATCAAACACGCCGATGTCTGTGTGATCGGCGCAGGCTTTTTTGGTCTATCCGCTGCATTAGAGCTAGCCGAGAAAGGTAAAAAAGTGATTGTATTGGAAGGGGCTAGAGTGGGATTTGGGGCGTCCGGTCGCAGTGGAGGGCAAGCCATAAACGGCTTTGAAGAAGGCATTGATGAGTATATTAAACAGCTTGGCTTTGATAAAGCACGTCAACTTTGGGAAATGTCGCTGGAAGCCATTGATATTATTGATGAACGCATCACAAAATATGGTATTCAATGCGACTGGAAAAAAGGCTATGCGACCCTTGCATTGAACTATCGCCGTATGGATGACCTGATTGAAATGGAAAAAGCCAGCCATAAAAATTTTGGCTATCAAAATATGCAGCTTTGGGACAAAGCGAAACTAAAACAGCATTTAGGTAGCGATATCTATGTAGGTGGTTTATACGATAGCAATTCCGGTCATTTGCATCCTTTCAATTATTGCCTAGGATTGGCAAAAGCCTGTTTAGATCTCGGTGTGCAGATTTTTGAACAATCACCTGTGGTAGATCTTATCGAAAAAAGCGGTTGTATTGAGGTGAAAACCGACCAAAGTGCGGTCATTTCTCAAGATGTTATTTTAGCCACTAACGCTTATATTGATGCACTCCCTAAATCTATCCACCGTGGCATTAACCGAAAAATTATGCCGGTAGAAAGTTTTATTATTGCTACCGAACCCTTAAGCCAGACCGTGGCAGACTCTGTGATTAATAACGGAATGTCCGTATGCGATAACAATTTGTTGCTCGATTATTATCGTTTGAGTGCAGACAATCGCCTGCTTTTCGGCAGTGATTCCAGTTCGGAAAAAGATATGGTCGCTGTAATGCGACAAAATATGTTGCACGTTTTCCCCCAATTAGAGAATGTAAAAATCGACTACGGTTGGGCTGGACCGATTGATATGACAATGAACTCTAGCCCGCATTTCGGGCGAATTTCCCCACATATCTATTTTGCGCAAGGTTATTCAGGCCATGGTGTAGCATTAACGGGATTGGCTGGGCGTATTGTTGCGGAAGCAATTTTAGGCAATGACGAGCGTCTGCAAATTTTTGAAGGATTAAAAGTGCCTTCCGTTTACGGTGGAAAATGGGTGAAAAATTTAGCTACGAAGATCGGGGTGAAATACTATCGGTTTCTAGATAAATACCGTTAAAAATGAATTTGAAATTGACCGCACTTTGCTCAGTGTCATTTTGTTTTTATGAGTAAAGTGCGGTGTTTTTTTAAGATATTTTAAGGCTTAATATCCCTCAAAATAGGATTTTGCATTGAAATCAGCGTTTCAGTAGATTGGATCTCATCAATTAACTGAATTTTTGTCGCCAGAACGGAATGCAATTCGGCAATGGTGTGGGTCATCACCTTGATGAAAATCGAGTAATTTCCCGTTGTGTAGTAGGCTTCGACCACTTCATCAAAGGTTTCCAATTTTTTAATTACTTTCTCGTAATCCTTCGCACTTTTCAAAATAATCCCGATAAAGCAACATACGTCATAGCCGAGTTTACGTTCGTCAATAATCACTTTTGTACCTTCAATAATGCCGGATTGACGCATTTTTTCCACACGAACGTGAATTGTTCCGGGGCTGACGCCAAAATTTTTTGCCATTTCAGCATAGGGCGTGCGTGCATCTTTGGTGAGTACGCGAAGAATTTGTTGATCGAGATTATCAATATTGTGCATAAAATAGCCTCCATTAGAATTATTCTAATAAATTATCATTTAATTAGATAATATTTAAAATTATTTTAAATGTAAACAAAATACTTGAACAATAACTACGATTTACTGAATAATACGCAAAACTCAACTTATTATTAGAAATAGGCGGAAAATATGAAGAAAACATTTATTTTACAACAACAAGAAATTAGTTTTGTTAAAAACACCTTTACTCAAAACCTGATCGAGCAATTGGGCATTATTGAGGTGCAAGGCCCAATTCTTAGCCAAGTGGGTAACGGTATGCAAGATAATTTATCCGGTATTGAAAAAGCGGTTCAAGTCCACGTGAAATGTATTCCAAATGCCGTATATGAAGTGGTTCACTCTTTGGCAAAATGGAAGCGTCATACTCTTTCACGTTTTCATTTTAAAGAGGGGGAAGGTCTTTTTGTTCATATGAAAGCCTTACGTCCCGATGAGGATTCTTTAGATCCGACCCACTCCATTTATGTGGATCAATGGGATTGGGAAAAAGTGATTCCGGAAGGTCGCCGTAACCTTGCTTACTTAAAAGAAACCGTTAATTCTATTTATCGTGCTATTCGCTTAACGGAACTTGCGGTAGAGGCCCGTTTTGATATCCCTTCCATTTTGCCAAAACAAATTACCTTTGTTCATAGTGAAGATTTGGTAAAACGCTACCCTGATCTTTCCAGTAAAGAGCGGGAAAATGCCATTTGTAAAGAATATGGTGCGGTATTTTTGATTGGTATTGGCGGTAAATTATCCGATGGTAAACCACATGATGGACGTGCACCGGATTATGATGACTGGACAACGGAATCTGAAAACGGCTACAAAGGTTTAAATGGCGATATTCTTGTGTGGAACGACCAACTTAACACAGCATTCGAGCTATCCTCTATGGGGATCCGTGTGGATGAATCTGCGCTTCGTTTGCAAGTCGCTTTAACCGGTAAAGAAGATTGCTTAAAAATGGCTTGGCATCAAGAATTGTTAGACGGAAAATTACCTCTCTCAATCGGTGGCGGAATTGGTCAGTCACGTTTAGCCATGTTCTTGTTGCGTAAGAAACATATTGGCGAAGTGCAATCAAGCGTATGGCCGAAAGAAATGTTAGAACAATATCAACACATTCTTTAACGTTCCTAAAAAAGTGCGGTTGATTTCAACCGCACTTTTTTATTATTAATATAATATTCGTGCTCGTATTGTGCCGTCAATTTCTCGCAGTTTAACTAATAAAGGTTCGGCATTCTCTGTTTCCACATCCACCACAACATAACCGATTTTCGGGTCGGTTTGTAAATATTGTGCGGCGATATTGATATTGGCTTCTACAAAAATTTGATTGAGCTTGTTCAATATACCCGGACGATTTTCGTGAATATGCAACAAACGTTTAGTGCCTCCGTGTTCCGGTAAAGAAACTTCCGGAAAATTCACAGAGGATAACGTAGAACCATTGTCGGAATATTTCACAAATTTACCGGCCACTTCAAAACCAATATTCTCTTGCGCTTCTGCTGTGGAACCGCCAATATGCGGCGTTAAAATCACATTATCAAATTCACGCAATGGCGAGATAAATTCTTCATTGATTGAAGCCGGTTCAACAGGGAATACATCAATTGCTGCGCCGTGAATTTTGCCTTCTTTTAAGGCTTTGGCAAGAGCATCAATATCCACCACCGAACCGCGCGCCGCATTGATTAAAATAGAACCTTGTTTTAGCTGTGCAATACGCTCCGCGCTCATTAAATTACGGGTTGAAGGTAACTCCGGTACATGCAAAGAAATCACATCGCAAGATCCAAGCAGTTCTTTCAGACTACGCACTTGCTTAGCATTACCCAACGGTAATTTATTTTCAATATCATAGAAATACACGTCCATACCTAAAGATTCCGCAATAATGCTTAATTGAGAACCGATATGACCATAACCTACGATACCTAATTTTTTACCGCGCACTTCGTGTGAACCGGTGGCGGATTTATTCCATACACCACGATGCACTTCTGCATTGGCTTGCGGCACATTGCGCATCAAAAGCAAAATTTCACCTAACACTAATTCTGCAACGGAACGCGTATTTGAGAACGGTGCGTTAAATACCGGAATTCCCCGTGCTTTTGCCGCATTAAGATCAACCTGATTGGTGCCAATACAAAAACAGCCTACCGCAATAAGTTTTGGTGCGGCATCAATCATTTCCTCAGTTAAATGCGTACGTGAACGCAACCCGATAAAATGCGCATCTTTAATCGCTGCCTTCAGCTCATCGCCATCAAGGGCTTTTTTGTAATAATCAATATTAGTATAGCCTGCGGAATGCAAGGTATCCAATGCACTTTGATGCACCCCCTCCAACAATACAAATTTGATTTTTGATTTGTCGAGTGACACTTTATTTGCCATGTTTGCCTTCCTTATATTTATTTATATAAATTATTCGATAATTTTTGCACCTTCAGGTGTGCCGACAATCACGATATCCGCACCACGTAAAGCAAAAATACCATTTGTTACCACGCCGGCAACATTATTGAGTTCTTTTTCCATTTCCACCGGATTTAGAATAGCAAAATTATGCACATCTAAAATCACATTACCGTTATCCGTCACCACACCTTCCCGATATTCCGGCGCACCGCCAAGTGCGGCTAATTTTCTGCCCACTTGTGAGCGGGCCATTGGAATTACTTCCACTGGCAATGGGAAGGTTGAACCCAACACATCCACTTGTTTGCTGGAGTCCACAATACAAATAAATTTTTTCGCTAGAGCAGCCACGATTTTTTCTCGCGTCAATGCGGCTCCGCCGCCTTTAATCATCATTTTTTGCGGATTGATTTCATCTGCGCCGTCCACATAAATATCTAATCCCGACACCTCATTTGCACTAAATACTTCAATGCCTTGTTTACGCAACAATTCTTCAGAGGTCTTTGATGCAGCCACTGCACCTTTAATTTGATGTTTCATCGCCCCTAAGGCTTCAATGAAGCAATTTACGGTAGAACCGCTGCCCACGCCCACAATGGTATCTGCTTTCACATATTGCAATGCCGCTTGAGCCGCCAATTTTTTCATTTCTAATTGATCCATTTCTTTTTCTCTTTTTAAGAAGTAAACGATTGCGTTACTTTAATACGCTAAAATTAAATAAACAAGTGCAAATTTTGATAGCTCATCATGAAAAAATGACATGGCTTAATCTTCTGTTAAAAACAATGCTAATAGTTCATTTAAAAATAATTTCCCATGTTCGGTAATCTGCCAAGCGGTTTCCGTTTCCACGATATAATTTCTTTGCAGTGCAATTTCAATCTGATTTTTGACCGCACTTTGTGCCAACCCTGTATAAGCCTCAAATTCCTCTTTCGGTACTGCTTCCAATAAACGAAAACGATTCATAAAAAATTCAAAAGGGCGGTCAATTTCAGGGACGTTTTTTTCTTCATAAAGATAGTCTCCTCTCAAGTAGCCTTTCGGGTGCTTTGTTTTTGAAAAACGCAGAATCTCCCCATCGGGAAAAGTGAGTTTTCCGTGCGCCCCACAGCCAATCGCTAAATAATCGCCAAAACGCCAATAATTCAAATTGTGTCGGCATTGAAACCCCGGTTTAGCATAAGCGGAAGTTTCATACTGTTGATATCCTGCGGCGGTGAGTAATTGATGCCCTTGCTCAAAAATATCCCAAAGTGCGTCTTCATCGGGCAAGGTTGGAGGACGATAGGCAAACATTGTATTAGGCTCAATGGTGAGTTGATACCAAGAAAGATGAGGAGGTGAAAGCGCAATGGCTTGCCGTAAATCATCCAAGGCTTCAACAAGAGTTTGGTTGGGTAGCCCGTGCATCAAATCCAAATTGAAACTTTGCAAACCGGAAACTTTCGCCAAATTGACCGCACTTTTTGCCTCTGCCCCATTATGGATTCGTCCGAGACGCTGAAGTTTTTCATCGTTAAAACTTTGAATCCCCATCGAAATTCTCGTCACACCTGCCATCACATAGCCCTTAAAGCGTTCTGCTTCTACTGTACCGGGGTTAGCTTCCAAGGTGATTTCAATTTCCTGTTCAAAGGGAATATGTTTTTTTACTTCATTCAACAAATACGCAATACTTTCCGCAGAAAATAGGCTCGGCGTTCCTCCTCCAATAAAAATAGAATGTAATTTACGCCCTTGAATCGATGAATTAAAACGTGCCAGATCAATTTGTAAATCTTGCAACAAGTGATGAATATAATCTTTTTCGGGAATCTTACCTTTCTGAGCATGAGAGTTAAAATCACAATAGGGACATTTCTGCACACACCAAGGGATATGGATATAGAGAGAAAGTGGGGGAAGTCTAAGCATAATAATTCACAGACTGAAAAAAACTTGTGCTATTTTATGCGATTATGAAACACAACGGAAAAAATTTAAAATAGGCTCTGCATTGAGAGCCTTATTATCTACAAAATGGTCAAACAACCCCTTCGTTATGGCGTTGAAAAATAAGTAAATGAGCCTGGTCCAACTGGTAAACCAAACACAAAAACCCATAGATAGAAAAGAGTCATCCAGCCGATGATAAAAGTAAATGAATAAGGGATCATCATCGCCATTAGCGTCCCCACACCGGTATCTTTTTTGTAACGAACCGCCACCGCCATAATCAAGCCGAAATAACTCATCATCGGCGTGATAATATTCGTTGTTGAATCACCAATACGATATGCCGCCTGAATCACTTCCGGAGCATAACCAACCAACATCAGCATCGGTACAAAAATAGGTGCGGTTAATGCCCATTGCGCTGAAGCGGAGGAAATCATTAAATTAATAAATGCACAAACCAATATGAACCCAACAAAAAGCACGGGGCCTGTTAAGCCAAGATCAATAAGTAAATTAGCCCCTTTTACAGCAACAATTGAGCCTAGGTTCGTCCACTTAAAAAATGCCACAAACTGTGCCGCGAAAAATACCAATACAACGTACATTCCCATTGAAGCCATACCTTGCGACATAGATTTTACAATGTCTTGAGAAGATCTCATTGAACCGGTGACTCGCCCATAGATATAACCGGGAATAGCAAAAAAGATAAAAATGAAGACCACAATACCATGTAAGAAAGGCGAGCCCGCCACAAGCCCTGTTTTGGTATTACGCAAGATGCCATCTTCGGGAACAATTGTCCATGCAAGTAGTGAGGAAAAAATTAACATTGCAATTCCGGCCCACATCAATCCCTTTTTCTCATTAGGTGTTAATTTTTCCACTTTATTTTTAAGAATAGAAGGATCATCCGCATTCTGGGAATCATACTTTCCTAATTGTGGTTCAACGATTTTTTCTGTGACCAAATAGCCTAAAATGCTCACTAAAAATGTACTAACAAACATAAAATACCAGTTTGCTTCAGGTCCGACGACATAATTCGGGTCAATTAAACGGGCCGCTTCTTGAGTAATTCCCGATAAAAGAGGATCTACCGTACCTAATAGTAAATTAGCACTATATCCGCCTGAAACACCGGCAAATGCAGCGGCAAGTCCGGCAAGAGGATGACGACCAAGCGCATGAAAAATCATTGCGGCAAGAGGGATTAATACCACATAACCCAGTTCTGCCGCCGTATTTGACATAACACCAGCCAATACAATAGTGAAGGTCACTAATTTTTTCGGTGCGCCAACAACTAACCCTCTCAACGCCGCAGAAATCATACCTGAAGATTCAGCAATAGATACCCCAAGCATTGCCACTAAAACTGTACCAAGTGGCGCAAAACCGGTGAAATTTTTTACCAAACTGCTGACCATATAAGCAAGCCCTTCTTGGCTAAGCAGGCTTTTCACGATAATATCGCCTGAATGATTAGGGCGGGGATCCAAAACGCTCACATCAAAATAATGCAAAATCGCTGAAAGTACGATCAAAATACCACACATCAACATAAATAAAATGATAGGGTGAGGCAGTAAATTTCCAAGCCATTCCACCCCTTTTAAAAAATGCTGAATTCTGCTGTTTTTTTGAGGAACTGTTGATGACATATGCGCGTCCTTTTGTTTTGGTTAAAAAATAGTCTTCATATTCGCATATTTTTTACCAAACACAAAAATAAAGTTTCACTTCTATAACAATAACATTACATTTTATTCAACTCTTCACTTGAACCGTCAAAAAATCAAAGTTTAGAGATACAAAAAGGGCTTGTTTTCACAAGCCCTAAAAAGTATTCAACTAATTGACCGCTCTTGTTGTTTTCGTGGCGGCTTTACGACGAGGCGCTTTGGGTTTGGCTTCCACTTTGACAAACTCCACACCTTCCGGTGGATTTTCAAGTGCCAAGCCTAACACTTCATCAATGGTTTCTACCGAATGAATAACAAGACTTTGTTTCACATTATCCGGAATTTCTTCCAAATCTTTTACATTATCTTTTGGAATCAATACGGTTTTAATACCGCCACGGTGTGCCGCTAAGAGTTTTTCTTTTAAGCCGCCAATTGGCAATACTTTACCACGTAAACTGATTTCCCCTGTCATCGCCACATCCGCACGCACCGGATTGCCCGTTAAACAAGACACAAGCGCCGTACACATTGCGATACCCGCACTTGGACCGTCTTTTGGCGTTGCGCCGTCCGGTACGTGAATATGAATATCACGTTTTTCATGGAACTCAGGGTTAATACCAAGTTTATCGGCACGTGAACGAACCACCGTCATTGCCGCTTGGATGGATTCTTTCATCACATCACCAAGAGAGCCGGTAAAGGTTAGTTTACCTTTACCCACCACAGAGGCGGTTTCAATGGTAAGCAAATCACCGCCCACTTCTGTCCACGCCAGACCTGTTACTTCGCCTAGACGATTTTGCGTGTCCGCTTTACCAAACTCAAAACGTTTCACACCAAGATAATCATGAAGATTGTCAGCATTAACCGTGATAGATTTTAGCTTAGGATTCACTAATAAATTTTTCACCGCTTTACGACAGATTTTGGAAATTTCCCTTTCCAAATTACGCACGCCAGCCTCTCGGGTGTAATAGCGGATAATGTCTAAAATAGCACTTTCCTCCACCACTAATTCACCTTTCTTCAAACCGTTACGCTCAATTTGTTTTTGTAACAGATGACGCATCGCGATATTCAGTTTTTCATCTTCCGTGTAACCGGAAAGGCGAATCACTTCCATACGATCAAGTAACGGCCCCGGAATATTCATAGAATTTGAGGTCGCCACAAACATCACATCGGAAAGATCATAATCCACTTCTAAATAATGATCGTTAAAGGAGGTATTTTGTTCAGGATCAAGCACTTCTAATAGGGCAGAAGCAGGATCACCACGCATATCCGATGCCATTTTATCGATCTCATCAAGCAAGAATAATGGGTTTTTCACTCCCACTTTTGCCATTTTTTGAATGAGCTTGCCCGGTAATGCACCAATGTAGGTTTTACGGTGACCACGAATTTCCGCTTCATCACGCACGCCACCAAGTGCCATTCGCACATATTTACGCCCTGTTGCATTGGCAATGGATTGACCGAGTGAGGTTTTACCCACCCCCGGTGGTCCAACTAAACAAAGAATTGGTCCCTTAATTTTATTGAGACGCGCTTGCACCGCAAGATATTCTAAAATGCGTTCTTTCACACGCTCCAATCCATAATGATCGGCATCTAACACTTGCTGTGCTTTGGCAATATCTTTTTTTACTTTCGTGCGTTTATGCCATGGCACTTGGATCATCCATTCGATATAGCTACGGACCACGGTGGCTTCTGCTGACATTGCTGACATCATTTTGAGTTTTTGCAGTTCGCTTTCCACTTTATCACGCACTTCTGCCGGCATACCTGCCGCTTCCACTTTTTGACGAAGTTGCTCCACTTCATCAATGGTGTCTTCATTTTCGCCATCGTCCATTTCTTTGCGAATAGCTTTAATTTGCTCGCTCAAATAATAGTTACGTTGGCTTTTTTCCATTTGTTTTTTTACGCGACCTCGAATGCGTTTTTCCACTTGTAGAATATCCGCTTCCGACTCCATCATACCAAGCAAATATTCCAAACGTGCTTGCACATCAGCTAATTCCAACACACTTTGTTTATGGCGAACACTCACCGGCAAATGGGCAGCCATGGTGTCTGCAAGGCGATCCGCATCATCAATACGTTGTAGAGCGCCTAACACATCAGCCGGCACTTTTTTATTCAAGGTCAGATAATTTTCAAACTCGGACAATACCGCATTTTTTACAATATCTAATTCTTTTTCATTACCTTGGACGGTATCAATTGGGGTGATTTCTGCTGAAAAAAATTGTTCCCCTTCTTCCAGATGATTGATTTTTGCACGTTGTTGCCCTTCCACAAGCACTTTTACTGTGCCATCAGGCAATTTTAAAAGCTGGATAATATTAGCAATGGTGCCCACATCAAACACATCATCAGTCGTCGGCTCTTCTAAATCCGCTTGTTTTTGTGAAACCAAGAGAAGCTGTTTATTTTCGTTCATCGCTTCTTCAAGGGCATTAATGGATTTTGCACGCCCCACAAAAAGCGGCATCACCATATAAGGGAAAACCACGACATCACGTAACGGTAGTACGGGCATCGTGCGTTGTATTCTTTTGGCGTTCATATCTTCTCTCTAATTCTATTTCGACAATTTGGAATAATATGGGGGTGGGTTTGGTGAATTCAAGGTAATCGGGTTAATTAGGACATTAAAGTGCGGTCGTTTTTCACCGCACTTTTTGGGAAAAATTAAAGAATCTTTAATAATTGACCAAAATCATCAAATACCCAATCCGGATTGGATTCGCTAATTGGAATATTGTAATTATAACCATAGGTTAATCCTACAACGGCACAACCGGCAGCATGTGCTGCGAGAATGTCATTTTTAGAATCCCCCACAAATAATACTTGTCGAGGTTCAACCCCAAATTTACCACACAAATAATAAAGCGGTCCCGGATGCGGTTTGATTGCAGGCAAAGATTGTCCGCCCAACATTTCGCTAAATAAATGATCAATGCCAAATGCCGCCAACACAGGTTGAACGTGTTTAGTCGGTTTATTAGTAACCACCGCTAACGTATAACCTTTCGCTTTTAATGCTTCCAAGGTTTCTTTTACATTCGGATATAATCGGCTCACATTGCAAAGATTTTCGCCATAATAATAACTAAAGCGATCTTTCACTTTTTCTACATCCGCTTCACTTAATGTTTTGCCGGTTTGTTCTTTTGCCCAATCCAATGCTCGAGCAATCAATACCGGCGCACCGTTACCAATCCAAGTTAAAACAAGGGCTTCCGGTGCTTGTGGCAAACCAAATTCTGCCAATGCCGAATTTACGGATAAGGCTAAATCCGGCAAGCTGTTGACTAACGTGCCGTCTAAATCAAAACCAATGAGTTTAAACTGTGTTTTCATTAACGCTCTCTTCTCCATACTACAAAATGAGGAAATCCAAGATAAATCCTATCCTTGGATAGTCGCGAGTTGATGTCTCATTTGATCAATCACTTGTTTATAATCCGGTTGATCAAAAATCGCCGAGCCCGCCACAAACATATCCGCACCGGCAGCAGCAATTTCCGCAATATTATTCACTTTTACACCGCCATCCACTTCTAAACGAATATCAAAACCGCTGTCATCAATCATTTTTCGTGCCTGTTGTAGCTTTTTCAATGTGGCAGGAATGAAGGATTGTCCACCGAATCCCGGATTCACGGACATAAGTAAAATCACGTCCACTTTATCCATCACATAATCCAAATAACTCAATGGCGTTGCAGGATTAAACACTAAACCGGATTTACAACCATGATCACGAATCAACTGCAAAGAACGGTCAATATGCTCGGAACTTTCCGGATGGAAAGTAATATAATTCGCCCCCGCTTTGGCAAAGTCAGGGATAATCCGATCCACCGGCTTAACCATCAAATGCACATCAATCGGTGCGGTAATACCATAATCACGTAAAGCCTGACAAATAACCGGACCGAAAGTCAAATTTGGCACATAATGATTATCCATCACATCAAAATGAATCAGATCTGCACCGGCATTAAGCACATTTTGAACATCATCTCCAAGGCGAGCAAGGTCGGCTGAAAGAATGGAAGGGGCAATAAGGTAAGGTTTCATCGTCATCTCCTAGGGGTAATCACCGCTCTAGTTTACTACGTTAAAACAGAAATTGCCTTGATTATTTATAGGAAAATTTCAATATTATGTAGCAGTTGCACAAAGTTGTTTTTTTGTTCTCTTGTAGGGACACACTGCGTGTGTCCGAATTTTAACCTATTGAAATAATTTGATTTTTATAACGGACACACGCAGTGTGTCCCTACGTTTTATTAAAATTTCTGTTTTTGTGTATTTGCTACATAATACCGGAAAATTTTGAAAAAATGACCGCACTTTAACTATTCCATGAATTGAGAAGTACAAATTAATAGACCGATCAACGTTCATAGAACTTTATTATTTTAATGCTGTTTTAATTTTGTGATAAAGCTCTCAAAATTAAAACTTCATTATTGTTTTATTTTTGGAGTATCACTACACTCAAAAGAATACAGCGCATCGCTGTGATTTCCACCATCCAATAATCGGGGTATTCCAATGAAAAAATCTCATTTCCTCAAAAAAACTGCAGTATCCTTGTTTGTTTCTTCCGTTTTTCTCTCAGGTTTTAGTTTCTCTGCCTCTCCCTCTTCAACGGCAATTTTAGATTTCTCTAGCTTAGAAAATTTCAGCCAACCTATTGATGTCAGCGAACAGTTTAATGAGAAAGGCGTATTTGGACTGGGTTCCGGCACACTAACTTTTCGAGTAAAGCCAAGTGGCGGTTTCAGCACTTTACTGGGCGTAAGCGATCCGAACTCCAATGTGCGTTACATTGCCTTTTATGTCAATTCCAGAAATGGTAATGAACAATATGGTGTCGAACTCAGAACCGATAATCACACACGCTTAATTCCCAATTCCGAATTAGTGACGCCCCCTATTCCCTCTTCTGATGAATTTAAAACCATTACCTATGCTTTCGATAAAGCCAATCAAACAATTAAAATTTATGTGAATGGCGAGCTGAAAAAAGCGACAAATCAATCAAAATTTTTTGAGGATATTGATGGGTTAACGAGCGCAACAGTGGGATCATTGAAACGCGCTAATTATCCGTCAAATAATTTTGTGGGTTCAATTTACCATGCCCGCGCAACAGATGATGTGTTATCAAACGAGGCTATCGCAGCCTTACACAGAGATATTGTGGAAAAACAAAAAGCCGATATTGCCAAAAATGCCGAAAAAATCGCATTTTTTGCCGAAAAGCGTTCTGCCATGGGCGCAATGATGAGCGAAAAATATGAAATTTTTAAGCCAGGGCAAGGCGGAGCGAAAAGCTATCGTATCCCAGGGTTATTTACAACCAAAGACGGCGTGGTGATTGCCGCAATCGACAAGCGTAATCAACATTTTTATGACTGGGGAAATATTGATTTGGCGATTCGTCGCAGTTTAGACGGAGGGTTTACTTGGCAGGATGATCAAGTTGTGGTTGATTTGGCGGAACAACCTTATCCAGATCTTGGTGCGGCAGAATCGGCATTAGTGATTGATGCAGTAATGACACAGGATAAAAATACCGGAAGAATAATAATGGTTTTTGATATGTTCCCCGAATCACAAGCTCTTTTTGGTATGTTTAACAATTCACAGGCAAGTTTTGAGTCAGAGGGAAACGGGCATATTAATGTCAACGGAAAATGGTATCGCCTAATTACCGATGAAAGTGGCGCGAGATACACAGTTCGCGAGGGGGGCATTATCTATAATCGTGATGGTGTTGCTCAAGATTATAAAGTAATCACAGAGGGCGATCCTGCTCAGGCATTTCAAAATCTTGGCGATATTATCAAGATCAGTACGGATGAACGGGTCGGCAATATTTTTCTCCGCTCAAAACGTGCCGGGCATGATAGCGGCCCCTTTAACGCACACTATACCAGTTATTTATGGATGACTTATAGCGATGACAACGGCAAAACATGGGCAAATCCTACGGATATTACCACGCAAGTCAAAGCAGATTGGATGCGATTTTTAGGTACAGGTCCAGGAACCGGCATTCAATTAAAAAACGGCAATATTATGATTCCGGTTTATTTTACCAATCGGGACAATAAACAATCTGCTGCTGTGATTATCAGTTCGGACGGTGGAAAAACTTGGACTCGGGGCGCTTCGCCAAATGATGCCTACTTAGATGAAATCGGTGGAGCACGTTATTTAAACACGCAAGATTACGAAATCACCGAATCCCAAGTTATCGAAATGAATAACGGTGACATTAAAATGTTTTCCCGTAACCGTAGCGGTGCTGTTATTATTTCAACCAGTCACGATGGTGGAATGACTTGGGACAAAGGAGCAAGATTAAGAGAATCCGCCTTATTAGATCCTTATTCACAAATGTCCGTAATTCATTATTCCAAACTGATCGATGGCAAGGAATATATCGTTTTCGCCAATCCTCACGCCAGTTCCCGACGCAACGGTAAAGCTTGGTTGGGAGAAGTACAGACTGACGGTTCAATTTTATGGAAATATAATACCACGATTGATGAAGGCTCTTATTCCTATAACAGTTTAACGGAATTACCAAACGGTGATATTGGTTTACTTTACGAGCAAGTACAAGGCTCGAATGTGCAGTATGTCCGCTTCAATTTGCAAGAACTGTTATGGAAAGATAATTTTATCTATCGTGACAAACGAAACCCTGAAAATCAGGCGGTATCCCTCAATAGTATCGAACAAGAAACCTATTATAAGATTGGTGACGGTGAGATGATCAAAGTTGGGGAGGGCATCAATCCGGCACATTTAGAAGTGAGAGAAGGGATTGCCACCCTCGCCCAACAAGCCAATGCTGCAGGAGAAAAACAGGCTTATGCTGCCGTTGTAGTGAAAGAAAAGGGCACACTTCGTTTAATGGATAACGAGCAACTCAACCTCAGTAACATTAGATTGGAGAAGGGGACATTTGATCTCAACGGACGTAATTTTACCCTTGCTGCTAAAGTCGACACGGAGAATCAGGGATTACGCGCCGCAACGTTAAACGGCAATATCATCAATAATAGCCCGACACCAGCAACCTTGACCTATCAGCTCAATCAGCAACGGGCAATTATCGGAACGGTAGGTGATCAGCAAGGCACACTCAACCTCATCTATTCCCCAACAGAGTCTGAAAGCCAATTATCGTTTCAAGGGAATACCAATTTGGATAATGTTTATGTCAAAGCAGGTACATTGAGTTACACAGGAAACAGACATCAGGCAAACAGGCTTGATCTATCTCCGCATAGTCAAGTTGAAATTAAAAATGATGCCTCATTCACCTCCCACCACATCCACTTGGCGGAAAATGCAAACCTCATCTTGAATACGGATACAGCCATTGAATTTAGCTCAAAAGTTGAAGGCACAGGAAATTTATTCAAAACCGGAGCAGGCTATGCGAGAGTAAACGGAGAGCTTAATCACGAAGGAATAACGGATATTCAAAGCGGTATCTTTGAAGTAAATGGCAATATCAACAAAAGTGCGGTCAATATTCGGCAAAATTCAATATTGGCAGGAGGAGGGGAAATCAAAAACGAGACAACGCTATTTGAAGAAGCTGTAATTTCACCAAGTTTATTTATTACCAATCCACAAACATTTCGTGGCAACACGTTGTCATTTAACCAACTAAACAACCAAGGCGGAAAATTTATTCTCACTGTAAATAATAATGCCGAAAATATAAAAGATTGGAAGCACGATCAAGTTTTAATTAACGACTTAAACTCGGAAATGGATATTCCAATAGATATTCATTTACTCGGTACTCAACAAGGTCATTCCGATGAAAATAAAAACGGACGTTATGATGCAGACGAGGGAATTTCATTAATTCAAACTAAAAACGCAAATGCCTTGCAACGGCTGAAAATCGGGCAAGTATTAAGTGCCGAACGTAGCGGCTATTTATATCCGCTGACATTGGTGAGTGTAGAGAGCGGTATAGCGAATGCCGATGACAATCGTATTAGCGAGAACGGAGACAGCCATTTTACCGATTTTCGCTTGCAAAATATTATGATCGATGGAAACGGAAAGCAACTTGAACCTGTTATCCGTGCAGTAAAACAGGAAGAACCGAAAGTTGAAGAAGCTACGCTCCCAATAGTTCCGACTACACCGAAAGAAGAAACTCCTGTAACACCGAAAAATCCAACGCTACCAAAAGTAGAAACACCAACAATGCCGACACAACCAGCCTCCCGTGCACAAATTGATGCACGAGTGCCATCCTATTTAGTGTCAAATACAGCGCTTTACTATCAGGGTGAACAGACAAAAAATATTTTCTGGGACAATGTGCATTCAGAAAACACCAAAGGGCTATATGCCATACAATCCTATACTCATAGCCATTACAACACCGACCTTAATTTTGTGGACTATGGTTATCACTATCATACCAAACAACATACTTCCTTGTTGGGCGGTTATGTTGCTATTAATAACAACACAACATTACACAGTGCGATCGCCTACGGAAAACAAACCGTTGAACCAAAAGCCGTTGATGGATACAGCCAAGCCAAATATAAAACCGTTTCCGGTTTACTAGCACTCCGTCATCAAAGGGAACGGATTCGCTTTAGCTTAGGTACAGGGTATCATTGGCACAGAGGCGATATTTCAGCATTCGGCACAAAAGATATTGCAAAACTCAAAGCCCATCAATTTCAACTCTTTACCAATTTGGGCTATGTAATTCCGGTGGGACAATTAAGCCTCATTCCGACTATGGGTTTAAGCTACCAGCATTTATCAACCAGCATTAATGATCAAATGAATTGGCGTGTCGATAGCAAGAAATATCATATTTTCACAAAGCAAATCGGTTCTTATTTAAGCTGGCAAGGCGAGACATTAAGGTTGAAAGCAGGCGTATTCTATGAACATAATCATACCAATACACCGCAAATTCTGATTTCACCGACAGGAAATCAAGGCGAATGGTTCAATACGGGACAATTAGGAAATGGGATGTTATACAAAGCATCAGTAGAAGTAGCGATGACTCCAAACCTTTCTTTTGGGTTGCAGTTGAACCATCGCCACGCATTGTCCAAGGCAAAACTCAAACAAACAAATATCTCAGCTAAACTTGAGTATAAATTCTAACAGAAACGCAATGTCCCTATAAAAATGACCGCACTTTGCTTGAATAATTGAGCGAAGTGCGGTCGATAATCTCTCTTTATTTGCCCACTTGACTACCGATTAAACCGCCTAATGCGGCTCCACCCAATGTCGTTGCGGTATTACCTTTAATCATATAACCGGCAGCACCGCCCAATGCAGCACCGACAGCCGTATTTTTTTGAGTGCGGTTCATATTACTGCAAGCAGTTAATGCAATAAGCGTCATACCAATAACCAATGATTTTGTTATTAATTTCATAAAATCTCTCCGTATAAAATTAAAAACTATCCATCGTGATAGCACCTTATAAGACTAATATCACTGAATAAAAGTTCATTTTAAGAAAAGAATCTTACATCATAGCTAACGATTTCTTTACTCTAAAATTTTAGTGATCACTTTTAAATATTCGATAGCAAGGCCTCGTTGCTCTGCACTGGCATTATAGACAAGATCTTCTGAAAGCACACCACAAGGCTGGGTTTTCGGGATCTCGCCTTGTTCATAAGCTTCAAAATCTTCTCGCCAATCACCTTCAAAATAATAATTCTCCAAACGTTTCATCTTAGGTAAAAAGGCTTGCCATTTTTCAAGAAGAGTCTCGACCTCTCCTAAAAATTCATTGGCTTCATTCAGAATACTTTCCATTTCGGCTAATTTCGCTAAACGTGATTGAGATAACATTTTCCCTCCAAAATCATGTAAAAAGTGACCGCACTTTCTTAAAGCGCGGTGTCTAATAGTATCCCGTATTTTACAAATTACACATCATAGGTTGTAGAGGCTGTGTTACCGCCGCGTCCTGTCCAATTGGTGTGGAAAAACTCACCACGTGGTTTGTCAGTGCGTTCGTAAGTATGCGCACCAAAATAATCCCGTTGAGCTTGTAATAAATTAGCCGGCAAACGGGCTGAGGTGTAACCGTCTAAGAAGGTGATCGCCGATGCCATACATGGCATTGGAATCCCCACCTCAATAGATTTTGCCACCACTTTGCGCCAGTCGCTCATTGCGTTTTCTAAAATGCCTTTGAAATAAGCGTCTGAACCTAAGAAAATCAAATCAGGATTGGCTTCATAAGCATCACGGATATTGCCCAAGAAACGGCTGCGGATAATACAACCTTCACGCCATAACAAAGCAGTGTTGCCGTAATTAATATTCCAATTAAAGTTTTCTGAGGCTTCTCGAATTAACATAAAACCTTGTGCGTAAGAAATTATTTTGGATGCCAATAATGCTTTGCGCACCGCTTCAATCCAAACTTTTTTATCGCCCTCTACTTTTTCGATGGTTTTGTTGAACAGTTTACTTGCCGCCACACGTTGATCTTTAAAGGCGGAGACACAACGGGCAAAAACAGATTCTGTAATTAAAGTTAATGGAATACCGAAATCAAGGGCATTGATTCCTGTCCATTTCCCTGTCCCTTTTTGCCCTGCGGTATCTAAAATTTTATCCACTAAACGCGTACCGTCAGTATCTTTATAGCCTAAAATATCCGCGGTGATGTCAATTAAATAACTATCTAATTCGGTCTTACGCCAATCATTGAAGGTGGCTTCCAATTCATCATCGGATAATCCCACACCTTCTTTTAAAAATTGATAGGCTTCACAAATCAGTTGCATATCGCCGTATTCAATGCCGTTATGCACCATTTTGACAAAATGACCCGCGCCATCTTTCCCCACCCAATCACAGCAAGGTTCACCTTGTTCTGTTTTAGCCGCAATACCTTGTAAAATCGGTTGCACGAATTGCCATGCTTCTTCGTTACCACCCGGCATAATGGAAGGTCCGTGACGTGCACCCTCTTCGCCGCCCGACACACCCGTACCAATGAAACGGATCCCTTTTTCACGCAAGGCTTCTACACGACGATTTGTATCCGGATAGTTGGAGTTGCCCCCATCAATAATAATATCGCCTTCTTCCAAGTGTGGTAATAATGCATCAATAAATTGATCCACCACCTCGCCCGCACGAACCATTAACATCACCTTGCGCGGTTTTTCCAATTTAGAGGCTAAATCTTCTAAGGAATACGCACCGATAATGCTTGTACCTTTCGCCGCCCCTTGTAAAAACTCATCCACTTTTGAAGTAGTGCGGTTATACGCCACCACTTTAAACCCGTGGTCATTCATATTTAAAATGAGGTTCTGCCCCATTACGGCGAGTCCAATAACGCCGATATCGCCTTTTTGTGACATTTTTTTCTCCTGTTGGTGGAGTGCAATTTTTGCACTAAGTTTTGAATACTTTGGTAGAATGTATGAATTGAGATAATTTACACATAGAGGTAAAACTTATCGTGCTTGAAATAAGTTTCACACACTCTATGAACTATTCAACTTGAATCACCTCTACAGACTCTCTAGTTTCTAAGTTAATAATTTGATTACCATCACCTGTTATAATTACCTCATCAAATTCATTCCATAGAGATGATATTAAATCATCATATACTTTATATATTGAGCCATCATCAAGTATTAAATATTCACCATTTACATTTTTCTCAATATAATATTTATCTATATCCTTTCTAAAGGAACATAGATTTTTTCTACAAAACTCTATTAGTTATTTATTTGATTCTTTTAGCTTTTTCTTGATTCCTCTAACCTTTTTAATGCATTATCCGTCATATTTCTAAAACCTCGACCAGCGTATATGGATTGACTAGAAGTAGCTATAGCTATTGTGCATAAAAAATAGCATTAAAAATGATAATATACTTATATAATTTTTCATATTTCCCCAAATAAAATTTGATTAAATAATATGCATAATCTATTATAGAACTCTATCTTTATTCCGAAACGACCACATACTTTTGAGAGATAATTTCTCGAAATGTTTCGGAAATCGTCGCCCAATCCAGCAAATCAACTTTATAGGGGAGACCACTTTCACTAAAGGCTTCCTCCACTTCGGCGAATAGCAGTAATGAAAGCGGTTGTTCGCTCATGACCACTAAATCCAAATCCGAAAATTTGCGAGCGGTGCCTTTCACTCTAGAACCAAATGCCCGCACTTCGTAGCCAGCCAAGTGAGTTCGTAAAATATCTTGTACAATAGCAAGATGTTTGGGTTCTATATCAAAAACTTTGTCCATTTTGACCGCTCTTTAATTTTTTTTGAAGATGTTTCGCTTCACTTAAAAATTTAGGAATCCCTTGCACCACCAGAATTGCAGTATCTTCATCGTAAGTATGGCTCGTTCGGCTACGCATTTCACGATACTGTTTCCAATCTAACCATTCGCCTTGCAATAATCCATATTCATTGCCTGTACGAATAAGATCCTGAAAGCTTATACCATCATAAAGTTCCGGATTGGGTGAAACAGCAATTAAATAACGCTTTAACATTTTATGACTGAGTTCATAGGTAAATTCAAATCGCTGAATTAAACCATCACGAATTTGAACATCACTGATATCTTGTTGATAACGATTTAACCCTTCCTCTAAACGGAAAATCGCTTTTTCCAATGGTGTAAAATCGAGCATGATTATTTTTCCCCATAGAGCATTAATTTTGATAAGCAATTTGTAAGATAATCGCCAACACCGCCGGTAATCCCTGTTTCACCAAAATGCCTTTATTTGCTGTGGTTGCACCAAAAATTGCGGCGATAATCACACAGGTTAGAAAGAAATAAATCACAGGCATTTGCTGAATGGCATAACCGAAAATAATCCCAGCTGCCAGAAATCCGTTATACAACCCCAGATTAGCAAACATCACCTTCACTTTCTGTTGGGCGATAAAGTCATCGATTAAGCCAAAAATACGTTTGGCGCTTTTTCCTTCAATAGCGAACATTTCTAAATAGAGAATATAGAAATGTTCAAGTGCAACAAGTGCGGTCAAAATATGGGCTAAAATTTCCACTATAACAATGCCGCCGCCGACTTATCCAAATACCACTCCGTTACACCATTTTTGGCTTTAATTTTAGCTGCCGGATAAGGTAGATTTTCAGTCGGTGTTGTTTGGATTTCTTTTAAAATTTCCGCTTTTCCTTCGCCTGTAACAAGATAAGTAATGCGTTTTGCCTGCTCAATTAATTTTGCGCTTTTAGAAATACGGATTTGTCCGCTTTCTGGATGTTTTGCAATAACTGCAAGGTTTTCATCATCAAAATTGGTTTGATATGGAAATAACGAAGCCGTATGCCCGTCCGCGCCCATGCCTAAAATAATCCAGTCAAAAACGCCGTCAGGAATGACCGCACTTAGTTCTTCTTGAAAACGTTCCAGCTCAAAGTGCGGTTCATTTTCACCACGAATTCGGTGAATATTCTCAGTGGGAATTTGAATATGATCGAATAATAATTTTTGCACTTCGCCATAATTACTTTCAGGAGATTGTGACGAAACCATTCGCTCATCCCCCCACCAGAAATGCAGATTTTCCCAATGAATTTCCGTATTGTAAGGCGCTTCAGCTAAAGTTTTAAATAATAATTTTGGCGTGCTTCCGCCTGATAATGAAATATGAATCGGGCGTTGTTGTTCACTATATATTTTTAATTCTTGTGCAATTTTTTCAACCGCTTGTTGGGCTGTATCAAAGATTATTGTGTTCATCAATTATACCTTTTTCTTCATCAATCCACTCGGTTTACGCCATACTTTGCCTTGTCTGGCAATGAGTTTATCCGCCGCCACCGGTCCCCAAGTACCGGCTTCATAATCATGGATTCGTCCGCCGTTGGCTTTGTAATCCAAAATAGGTTGAACGAATTTCCATGCAGCATGAACGGCATCCGTACGGGCGAATAGGGTTGCATCACCTTTCATCGCATCCAGCAATAAACGTTCATAAGCGGTCAGTACTTGTGCTCCGGCAAGATCCGCATAGCGGAAATCCATTGATACTTCTTTGGCTTCAAAGCCTGCTCCCGGTTTTTTCAAACCAAAACGCATTGAAATACCTTCATCCGGTTGAATACGGATAATGAGTTTATTTTCCGGCGCATTTTGGCTAAATACAGGATGTGGCGTGGTTTTAAAGTGAATCACAATTTCTGTCACACGAGCAGGTAAACGTTTACCGGTACGTACATAGAAAGGTACACCTGCCCAACGCCAGTTTTCGATCTCACAACGCAACGCAATATAGGTTTCAGTGTGTGAATCTGCCGGCACGCCTTTTTCTTCCAAATATCCCTTCACCATTTTGCCGTTCACTTCACCTGCGACATATTGACCAAGCACTAAACTATGCTCCACATCCTCTTGCGTGAGCGGGCGTAAACAGTGCATCACTTTTGCTACTTCATCACGCATTGAGTCCGCGTTAATGATTGCGGGCGGTTCCATTGCCACCATTGCAAGCACTTGTAATAAGTGATTTTGGAACATATCCCGCATTGCACCGGATCCGTCATAATAGCCGCCACGCTCTTCAACGCCAATGGATTCAGCACCGGTGATTTCAACATAATCAATAAAATTACGATTCCAAAGCGGTTCAAACCAGCCATTGGAAAAACGCAACACGAGTAAGTTTTGCACGGTTTCTTTACCAAGATAATGATCAATACGGTAGATTTGATGTTCTTCAAAGAAACGGTGAATTTGCACATCCAACACTTGCGCCGTTTTTTCATCGTAACCAAAAGGCTTTTCTACAATAATACGTTTCCAACCGTATTCTTCCGTATTCAAACCATGTGCCGCCAAGCATTCGGGAATCACACCATAAAGACTTGGTGGGGTGGACATATAATAGAGTGTATTGCCACAGGTCTGATATTTATCGTGTAATTCGTCCAAACGAGGCACTAATTTGCCATAGTCTGCGGCATCTGCCGTATTCACAGATTGGTAATAAAGATGATGGCAAAATTCATCAAGGGTTTCAGGTGTGGTATCTTCATTATTGATTAAAGCTTCACGCATTTTCGTACGGAAAGTTTCATCATTAAGCTCCGAACGCGCAACGCCAAGCACAGAGAAGTTCCCGCCTAATCGTCCGATTTTGAAAAGATTATAAAGTGCCGGAATAAGTTTTCGGTGGGTTAAATCACCGGATGCGCCAAAAATGACGATACAGCTGTTCTCAGTTTGCATAATTATCCTTATAAAAAATACCGAGTGAAATGATGGGCTATTCTAACGAAAATTCCCCCTCTAACCAATCAATTAAATTGAAAGACAGATGCCCAATTAACAGATTTATCCGCCACCATCACAAAAGGGGGATTAATCAGTATTTCACGTCGGTTGTATGTCAATGGTGCAAATTTCGGATCGAAAATTTGCCCGTTGGTTTCCCCCAATAACACCTCTGCTGCTGCCGTATCCCATTCTCCGGTTTGCCCAAGACGAACATAGCAATCCACAATGCCCTCCGCCACTAAACCGCTTTTCAAACTACTGGAACCCATCACAACAAATTCACAAGGAAAATCTTTCGGCAAAATTGACCGCACTTTTTCCTGAGCTTCTCTCGCGCCCACTGCAATACGCAATGGGAAATCAGAAAAAGTGCGGTTAAGATTTACGCTGTTTGTAGCCAGTTTTTTTACTTGATCGCCTTGTTTTTTAAACGCACCAAAACCTTCCATCGCATAATAAGTGAAGGATAAAATCGGCGCATGGATAATACTTAACACGGGTTTATTTTTACGGATGAGGGTAATTAAAACGGAAAATTGATCGGTGCGATTAATAAATTGTTGCGTACCGTCAAGGGGATCGATTAACCAATATTCTTTCCATTTTTGGCGTTCCTCAAAAGGAAGATGACAATTTTCTTCTGACAAAACCGGTATTTGAGGAAAAAGTGCGGTCAGTTTTTCAGTTAAAAATTGGCTGATGAAAAGATCCGCTTCTGTGACCGGCGTATTATCTTCTTTCATTTGTATATCAATATGCTGTTGATAAAAATCTTGTAGATAATTACCGGCTTGGTAAGCAATCGGTAGAATTTGATTGAGTAAATGTTCATTGAGTAGCAACATAAAATCTCCCTACAATATTTTTTCATAATGATTTTGTTTTCGGCAACAGCCATGGCAACACAAATAGGGTATAAAAGACCATACAGCAAGCACTTAGTATCCCTAATGTTAAACCGCCTTCAGTAAGCCATTGCCAAAATGAAGCGTCCTGTTTACCCATAAACAATAAATAGAAATAGGACGCGACATTACAATAAAAAAAGCTAATCAATGATGAGCATAATACGATGGCTGCAATATTATGACGAATATAACGAAATCTCGCGGCAACCAAGGCAATTAAAAAAGCAGGGATTGTGGTGAGAAAAAATGCCACCATAAGATAGCGAGTAAAAGGGGTCGGTTCAAAATCCCAATTCAAAAACCAAAATAGTGCGGTCACTAATCCTTGTAAAATGAGAGGAAATAAAATTAATGCTTTGAGATAAGGTTTCATAAAAAAATAGACTATCGGGAAAGATAGCCTATTTTAAAGGAATTTTAGGGATTAATCAGATTTTTTCGCACGTAATACACGGGAAGCAAAAATAATGATTCCGGCAATAAATACGGTTAAACCTAATATTTCACCAATGCCGTCCCAATTTTCAAGGTTAAGCGCCAGTGGTGCTTCAGAACCACCGGATGTGACAGAAGCTGCAATAATGAAGGCGAGAATCACCCCCATGAGGCTTTCACCGACAATCAAGCCTGCCGAAAAAAGCGTACCGAAACGTTCTGCTTTAGCCGAGGCTTGTTTATCGCCGGTTCGTGCCGCATAGTTTGCAATATGGCGGTTAATGAACCATGCTAAAAATGCCCCAACGACAACCGGTGTATTAATAGATGGTGGTAAATAAATACCAATTCCCACCGCTAATACCGGCAATGCGAAGGCTTTATTACTCACTTTTTTCAAAAATTCATCAATAATAATTAACACAGCCCCTAAGCCCACACCAGTTAAAATGTACGTCCATTCTAATTGGTTAGTAAAAATACCTTGTGAGATAGTCGTCATAATCGTGGCTTGCGGTGCGGAAAGTGCTTGAGTCGGATCCATATCCGGACGTGGCAACGCTCCGGTAAAGCCATAAGCGTGATACAAAATTTCCAATACCGGAGCAATCACCAGTGCGCCGACAAAGCAACCGATAATCAATGCCACTTGCTGACGCCACGGCGTGGCTTCAACTAACAGACCGGTTTTTAAATCTTGTAAGTTATCGTTGGAAATCGTCGCGGTAGTTAGCACGATAGAGGCTGTAAAGAGCGTAAGTGCGGTTAAAAATTTCTGACCATCTGTGGTTTCAAATAAACCCGTAGCATTACCGATAGAAACCAATACGAGAGAAATCACAATCACCGAAATAATCCCGATACCGGAAATTGGGCTTGATGATGCCCCTACTAATCCAGCCATATAACCGGAAGCCGCAGCCACAAAAAAGCCAATAAATACAGCCAAGAAGGTACAAACCACCACTAATAAAATAGAAAGTTCCGGTGAAATAGGTGCGACTGCAATAAAGTGATGTAATGAAATCACGATCAATGCAACGGTTGCAATGAGGATATAAATCATCGTTTTTGGTGAAAGATCGATATCAATGCGATCATCAGATTCTGATTGGCCCCTTTTCAACATACGGAATGAATGTATCATACCTTCTACCATCGGTTTCATTAAAACCAGTAATGTCCAAATTGCGGCAATACCGATCGTCCCCACTCCAATAAAGCGAACCTTGGTTTTCCATGTCCTCATGGCAAAGTCGATTAACCCCATATCTGTCGGCATATCACCGGACACAGTAAAGAACGGAACGGCGACACCCCAAGTCAGCACTAAGCCGACTAACATAGCAATACCTCCAACAATACCGATCAAATAACCTGCACCTAATAATGCCAGAGAGAACCCCATTGGTAATTGGAAAGCGGCTTTACCGGTTTGAATCCAGGCGCTTGCCCCATCCGCCATTACACGTAAGCCATTGGTTAAAAATGCTACAACACCAGCTAACACGCCACCATAAGCAATGTCTTTTACACCGGTATCACCTTTGTCATGATTTCCCACCTTTAAAATTTCGGCAGCGGCGACGCCTTCCGGATAAGGTAAATCACTATTCACTACCATCACTCGGCGTAGCGGAATCGTAAACAATACACCTAATGTTCCGCCGGAAGCACAAATTAACATGGTTTGCCAAAATGGAAAATCGTTCCAGTAACCCATCATTAACAAACCCGGTAAAACGAAAATAACGGAAGATAAAGTGCCGGCAGCAGAAGCCTGAGTTTGCACCATATTATTTTCCAAAATACTGGAATCTTTAAAGAATTTTAACACTGCCATGGAAATAACAGCGGCAGGAATGGAAGAAGCAAAAGTCATTCCGACTTTTAATCCCAAATAGACGTTAGACGCGGTGAAAATCACCGTAATTAACGCCCCGAGAATAATCCCACGAAACGTGAGTTCTTTTAAATTTGAATGAGGCATAATTTTTCCCTAGGTTAAATAAAAAGCTCTTCACTTTCCCAAGAAACGGCAAAAAACTCAAGAATTATTTAAATATTTATGCAATTAAATTAAAAAATATTTAATAAATACTCTCTTTATTAGAAAAATTATTAATATCTCATTATCTTATCTTAGACCGTCCAAATAATCTCTTAAGGCATAAAGTGCGGTCAAATTTCTCGCCTCATTGAAATCGGGATCTGCAATTAATTCATCTAATTTTACCAATGGAAAACGAACCAATTCTAATGGTTCGGGCTCATCCCCTTCAAGCTTGCAAGGATAAAAATCCTGCACAATAAAAATATGCATTGGGTTACACATATAACTTGGGCTGGTAATGATCGTGCGTAAAAAACGGATGTGCTTTGCCCCAACGCCAATTTCTTCTTTCAATTCACGATTAGCCGCTTCCTCCGGCGTTTCCCCTACATCGATTCCCCCTTTAGGAAAACTCAGCTCATAACGTTCCGTACCCACAGCATATTCCCGAATCATTAAAAGTTCATCACCCTCAATAGGCACCATCATCACCGCCTGATGCACTCCCGGTTTAAAGCGTTCATAGGTGCGTTTTTCACCATTACTAAATGCCAAATCAACCGCCTGAATTTCAAATAAGCGTGATTTTGCAACGGTACGTGTGGAAAGAATTTGAGGCAAGTGTTTTTGACTATTTGACGACATCGGTTTTCCTTTATTTTGTGATACCATTGGGCTCAAACTGTATCATAAATTGAGCAATAGAGAGATCCCAAATGGAAGAAAAAGACGTTCGCCTAGATAAATGGCTATGGGCTGCCCGTTTTTATAAAACCCGCAGTCTTGCGAAAGCTATGATTGAAGGGGGAAAAGTACATTACAACGGACAACGGGCAAAAGTCAGCAAAATAGTGGAAGTAGGCGCTATCTTAAAATTACGTCAAGGCAATGAAGAAAAAGAAGTAGAAATTTTGGCGTTAAGCGATCAACGCCGTGGTGCACCCGAAGCACAATTACTTTATCGAGAAACGAGCCAAAGTTTGAAAAAACGGGAAGAAATGGCATGGGCAAGAAAAAATAACGCCCTTTCGATGCCTCATCCAGAACGTCGCCCGAACAAAAAAGAACGTCGGGATTTGTTGAAGTTTAAGCATCAGGTATAAAAAAAGTGCGGTTGAAAATCTCTCTGTTTTTCAACCGCACTTTCTTTTCAAGGGAGGATTAAATCACCGATTCCAACGCCCAAAGTTCTTGCAAACTTTCACGGCGGCGGATTAAATGTGCGTTATCGCCATCCACTAAAACTTCCGCTGTGCGTGGACGGGAATTGTAGTTGGAAGACATACTCGCCCCATAAGCACCCGCAGAACATTGTGCAATATAATCGCCCTCCGCAATGGCAAGTTCACGCTGTTTGCCTAAAAAATCCGAGGTTTCACACACCGGCCCCACCACATCATAAACGGCTTTTTCGCGCGCCAAAGTGCGGTCAATTTCTACGATGTTCATATAGGCTTCGTACAATGCCGGACGAATCATATCGTTCATACCGGTATCCGTGATGGCAAAATTACGGCTTTCGTTACTTTTCAAATACTGGACTTTTGCTACTAAAATGCCGGCATTGGCGGTAATTGCCCGTCCCGGTTCAAGGATAATTTCAAGATCCTTGTAATCTTTTAGTTTTTCCAATAAGGCTTTAGCATACTCGCTTGGATGTGGCGGATTTTCATCGGTATAAGTTACCCCCAAACCGCCGCCTAAATCTAAATGTTCCAGAGCAATGCCATCTTGTTTGAGTTGCTCCATTAGCACAATAAGACGCTCTACCGCATCTAAAAAGGGTTGCAATTCAGTGAGTTGCGATCCGATATGACAATCCATTCCCGTGATCTTCACATTCGGTAGGCTTGCTGCCAGCTTATAGACTTCACGGGCTTCATCCACACTGACCCCAAATTTATTTTCTTTTAAACCGGTGGAAATATAAGGATGAGTATGAGCATCTACATCAGGGTTTACACGCAAGGAGATCGGTGCAAGCTTTCCCATTTCGCCGGCAATGAGGTTTATGTGGTGAAGTTCAGAAACAGACTCAACATTAAAACAACGAATCCCTACCTCTAAAGCACGCATAATCTCCTCGCGAGATTTTGCCACACCGGAAAAGACGACTTTCGATGCCTCACCACCTGCCACCAATACGCGTTCCAATTCGCCTTGCGAGACAATATCAAAACCTGAACCTAATTTTGCCATAACACTTAATACCCCAATGTTAGAGCAAGATTTCACAGCAAAACAAATTAAATGGGGATGTGAACCTAATGCGTCGTTAAACGCATGCCAATGGCGTTCCAGCGTGGCGCGGGAATAAATATAAAGCGGTGTACCGAACTGTTCTGCGAGTTGTTGTACCGGCAATTGTTCTGCATAAAGTCGGTTATTTTGATATTGGAAAAAATTCATATTGTGTCTCACCAATTATTGATTCTGTTGCGTTTGCTCTTTTTCCGGAAAATACAATGGTCCTTTCACGCCACAACCTGTTGCTAACACACAAACTGCACTTAATACTAAAATTGACAATAATTTTTTCATTTTTTCTCTCTCACTCATCGTTAAATCCGCCTTTCACAAGGGAACAAAAGGCTTTATAATTTGCCGCATTCTATCAGATTTGAAGGGAAAAACATTTATGAATGTTGCAGAATTTCATCAAAATATTGAACAAATTTGGCAAAAAATTGAAGAAGAATTAGAAGAACAAGGTGCAGATGTGGATTGTGAAACCCAAGGCGCGGTGTTTACTATGACCTTTGACAATCGCACACAAATTGTTATCAACAAACAAGAACCTTTGTTTGAACTTTGGCTTGCCAGTAAATTAGGCGGTTTTCATTTTTCCTTCAAAAATGGTGAATGGATTTCTAATGATGGACAACGATTCTGGGATAGTTTAACGAAAGCCTGTGCAGCGCACGGCGAAGCTGTTCAATTCTAATATGTCCAGTCTTCCTCCATCCCCAAAAATACCGGAAAAACCAACCGCACTTTCTGTGCTAAATTCGGTTTTCGGCTATCAATCTTTCCGCAAAGGGCAAGAAGAAGTTATTAATACCACACTTAATGGACAAGATTCACTGGTGGTAATGGCGACGGGGAATGGTAAATCTCTCTGCTATCAGATTCCGGCGCTCTGTTTTGATGGACTTACACTGGTGATATCCCCCCTCATTTCATTAATGAAGGATCAGGTGGATCAACTACAGGCTAACGGTATTGAGGCGGATTTTCTCAATTCCAGCCAAACATTAGAACAGCAGCAACAAGTACAAAATAAGCTGATTTCAGGACAGCTTAAACTCCTTTACATCTCACCGGAAAAGGTAATGACAAACAGCTTTTTCCAGCTGATTTCCTATTGTCAAGTCAGTTTTATCGCCATTGATGAGGCGCATTGTATTTCTCAATGGGGGCATGATTTTCGCCCCGAATATACCCAACTTGGCGGCTTAAAATCCAGTTTTCCGAATACGCCTATTATGGCATTGACGGCAACTGCGGATCATGCCACACGGCAAGATATTCTCACTCATCTAAAACTGCAAAATCCGCATAAATATATTGGCAGTTTTGATCGCCCAAATATCCGCTACACACTAGAAGAAAAATTTAAACCCATGGAACAACTTGCCCGTTTCGTGCTGGCACAAAAAGGCAAAAGCGGTATTGTTTATTGTAACAGTCGTAATAAAGTCGAACGAATAGCAGAAAGTTTACGTAATAGAGGAGTATCCGCTGCTGCCTATCACGCCGGAATGGAAACCACACAGCGTGAACGTGTGCAGCAGGATTTTCAACGTGATAATATACAAGTGGTGGTGGCAACTATTGCCTTTGGTATGGGGATCAATAAATCCAATGTCCGTTTCGTGGCACATTTTGATTTGCCGCGTAGTATTGAATCTTACTATCAAGAAACCGGTCGTGCAGGACGGGATGATTTACCTGCGGAAGCCGTATTATTTTATGAATCAGCGGACTATGCTTGGTTACAAAAGATTTTACTTGAGAAACCGGAAACACCTCAACGGCAAATTGAACAACATAAATTAGAAACCATAGGCGAATTTGCCGAAAGTCAGACTTGTCGTCGTTTGGTGTTGCTCAATTATTTTGGAGAACATCGCCAAACGCCGTGCAACAACTGCGATATTTGCTTAGATCCACCTAAGAAATATGACGCTTTAGTAGATGCGCAAAAAGTAATGTCAACCATTTACCGTGTAGGGCAATGTTTCGGAGCGCAATATGTGATTGGCGTATTACGAGGAATGCAAAATCAGAAAATCCTCGAACGGCAACACGACAAACTGAGCGTCTATGGCATTGGTAAAGATAAGAGCAAAGAACATTGGCAATCGGTGATTCGCCAATTAATTCATCTTGGTTTTATACAGCAGGTGATTGGAGAATTTAACACAACATTACAGCTTACAGAAAACGCCAAACCCGTGTTAAAGGGAGAAATCCCCCTAGAACTCGCAATGCCACGTATTTCCGCAATTAGCAAAATTGCTCACAGTCCACAACGAAGCACGATGGTTAATTACGATAAAGATCTTTTTGCCCGCCTGCGCTTTTTACGCAAACAAATCGCCGACAAGGAAAATATCCCTCCTTATATTGTGTTCAATGATGCAACACTACAAGAGATGGCACAATATATGCCGACCTCTAATATTGAAATGCTGCAAATTAACGGCGTGGGAGCAATAAAATTGGAACGCTTCGCCCAACCTTTTATGACATTGATTAAAGAACATAAAGCGATTTTGGCGAAGGCTTAAGTAAGATAGAAGTAAAAAGTGCGGTCAATTTTAACCGCACTTTTTTGTTTCCTACGCCTCCATTGACATACAAAGTAAGGTCAAAGGGTGAATGCAGGTAACGTTGGAGGACATATCAATTTGCCATTTACAGGTTTGACATTCGGAAATAACGTAATCAAATCCGCCATCATTGATATTATCAAATAAAGTTTTGCCGATAGATTGTGCAGTGTCATAATTTTCCGCTTTAAATCCATAAGTACCGGCAATGCCGCAGCATTGTGACGGCAACATAATGATTTCCAATCCCGGAATTTGTTTCAACACATCCAACGTGTAAGGTGCCCAACCGGCCTTTTCCACATGGCATGCCGTGTGGTATGCCACCCGCAATTTAAGTGGCTTGAGTGGCAAAGTTTTACCTTCTTTAAAAAGCCGATACAGGAAAGGGGTCACCATATGAATGTGTGGACGGACTTTGGCATTGTCGATACCTAAGATATGATGATACTCATCCCGTAAATTTAACGCACAACTTGAGGCTTCGCTAATTACCTCTACCCCTTTTTCATCCACTATTTTGCCAATATGGTCGGTATTAAATTGAGCAATATTGCGCGCGCGCTCAGGAAAACCGTTCACGGTTAAAGGTAAGCCGCAACATTTTTCTTTTTCTAATAACATCACACCAATCCCCATGGCATTGAATACTTTCAGAAATTCCTTGCCCAATTGGGGATTATTGTAGTTCACATAACAACCGTGAAAATACGCGACTTTGCGTTCAAAGTTTTTCTGTTCTTCTAAGGCATTTTTCATGTACCAGCTACGAAACGTGCCAAAGGAATATTTCGGCAGAGTGCGTTTTTTACTGATATTAAGGGTTTTCTCAAGCACAAATTTAGTGGCACTTAATCCGGTGATAGTATTCACAATGGGCGCAAGGGGCGTGTTGAGTTTTCCCATCACATCGGTGTTACTCAAAATGACATCACGCAATTTGTTCATCAGCGGTTTTTTCTGTTGTGCCAAATGATTATTCCGAGCCCGAACAATAAGATCACCGATTTTTACATCAGACGGACAAGCCACTTCACAACGTTTACAGTTCGTACAATATTTGAGAGCTTCGTCATAAAGTTCGGCAGATTTTAAACGTAAACGCTCACCATCAGGGCCGGACTGCTTCGGACCGGGGTAAAGAGGATTATTACGAGAAACCGGACAAACCGCGGTACAAGCAGTACATTTAATACAGCTTTCAAAACTTTCATCAATATACTGGTGGCTTGCCGGTGAATTGAGCGATTGTTTTGCACTGTCAATTAATCGTTGAATATTTGTATCCATATCGCCCCTCCTATTTTGCCTTTGCTAAAATTTCATCAGCCACGGTAAGTGCTGTTACCACTGCCACCCCAGAACCACAACCCAGTTCTAAAGCATTAAAACCGCCGATGACGTTACCCACCGCATATAGATTCGTTAAAAATTGACCGCCCTTTTGTACTTGGCAATGCGCATTAATCACCACCCCGGCAGATTGATAAGGTTGCGGATTAGAGAAACGGTGATCCGTCCAAGTGAAACGATCTTTTTCATTAAAACCTTGTACGCCCGTGATGTCAGCATAAAACACTGGCTCGAAAATTCGATCAAATTCGGACATTAACCCTTTGCTGAAAAAACTGCCGGAGGCAAGGACAAAATTGTCAGCAATGATTTCTTCTTTATTATGCAGACGTGTCATAATACAACGCACACGATCGCCGTCAAAATGCGCTTTCACTGCACTGTCGCCATTCATCATTAATCCACCGAGGGATTCAAATTGGCGACGTAATTGAATACGTTGGCGCATTCCTAGCAATGACGGCGGCAAAGTTGGTAATTCAAATAAAGCGAGTTTTGTAGCTTGGCGAAGTGCGGTCATAAATTCTTGATTTTCTAACCCAAAACAAGCCGGCAAAAATACCGCTTCTGCACCTTGCGCCGCATCCACAATTTCTTTCACCAAATCATCAAAAGCCAATTTATGTTCTAAAAGCTGGGCGATATTGACACTACGGAACTCACGGGCATTTTGTCGAAGTTCGTCCAACTGTGGAATATTCAAGAAACCGCTGGTTACCTCACAATGAGCAAATTGCGTATTAAGCACTAAATTTGCGGCTAATAATTGCGGTTGGAAATCGTGATAACCTTCAATACCCAGCACAGCAATACGTTTGTGTGGGAAAGATTCACTCCCCTCTATCGTCGGAACACTATTCGGGGAAAGCCATGAGCCACGCAAGCTCCCCAATCCTGCCACCCTCCAGTGATTTTTTTCTCTGGAACCGACTAAATGAAGATTGAGTGATTGAGCCAAGGTTTCAAACGCCTGTGCTTTGCTCATCACTTGTTCTCCCCCCAACAGACTATAGGGATGAGCCGGTAATGCGGTGCAAAGTGCGGTCAAATTTTCTTTTAAATTTTCCACCGCACTTCCGTCAGGCAGACGACTTAATAAATCAAAAGAACCGGAGGCAAAATCCATTGCGGCTTGTCCGTTGTTGATGATCACGCAATGTTTACCCTGTTGTTGAAGGGCTATGCCGCAGGTCAATCCCGCCAAGCCACCGCCAATAATCGCTACATCAAAATTCATTACTATCCGTCCCTTGTTGCGCTTGTTCTTCAAGCGGTTTCACATCATTCAAACCCAATACGCTACCATACATCCAAGCGGTAAATTCCGCCTCACGAATTGCTTCACCCCAAGCGATAGGTTGGATACCACGCCAACGCTCTTCCATAAAGGCATTAAGTTGAGTGGTAGATTGGCGAGGAGTGGCAACCTCAAAACGATTCATCAACCCAGCAGCACGGCAAGCACAAAGTTCCGCTTGGCAGGTTCCCATGCCTACACGGGTACGGCGGCGTAAATCCACCAGATTATTGACATCAAGCTCATCAATAGCATAACGTACTTCCCCCGCCGTCACCGCTTCACATTCGCACACCATGGAACGATCTAAACGATCTGTTTGTAGCAATCGACTTGCCCGCGCACCATGGCGATATACGGCGGAGTAGCGAATAGTGCTTGGTAATGAGATCACTTTTTGATTGGTCTCTTGGCGGCTTTCTGTCGAACCCGGTAAAGGACGCTCTGCGGTAACACAAGGAGTATTTTTATTCAGCTTTTTACACACTAAATTCGTTGCCCATTCTGCCATCAAGCGATAGGTCATCAGTTTACCGCCGGTAATCGTAATAAATCCGTCTAAACCGTCACGCTCTGCATGATCCAACAAAACAATACCACGGCTTACATTTCGACCTGACGGATCATCATCAGTCGCTACGAGTGGACGCACCCCCGCATAAGCGCGAAGCACACGCGTGTGGCGTAAACTTGGCGCAAGTTTTTCCCCTTCACGAAAAAGAATATCCACCTCTTCGGGGGTGACTTCCATATTGTCGATTTGATCATAAGGAATGCGGCTGGATGTCGTACCAATCACACAAATGGTATCACCCGGCACGAGAATATCGGCATCCGCCGGTTTACGGCAACGATTAATCACCATTTTATTAATACGGTGTCCCATCACCAGTAAGGCACCTTTTGCCGGGAACATTTTTATTTTGAGATCAGCGTATTCCGCAATCCCTTGCCCCCAGATCCCACTGGCATTCACCACCACTGGTGCAAAAAATTGACGTTTAATCTTGTTTTTATGGTCATAAACATCTACGCCAATGACTTTCCCGCCTTCCCGAATAAGATTTTTCACTTCACAATAAGTGAATACTTTGGCACCGTTTTCTGCGGCATCCATCATATTGGAGGCAGTTAAACGGAAAGGGTCAATGGAACCGTCCGGCACAACCACTGCCCCCACTAAGTTTGGATTAACAGAAGGCTCCATAATTTTGGCAAGTTGAGGATCAATAGCAACTGCCTCAATACCGGATTTTATACAGCTTTCAATGAAGGTTTTTTGATAATCAAGGGAATCCTCCGGTAGAGTGATAAATAACCCTTCCGTTTCATCTACACAATGACGGGCGATTTTGCGCAAAATACGGTTTTCTTTAATACATTCTTCCGCCGATTCTTGATCATTCACCGCATAGCGTGCACCACTATGCAAGAGCCCGTGATTACGCCCGGTTGCACCGGTCGCAATATCACGGCGTTCCAATAAAATACAATTAACACCACGCAATGCACAGTCGCGTGCAATACCAGCGCCTGTTGCACCACCGCCAATAATAATCACATCTGTAGATAAAGAAGAAAAATCTCCAACATCTCGATATAAATTAGGCGATAATCCCATGTTTACCCCCAAAGCCCACAAAAAATAAGAGAAAATAAAAAACTAAACCGATTGTAGAGAATAACGTTTAAATTAACAACATTTTGCTCGAAAAAGAAAATAAATTTGTGAGAAAGATCACTATATTTTCGCATTCACTCATATAAGCATAATTTTTTTGTGAACCACTTCACATTTTTTAATTCAAAAACTTCCTTATTTTTTATTTTTCATTATTATGCACGCTGTTCCTTTCTTTTTTAAATTTGAAGGGAAAATCATAATTATAAATGTTGTTGGAGAAAAATTATGTTTGGACCATTTAAACCCGCGCCGCATATTGCGGAACTTCCGGCGGAAAAAATTGATTCTACTTATAAACGCTTACGTTGGCAGGTATTTGCAGGAATCTTCTTTGGTTATGCTGCTTACTATTTTGTGCGTGCAAACTTTGACTTGGCTCAAAAAGGTTTAATTGAAGCAGGTATGTATAACAAGGCTGAGTTGGGTCTTGTCGGTACGGCAGCCGGTTTGGCTTACGGTTTGTCAAAATTCTTTATGGCAATGCTTTCGGACCGTTCTAACCCGAAAGTCTTTTTACCATTCGGTTTATTGCTGTCCGGTTTATGTATGACCATGATGGGGCTGTTCCCATGGGCGACATCCGGCATCGTTATCATGTGGATTATGATTTTTTTAAACGGTTGGTTCCAAGGGATGGGATGGCCACCATGCGGACGTACTATGGTTCACTGGTGGTCTAAATCCGAACGCGGAACTATCGTTTCTATTTGGAATACCGCACACAACCTTGGTGGTATGGTACCGGGGGCAATGGTACTTCTAGCCGGTGCTATTTACTTTAGCACATACGGTGTAGAGGCCACGGCAAAAGACGTATGGCAACAAGCCCTTTACTATCCGGGTATTGCCGCAATGATCATCGCTATTCCGATTTATCTTGTGATGAAAGATACCCCACAATCTTGCGGTTTACCACCTGTTGAAAAATGGCGTAATGACTATCCCGATGACTATAACGAAAAAACTTACGAGCATGAGCTTTCTACCAAAGAAATCTTTATGACTTATGTATTGAAAAACAAATTATTATGGTACATCGCCATTGCTAACGTATTTGTTTACTTAATTCGCTACGGTGTGTTGAAATGGTCGCCGGTTTACTTAGGTGAAGTCAAACACTTCAACATTAAAGGTACCGCATGGGCATACACCATTTATGAATTGGCGGCGATTCCGGGTACATTATTATGCGGTTGGGTATCTGACCACGTATTCAAAGGTAAACGCGGATTAACCGGTTTCATCTTCATGATCTTAACCACCATTGCGGTTGTGGCTTTATGGAAAAACCCGGCTACACCTGAAGCTGAGATTGCTAGCTACAGTGCATGGTATGAAAACCCATATCAATTAACCGACTTCATTTTAATGACAACTATTGGTTTCTTAATTTATGGTCCGGTGATGTTAATTGGTTTACACGCCCTTGAGCTTGCACCGAAAAAAGCAGCAGGTACGGCAGCAGGTTTCACCGGCTTATTCGGTTATTTAGGCGGTACAGTTTCAGCCTCTGCTGTAGTAGGTTGGGCAGCTGAATACTACGGCTGGGATGGCGGTTTCTACGTTATGATTATCGGCGGTATCTTAGCAGTGTTATTGCTTCTCAATGTGATGATTGAAGAAGGTAAACACAAAGCGAAATTAGGTGATACCTACGGTACGAAATAATTAGTGTAAATAAGGTGACGGGCAAATGCTTAAGTCGCCTTTTTTCTTTAAGAAATCTTTAACATAAATGAATTATATTGACCCAATATTATTCATTCACAAAAAACAATCCGAAAACTAACCGCACTTCTTCAAGGAGAAATAGTTATGAAACTTAAGACTTTAGTCCTTTCTTTATTGGCTGCAGGCGTATTAGCCGGTTGTAGCAGTCAAACTTCAATGATGGCAAATAATATGAAATCAGAAAAAATCATTATCGCCCACCGTGGTGCAAGCGGCTATTTACCGGAGCATACTCTGGAGTCCAAAGCCCTTGCTTTCGGTCAACAAGCGGATTATTTAGAACAAGATTTAGCCATGACAAAAGACGGTCGCCTCATTATTATTCATGATCATTTTTTGGACGGCTTAACTGATGTGGCTAAAAAATTCCCAAACCGTCACCGTAAAGACGGCCGTTATTATGTAATTGATTTCACCTTAAAAGAAATTCAAAGTTTGAATATGACGGAAAACTTTAAAACCAAAGACGGTAAACAAGTTGCCGTTTACCCTAACCGTTTCCCGCTTTGGAAATCCCATTTCAAAATCCATACTTTTGAGGATGAAATTGAATTTATCCAAGGTTTAGAAAAATCCACCGGAAAAAAAGTGGGTATTTACCCTGAAATTAAAGCCCCTTGGTTCCATCACCAAAACGGCAAAGATATTGCAACCGAAACACTCAAGGTATTGAAAAAATACGGTTATGACAAAAAAACTGATAGGGTTTATTTACAGACCTTTGATTTCAATGAGTTAAAACGCATAAAAACTGAATTACTCCCTAAAATGGGGATGGATTTGAAATTAGTTCAATTAGTGGCATACACTGATTGGCATGAAACTGAAGAAAAAAATGCTCAAGGCAAATGGGTGAACTACGATTATGATTGGATGTTCAAACCAGGGGCTATGGCAGAAGTGGCAAAATATGCTGATGGCGTAGGGCCAGGCTGGTATATGTTAATCGATAAAGAAAAATCGAAAGTCGATAATATTCAATATACCCCATTAGTGAAAGAATTAGCACAGTATAAGGTGGAATTACACCCCTATACGGTGCGTAAAGATGCCCTACCGGAATTTTTTACCAATGTAAATCAAATGTATGATGCGTTGCTAAATAAAGCCGGAGCAACAGGAGTGTTTACTGATTTCCCTGATACAGGCGTGATGTTTTTAAAAGGGCAGAAATAATTTTTCTCACAAAATAAAGAACCCAATCTATAAAAGATTGGGTTCTTTTATATGTATAAAAAGTGCGGTTGTTTTCCAACCCGTTTTTCGATTTAGCTACATCACCACAGCATAAACAGCCGCTGCCAATAACGATCCGATGATCGGTCCTACAATCGGTACCCAACAATATGCCCAATCCGGTTTGGTGTTTAATTGGCGGCGGAGGAAAAGTCCTAAGGTTAAACGCGGTCCAAAATCCCGTGCCGGATTGAGAGCATAACCGGTTGTTCCCCCTAAACTCAAACCGATCGCCCAAACAAGAATCGCAACTGGCAATGCACCGATAGAGCCTAAACCAATAGGCGTTGCTTTGGTTGTACCCGGCAAGGTAATATCAGCGCCAACGATATAGAAAATCACAAAGATCAAGACAAAGGTGCCGATAATTTCACTAACAAGGTTGCTTGGATAATGACGAATTGCCGGCTCTGTGCAGAAACAAGCACGTTTTGAACCTTCATTTTCTGTGGCTAAGAAATGGTTACGGTACATAATATAGACCAACAAAGCGCCTACCATACCGCCAAAAACTTGAGCAATAACATAACCCGGCACTAAGCCCCAATCGAATACACCTTTTGCGGCAAGCCCTAAGGTAACTGCCGGATTCAGATGTGCTCCACTGTAAGGCCCGACAACGACAACCGCCACATATACGGCAAACGCCCATGCAGTCGTAATCACAATCCAACCGGAACTTTGTCCTTTCGTTTTATCAAGACAAACATTGGCAACAACACCATTCCCCAAAAGAATCATAAGTGCGGTGCCGAAAAACTCTGCAAAATAAACATTCATAAGAGAATCTCCATACGATGATTGAAAAAGGCATTTCTAAAAAGAAGTGCCGATAGGCAATTATGTTCGTTATTCGATCAAAGGTGAGACACTCAATTTGAGTGTGTTCATTATCAGCCAAAAACCCTACGATTCAAGTAAGTATTTAAACTAAATTTTAGAAATGAGAAGCAGATCACATAATTATTTATCGAAAAAGAAAAATTTTTGTGATCACTGTCATAAAATCACAAAATAGGTATTTAATTTTAATGAAAATTCCATTAGGTTATGGGCGCAATTTGTTCGTTTAAGCTCAAAATATTCGTTTATAACAAAAAACGTACTCCAAGGAGTTTACCATGACCGACAAAAAATACATTATCGCTTTAGATCAAGGCACAACCAGTTCTCGAGCAGTGTTACTGGATCATAACGCTAACATTGTCGAAATTGCTCAACGCGAATTTACTCAAATCTACCCTCGTGCAGGTTGGGTAGAGCATAACCCAATGGAAATTTGGGCAACGCAAAGTTCCACCCTCAACGAAGTCGTTGCCAAAGCCGGTATTACCTCCGATGAAATCGCTGCAATTGGCATCACCAACCAACGTGAAACCACGATTGTTTGGGAAAAAGCAACAGGTGTTCCTGTTTATAACGCTATTGTTTGGCAATGTCGCCGTACTGCGGATATTACCGATAAACTCAAGGCGGACGGTTATGAAGATTATATTCGTCACACCACAGGATTAGTGGTTGATCCTTATTTCTCCGGAACCAAAGTGAAATGGATTTTGGACAACGTAGAAGGGGCTCGTGAAAAAGCAGAACGTGGGGAACTATTATTCGGCACCGTAGATACTTGGCTTGTGTGGAAACTGACTCAAGGTCTTGTTCACGTCACTGATTATACCAACGCCTCACGCACCATGTTATTTAATATTCACACCAAACAATGGGATGACAAGATGCTTGAAATCTTGAATATTCCTCGTTCAATGTTGCCGGAAGTGCGTAACTCTTCTGAAATTTACGGTCAAACCAACATTGGCGGTAAAGGCGGTGTGCGTATTCCGGTAGCAGGTATTGCCGGTGACCAACAGGCAGCACTTTATGGTCACTTGTGTGTACATGCCGGTCAAGCAAAAAATACTTACGGCACAGGTTGTTTTATGTTGCTCCATACCGGTGATAAAGCGATCACCTCAAAAAACGGTTTGCTCACCACCATCGCTTGTAATGCCAAAGGCGAACCGGAATACGCCTTGGAAGGTTCCGTATTTATTGCCGGTGCTTCTATTCAATGGTTACGTGATGAACTCAAAATTGTTCACGACAGTTTTGATTCCGAATATTTTGCGCAAAAAGTACCGGACAGCAATGGCGTCTATGTTGTCCCTGCCTTCACCGGTTTAGGCGCTCCTTATTGGGATCCTTATGCACGTGGTGCGATTTTCGGGCTTTCTCGCGGTGCAAATCGTAACCACATTGTGCGTGCTACCCTTGAATCTATTGCCTATCAAACCCGTGACGTACTGGAAGCCATGCAATCCGATTCAGGCGAGCACTTACAATATCTCCGTGTCGATGGCGGTGCAACAAACAATAATTTCTTAATGCAATTCCAAGCGGATATTTTGGATGTGAATGTAGAACGTCCTGTGGTGAAAGAGGTCACCGCGTTAGGTGCGGCATATCTTGCAGGTCTGGCCACCGGTTTTTGGAAAGACTTGGACGAACTCCGCGATAAAGCACGCGTAGAACGCACTTTCACACCGGATAATGACAACGAAAAACGCGAACGTCGCTACAAAGGTTGGAAAAAAGCTGTGAAACGCTCATTAGAATGGGCGAAGGAAGAGGCTGAATAGAGAACAAAAGAGCGGTCAATTTGACCGCTCTTTTACGTCTTAATCCCTAGTTTCTCGGCCATGGATTTCGAAAATTCATCTAACATAGCGTAGCGTTTCCGATACATTGAACGTTTTTTACTTGGTATATCATCAAGATTTCTATTCTCTTCCAAAGGCAAAACCCAATAATCTTTTCGTTGTCCGCCTGATTCTGAAAAAATAGCATCATAATCCACGGTATAGCTTTTCGACTGAATAAAGCGAGATTTATTTTGATACCTCTGCGGAATACCGAGTAGACTCTCAAATCCAAGACACTTCGTAAGTGCTTTCATTACCTCAATCATTAAATAGGCAGGACGTAAGCCATAGCAAGCTTTCGTAAGCTGTTTCACTCTTTCTTTTGCCCCTTCAAAATTCGGTCCCTGTACAACAGCAATAAGCAATGCATCCTTAAGTTTGGCAAAAGTGAGTAAATAAACCAATTCATTTTGAGATTTATGCCACAGTTCCAATACCCAGTAACCTTCCATGGGTTGATGTGTCGTCATACTTAATGTTATCTCAAAATCAGGGATAATTTCCCCAAAATTCAATGCTTTTTCCCATAGAGGTATCGAAAGTGCGGTTAATTTTTCAGGCAAAAATAATAAATTATCACAAATGGCGTCAAAACGCTGTGATGAGTTAAAGCGTTTATCTAAAAAACGATAAACTAATGGATAAGCATAATCCACTCGTTCATTTAATAACTTAATCAGCTCAGGATGTTGATTAATAAATCCTTCAAATTTCTTGATCCAACGCCAATGTAAAAGGCTACGCAAGTTATAACGCAAACGTTTAAGTACATAAAAACGCCCAGGGCGATCCGGATAAATATCTATTGCAGCTGTCCAACGGTATTGATTTTTTTGAGTCATTTTTATTTGTTATTAAGCTTTTCTCATTGAAACCTATTTTACACAATTTCAGCAAATTTGTGATCTATGCTATGCTTAGTCACTGTATATGAAAGGAAAAATTATGTCTGAAATCAAACTGAATTATCACAAAGCCCATTTTCTCACGAGTGCCCCTAATATCCGTGCCATTCCTGAAGATACCGGCATTGAAATCGCTTTTGCCGGTCGGTCAAATGCAGGAAAATCTACCGCACTTAATGCATTGACGAACCAAAAAAACCTTGCCCGAACCTCTAAAACCCCGGGACGAACCCAACTCATCAACTTATTTGAAGTCGAGCCAAATTGTAAACTTGTGGATTTACCGGGCTATGGTTATGCCGCCGTACCGGAACAAATGAAAATCCAATGGCAAAAATCCTTAGGTGAATATTTACAAAAACGTGAATGTTTAGCGGGGCTTGTTGTCTTGATGGACATTCGTCATCCATTAAAGGATCTCGATCAACAAATGATTGAATGGGCGGTTTCCGCAAATTTACCGGTTTTACTCCTACTCACCAAAGCAGATAAATTGAGCCAAAGCGCACGTAGCAAACAAGTAAAAATGGTGCGGGAAGCCATTCTTCCCTTTCAAGGCGATATTCAAGTAGAAGCTTTTTCAGCACAAAATAAAATTGGTATTGATAAACTTGCGACAAAATTAGATAGTTGGTTTTCGCCAGTTTTTTCTGAATAAAATATGAATTTTGCGAGTAAGATCGCAAAAAAAGCCGGTGATGAGAGATTTCATCACCGGCTTTTTTTATAGTACGAAAACTTTTTAAATTTTAACCGCACTTTTAGGATCCCTATGTCCCTTGCCATCGTTTATAGCCGTGCTTCCATGGGCATACAAGCCCCACTTGTTACGATTGAAGTCCATTTGAGCAACGGAAAGCCGGGATTTACGCTGGTCGGCCTGCCTGAAAAAACAGTCAAGGAAGCTCAAGACCGCGTACGCAGTGCATTGATAAACGCACAATTTAAATATCCAGCAAAACGTATTACCGTAAACCTTGCACCGGCAGATTTACCCAAAGAAGGAGGGAGATTTGATCTACCTATTGCCATCGGGATTCTCGCCGCCTCCGATCAATTAAATTCCTCACGGTTAAAGCAGTTTGAGTTTACTGGTGAACTGGCACTTACTGGGCATTTGAGAGGCGTTCATGGGGTAATTCCGGCTATTCTTGCCGCACAAAAAGCCAAACGGGAACTTATCATTGCCAAACAAAATGCCAACGAAGCCTCATTAGTTTCAGAGCAAAATACTTATTTCGCTCAAACCCTCCTTGACGTAGTGCAATTTCTTAATAATGAGGAAAAGTTGCCGACTGCCGCCGAATTAACACAGGAAAGTGCGGTCAATTTTCACCCTAAAAATCACTTAGACTTAACGGATATTATTGGACAACAACACGCCAAACGGGCACTCACCATTGCCGCTGCCGGCCAACACAATTTACTTTTTCTTGGTCCACCGGGAACCGGTAAAACCATGCTGGCAAGCCGTTTAACAGCACTGTTACCGGAAATGAGCGATCAAGAAGCCATTGAAACCGCCTCTGTGACAAGCCTTGTGCAAAATGAACTTAATCTCCATAATTGGAAACAACGCCCTTTTCGAGCACCGCATCATAGTGCCTCACTACCGGCATTAGTAGGCGGCGGTACGCTCCCTAAACCGGGAGAAATTTCCTTGGCGCATAATGGCGTACTTTTTTTAGACGAATTACCGGAATTTGAGCGAAAAGTCCTTGATGCGTTGCGCCAACCGCTAGAAAGTGGCGAAATAGTTATCTCACGCACCAATGCAAAAATCCAATTTCCTGCACGTTTTCAATTGGTGGCGGCAATGAATCCTAGCCCGACAGGGCATTATACCGGTACACATAATCGCACTTCACCACAACAAATTATGCGTTATTTAAACCGCCTGTCCGGGCCGTTTTTAGATCGATTTGATTTATCTATTGAAGTTCCGCTATTACCACAAGGGAGTTTACAACATTCAGGTGATCGAGGTGAAACCAGTACACAAGTGCGGGAAAAGGTATTAAAAGTACGAGAAATCCAATTAGCCCGAGCCGGAAAAATCAACGCTTATTTAACCGGTAAAGAGATTGAACGTGATTGTAAATTAAATAAAAAAGAGGCGCTATTTCTTGAGAACACATTAAATAAGCTCGGGCTTTCAGTGCGAGCCTACCATCGTATTTTGAAAGTTTCACGCACCATTGCCGATCTGAATGGCGAAAAACAAATTTCTCAAACCCATTTGGCAGAGGCATTGGGCTACCGTGCAATGGATCGGTTACTGCAAAAATTAATCCATGTATAACCATGCCTTAAAAACATATTAAGATTGAAGCTCAAAGTTCTCTCTACTATTGTATTTATTGCAAGATTTAAGGGCGTATACCACGCCCTTAAATTAGAAACTTACAAATAACTTAATAATAAGAATGTTCCCCTCGTTGATGTTCGGTAACATCTCTTGCCCCCTTCAATTCATTTGGGAATAAACCAACTAATTGTTTTTCTATACCATCTTTCAAAGTGACATCCACCATTGAGCAACCATTGCAACCACCACCAAATTGTAGAACAGCATAGCCTTCTTCCGTAATCTCAATCAAAGTAATTCGACCACCATGGCTTGCTAATTGAGGATTTATTTGGGTTTGAATCACATACTCTACTCGTTCAATTAATGGCGCATCATCTGCCACTTTACGCATTTTCGCATTCGGCGCTTTTAACGTAAGCTGTGCCCCTAATTCTTCTGTCACATAATCAATTTCAGCTTCTTCTAAAAAAGGTAAACTCACCTCATCAACAAAGGCAGAGAAAGTATCATACTTCATTTCTACATCGCTTGCTTCTACCGCATTTGGAGGACAGTAAGACACTCCACATTCTGCATTTGGCATACCGGGGTTCACTACAAAAATACGAATATTCGTTCCTTCCTCTTGGGTATCCAATAATTTGCGAAAATGTTCCTGTGCTGCTTTTGAAATAGCAATTTGCTCCATAAAAATATTCCTTAATACTTGAGAAAATTCGTCAGAAATGATACGCCTACTGCGGTATTTTTTCCACTTTTTTATCAAAATCATCCTTATCATCTAAGCCAATCAGACACGTGCCAGCCCCCATACTTGAATTTCCTGAACACCTAGACTAGGTAATAATTTAGCAATCTCATTGAGCGTACTCCCCGTAGTGATAACATCATCCACTAATGCCACTCGTTGATAAGGAAAAGGCTTGGAAAGATCGATCGTAAAAGCGTTTTTCAAATTCTGACGACGTATTGCAGCACTTAAGCCACGTTGAGTGCGCGTATGTTTCACACGTTTAACAGTATGGGATATACAAGGAATTTCAAGCCATCGACTAATAATTTTTGCCAATAAATCTGCTTGATTATAACCTCTCTGCCACTGGCGAAGATGATAAAGTGGTACAGGAATAATCGCTTGAGGAAAGATTAAACCGTGGTTACGCCTTGCATCATAAACTGCCAATAAAAGCAAGCGAGCTAAAGTACGATCGAGCCAAAATTGTTTTTGAAATTTGAAACGATGAATTAATTGAGAAAGTAATGTATCATAGCGTCCAACGACGACCATTCGATCCCATGCAAATTCATTATGCCCACAGCAACCACAATGGAGAGCAAAGTGTTGCAATGGCATACCACAACCGCCGCAATAGACATATTGTTGGATTTTTCGCTGACAAATTGAACATAATCCATTTTGACCTTGTTTTAAGGTAGCTTGACATAACACACAATTAAACTGAAAAAATGTATTAAAATCTAACCGCACTTTTACTTCCTTGGTTTGCCTGCTGTTTTTTGTTTCAATCCTTCTAAACTTTCTCCTTGTTTTAAAATACGTGGTGTAACAAAAATTACTAGTTCACGCTTTTGATGTCGTTCACTTTCTTTACTAAAGAAACGTTTTATCAATGGGATATCACCTAGCACAGGGACTTTATCAATACCTTTCGTAATCGTGTCATGAAACACTCCTCCCAACACGATAGTCTCACCATCTCTCGCAAAAACTTGGGTGTTAATCTCCTGCTTATCAATGGACACAATCTCGTTATTTTGTTGTCCATAAGATATCCGATTACCCGGCGAATTTTGGCTAACCAATAAGTCAAGCAAAATATTGTTATCTTTGGAAATATGAGGCGTCACTTCTAAACCTAACACAGCCTCACGAAACTCAACGGTTTGTATATCGTTCTTACCCGTTACAACATAAGGAATCTCAGTACCTTGCTTAATACTTGCGCTTTTCTTGTTAGTTGTCAGTAACCTTGGACTAGCAATAATTTCTACGCTATTTTCACGTTCAAGTGCAGTTAATTCTAAGTCTAATAATCGCCCGTTAATTTTAGCCACTTGTAATGCCAAAGAACCTGCCGGTGTGGTGTTTGTCGCAAAATTAACATTTAAATTATCTGTTATATTGGCAAAACCATTGGCCGCAATACCACCACTCACTCGATGTGCATTCTCTGTTGGGGTAAAAATTCCCCAACGCACACCTAACTCTTTGAGGCTTTCATCCGTGATAGTGACAATTCTGGCCTCAATAGCAATTTGCTCAATAGGTTTATCCAGTTCGGCAATCAGTTTCATCAAATTTTTGACGGATTTTGCTTCATCTTGAATAATTAATACATTGCTCCGGTCATCAAACGTAATACTCCCCACCGCAGACAATAAAGATCCGCTACCAGTCGTAAGCGATTTCATTACTTCCGAGGCTTTCGCAAAATGGAGTTTAATGGTTTTACTGACTAACATAGGTACATCAGATTTCATCGGTTCAGCAATTTCATTAGCGATTTCTACAGGTACTTTTGCTAAAGATGAGAGCACTCTTGAACTGCCTTGTTTACCTAAATAATAAATACCATTCTCCACCTTTAAAGCTAATCCCTTCATTTTTGCGACAGACTGTAATACACGATCAAAATCAACATTATCTAATTGTAACGAAAGCGAACCTTCCAATTCGTCCTCAATGATTAAATTGGTTCCCTGCTCCAACGCAAGTTCCTGCAAGCTAGATACAATTGGCGCTTGTTTCAATCGGATAGAAAAAACTTGATTCTCTTTCAATTCTGCCGCTAATAAATCCCCCCAATAAAAACTTAGCAAAAAGAGACCGCACTTTCTAAGCCATATGTTCATATCTTCTCCTAAAATCTAAGTTCTAAGGGCTCCGTTTGTTCACATTGCCCTGTTTTTGAACGCAACAACTTCACTCCATTTCTTCCAATCTGTTGCATTAAATACCCCTCTTGCCCCAACCTGTAACCTTGTTTAACAACTATCAATTGTTGGTGAGGATCTAAAAATAGTGCTTTTGAGCTATTTTTATAAAGCACCACACCCACTAATTTCAGCTGTTCAAAAGCACTTTCTATGGCAAAGGAAGGCTCATTAAAAACACATTTTTCTTTCCGTATTTTGGGGAGATTCATTTTATTTTCCCCCGTTTGACGTTGTGAGCGATCAAAAGGATCCGTTGCTACCGCATTAAGACAGGAAAATAAGCAACATAGACCTAAAAAATAACGAGATATCATCATCCTTATTCCTCCCTTTTAAGTTGTAAAACAAGATGGCTTTGCAACTTTCCATTTTCTTTTTTTTCCATCGTAAGCTGTACGAAAGAAAGTAGGGTTTGTTGCGCTAAAAGTGTAGTGAGAAAATGATATGAATATTGAAATTGCCCCTCTAATTGAATCTGTAAAATCGGTCGAGAGGAAAAATCCCATTGATAGACAATCAATTCAATTTCATCACCCAACAATCTGTGAATTTGTTCATCTAATGCCACAATTTGCTTTGTTAGCAGAGACGATAATTCACGCTGATCAGAATGTTTTTTTAAAGTCGAAAGTAATTTTTCTTGATGAGCCAATTCTGTTGATTGTTGTACAATTTCCTGTTCTAGCATTTGCCGTTGCTGTTCACTTTTCCATCCCTCTAAAAGAACAGAAAAATTGACCGCACTTAAACAACAGATAAAAAAACTCCAATGATACATTTTTGGCAATGCCAACCACTTTTCAACAAAGGGGAGCCGCTGTTTAATCAGAGGTTTCACTTGCCACCTCCCGTCATCTCTAAGGAGAGATCAAATTGAAAAACCAAGCGACCTTGTTCTGTTTTAAATTGTGTCAGTTTAACTGTACTGAAATGAGAACTCAGAAATTCGTGCAATGATTCAAATTCTTGTTGTGACAAACAAAATCCATTAAGCTGAATCCTTTCTTCATTAAGGTTAAATATTTCCAGTTCACCTTGTTGAAAAGGAAATCGAGGCAACAAAGACAAAACCTGTTCAACCGTATCGGATTCAATGGCTTGCAACTCTGTTAAATTTTGTATGGCTTGTTTCATTTTGGCAATATTTTGAACGGTTTGCGTTAAACGACTTTTTTGTTGTTCAAACTGTTTTAATTGCAGATTTAATGCCTCTTTTTGTTGGTGTTGAAACCAACTCAACACTGCATATAGCAAAAAAGCGACAGCCCACACGGAAAACATTTTGAGTAAAAACAAAAACAGTAATTGCCGATATTTTTCTAACCGCCAAGGAAATAAATTAATGCCGTTCATTGAGATTCTCATTTAAAATCACAGTCGAAAAACCAGCATTATTTTGACGTAAATCCCTTTGCCACAGCGCGTTTCCTAAGGCAATAAAAGGCAAGTTCGTCATAACCCGCCGCCAATTCTCCGGCAAATCCGTTTGTTCGGTATCAACTGTCTGATATACATAAATACGCTCAATCTCAACATCAAAACGCTGACAAAATTGAGCATAAAGTGCGGTTAAATTTTCCGATGTTTGTAAAAGTTGTTGGCTGTGAGACACATTCATAATAGCAAAACAATGGGATTCATCTTGATATAAATACAATGCATTTTCCTGTACTTCTTTCCCTAAAAGAAAACAGAATGTACGCATAATTGCATGATGAGCAACATCCAAAACATTAAGTAATAATTCATCACAGATCCTCTGGACTTCACATGCTGTCTGCTGACGAATAGCATGAATATCAAGACGGAAACCTTGTTTTAGATCCGTGCTGGCATAATCGAACCAAAGCTCATCAAGAGGAATGGGTAATTCTTTTTGTAAAACAAAACTGCATTGTTGCTCACATTCTTGCGTATTTAGCATGTGAGGAAGGATTAAGGTTTTTGACCAAGTAAGATGAGGGGAGACACAACCAATAAGACGCAACTGCAAGCGGTTTTGTGGAAAATTCTGGACTACTCGTGCCATTAGCTGAGTTTTAATATTTGCTTCACTAATCAAAAATGAAAGAAATTGAACTTGTTTTAAGTTATCTAACCAAACAAATTGTATATGACCTTGTTGTTGATACACGCCAACTTGTACGATTTTCCGTTTTTTATAAGACATCAACATGCGCTTTTCCTATTATTTAGGCGGTGAATCTTTTATACTTAGTAGCTAAATCATAGTGTGATTTTATTTATGATCATCAATCAAGAGAGAATTTTACGATGCGGATCGCAAAATTAATATTTAGCAGTCTCTTAACCTTATGTATTTTAGGGTTAGTGATAGGAGGGGGATTATACCTCCACCTTAAATCTGAATTACCTTCAGTGGAAAGTTTAAAAACCGTTGAATTACAACAACCGATGCAAATTTACACGGCAGATGGAAAGTTAATCGGTGAAGTCGGCGAACAACGCCGTATTCCGGTGAAATTGGAAAATGTACCACAACGTTTGATAGAGGCATTTTTAGCTACGGAAGACAGCCGTTTTTATGATCACCACGGTTTAGATCCGGTGGGAATTACACGGGCATTATTCGTTGCAATAAGTAATGGTGGAGCTTCACAGGGTGCAAGTACCATTACACAGCAATTGGCTCGTAATTTTTTCTTAACACCGGAAAAAACGTTGATACGTAAAGCACGAGAAGCCGTACTTGCCATTGAAATTGAGAACGCATTAAGCAAACCGGAAATTCTTGAACTTTATTTAAACAAAATCTTCTTGGGCTACCGCTCTTATGGTGTTGCAGCTGCTGCTCAAACCTATTTTGGTAAACCCTTAGATGAACTCACTTTATCTGAAATGGCCGTTATTGCAGGCTTACCAAAGGCCCCTTCCACAATGAATCCTTTGTATTCGTTAAAACGGGCTGAAGAACGTCGTAATGTCGTTTTAGCCCGTATGTTAGATGAAAAATACATCACTAAAGAAGAATACGATACTGCTCTCAAAGAACCTATTAATGCGAGCTATCATGGTGCCAAGTTTGATTTTCGGGCAGATTATGTGACCGAAATGGTTCGTCAGGAAATGGTCAAACGTTTCGGTGAAGAAGACGCTTATACTCGGGGCTACAAAGTTTTCACTACTATACTTTCTAAAGATCAAGCAGAAGCACAAAAAGCAGTCCGTAACAATTTGATCAACTATGATATGCGCCATGGCTGGCGTGGCGGCGCACCGCTATGGAAAAAAGGTGAAACCGCATGGGATAACGAACGCATTGTTACTTTCTTAAAAAAACTACCGAATTCTGATCCTTTCGTACCGGCTGCCGTCACGTCCTTAGGTAAAAATGGAGCAGAATTATTACTGGCAAACAATCAAACGATGACCCTTTCATCTAATGCGATGCGTTGGGCAGGAAAAACTCCGGTAAAAGTCGGTGATCAAATTTGGATTCGCCAACGGGATAATGGCGAATGGATTTTAGGGCAAATTCCGGCAGCCAACTCTGCCTTAGTGTCCTTGAATTCCGATAATGGCGCAATTGAGGCGTTAGTCGGTGGCTTTAGTTTTGAGCAAAGTAAATTTAACCGTGCGACACAATCTTTGGTCCAAGTGGGTTCTTCTATCAAACCATTTATTTATGCCTCAGCGTTAGAAAAGGGTTTGACTCTTTCAAGTGTATTACAGGATAGCCCAATCTCCATTTCCAAGCCCGGACAAAAGGTATGGAATCCGAAAAACTCACCGGATCGCTATGATGGTCCAATGCGCCTGCGCGTAGGCTTAGGGCAATCTAAAAACATGATTGCAATCCGTGCCCTACAAACAGCAGGTATTGGCTTTACCGCCGATTTCTTACAACGTTTTGGCTTTAAGCGAGAACAATACTTTGCCAGCGAGGCTTTAGCATTGGGTGCAGCCTCTTTCACACCACTTGAAATGGCGCGTGCTTATGCCGTATTTGATAATGGCGGTTTCTTAATTGATCCTTATATTATTGAAAAAATTCAAGATAACACCGGCAAAGATTTATTTATTGCCAACCCAAAAATTGCTTGTATTACTTGCCATGATATTCCCGTTGTTTACGGTGAGACAAAAGAAAAAATTGACGGCTTCCAAAACATTGCCGATGTGGCAAAACCGGATGACTTAAAAACCGCAAAAGGCAATAGTAATACAGATACGGAAGAGGGTGATGTTCAGCCTGAGAACGTACCTGATTTACCTGAATTACAAGCACAAGATGGCACATTAAATGATGATGCCGTTGATTTAATGGCGAATGCTAAAGACGGCACATCAAAAATTGAATATGCTCCTCGTGTTATTAGTGGTGAACTGGCATTCTTAATCCGTAGTGCGCTAAATACGGCAATTTACGGTGAACAAGGATTAAGTTGGAAAGGAACAAGCTGGAGAATGTCAAAAGAAATCAAACAACGCAAAGATATTGGCGGTAAAACCGGAACAACAAATAGTTCAAAAGTAGCTTGGTATGCCGGTTTTGGTGCTAATTTAGTTACCACCACCTATGTAGGTTTTGATGATAATAAACGTGTATTGGGTCGTGGCGAATCGGGTGGTAAAACAGCAATGCCAATATGGATTGCTTATATGAAAGTCGCCCTTGCCGATATTCCGGAACGAAACCTTGATTTACCACCGAATATCATGGAAAAAACTATTGATAGCAGCTCAGGTTTACTTTCAGAATATGGTGGACGTAAAGAATACTTTATCGTAGGGACAGAACCGAAACGCACCTATGCGGCAGAAATGCAAGAGCGCGGTTATTATGTACCACCTGAATTGCAACAACGCTTAAACGGCGGCACAGGTAAAATACAAGATGCCACCCCGATAGCACAACCGGAAGAATTATTTTAATCATCACTAAAGTGCGGCCAATCTTGACCGCACTTTTTAACTAAAAGGACAACTATGCTGAGTTATCGTCATTCCTTCCATGCGGGTAATCATGCCGATGTGTTGAAACATATTGTGCTCATGCTCATTTTGGAAAATCTAAAACTCAAAGAGAAAGGGTTTTATTATTTGGATACACATTCCGGTGTGGGACGTTATCGTTTATCATCAGACGAATCGGAAAAAACCGGTGAATATAAAGAGGGAATAGAGCGTTTGTGGGAACAATCCGATTTACCGGAAAAAGTGAGCCGCTATGTTGATTTAATCAAAAACCTCAATTATGGTGGGAAAGCGCTTCGTTATTATGCCGGCTCGCCGATGATTGCGGCACAATTATTACGTCCGCAAGATCGTGCCTTACTTACGGAATTACACCCTAGCGATTTTCCATTATTACGCAATAATTTTAAGGAATTTAAAAATATCACCGTAAAGCGTGACGATGGTTTCCAACAGGTCAAAGCGACTCTCCCCCCAAAAGAGCGCCGTGGATTAGTGCTGATTGATCCGCCTTATGAGCTTAAAGAAGATTACGATTTAGTCATCAAAGCAGTAGAGGAAGGCTATAAACGTTTTGCTACCGGTACTTATGCCATTTGGTATCCCGTAGTGCTACGCCAACAAACCAAACGTATTTTTAAAGGATTAGAGGCCAGCGGTATTCGTAAAATTCTAAAAATTGAATTAGCTGTACGCCCTGATAGCGATCAACGAGGAATGACAGCGAGCGGTATGATTGTGATTAATCCACCTTGGACATTAGAAAGTCAAATGAAAGCTATTTTGCCTTATTTAGTGAGAACCCTCATACCGGAAGGAACCGGCAGTTGGACAGTGGAATGGATTACGCCTGAATAAAACAAGGCGGAAATTATTCATAAATCACTAAAGTGATTTGTGCACGCCGTTGGCACAGCCAGCGTTCAAAAAACTTTGTTTTTTGTGACCGCACTTTAAATGCAAAAAATCCCGATTCATTCTCGGGATTTTTCGTTATTCCGCTTGTGCAGCGGCTTTTAATTTACTAATAGCTTCTTTATTAAAGAAATAATGAGTGCCACAACATTCACATTGCATATCAATACTGCCTTTATGCTCTTCTAAGATTTCATCAATCTCCTCATCAGAAATTAATAGTAGCGCTGCACCTGAACGTTCAGCCGAGCAACCGCAGAAAAATTGAATGTTTTGCGGTTCATACACTTCCACAGTTTCTTCGTGATAAAGCCGATAAAGCATTTCTTCTGCCGGTAAACCGAATAACTCTTCATCTTTTGCCGTTGCCGCTAAAGTGGCAAGATGTTCAAAATCCTCCGGAGAACCTTCACCATCAGGCATAATTTGTAATAACATTCCGGCTGCCGACGGTTTACCTTCATACTCCCCTGTACGAATAATTAGCTGGGTTTGCAACTGTTCTGAGCGGACAAAATAATCTTCTAAACATTCAGTAATAGTAGGTTTATCCAACCCGATTACGCCTTGATAACGCTCACCCTCTTTCGGTGCAATGGTGATCACCAATACCCCTTTGCCAATCATCTCATGCAAGGTCATCTCAGGTGAAATTTCCCCTTCCACTCGGGCCAAAGCACGAATTTGTTGCTGATCATTGCCATTTACTAACGAGAGGCGAAGCGGACCATCACCTTGAATTTGTACAGTAATATTACCCTCAAATTTTAATGTCGCGGTAAGTAATGTGGTTGCCACCATCATTTCACCCAATAAATTTTGCACGGGCTGTGGATAATGGTGGGTATTTAAGGTCTCGACAAAACTTTGATTTAAACGAACCCATTCCCCACGAACAGCGCGGTTTTGAAAAAGATAGCGGTAAAGTTTGTCATTGTCTTGTGTGTAATTCATAGTTTGTTCCTTGTTAAAGTGAACTAAAAAGTGCGGTCACCAAAAACAAAGTTTTTTGAACGTTGGCTATGCCAACGGCTCCAAAGGAGCGAATAATTTTTACCGCACTTTTAGCTTGTGCTGTATTATGGGGATATTTTAGACAATTACAATCCCAAAGAAAAAGCGAGCCGTTTCTGACTCGCTTCGAGATATAGATAAATTCTATTACCAGTATGCACGTAAACCAACAACAGCGGCATAATCACGTTGTTTTACATCTTGTTCGTTTGCAAGATTTTTTACACGAGCCACTTTACCTTCAACAAATGGTTTTAATTTTAGGCTATCGTTTTTGTAAACATAGTATTCGGTACCCAGCATCACTTCACTACGTTTTTCTGTTGTTGCTGACACTGTTGTATTTTTTAACTTGTTGTGGCGATAAGCATACATCGCATAAGCATTCCAATCTTCATTTAATTCTTGGAATACCACTGCACGTGCTTCATATTGAGCACGTTTAGCGCCATTACCAAAATTCGTTGAAAGATTTGCGGTATTACGATGTTCTAAATCTAAACCTAATATGGTGTGATCAAAGCGGTATGCATTACCAAATGAATATGCTGTGACTTGACGACCGTTTGCAAATGTTTCACGAGAAAAACCTGCTGCGCTTGTCCAATCTTGTAAATCATCAATATTATGTTTATAAACGGCACCGCCTCCCCAAACGTGATTACGATGTGGTTCGATATCTAGCCCCTGTGTACCACGTGGACTTGTTGCACCATAATAGGCACCGAATTTTAAGTTAGGAAGAATACCACCACGGTTAGTATATTGAACAACCCGACGGGCATTATTATTCAATAAACCATCACTCAAACTATATGTATTTGGTAAATCGGTTTGTTTAATTTCATCAGTGAACGTCGTCATATTACCGTAAACCAATTCACCATAGGTTTTATGACCAAAACCGGCGTAAAGTTGACGGGTATAAATATGACCAAAATTATTGTGGCGGTTACTTGCCAAGTTAGGTTCGGCCTCTGAGCCACGATGGCCCGTATTATCACGGAAACGCCATTCTACACGACCAACCGTATAAAAATCATTACCGAGGTTTTGTTTGATTTTGAAACCAAAACGGGAGCCGTTGTTATCAATATCACCGTGAGAAATATTTTTCGTGGTAGTCTCCCCTTCTGTTTTACGATTAATGTTTTCCCACTTCAAACGAAGGGAACCATTGAAATCAATTTCAGTGCCGGTTTCTTCAATATGAAATTGATAGGCTTGAGCTGAGCTTGCCGCGAATGCTGCAACCATTAAAGCAAGAAGTGTCTTTTTCATAGTGCTTTCCTTTCTTTTGAGTAAAAATAAAATTAAAAATTAAACTTTTTTGGAGTTTATTCACTCCAGATGTAATGTCAATGCAAGATTACACCAATATTATAAAAAATAAACCGATTTTTGATAAAAATCGGTCAAAAAACAAACTTTCCTTTTTCATTGACAACAATTTAATCGTGATTCAAGCATTGAAAAGACTTGCTCGGCAGAAATTTCAGCCATATTTGAAGCAAATAAGTATTGTTGATTTTTACCATAACAACCGATTAATTTGGGGTCAGTCGCACCATAAAGTGTAATATTCGGTTTATCTAATGCGGCGGTTAAATGCGCTAATCCCGTATCGACCGAAACCACTGCTTGAGATGCAGCAATTTGCTGTGCGAGATCCGTTAATGATAAATGGGGTAACACCACCACATTGGCTTTACCTTGCGCTAGACGCTCCGCTCGGGCTTTTTCCTTTTCATTGCCCCAAGGTAAACGGATTTGCACGGAAAGTGCGGTCATTTTTTCGATTAAATTTTTCCATTCCTGCTCAAGCCAATGTTTCTCATCACGGGTAGTAGAATGGAAAAAAATCACATAAGGCTCAATAGAGGCAGTAGTAAAATGTTGTGCAATACCGTAATCACCTTGTGAAGACGGTAATTCATAATTAAGGCTTAGCGAAAACAGCTGCCGAATGCGTTCAACGGCGTGTTGGTGGTAAGAAATAGCATATTTTTTATCATAAAAAAAAGTAGCAATGGGCTCTCGAATACTATGGCAATCATAGCCATGCTTTGTACCATTAACGAGACGGGTAGTAAAAAATGCGCTTTTAAATAATCCTTGTGCGTCAATCACCGCATCATAGCGTTCTTTTTGGAGTAAAGTGCGGTAGATTTTCCATTCATTTCTGTTTTTTACAGAAAAAGGGAATTTTCGCCAACGGCGGAGGGCGATAGGGATCACCCGATTCACCGCAGAATGCCATTTGGGGATTTCCGAAAAATTTTCCTCCACAACCCAATCCACTTGTAAATTAGGGAGGACATTCAGAGCATCTGTTAAAGCAGGTAAGGTATGGATAATATCTCCCATTGAGGAGGTTTTAACTAAACAAATTTTCATGATTTTGCTAATAATTCGTTCAATTTTTCCATCACCATTTTAGGCGTAATATCAATCAAACTTTGGTGATACCCCTCTACACTATCTTTGCTTTTACGCACTTTCATTAAATCCCCTTCAATTAAACGAATAACCGCGGCTTTATCGGAAAGCGGTGGCGTGTAGGTTAGGCTGGTTGGGCCGTAAACAGCAACAAGCGGACGTTGGGTTGCGGCTGCAATGTGCATTAAACCGCTGTCATTGCTCACCACAGCTGCACAATTTGCAATTAAATCAACCGCCTGATTTAAATTGGTTTGTCCGGCAAGATTCAAACAAAAAACTTGTTGCTCCTGTGGCAAGGCGTTACGGATACTTTCGCCCGCCTCCACATCTTTTGGAGAACCAAAAATTTCCACTGCGTAACCTTGCTCAATGAGCATTGTCGCCAATTCAGCATAATGATAATGAGGCCAACGTTTCGCCGGTCCAAATTCCGCCCCCGGACAAAAACCGATAATCGGACGCTCCCCCAAAAGTGCGGTCTGTTTTGAGAATATTTTCAGCGTTTCTTGTTGCTGACTCAGCTCAACGCTGAGATAAGGTTTTAGCAGCGGGATTGCTTGCGCGTTCGGTACGGCATTTTTTTCAAAGGCTAATGCTACATAACGTTGTACCATCATCGGGTAATCCCGTTTGTTGTTGCGCAAATCGTTCAACAAGAAATAACGACTTTCCCCCTTCCAACCACGCCGTACGGAAATTTTTGCAAAAAGCGGGATCAAGGCCGATTTCAATGAATTCGGCAATACAATCGCCATCTCATATTGCCCTCGCAATTTTTTGCCCAAACGATAACGTTCACCAAGAGCAAAAGTTCCGTGTCCTAAAGGCATTTCAATAGCATTGCGTACTTCCGGCATACGGGCGAGTAAAGCTTTACACCAATTAGGTGCCATCACATCAATGTTGCAATGAGGATATTGTATTCTGAGTTGTTGATATAAACTATGCGACATCATCATGTCGCCAACCCAAGACGGGCCGATAACGAGGATATTCATACTTTTCCTATACTAAAGTGCGGTTAAAAAACACGTTGCATTTTAACCGCACTTTATATCACTTAATCACAAAAGACTATTTATTCAACCATGCCATATATGCTGCAGTCCCTTCAGCAACAGATTTAAATTCGCCTTTGTAACCGGCTGCACGTAACGCGGTTAAATCTGCTTGTGTAAAGGTTTGATAGCGGGATTTGAGATGTTCAGGGAAAGGAATTGTTTCTATTTGCCCTTTGCCATGGAATTTAATTACGGCTTCCGCAACGGCTTGGAAGGATTCCGCATTACCCGTGCCAAGATTGTAAATGCCGGAAATACGATTTTGCCACGCCCAAATATTGACTTTTGCCACATCTTCCACATAAACGAAATCACGTAAGAAAGTTTCCGAACCGGCAAATAATTTTGGATTTTCCCCTTTCAACATTTGATTATTTAAGTGGAACGCCACACTTGCCATTGAACCTTTGTGTTGCTCTCTCGGACCGTAAACATTGAAATATTTGAAACCGCAAACCGGCGATTCTGCCGTCGGTAACACTTTTCTCACATATTCATCAAATAAGAATTTTGAGTAACCATAGGCATTGAGCGGGCTTTCAAATTCACGTTTTTCAATAAAATTATCGGTACGCCCACCGTAAGTGGCGGCACTTGAAGCATAGAAAAATGGGATTTGACGATCTAAGCAGTAATGCAACAATTCTTTGGAATATTCATAATTGTTTTGCATTAAATACTTGCCATCCCATTCCGTGGTAGCGGAACACGCCCCCTCATGGAATACGGCATCAATATCGCCAAAATCATCACCGGCAATAATGGAAGCGATAAAATCTTCTTTGTCGCAATAATCGGCAATATCCAAATCGACTAAATTAATAAATTTAGTCCCATCTTTTAAGTTATCGACGACTAAAATATCTTTACGCCCTATTTCATTTAATGCTTTGACAATGTTGCTGCCAATCATACCGGCACCACCGGTTACAATAATCATAATCTTGCCCCTTCTTGTTATATAAAATTGCTGTCATTGTAATTGATTTTCAGGATAAGGTAAAAGCTACTCTTCCCTTAACTTAAAAACTCGGTGAAAAACAACCGCACTTTCAACCCCCAATAACTTGTCCAACCCGTCGTGGCAAGATCCATTTTTCCTTTATTCAAAATAATGATCGTTGGCGTGACATTGATCTGCCATTTTTGCGCGATCTCCCCTTGAGGATCATTAACCGTCGTGAACGTGTAATGATGTTCGGCTAAATAATCTTCGACTTCCTTTTCATTTCCTGAACGTAAGGCAATAGAAACCACCGGATAACCTTCTTTTGCTAAATCATTAATCGCCGGTGAGGTATATCGACAATAGCTGCACCACGTTCCCCAAAAATAAACTAATACGGGTTTATCTTGGGCTATTTGTGGTAGGAAAAAACCGTTACCTTGCAAATCATATAATGCCGTTGCATTGATTTCCGGTGGAATTTCAGGCTTACGGATAAAATCCAAAATACCACTCACGATAATTAACGTAAGCACGAGAGAAATGCTATTTTTGAGTAATTTTTTTAAATTCATAAAATACCTAACGAGAAAAATGTGGCTAACTTATCATAAAAGTGCGGTCAAATTTCATAATATTTTGCTATCATAGCCAAGCAAATTTTTATTATAAAGGAGAACAAAAATGGACAGCAAAACCCTTGCAAAATATATTGATCATACCGCACTCACCGCGGAGAAAAATGAACAGGATATTTTAACGCTCTGTGATGAAGCCATAAAATATGGCTTTTATTCTGTTTGTATCAATTCAGGCTATATCCCCTTAGCAAAAGAAAAATTGGCGGGGTCGGATGTAAAGATTTGCACTGTGGTCGGTTTTCCTCTTGGGGCTAATTTAACATCTGTGAAAGCCTTTGAAACGCAAGAAGCCATTAAAGCCGGCGCCAATGAAATTGATATGGTGATCAATGTAGGATGGATTAAATCTAACAAATGGCAAGCAGTAAAAGATGATATTCAAGCCGTGTTAAACGCCTGCAATGGTGTACCGTTAAAAGTTATTTTAGAAACCTGTTTATTGACTAAAGATGAAATTATAAAAGCCTGTGAGATCTGTAAAGAAATCGGTGTGGCATTCGTCAAAACATCTACGGGATTTAGCAAAGGTGGGGCGCTCGTTGAAGATGTTGCATTAATGAAAAAAATCGTTGGTAATATTGGTGTAAAAGCTTCAGGTGGAGTACGTGATACCGAAACCGCATTAGCAATGATTAAAGCAGGTGCAACTCGAATCGGTGCAAGTGCAAGCATTTCAATTATTGGTCACACTAATAATACACAAAGTGATTATTAAACAATGCAAAAAATAGCGAGAACTAGCTCGCTATTTTTTCTTCTCTTTTCACTTCATCCCACAAGATATCCATTTCAATTAAAGAAAGTGCGGTCAGTTCTTTCCCAATTTCTTTTGCTTTTTGCTCAACCTTACGGAAACGTTGTTCAAACTTAGTATTCGCTTTGCGTAAACTTTCTTCAGCATTACATTTTAGATGTCGGGATAAATTAACCGTAGCGAAAAACAAGTCCCCGAGTTCTTCTTCAATTCTTTCAATATTTTGTGTGTTCTTATTAAATTCATCTTTCACTTCTTGTAATTCTTCTTCTACTTTCGCAAAAACCGGTTCAATTTCACGCCAATCAAAACCGATTTTAGCACAGTGTTTTTGTAACTTTTGTGCCCTCATTAATGCAGGAAAAGCAGAGGGAACATTATCTAGAATGGATTGATTCTGCACTTTAGATTTTTCTAAGGCTTTAATACTATTCCAGCGGACAAGGGCTTCTTCTTCATTTTCTGCTTTCGCATCTGCAAATACATGTGGGTGGCGGCGAATAATTTTTTCAGCCACATCGTTTAATACATCATCAAAATTAAAATAGTTATCTTCCGAGGCTAATTGACTAAAAAAAACAACTTGGAGAAGCAAATCACCTAATTCTTCACGCAAATTAGTGACATCTTTTTTCTGAATGGCATCAATCACTTCATAAGTTTCTTCAATAAGGCAAGGAATCATTGATTCATAATTTTGTTTTAGATCCCAAGGACAGCCTTTATCAGGATGGCGAAGTTGAGCAATTAATGCGATAAAGTCTTGAATTGAATGTGGCATAAATAAACCTCTAAATTAAAATGGGATTAGTATAAAGTCTATTTATGAAAAAATGAAATTATTTGATGGCAGGGGCGGAGAGGCTCGAACTCCCAACACCCGGTTTTGGAGACCGGTGCTCTACCAATTGAACTACGCCCCTATTTGGTATGAAAAGATTGGCGGAATGGACGGGACTCGAACCCGCGACCCCCTGCGTGACAGGCAGGTATTCTAACCAGCTGAACTACCACTCCGCTAATGTGGTAATTGGCAGTGTCCTACTCTCACATGGGGAAACCCCACACTACCATCGGCATTACAACATTTCACTTCTGAGTTCGGGATGGATTCAGGTGGGTCTATTGCATTATGACTGCCAAAAAATTCTATTTCTTAAACTTACTCTTAGAATAAACTTAAGAAATAAAACCTGGCGGTGCCCTACTCTCACATGGGGAAACCCCACACTACCATCGGCATTACAGCGTTTCACTTCTGAGTTCGGGATGGATTCAGGTGGGTCCACTGCACTCTCGCCGCCAAGATAATTCTTCAATAACGTCTAATTTGTCTTTTCTTTTAGTTCTTTGTTCTCTCGGTCACAAGCTGATTACTTTATTTATTTGTTTGATTTCACTCTGTTTAGTCTTTATTCGCTTCATTCTGACTTTGGCTTCGCTTTCGCTCCCACCC
>NZ_KB904059.1 GCF_000379905.1 Rodentibacter pneumotropicus DSM 21403
TTATAAGGCCCTAATTTAGGTGAATCGGTGTGTTGACGTTGATAGTTGGGAATCTCAATCATATTGAGATATTTTTTGACGGTACGACGGCTGAGTCGAAGTTTTTCAGCGATTTTACGCTGAGAAAGCCCCTCTTTATGATAAAGGCGACGTATTTTTAAGATGGTTTCCATGCAAAGCATACCAGGTTATTCCCTGTTTAAATAACAAGGAGTTTATCAAAAGATGCAGTGGATCACTTTTCGATGATCTTACTGCATCAGCCTGGCGCATTTTTGCATGATCATTAACACGTGGAGGGTGTGGATTTTACGTTTATTCGCGATAATAGCGCATACGATCAGATGATGAACGACATCACGACTGATAATAAAGTGACACCAATCAAAGATTATTTGCTCACTATTGTGGCGCGAGAACAAAGAGAAGATTTGTTAGAAATAATTAACGTGCCGGGGCTTGCGGGAACGCTTGCGGGCAAGGTGAATGAGGTGTTAGTGCCGAAAATTAATATTACGGTAAAAAACTAGCATCGCGTGTGGATAGCATCGAGCGCAATGGTTTATCGAAAGCTATTGCGCTACGTATGCACTATCTCCCACACGCCGACAACAGCGAATATAATTTAGCGCGCGCAATATGGTTACATAAACAGTATTTTGAGAATCAGGCAAACGCCGTGGCAAGTGGTATCGCCAAGGTATTTTAAGGGTTAAACAATGGCAGCAATTCAGGGGCTTGAGTACATCATCAGCTTAACCGATCAATTATCCTCACCACTCAAAGGTGTAATGAAAACGATCGATGACTTAGGCAAGCGCGGTGAAGATGCAATGAGACGCATCGGATTAGGTGCTGCGGGCGTTATTGCCGCCGGTGCATCACTTAAGAATGCCCTTGATCCGGCTATTGATTTTTCACGCGCATTAAATGAAGTAAAAGCCACAGGGAGAGAACAAGCGGGATTAGATAAAATCACTGATTTTGCCCTTGATTTTTCCGCCACTTATGGTGGTGCGGCAACGGATGTGGTTAATTCAACCAACGAAATAGCCCGTGCGATTGACGGTTTAACCGACAGCGAATTGATCGCCTTTTCTAAAAGCTCAAATATTCTTGCGAAAGCCACCGGTTCAGATGTAAAAGCCATGGGTTCTTATGTTTCCCAGTTATACGGCATTTTCGGCGACGAGGCGGCAAAAATCGGTAAAGAAAAATGGGTTGAGCAAATTTCCGCACAAGCCACCGTCACCGCAAACAAATTCAAATCATCAGGCGAATCCTTAATGCAGGCTTACACCAATTTAGGATCGTCCGCGAAAGACCACGGGATTAAAACTGCCGAACAATTTGCCATTATTGGTAACTTACAAAACGTATTTGAGGGTGGTTTAGCCGGTACAAAATATGCCGCATTTTTAAACGGTGCAGTAAAAGCACAGAAAAAACTAGGTTTATCTTTCCTTGATTCGAGGGGCAAGATGTTACCGATGATTAATATTTTGGAAAAAATCAAAGGCAAGTACGGAGAGTTAAATTCAGAAAATTTATACGAACTACAAAAAGCCTTTGGAACGAAAGAGGCGGCACAGGTGATTAATAATCTGTTACCTAAGATTGATTCACTCAAAGCCGATATTGCCGAAATAGACAAAATGAAAACCCTTGACGATGCCATGGCTATATCAAAAACCGTGACCGATTCATGGATGCGTTTTCAGGCAATTTTCCAAAATATCAAAATTGCCATCGGAACACAGATTCTTGCCCGCATTGAGCCGTTGATGAATCGCATTGCCGACATGGGGCAAGAATTTACAAATTGGCTACGCACTTACAAAAATATTGCGCGTTGGATTGGCTATGCCGTCGGCGCGTTGATCGGGTTCACAGGTTTAACTGCCGCACTCACATTGATGAGCGGTGTTATTTCCGCAATCGGTATAGCGTTTGCCTTTTTAGCCAGTCCTGTGATGTTGGTTGCGGCGGCAGTGATCGGGTTAGGCATCGTGATTTATAAATTCCGTGCGCAATTTATGGATTTCATCACCGGCTTTGTGGCAGGTTTTAAAATTGCGGGAGTATCTTTTGCGCCGTTATTTTCTGCGTTTTCGATTGTGTGGGGAGCATTACAACGTATCGGCGCAACCATCGGGCGTATTATCGGTTTATTTGGTAGCGCATCAGATTCTGCATATAGTTTCCAGCAATTCGGCATAGATGTAGGTTATGCAGTGGGCGTGGTATTTAATACATTACTTAGTGCAGTTGAATTAGTCGCTCAAGCATTCAGTTTTACCGCCGATTTATTCGCTATTGTCACGAATGTGATTATTGAAGGATGGATGGCCGTCACTACCCTTTGGGACAGTAACAAACCGATTGAAAGCTTTTTAAACATTGCAACAGCATTAGGAAATATTTTTTCAAGAGCATTTAAAAGCATTGTGAATGCGTTTACCGATGTAATTAATGCCATCATCAAAATGGCGAATAATTTGCCGGGCATTAATATACCGCTAATCCCAAAATGGGATGATAGCACATTACCGGAAAAAGGCAGTGCAACCGCCGTGGGCGCATCTATTGGGGCGCAAGCATTGCAAATGCAAAATCAAATTGGCGCATTAAATACAACATCGCCGAAATTTGAATTGAGTGAACGAACCAAACCACAATTCACCAAAATGCCAAGCGGTTCAGTTAGTAAAGCTATTACGCAAAACCAACACACTACGAAAACCATTAATTACGGCGGTGTCACTATTAACAGCAACGATGGCAAGAAAGTGTGGCAAGAAATGCGCAATCGCGAACAATTGGCAGCGGGATGATAAATGGAAAAACTTTACCTTGATTTACTCATTACCGGCGAAGACATCACGTTAGATAGTGGCAATCAGCCATTAATTTGTGATAACCGCATATCTATCGCACAAGACATCAAACACGCCATCTTAGAAAGCGGACTTGCTACGCAATTAATAGCCGAACGATCGCGCATTCTACGCCGCGACATTATTTTGCAAATGGTGCTTTTAGTGGAAGAAGATGTGCGGTTGATCCCCGGCACGGTATCGATTATTGAAGAAAAATTAGGACAATTATTTATCACTGCTGACACTTACGAATTTGGCGCGTTAAATGAACTGGAGTTAAGCCTCAATGAGTGAAAATTTTAAACAAATGTTAGCCGAAAGTGGCTTACCGACGGAAGAAAACCAAATCCGCCAAGAATTTGAACGCTTAACCGCAGAAGAAGGCTTAATCACCAACACGTCGCGGATGAGCCCGTTTTGGCGACTAATCACCGCTATTGCGGTAAAACCGGTTAAATGGCTCACCGATCACTTAATTGCGGAAATTTTACCGAATCTATTTGTAAAAACTGCTAAAGATAGTTGGTTGCAGTTGCAGGCTTGGTCAGTAGGGTTAGATTTTAAACCCGCAACTAAAGCCGAGGGGGTGATTCATTTTACGAAAGAAAGCGAATTGACCGAACTCACTATCAAAGCGGGAACGGTAGTTCAAACCGAACGCATTAATGATGTTATTTTTCGATTAGTCGTTACACAAGATACTGTCATCCCTAAAGGGACATTGCGTGCACCCGTGCCAGTTGTTGCCGAAGAGTCGGGCGCAAATTACAACCTCGCCACCGGATACTACCGCATTTTGCCGGAATCCGTTGCAGGCGTAAGTGCGGTTGAAAATTTAGAAGATTGGCTCACCTCGCCGGGAGCGGATCGGGAAACCAACGACGAATTACGCGAACGTTACCGCACACAGTTTTCTAGCGTGGGGCAACACCACATAGATAGCGTGTACAAGGGCATGATTGCCAAGGTCGCCGCCTTATCTGTGGATAGAATTTATTTTAAACATGATGCGCCACGTGGGCCGGGAACGGCAAACGCCTATTTGTTGTTAGATACAGGCGTAACCAGTCAGCCGTTTATTGATAAAGTCAATCGCCACGTGCGTGACGAAGGCTTTCATGGTCACGGTGACGATTTGCTTTGTTACGCTATGCCGGAAACGCAACATAGATTAACTTGTGCAATTTATTTCCGTCCATCTATTTTTGTGGGAGATGTTCGCCGGCAAGAAATTTTAATCCAAGTAGAAAATATGATCCGTTGTGCGTTTCGCGAAAACAATAATTATAGCGTGACAAAAACCTACCCATTCAGCCGTTTTAGTTGGTCGAAATTGGGTGAGGAAATACACGACAACATCAGCGAAATTGCATCAATCGTATGGGGACAAACCGACATCAAAAGCGAGTTATCTATCCCACGAATCCAACAATTATCGGTGACAGTGCAAAAATGAAAATAAAACTCCCCTTCTGGATGGATAAAGGCGAACTGAACAAAATCGCCGCGCTATTTGGCAAATGGTGGGATTATGTTCTAAGTGCGGTCAAATTTCCCTTCAATATTTTAGATGAAGAACATTGCAGCGAGCGCATTCTAAATTTAATCGCCTATCAACGTGATGTGGAACGATTCGAGGGTGAATCGTTGGAACTCTTCCGCAAGCGCGTGAAATATGCCTTTTTGAATGCCAAAGATGCCGGCAGCAAAGCAGGTTTTATCCGAATCTTTGAGCGATTGGGGATCGGTTATGTGGAAATTGAAGAACGTTTTGACACGGAAAACTGGGATGTCATCAAAATTCGTGTAAGCGATTCCCAGTTAGCCAAGAAAACGGAATTGTTAAATTTAATCATCCGCAAATATGGCCGCACCTGTCGGCGCTACACCTTTGAAGTGATTACCAAAGAAAGCGTGACAATTCACCACGGTGAATTTAATCACGATTATCAAAGCTTTTACGTGAAAGTGAACTGACAATAACAATTAAAAGAGGTTTATTTATGGCAAGTTTAATCACGCCACAATTTGAACGCTACATCGCAGAGCAAACCATTGCAGGCGGCACAGTGCAGTTTGATGAATTTATTTTTGCCAATGTTCCGGGCTTGAATGAAAACAATCTTGCACAACACCTTACCATGCCGACAGCGGCACAAATTGTACACCGCCAAGCGGTATCACAAAGCGGTGTCATCAATGAAAATTCTGTTGTGTATTCTGTGACGATTGGCACGGAAGTGGGCGATTTTGATTTCAATTTTATCGGCTTAATCAACAAATCAAAAAATATGCTTGCTGTTGCCGTACAAACAGAACCGGTGAAGAAAATACGCAACAAAAATACCGTGCAAGGCAATAGCATTACGCGCAACATTCTTTTAGAGTTTACGGGCGCAAAAGCCTTAACCGGCGTAAATGTGAACGCCAAAACGTGGCAAATTGATTTTACTGTGCGTTTGCACGGGCTTGATGAAAAAATCCGTTTAACCAATCGCGATCTTTATGGCCGCGCCGTGTTTTTTGATGAGGGATTTTTAGTCCGGCATAAAACAGGCAATCAATTTACCATTCAACCGGGCATAGCCTATGCAGAAGGGGTGCGCATGGATTTAGGCGCAGTACATAATATCACTGCCAATAACTTGCCATGCTCCATTTATGCCGACGTAGTGCATCACTGCACAGTAACAGGCGCGTATGAAACAGAAATTAAGTATCTCACCACTCCCAGAGATGATTATGTAGATACGGCAAACCGTCAGCACTATGTGCAAATCCTTGCAGATATTGATAGACAAGGCAACGTAACTGATCGTCGCTTGCTTTCGCCGTTTCTGGGAATCAATCCGCTTGAACTAAGTGACACTACCGAAAATACAAAAGAGCAACGCGGACATGCGCATAAATTACCTATTGCGAGTACTGCGAAACGCGGGATTGTGAAATTATTTTCCGGCTTTGATTCCGATTCGGAAGATATGGCATTTACAGCTAAAGGGGCGAAAGGGTTAAAGGCTCTGATTGATGCCTTGCGAAGCTATGTCACAACATCGTTTATCTTAAACAGCAAAAAATCCAACGCGGTTAATAGTGCGTCATCTGATACGGTGGCGACAAGTTTAGCAGCTAAAACGGCTTATGATAAAGCCGTGTCCGCAGATAATAACGCAAATAGACGTGCATTTGGACTTGCGTTATCAAACGAGGATTTAAACAGTGTTACAGCCTCCGGCATTTACGGACAATCTTTAAATTCCAACTCAACATCAGCTCGACATTATCCAATAGAACAAGCCGGGAAGCTGATAGTGACTGGAAGCTCCGGCTTTGGCGCACAGCAGCTTTATATCAGTTATCACGATAATCACATTTATGCGCGAGGGAAAAATCAAAATGGTTGGAGTGACTGGAAACGCATTGACGGCTTAAACGGAGTGTCAAAATCGGGCGATACGATGACCGGAAATCTGGTCATTGATACGGATGATTCGTTGCTTAAAGGTAAAAGAAGCGGGGTGAATAAATATGCTGTCGGGCTACGAAATAGTACAAGTAACGATGTTGTCGTGCTCAATTATACTGATAATACCTCGATCGAATTGCTTGCGAATTCGGTTTACTCAAATAAAACGCTTGTCGCGCCGGGAATGATTCTGGAGGATTCTGATTGGACGGGATTAAATATAAAAAATTTATCGGGTCGCTACGTCAGATTTGAAGGCAATCCTCATTCCGCAACTAACATGCTGACTATTATGTATAGGGAAGCAAACGGAACAAATATTAATACGGTTTCTTTGCGGAAGAAAGGCGGTACGCTGGCATTACTTGAAGATTTTACCTATCAAAAAATTGGTAATTTCGAAGTTAGACGCTATCCAGACGGAACGATGATTCAGACTTATTTCGCTGAATTCAATGATATTTTAGGCGCTAACTCCGGACTGGGCGGTTCTGGGCAAAAACAATTAACTTGGGCTGCGGCTTTTGTTGGTAAACCCATAGTGTTTGGCAACATCACCACATCTCTAGAGGAGAATCATAATGCAGGAGTAAATATACTTACTAAATCAACAAACACTACATTATATTGGTATAACTATGAGAGTGGTAGCGCTAATCAGAGGTTGTGCCGCTTGCAATTTTTGGCAATCGGGAGATGGAGATAATGGCAATTTATTTTAAAGACGGATTTTTTAATGATGATTTTGGCGGGTTTGTGCCGGAAGGCGCGATAGAAATCAGCGAAGAAAAATATATTGAGTTGCTTGAGGGGCAAGAGCAAGGAAAACAAATCATCAGTGATAAACAAGGAACCCCAGTACTGCTTGAGCCACAACCCAGTCCGGCTCACGAATTAAAAGATGGTGAGTGGATTATTTCAAAAACCAAAATAACCGCACTTACCACCCAACGCAAAACAACCCTTTTACAACGCATTGCGGACAAAACCGATCAATTTAAAATGCAATATCTGCAAGGGTATTCTCAAGCCGAGATTGACAGTTTTTACCGTCAAGAACGTGAAGCGAGAAATGAATTGCCGGAAATGATTTTAACTGAAATCTTCAAGGGTCGTGACGACTTAAAAAACATTGAAGAGTTGAAACAAAAAGTCATCGAAAAAGCGGATTTGTTCGCCATTGTGATGGGTAAACTTTTTGCAATTAAGCAAAATTTTGAAACCCATATCGAACAAGCGCAAACGTTAGAAGAACTAGACCAAATTGAACAGGAGATTGAGCAATGGCAAAAACTGTAAAACACAAGTTAAAAAATTGGGGTTATAACGTCATTATCGCGATTGACCAATTATTTAACGCACTCACGGGCGGTGGTGCGGATGAAACATTTTCAAGCCGTTGTTATCGTGGTGCAATGTTAACTGAAAACCCTAAAAAGCGGTGGCGTTTTTGGTATAAATTCGTCAATGGCTTGTTCCGAGATCCGAATCATTGCAAGACCGCCTATGAAAGCGAGGTGAAACGGCGACAATATCCGGCTGATTTTCAGGCGATTGAGGGATAATGCAATGTGGCAAAAACAACAATTAAAACTCGCCCCACAGTCAAGAATAGTATTAGAAAATGCACAAAAGGGGATTATATCCCCTTTTTCGCTATCTGTGACCGGCACAAAGTTAGGCGTGCATAATTGGTCGCACGGGATCAAAGAAAAATCAAACCATTATTTATCGCCCGAAAATGCGGTAAAAGCACTGGCGGCAAAATTAGTGGATTATGCCGATCCGAATCGCCCTAAAGGTGTGCAAGATGTTGTCGCCATCATGGTGACAAATAACAACATTGAACAGTTTATTGCCGATTTAGCAAATGTGCGCGAGCTTTTGCCCGAGCCAACATTTAAACAAGCACTTGACTATGCAAAATCAAGCAAAGACTTACAAACTACAAAAATGGTAAAAACGCCGACTATGGCAAGCCCTTCATTTTCTAATAGTACGGATATTACACCGGGTTCAGCCCGTACTATGCAAAGTATTCTGCGCAATGCAACCGCCACCGCAGTTGCGGCACAAACCAAAGACCCGATGGCAGCTATTGAAGCATTAAAGGCGGCAAAGAAAGAGCGTGATAAACAAAACAATGAGAAAGTGGCAAAAATGCTAACAACATCAACGAATGTGTATGCGTTTTCTGTTTCGGATTATCTTGAAGTCGCAGAAACAAAAATCAAATTGAATGTGCCGACATCGGGCAATGTGTTCACCGCGTGCGTGATGTTTGTCGGTGCAGATTTAACTAATATCAAAGGAATGTTGCAAAATGACTAGAATCCCTTTTGTTGCCCAAGAGCGCACCACATCACGACTAGCACCAATGGGAACAACAAAACGCAACCCAAGCGTACAACTTGCGCTAAACGGCACACCGATTTACTTACACAATATTATGATAAGTGTGTCAGTTAAACGCGAAGAAAAAGACATGAGCGGACAAAAATCAAGCACGAAGAAATCCGATAAAGGTGTAAAAGCCAAGGAATTAAACGTACTGGGTTTTATTCCATACTCACGCAAAGAATGGCTCACACAATTATTTAATCTTGCCGAATCCGAAGACGGCAAGGGTGAGCAAAGCAAATACCGCGTATCTTGCACCGCCGCAGAGGCGGTAAATATGCGCGAAGTTCAATTCAGCGGCGAAGTATCAGCAACCGAACAAAGCGGACAGTTGGGTTGGTCGGTATCCTTTACATTGCGCGAGGTCAATTCCGTTGCCGAGAAAAAAGACCAACGCAAGAAAAAACCAAAAGCAAAGACACAGGGAGAGAAAGCACCAGTTGCGAAAAGTGCGGTCGAAAATCAAGGTAAATCTTCCGAGGTAAAAGAAAAAACATCGGGAACAGAAAAAGATACAAGTTTATCAGGAAGAATTAATCAAGGTGATTGGGGCGGAGCTTGGGAAGCCGCAAAAAAAGGAGATTGGAGCAGACACAATGAAAATAATTAAAACCTTTCTTCTTGATGGCGAGGAATTAGAACTTGCCGACGAGCAAATCATCCTTGAACTAAACAACACCGGACGAGGATTCGTAACGGTTCGCACCGAAAAAGACTGTATCGGCAAAAGTGCGGTCTTTGAGATGGGAGAATATGATCATTATTACAAATGGTTCGATGGTATTGTGGAGCGCGAACAAGGTGCAGAAAACGGCTATAAAAAATTGTTCATTCGTGAAAAAGTATCGGTTTTTGAAAAGACATTGAATTGCTCCCATCGTCATATCACACTGCGCGACTTATGCACGTGGATTACACAGAAAACTAAAATCCCGGTGAAAGTACCACAAGCGGATTATGCTGATACGCCAATTTCGTTATTTACCCATAACGGAAGCGGTTATCAGCTTTTAGCCAATATCGGGCGACAATATCAAATTCCGGATTATATGTGGCAACAATCGCCCGATGGTTCGTTATTTATCGGTTCACACCAAGATTCACGTTGGGTGGGCAAGAATATTGAGTTTGACGAAGGGATGACACTGACAAGCGGCAGTAACGATATGACAATTCCTATTACTGCCGCCATTCGCCCCGGCGCCATCATCAACGGCAATAAAATTCAGAAAGTGGAATTGCACGGAGATGATTATGTGTTGTCATGGGAAAACTTAGACAAAAACGGCAAGCCGGAACAGAAAAGCCCCGAACGCCGTCAAATGGAAAAAACGTTCCCCGAATTGGCGGGTGGTTATCACTTGCCGAAATATGCCAAAGTAGTCGGTATTGCAGATCCTTCAAGTGGTGGTGATATTTCTGATCCGTTCCGCCCGAAATACGCCGTTGAGTTGCAGTTATTGGACGAAAACGGAAATGAAGATAAATCCGTGCCGGTTTATCCCGCTGTGCCGTTGCCGGTAACAAGTACAGGCTCACAAGGTGGTGATTTTGCCTTTCCGGAAGTTGGCACGATGGTTGAAGTCGGTTTTGCTTATGGGCGTAGCGATCAACCTTTTGTGCGAACTATGTTGGCACAAGGCAAAACCGTGCCGAGTGTTGCACCGGGTGAACAACTTAAGCAACAACGGCCCGAAGTGTATGAGCGCACTGACGCAGCAGGCAATAAGATTCGCGAAACGGATCAGAAGATTACCGATAAATCTTATGAACGCCATATCGAAACAGACAGCGAAGTAAAACAAATCGGCACTTCAACAAAAACCGTCGATGCAGACAGTACCCAAACCATCGGCGGAAATAAAACCGTTAGTGTGTTGGGTAGTATCAACGACACCACGGCAAGCAATCGCACCCAAGGAACAGGCGGAACGCTACAAGAAAAGATTATAGGATTGGCACTACGCGTTTCAGATGAAAAAAATAAAATTGTCGCACCGATTAGTTATATGGGATCAGAGGGGCAAAACATTTTTAGATTGTTAGAAGATACAATTCAACTATTGGGAGAAGTAGCAAGTACATTAGCGACACACACTCATGGCGGTTCACCACAGCCAAACCAAGCAAGCACATTTAATCAACAAGCAAACAAGGCACAAGCAATAAAAGACAAACTAACACCGATTATTGAGTAACGCCGACATTTCACATCAAACCAAAGCCGCACAATGTTGCGGCTTTTTGTTATCTCGACGAAATTCATTTCGTCGACATCTATCACGAAAAATCTAACTCATTGTTTATTAAAGAAATTAGCATAGTAAAACATATCAAACCAATCTCACGGAATTTTTCCGCGTAAAACCTTAAGTCACGGAAAATCCACTTCCTCCCCCGCCGAATTTACGTTAAAAATTTGCGTTTTTTCAGTTAAATTTCAGGCAATAAAATTAGATAACTATTTGAAGTAAAAGGGATCATTTCATACAAAGAAGAGTGATCTTAACTGTAAAAATTACAGACTTTTACAGTATTTTTCACTTAAAAGGGATCATTGAAAACAGATAAATATCAATAAGGTATTAATTTATAAAAGATTTTTAGATTTTCCGTGATGATGAACAGACAAAATTCATTTCAGTTTAACCGACTGGCGGTTATCGCCACTGACAGAAACAGAAAGGAAGTTAAAAGAAAATTGACGCGGAATTCTTACCGCCACTTTGTCGCCACTTGGATAATATTGGTGGGTCGTGAAGGATTCGAACCTTCGACCAACGGATTAAAAGTCCGCTGCTCTACCGACTGAGCTAACGACCCAAGTGTAGGGTTTTAAAGGAGTTTTTTATAAAACTAAGGTTTTATTAAATGGTGCCCGAAGCCAGACTTGAACTGGCACGCCTCGAAAGGCGAGGGATTTTAAATCCCTTGTGTCTACCGATTCCACCACTCGGGCAAACTAACTTATAGCGTATTATGGAGGCGTGTCCCGGAGTCGAACCGAGCTACATGGATTTGCAATCCAGTGCATAACCGCTTTGCTAACACGCCAGTAATTGGAGCGGGAAACGAGGCTCGAACTCGCGACCCCGACCTTGGCAAGGTCGTGCTCTACCAACTGAGCTATTCCCGCATTCGCTGTTAGTGGTGCGCATTTTACGGAAATTTTAAACACTGTCAATCATAGATATTAAAAAAAATCTTAACCGTCTAAAAAAACTGCATTTCGTTTAAATTATTTACAATAAATGATGAAAAAATGAAATTTATGGTTATCTCTTAATTTCTTCTTTTATCACTTTAGGCTTTATGCCAAAATGTTTTCATTCTTTTTTTAATAAAAAAAGTGCGGTCACTTTTTAAATTATTTTTGAGGATATTATGACAACACAACAATATGCAATTGATACCCTACTCGCTCAAGCAGGTAATCGTAGCGATGAACGCACCGGTGCGGTTTCTACGCCAATTTTTCTTTCTACTGCATACGGGCATCATGGTATTGGTGAGAGTACGGGATTTGATTATACCCGCACAAAAAATCCAACCCGCTCAGTATTAGAAAACACGATCGCCCAATTAGAACATGGAGATCAGGGCTTTGCATTTTCATCCGGTATGGCGGCAATCCAAGTACTAATGACTCTTTTTACCGCCCCTGACGAATGGGTTGTTTCCAGCGATGTTTACGGTGGAACTTACCGTCTTTTAGATTTTTCCTACAAAAACAACAATAGTGTAAAACCCGTTTATGTTAATACAGCATCTGTCACAGAAATTGAAGCAGCCATTACACCGAATACCAAAGCGATTTTCATCGAGACACCATCCAATCCGCTAATGGAAGAATGCGATGTGGCAGAGATCGCAAAACTCGCCAAAAAACATCAATTAATGTTAATTGTCGATAATACCTTCTTGACGCCTGTTCTTTCCCGTCCACTTGATTTAGGAGCTGATATTGTTATCCATAGCGGTACTAAATATATTGCAGGTCATAATGACGTCCTTGTAGGTCTGATTGTGGCGAAAGGTCAGAAACTTTGTGAGCGTATTGCTTATATTCAAAATGGCGCAGGTGCAGTACTTTCGCCCTTTGATTCTTGGCTGACTATCCGAGGAATGAAAACGCTTTCTTTACGAATGACACGCCATCAAGAAAATGCTCAAGCTATTGCTGAATTTTTAAAATCCCAACCACAGGTTGATTCTGTTCTTTATCCAAACAAAGGAGGAATGCTTTCTTTTCGTTTGAAAGATGAAAATTGGATCAATACTTTCTTGAAATCAATCAAGCTCATCACCTTTGCGGAAAGCCTTGGCGGCACAGAAAGTTTTATCACTTATCCGGCAACTCAAACCCACATGGATATTCCGGAAACAGAACGTGTAGCTCGGGGAATCACTAATACATTGCTACGTTTTTCTGTGGGCATCGAAAATGTGGAAGATATCAAAGCAGATTTACTTCAGGCATTTTCTCATTTGAAATAATCCTCTCGGGGGTAAGATGAAAATTGCAGTTTATAGTACAAAGAACTATGACCGTAAATACTTTGAATTAATCAATGCAAAATACGGTTTTGATCTTGAATTTTTCGACTTCATGTTGAATGAGAGCACAGCCCGCCTAGCAGAACATTGCGAAGTGGTTTGTATTTTTGTTAATGATGACGGGAGTCGAAAAGTATTGGAAAAATTGACCACACTTGGCGTAAAAACAATTGCTTTACGTTGTGCCGGTTTTAATAATGTAGATTTAAAAGCCGCACAGGATCTTGGACTTAAAGTGGTTCGAGTACCTGCTTATTCCCCTGAAGCCGTAGCTGAACATACGGTCGGTTTAATGATGACACTTAATCGTCGCATTCATCGTGCTTATCAACGCACCCGTGAAGCCAACTTTTCTTTAGAAGGCCTTATTGGATTTAATATGCACGGACGAACCGTGGGCGTTATCGGTACAGGTAAGATTGGGATTGCCGTTATGCGAATTTTAAAAGGCTTTGGAATGCATATCCTTGCTTATGATCCTTTTAAAAATCCTATTGTTGAGGAGCTTGGCGCAAAATATGTCGAACTTGACGAGCTTTATGCAAAATCTCATGTGATTACCTTACATTGCCCCGCTACACCGGAAAATTACCATTTACTTAATCGCGAAGCCTTTGCAAAAATGAGAGACGGGGTGATGATTATTAACACAAGCCGCGGTTCACTCATTGATACATTGGCTGCGATTGATGCGTTAAAACAACGTAAAATTGGTGCATTGGGGATGGATGTCTATGAAAATGAGCGTGATTTATTCTTTGAAGATAAATCTAATGAAGTCATTCAAGATGACGTATTCGGTCGCCTTTCTTCTTGCCATAATGTGTTGCTTACCGGTCATCAAGCCTTCTTAACGGAAGAAGCCTTGACCAGTATTGCAGATGTTACACTTGCCAATGTATATAAACTAAAATCAGGCAAACCTTGTGAAAACTTGGTTTACCCCTCTTAGCTTTTAGTGATTAAATTAATAAGTGTACTTTTAAATAACCCGTGCTATTCTGATCGCACTTGTAATTTCGCAAAATGTCCATATATTGAGGGCATTATTCACAAACAAAGGAAACAAAAATGAGCCAAGTATTACACACAACAGATGCAACATTTGAAGCAGATGTATTACGTTCTGATATTCCGGTATTAGTTGATTTTTGGGCACCATGGTGTGGCCCTTGCAAAATGATTGCACCAGTATTGGATGAACTCGCCCCGGAATTTGCCGGCAAAGCAAAAATCGTAAAAATCAATGTTGATGAAAACCAACTTGTTGCAGGTCAATTCGGTGTACGCAGTATCCCTACTTTACTTTTAATGAAAAATGGTGAGGTTGTTGCAACACAAGTCGGCGCTTTACCAAAAGGTCAGTTAGCCAACTTCATCAATCAGCATCTTTAATTATCTTAAATCCTCTTATTAAACTTAAAATAAGAGGATTTTTTTATATTCTTCTCTAATCTACATTTTTTCTGTGATATTACTCACAAATCTCAAAAGCTTTTGTTTACATTTTGTTTAAATAGACTTACTTTCAGCAAATAATCTTGTAACACAATAGAAACAAAGGATTACCAAATGTCTATTTCACTTTCTAAAACTTACTCTCCTGAACGTCGGGCCATTACTGAAAATTATCGCCTTGATGAAAAAATAGCGATTGATCAGCTAATGGCAACACTTGATTTCACTGAAGAACAAGAAAAACGTATTACAGATCATGCTACTGATCTCATCAATAAATTACGTCATATTAAACAAAAACAATATGGTGCAGATGCCTTAATGGAAGAGTTTTCTTTAAGTTCTGAAGAAGGTGTCGCATTGATGTGCTTGGCAGAAGCCTTATTACGTATTCCCGATGATAAAACCCGTGATGACCTCATCTACGAAAAATTACAAGATGGTAATTGGCGATCCCACCTAGGCAATTCAAAATCTATTTTCATTAACGCCGCCAGCTACGGTTTGATGTTCGGTAGAAAAATCAGTGAAAACCTCACGGAAACTCAGCTCACCAACAATCTAAAAAATATTTTTTCCCGTTTCGCTGCGCCGGTCATGCGCCAAGTTATGGTGAAATCTATGCAAATTATAGGGAAGCAATTTGTAGCAGGTGTAAATATACATGAAGCACTTAAACACATCCAACCCCGCTACAAAAAAGGATTTACCTTTTCATTCGATATGTTGGGCGAAGCGGCAATGACGGCTACCGATGCGGATCGTTACTTCAACGATTATTTACATGCCATTGAGGAAGTCGGTAAAAATGCAGCAGATCGAAATATTTACAACGGTAACAGTATTTCTGTAAAACTTTCCGCCATTCATCCTAAATATAGCCGTACAAAATATGATCGTACAATAAATGAACTTTATCCTCGTGTAAAACAACTCTTCTTGCTGGCACAAAAATACAATATTAGTGTGAATATTGATGCGGAAGAAGCAAATCGCCTTGAACTCTCTCTTGATTTAATTGAAAAATTACTTGATGAACCGGAACTCAAAGACTATAAAGGTATTGGTTTTGTTGTACAAAGCTACTCCAAACGCTGCCCGTATGTTTTAGATTATTTGATCAATCTTGCCCGTGAAAAACAACACTATTTGATGATCCGCCTAGTAAAAGGTGCTTACTGGGACAGTGAAATCAAATGGGCACAAACTGATGGTTTAGATGATTTCCCACTTTTCACCCGTAAAAATCATACTGATATTGCCTATGTTGCTTGTGCCAAAAAATTGTTGGCGGCGCAGGATGTCATTTACCCTCAGTTTGCTACTCATAACGTTCTCACAATGTGCACCATTTATGAACTCGGACAAGGAAAAAAATTTGAGTTTCAATGCTTATACGGTATGGGGGAAAGTCTTTACGATAATATCGTGGGTAATGAAAACTTCAACCAACAAGTTCGGGTTTATACGCCTGTCGGCACTCATGAAACGTTGCTTGCTTACCTTGTTCGCCGTTTACTTGAAAATGGAGCGAACTCTTCCTTTGTTCATCAATTAGTGGACGAAAGTATTCCAGTTTCTCAGTTAGTCACACCGCCATGGAAACTTTACAATAAGTCTAATGGCGAACCAAATAAATTGGTGCGTAAACCTCTTGAATTATTTCACGATCGTCTTAATTCCGCCGGTTTTGATTTAACCAACGAGCTGGTATTGGAAAAACTTGAGCAATCCTTGAATGACGCTAAAATTGAAAATGCAGAATCTATCACGACACAGGCAAATCCAACTCAACAAGCCGCGCAGTATGTGAAAAATCCTGCAAAATTAACAGAAATAATTGGTGAAATACATTTCTTAGAAATTGATCAAGCGCAATCGGTATTCTCGGCTGCCAATAACCATCATTGGAACACTCAAAGTGCGGTCGAAAAAGCCAATGTTTTACGTAAAGCCGCTGATCTCTATGAAGAAAATCACGGTCTGTTGATGAAATTAGCAATGATTGAAGCCGGTAAAACTTTACCGAATGCTATTGCAGAACTTCGGGAAGCGGTCGATTTTCTCCGTTATTATGCCAATCAACTTGAAAACTTAGCCGCTATCAATAAACTTGGTGAGGCTCGTGGTAAAGTGCTTTGCATCTCCCCTTGGAATTTCCCATTGGCAATCTTTACAGGGCAAATTGCAGCCTCTCTTGCTGCCGGTAATGCGGTTATTGCCAAACCGGCAGAGCAAACCTCACTCATTGCTTATGCTGCGGTAAAATTACTTCACCAAGCAGGCGTTCCAACGGAAGCTTTACAACTTGTATTAGGCGCAGGTGATCTTGGTGCTGCACTTGTTCAACAACCATTCGATGCTGTCGTATTCACCGGCTCAACCGAAGTCGCAAAACTTATCGAAAAACGTTTAGCCGTTGCAGATAATGATCCTATTTTAATTGCGGAAACAGGCGGGCAAAATGTACTGGTAGTTGATAGCTCTGCCTTACCGGAACAAGTGGTTGCAGACGTATTAAACTCTGCTTTTGACTCAGCAGGTCAACGCTGCTCTGCTCTCCGTATTCTGTTATTACAAGAAGAAATTGCTGATCAATACTATCGAATGATTAGTGAGGCAATGAAAGAGCTAAGTATTGGCGATCCTCGTTTACTTGAAACCGATATTGGGCCTGTTATTGACGAAGAAGCAAAACAAAATTTGCTCAATCACCAAGCCAATATGCGTAAAATAGCCCTGACTTATACTGAACTGGATGTGCCGGAAAATGGGCATTTTATCGGCCCGTCCGTTTATCTGTTGGATAATCTCAATCAAATACAAAGAGAAGTATTCGGTCCAATTCTTCACATCATTCGCTATCGTAAAGATGAACTCATTACTGTACTTGATGAGGTAAATAAAAAAGGCTATGCCCTAACCGGAGGCTGCCACAGTCGAATTCGTAAACAAATGGATTTAGTGGAAAAACATCTCAATTGCGGTAATTTCTATATTAACCGAAATATCGTGGGAGCCGTAGTAGGAGTACAACCATTCGGCGGGCACGGTTTATCAGGTACAGGACCTAAAGCAGGCGGAGAATTTTATCTCCAACGCTTAACCCGGACATCGCATTATCATAGCCAATTTGGTAATGAAAAAATGCTTCCTCAATCTAAGCCTGTATTGGAAAGTATTACCGGCGAGCACAATAGCCTAGCCTATTTACCTTGTGAAGTTGCAATCCTTAATGGCGATTTATCTGCTTCTCAAGCTGCAGCAGAAAAATTATTATCAGCCGGTTTCAGTGTTCTGGTAGAGCCAAGCCATCCACTTGCCCAAAATCGCCAAACAAGTATTCGGGTCAATGCCGAACTCGGGCATTGTCAAAAAGGGATATATTTGACCGCACTTGATGCACAACGTCGCCTATGGTTAGCAGAAAACAGTGAAGCAATTTTTAAATGCTTCGACTGGCGCACAACACAAGATTTATTACCTTTATATGATGAGTTCTCTCGTAGCTATAACACAACCGCTGCCGGAGGGAATACCTCATTAATGACCACAGAGGAACATTGATTTAAAAAGTCTATAAAAAATGACGTTCTATGTTTCCTTTTTATGATTAACAAGCGACAATAACGCCTTTTGTAGAATTGGATTTATTCAACCACAATCAGTTATATATTTAAAATGGCAAGAATAAATCCTCTACGTAGGCTATGTACCTTAATAACAGGAGTAAAGCTATGCAGATTTACATCACATTCGGCTTGTATTTATTGGTAATTTTAGGCATCGGTTTATATGCCTATCGTTCCACTCAAAACTTTGACGATTACATTCTTGGCGGTCGAAAAATGGGAAGTTTCGTAACCGCAATGTCCGCCGGAGCTTCAGATATGTCAGGTTGGCTCTTAATGGGATTACCGGGTGCAATTTACCTATCCGGTTTATCCGAAGCATGGATTGCCGTCGGACTGACTATCGGTGCTTTTCTGAACTACAAAATTGTTGCAGGTCGTTTACGTATTTTCACTGAAAAATACAATAATGCGCTTACTTTACCGGAATTCTTTGCCCAACGGTTTCCTCGTCAAAAGAAAGCATTAAAAATCATTTCCTCCTCCATTATTTTATTTTTCTTCACTATTTACTGTGCTTCCGGTGTAGTTGCCGGTGCAAAATTGTTCCAAAGTTTACTTGGATTGGATTACTACACCGCCCTTTGGTTAGGTGCAATTGCAACGATTGCTTATACCTTTATCGGTGGGTACTTAGCAGTGTCTTGGAGCGATACTATCCAAGCCTCTTTAATGATTTTTGCACTCATTCTTGCGCCGGTGATGGCATTCGTCAATATTGGATGGGACGAAATCAACGCTGCATTAGCAGCTAAATCTGCCGCAACAAACATTCCATATAGCAACTGGTTACACAATGTATCGGGAATTGGCGTTATTTCTGCTCTTGCTTGGGGTTTAGGCTATTTCGGACAGCCGCATATTTTGGCTCGTTTCATGGCTGCAGACTCTGTGTCAGCACTTAATAAAGCACGTACAATCGGTATTGTGTGGATGTTCCTCTGTCTAGGAGGGGCAGTATCGGTAGGCTACTTCGGTTTGGCTTATTTCACTCACCAAAATATCCCGCTTGAAAACCCAGAATCTATCTTTATTGAACTTTCAAAAGTAATGTTTAATCCGTGGATTGTTGGCGTTGTATTATCAGCAATTTTAGCGGCGGTTATGAGCACACTTTCAGCCCAATTATTAATGTGTTCAGCCGCAATTACTGAAGATTTCTATAAAGGTTTCTTCCGTAAAAATGCTTCAAGCAAGGAATTAGTGTGGGTTGGTCGCTTAATGGTGCTAGTCATTTCTGTCGTTGCTATTATAATCGCTCAGGATCCGAACTCTAAAGTAATGGGTCTGGTATCTTATGCTTGGGCAGGCTTCGGTGCAGCATTCGGCCCGGTGGTCATTCTCTCACTCTTTAACCGAAATATTAGCTCCAAAGCAGCATTATGGGGTATGTTATCAGGCGCAGTAACCGTTGTTATCTGGAGTCCATTAATGAAATTCTTAGGCTGGAATGATTTATCCCAACTTTATGAAATTATCCCAGGATTCTTAGTTTGCTCATTTATTACCCTCAGCTCCTCTGTATTTGCCCCTGTGCATCCACTTGTTGCCGAACAATTTGACGAAGCACTAGCGGAATTTGAATCCAGAAAATAACTAAAAACTAAAAGTGCGGTTAAAATTAACCGCACTTTTATACACTCCATTCTATCGTTCAAGAATTTTCCGATTTTCTTCTGTTTCCGGTTCAAGATCGAGTTTTGCCATAAGTAATTGATCACCATCTTCTTCAGGATTATCGGTAACGAGCAATTTATCACCATAGAAAATAGAATTTGCACCTGCCATAAAACACATCGCTTGCATTTCTTCTGTCATGCCTTGACGCCCCGCCGATAAACGTACATAACTTTTTGGCATCGTAATTCTTGCAACTGCAATAGTACGTACAAACTCGGTCCAATCCAACTCTTCCGAATCGGCAAGTGGCGTTCCTTCCACTTTAACTAACTGATTAATAGGGACAGATTCAGGTTGAGGATCTAAATTCGCAAGGCTTGCAATAAGTCCGGCTCGCTCTTTACGGGTTTCATTCATCCCCACAATACCACCACAACAGACTTTTAAACCCGCCTTACGCACTTTACCTAGGGTACTTAAGCGATCATCAAAACGGCGTGTACCGATCACCTCATGGTAGTGTTCCGGTGCTGTATCAAGATTATGGTTATAATAATCCAACCCCGCATCTTTCAATTCTTCTGCCATCCCGTCTTGCAACAATCCGAACGTACCGCAAGTTTCCAAGCCGAGTTCCTTCACTGCCTTAATAATTTGCGTGACTTTTTCCATATCCTTGGTTTTTGGCCCCCGCCATGCGGCCCCCATACAAAATCGCCCTGCGCCGCGAGATTTGGCAATTTTGGCTTTGGTAATGACTTCATCTACATCCAATAATTGCTGGTTTTGCACACCGGTTTGATAGCGTGCTGATTGCGGACAATAGCCACAATCTTCCGGACAACCACCGGTTTTAATAGACATCAATGTTGAAAGTTGAATTGCCTGTGGATTGAAGTTCTCACGATGCACTTGCGCAGCACGATAAATCAATTCCAAAAAGGGCGTTTCATACAATGCCTCTACTTTACAAACAGACCAATACTCCACGGAGGGATGAGGCGTTATTTCACTTAATTGAACAGGTTGTGCGGTTGTCATAATTTTTCCTATAAATTTTGTCCTTGATGAATATGAATAATACGATCAATATGCCCTTTTAATTCCTTCGGCTGATGCGTAACAAGCAGCAAGGTTAGCATCTTTTCATTACATAACTGGTCGATCAACTTTAACATTTCAATACGTAATTGCGGATCAAGTGCCGAGAAAGGTTCATCCAATAATAAAATGGGTTTATCACGCAACAGACAACGTGCCAATGCGACACGCTGTTTTTGCCCACCGGAAAGTGCGGTCGATTTTCGCGGTAAAAAATCCTGCAAATTGACCGCACTTGCCGCTTGTTCAATCCGTATTTTGTCTTCACTTGAAAGAGACAAATTCGGTTTCAGACCTAACGCAATATTTTCCGCAACGGTCAAATGCGTGAACAAATTATTTTCTTGAAACAACATTGAAACGGGGCGTTCATAAGGTGCGCTTCTTGTGTGATTTTCACCGTTAAGCCAGATTTCGCCCTCATTGGCATAGTCAAAACCGGCTATCAGATTTAATAAGGTACTTTTCCCTGCGCCACTCTCACCGATAATGGCGACTTTTTCTTGTGCCGCAATATGTAAATCAAACTTCATCGGCATAGATTGATAATTAAATTTCACTTGTTTTAATTTAATCATTGTTCCCCCCTATTACGCTCAATAAACATAAATAATCCAAGGCACATGCTAAGTAAAATCAATGCTGTAATCGCCGCTTCCTGACTCCGATATTGTCCGATTTGTTGATAGAGCAAGTGTGGTAAAGAGGTAAAATCCGGACTACCAAATAACGCAATCGCTGTAAAATCCCCTAAAGAAAGCGTTGTCGCTAAAGCAAAGGTATATTTTAACGGTGCTTTTAATAAAGGATATTCAATCAATTTAAAGCGTTGCCAGCCCTTAAGATTTAACGATAAACACAATTTTTCATAATATTGCATGGATTGCATCATCGGGGTATTTAAAATGCGAATCACAAAAGGCATGGCTGCTAACGCATTACACAACACGACAATAAAAAATAAATGTATATTGGTAAAATCCATTTCCTGTAAAAGTAAAAATAGCCCCACTGCAAGAATTAACGTTGGAATTGCTAAAATCATCATACCACCGGTTTGAATAAGTGTTGCGAACACAGGAAAATGAAGCCATTGTAGCTGGCGGGAAAGTAAAAGTAATAAAAAAGAAAATAGTATCGCTAATGCACCCGAAATCGGTGCCATAGAAAGTGAATTGGTTAACGCTTTCCATAATTGGGGATTTTGCCAAACACTAAACCATTCCGGAGCGGTCAAACCTTCCACTACAATATTTACCAATGGCATAAAAAGAAATAAACATACGCTAAACAAAATAAAAATATTCAAAATTTTGACCGCGCTTGAAGAGGGCATATGCCAAATATAGCGTTGGGAAAGATTAGTTTCCGGTGGTTTGGCAAAAATTTGGGATACCCCAAACAATGCAAAGCAAAAAATAAATTGAATCAGGGCAAATAAAGCCGCTTTAGGAAAATCAAATTCAAAAAAAATCGCTTGGTAAATAGCGACTTCCAAGGTGCTATTTTGTGGACCGCCACCAAGAGAAAGGACAATGGTGAAACTGGTGAAACACAGCATAAAAATAAGGACAAAGGTCGGCAAAAGCGGGTTTTTAAGATAAGGTATTTCAATTAAACGAAAAAATTGCCAACCTTGAATATTTAATTGTGCAGCTAATTGATGTTGTTCTGCGGGAATTGCTTGTAAGGCTTGCTGTGTTACCCTCGCAGCAAGAGGGATATTAAAAAATAGATGTGCTATTAATATGCCGTTCAATCCATAAATTGTCGGTTTCCAATCAATCCCTAGCCATTGCATGAGTTGGCTTAACCACCCCATCGTGCCATAAATACCGAGTAAACCAAAGATCGCCAAAAGTGCCGGCAATACAAAGGTCAGGGAAAGTAAACGTTGTATAAGGGGTTTCCCCAAGAAAGGCTGATAAAAAAACGCACGACCAAACAATGCACCAATTAACACGGAAAGTAGCGCTGATAAAAAGGCTTGTCCGAAACTAAAGAAGATGACCTGATGTAAATAATCGTCCTGCTTAAACGCTTCCCAAGAATAATTTCCACCAACGGAAAATACCGCAGAAAGCGATGTGGTATAAAGCAAAACAATGAAAAAAATGACCGCACTTCCGCCAATATAATGACGAGGACGGAAATGCGGATGAGAAAACAGAGATATCATTCGGTACTATTTAGAGAGTGCTTTTTGCCACTGGTTGATCCAAGTTTTTAATTGTTCACCCGTGATTTTTGATGTATCCAATACCAGTGAATTTTGTGTATGTTGTTTTAGTGCATCAATATGACTTTCGATAGGACTGTCAATGACAGGTAACATCACGTTATTTTTCGCAATATCGGCTTGCGCTTCCGCTGAAATCAGATAACCAAGAAAATAATCCGCACAAACATTATTGCGGTTAGCCACTTTAGCCACGACTTCTACTTGTAATACGCCGCCTTCGCTAAATTCCGTTGCCATATAATTATCTTTTTGTTCAGAAAGGATATGATAAATTGGCGAAGTGTTTGTACTTAACACGAGATCACCTTCCCCTTTTAAGAATGCACCATAAGCTTCTGTCCAACCTTTTGTAACCGTTACCGTGTGCTCAGATAAGGTTTTCCATAGGTTTTGTGCTTCTGCTTGCGGATAAAGTGTATTTACCCAAAGTAATAAACCACGCCCGATACTGCTGGTACGAGGATCTTGATACAGGACTTTTAAATCTTTACGTTCAGCTAACTCTTTCAGACTTTTTGGTGGATGAGTTAATTTATTTTTATCGTAAATAAACGCATATTTTGCAAAATCAAAAGGCAAGAATGTACGATCATCCCATTTTAGCGGTAGTGCCAATTTACTGAGATCAACTTGATTAGGCTCAAACATCGCTAATTTTTTGGTTTCATCTATTTGATGATGGTCTAAGCCCAGTACCACATCCGCTTTAATTTTTTTCCCTTCTAAACGTACGCGATTAAATAAAGTACCATTGTTATCAAAAGCCACATAGTTTAATTGGCATTGGGGAAATTGCTTTTCAAAGCCGGCTTTTACCTTCGGCCCTGCGCCCCAATCGGCACTAAAAGAGTCGTAAGTATAAACGGTAAGTGGTTGTACGGGAGTTTGCGCCAATACAGAGGAGGCAAAAAGTGCGGTTGAAATGAGGGTTATTTTCTTCATTGTACTGTCCTTATAAAAATAGAAATGAAGAAACAGCCTAATGAAAAGAGTTAGTTTCCTACGCCAGCATTATCTGTTTCAGGTTCACGGGTATCTCTCAGCCAAACAATGTTAGCACCCCGACTAGGTTGGAGAGTCTATATAAACTTTTAAAAATACACAAGCACCTTAAAACAAAACTGTTAGTTTGATCACAAAATTTAAACAAAAAGAAACCCGCACAAGCGGGTTTCAGAAACGGGAGATTAAGATTAGGCTTGATGTTTTGCTGCCACTTCACTTAATAAAGTTTGTAACTCACCAGCTTGATACATTTCTAATATGATATCGCACCCTCCAATTAATTCGCCTTCAACCCATAATTGTGGGAAAGTTGGCCAATTAGCGTAAGCCGGTAATTCAGCACGAATATCCGGATGCTGGAGAATATCTACATAACCAAAAGGTACTTTACAGTTCATTAATGCCTCTGATGCACGGGCGGAAAAACCACAAGAAGGCAATTTTGGTGAACCTTTCATATAAATTAAAATTGGGTTTTCGCTGATTTGTTTTTTGATTTTGTCTAACGTTTCCATAATGTTCCCCATAAAAAATATAGGCGCGCATTCTAACATAAGTTAGAGGTATAACAAATTATAACTTGAGTGATTATATCAGGTTTACCAACTTCCTCCGGCACCACCACCGCCGAATCCTCCGCCGCCAAAACCGCCCCCCGATGAGCCACCACCGCCGAATCCGCCTCCAAATCCTCCGCCGAAACCGGAACCGCCTCCACGACGACGGGATAATGTTGATTGACGGACAATTCGATTTAGCTGATCACGCTGATTTGGGCTGATATAAATTTCATCTTTATGATATTGATATTCACCAAACACCACAAAGGCAATAAACACCAGAGCCATAATGAAAGGAATGTATTTATCAAACTCGCTCTCTTCCGTCTGATAAGCACCGTACTCCCCTTGGCTTGCTGCAATAATATCATTCAGACCATCGTTAATACCCTGTGCATACTGACCTTGTTTGAATTGAGGTAAGATGGCATTGCGAATTACTTGTGATAAAAATGCATCGGGCAATATGCCTTCCAATCCCTGTCCTGTGGCAATAAATACCTTACGATCATTTTTGGCAATCAGCATCAAGACACCATTGTTCAGCTGCTTACGTCCAATTCCCCATTTATCGCCTAAGGCAAAAGTATAATCCGCGATTTCATATTCACCAGTAGTAGGAACAAGCACAACCGCGATTTGTGAGCTAGTCGCATTACTATAAGCTATTAGTTTATTTTCAAGAATTTGCCGTTGCTGCGGGGAAAGTGTATTCGTGTAATCATTCACATAATGGAACGGATTTGGCGTGGGCGGAAACTGCGCGGCAGAGACAAAAGCACCCCAAAAAACGAAGATAAAAACAACCGCACTTTTCAATATTTGTAAAAGTTTAGTCATGAATAATCACCTCGTTTGATAATTCATTTTTGTCATCCGGTTGAATAGGGAAATGAATTTTTAAGGTATCGGCAATGCGCTCAATTGCCTCCACAATACCTTTCGTGTAAGCCTTTAACTTAAATTGCTCAATCATTAAATCACATTGCTTTTGCCAATACATCTCGTCAACAAATTGATGAATGCCTTTGTCCCCAATTATTGCGCAAAGATGATCTTGATAGCCCACATAAATCAATACTGAATTTTGTGCGGAAGTCCTATGCATCTCAAGTTCATCAAACACTTGCAAAGCACGTTCTATTGCCGGTAATCCCACTGAAATTTTAGGCAATTTTCGCTCTATATAAACACGTAACTCCGCCGAACTTTCATTTTCAAGGCGGACTATCGCCGCCTCTACTTGTTTTTTATCGACAGGAATCCTTGAAAAGAATCTCATCATTTCTACCTTAATTAAAACTTACAGTAGGAGCATTTTCAGCACCAGACGCAGATTTAAAATAAGGTTTTTCTTTAAACCCAAAAATTAATGCGGCAAATTTTGTTGGGAATTGACGCACTTTTTGGTTATATACACGAGCCGCATCATTAAATTTATTACGGGCAACATTAATACGATTCTCAGTTCCCTCTAACTGCGCTTGCAAATTCATAAAACCTTCATGGGCTTTTAACTGTGGATATTGTTCAACAGTAACAAGCAATCTGGATAATGCCGAGCCCACTTGATTTTGCTCCTGTTGGAATTGTGCAAGTTGTTCTTCCGTCATATTAGCGGGATCAATTTTAGTTTGTGTCGCTTTTGCACGTGCTTCGATCACATTGGTTAAAGTTTGTTGTTCAAAGTTTGCTTGACCTTTCACTGTATTTACTAAATTTGGAATTAGATCCGCACGACGTTGGTAAGAAGATTCTACATTCGCCCATACAGAATCAATTTCTTCTTCCGCTTTCACCAATCCGTTGTAACTGGACATTAAAGTAAACCCCGCTACGACAGCAACAAGGATAATAACAAGCCATTTTTTCATGATAGTGTTCCTATATAATAAAATCTTAAAAAATTCATCCTATTAAAAGAAAAGACCTAAACCGAAGTTTAGGTCTTTTTTCTATTTAATCCATCAATGGATAACTAAATAAAATTATTTAGAACCATTAACTGCGATTTCAACACGACGGTCTGGTGCTAAGCAAGCGATAAGTGCTTTACGACCTTTAACCGCGTCACAAGTTGCACCAGTAACTGGGTTAGCTTCACCGTAACCAGTTGCAGTGATGTCTTGTGCTGCAACACCTTTAGCAACTAGGTAGTTAGCTACAGAGTCTGCACGACGTTGTGATAATTTTAAGTTTGCAGCATCTTTACCGATACGGTCAGTATAACCAGCAACTGCTACTTTAGCGTTGCTTACTTGTGCGATTTCACCGTAGATACCGTCTAAAGTTGCCTGTGCTTGTGGTTTTAAGTTGGCTTTACCGAAAGCAAAAGTAACGTCAGAATTTAAGTTGAAAGTTTTGCTAACAACTTCAGGCGCAACAACCGGAGCACCTTGACCGAAACGGTAAGATAAACCAGCAGTTACAGAACCGATCCATGGAGTATAGTCTTTATCTTCTGCAATTTTGTTATCTTTACCAACAGAAGCTAACCATTGATATTCAACACGTAATGCTAATTCCGGTAATGAAGGTAATGCATACTCAACACCAGCTGCAAATACAGGAGATACTTTTAAGCTGTGAGCATCTTTACCCCAAACTGAATCTTCAACACCTTTAGCATTTTTGTAGTCTGAACGTACTAGTGCTGCACCGGCACGACCATAAAGATCCAAGCCTTCTAACACTTCATAGCTACCTTTTAAGCTTAAGTGTGCACCGTGGTTAGTGTGTTTTGAAACAACTTTCTCACCTTTAGAGAATTTAGCACGACCAAAATCATCGTAACCTAATTCTACGGCTAAACCTAAGTTGTCACGATTTAAAATTTGGTAACCACCGAAAACACCGTAAGTTACAGAGTTACGGTTAACACCAAAACCATTTTCATGACCAACATGTTTTGAGTCAAATTGTTTTAAACCATCATGGAAAGATGCCCAACCTGCTTTAGCACCAACATAGAAAGTGTTTTCTTGTGGAGCTGCCTGAGCTACTGAAGTTGCGGCTAAACCTGCTACAACTAATGCGATTGCAGTTTTTTTCATTTTGATGTCCTCTATTTAGTCATCGATTGATAAAAATAAGAAAAGTTTCCTTGTCTATCGTGAACTTTATAAATAAGTAACACTCTAAACATTGCTTAACTAGGGTTTTGAATTTGCCCTATATCCTACCCTTTTGACAAATTCAATTCCTTTGTATCGCCAAAGGAACGTTCAAAAGTAGGATTATTATCCTATAAAAAAATCAAATATCAAATATTTTTTACTGTTTTTGTCTATTTTATAAACAAACAGATATTAAAATGAACATATGTTCACTAAATAAAAAAGCACATTATGGTTAAAAAATGTGCTTTTTTTTTAACTAACTTAGTTGAAAATAATTATTTTGTACCGTTAACTGCGATTTCAACACGGCGGTCTGGTGCTAAACAAGCGATAAGCGCTTTACGACCTTTAACCGCATCACAGGCTGCACCTGTAACTGGATTTGCTTCACCGTAACCTGTCGCAGTGATATCTTGTGCTCCAACACCCTTAGACACTAAGTAGTTAGCTACTGAGTCTGCACGACGTTGTGATAATTTTAAGTTTGCTGCATCTTTACCGATACGGTCTGTGTAACCAGCAACCGCTACTTTAGCACCGTTTACTTGTGCAATTTCACCGTAGATACCATCTAAAGTCGCTTTTGCTTCAGGTTTTAAGTTTGCTTTACCGAAAGCGAAAGTCACATCAGAGTTTAAGTTGAAAGTTTTGCTTACCACTTCAGGTGCAACAACCGGAGCGCCTTGACCGAAACGGTAAGATAAACCTGCAACTACAGAACCGATAGACGGTTGATAATCTAAACGCAGCCCTTCAGAATCATGTTTACCCACTCGATTAATCCATTGATATTCTAGGCGAAATGCTAGTTCAGGTAATAATGGTAAAGCATATTCCATCCCCCCAGCAAACACTGGAGAAACTTTTAATGAATGGGAATTATCATAGAATGGACCTGATGGAGTATAAATTTTATAGTCTGAGCGAACTAAAGCTGCGCCAACTCGAGCATATAAATCTAAACCTTGAAGAATTTCATAGCTACCTTTCAAACTTAGATGAGCACCATGATTAGTATGTTTATCGGTTAATTCACCATTTTCTTTGAACTTAACACGCCCAAAATCATCATATCCAAGCTCAACCGCCAAACCAAAATTATTACGATTTAAAATTTGATATCCACCAAATACACCGTAGGTAACTGAATTTCTATTATAGCCATGCTGCGTATTATCCGCATGATATTTGATACCATCATGAAATGATGCCCATCCAGCTTTAGCACCAACATAGAAAGTATTTTCTTGTGGCGCTGCTTGAGCAATAGATACAACTGATAATGCAGCAATAGCTAACGCAATTGTTGATTTTTTCATAAATAGACCTCTTGTTTTTTAATTTTTAACAATTGAGGCACAAAGCCTCCATCACAGGCTATCAAAAATACTTTAAATGTCAATTTAACATATAAAATCGACATTTTTGCCCGCATCATATATCATCTTTCCATCCTTTTTATTCTTTATATAAACGAAACTATGCTACCCCGCCTTTCTCGTGTACCACAAGTTGATGAAATTGTTCAACACTACCTCACCGAACTTCAAAAACAACATTTTGAAGGCGATATCGCTACAAATTATGCAGACAGGCTAAGCCTCGCGACTGACAACAGCGTATATCAATATCTACCACAAGCCATTTTGTTCCCGAAAACAGTGGCAGATGTCGTGCGTATCACAAAATTGGCGAATCAATCAGACTTTCAATCGCTCACCTTTACCCCTCGTGGTGGTGGCACAGGAACAAACGGTCAATCTCTTAACTACACGATTGTTGTCGATATGTCTCGCCATATGACGGCAATTTTAGAGCTGAATGTAGAAGAGCGTTGGGTTCGCGTGCAAGCAGGAGTAGTGAAAGATCAGCTCAATCAATTTTTAAAACCTTACGGTTTATTCTTTGCGCCGGAGCTTTCCACCAGCAATCGTGCAACACTGGGGGGAATGATCAATACGGATGCTTCCGGGCAAGGTTCACTACAATACGGTAAAACCTCAAATCATGTCCTAGCACTACGCAGTGTCCTAGTAAATGGTGAAATATTGGATACAAGTGAGGTCAAATCTCAGGCTATTTTCAACGATATTAATTCCCTTGGCTTGAATGAAACCAGCAAAGCGCTCCATCAAACTATCGCACAACGTTGCAAAGAAAAACGTGAAAGCATCATCAACGATTTACCACAACTTAATCGCTTTTTAACCGGTTACGATTTAAAAAATGTCTTTAACGAAGATGAAAGTGAATTTAATCTCACCCGCTTGCTCACTGGTTCCGAAGGTTCTCTTGCCTTTATTTGCGAAGCAAAACTGAATTTATTACCAATTCCGCAATACCGCACTCTCATTAATATAAAGTACAGCTCTTTCGATGCCGCACTACGCAATGCGCCTTTTATGGTGAAAGCCAATGCGCTTTCTGTGGAAACCATAGATTCCAAAGTACTAAATCTTGCCAAGCAAGACATTATTTGGCATTCCGTACGAGAACTTTTAACTGAAGAGGGCAGCCCTATTCTTGGTTTAAATATTGTGGAATATGCCGGCAGTAGCAAAGAAAAAATCGACCGTCAAGTGACCGCACTTTGTCAGGCATTGGATGAAAAAATTGCCCAACAACAGGATCACATTATTGGCTATCAAATCTGCGATGATCTCCCTTCTATTGAACGCATTTATGCGATGCGCAAAAAAGCCGTAGGCTTACTCGGCAATGCCAAAGGGGCGGCGAAACCTATTCCTTTTGTGGAAGACACCTGCGTTCCGCCGGAACATCTGGCCGATTACATCAGCGAATTTCGTGCTCTATTAGATCGTCACCATTTACAATACGGCATGTTCGGGCATGTAGATGCCGGCGTATTACACGTGCGTCCGGCTTTGGATTTATGCGATAAAGAGCAAGTCAAACTTTTCAAACAAATTTCTGACGAGGTGGCTGAACTCACTGTCAAATATGGCGGCTTGCTGTGGGGGGAACACGGTAAAGGCGTTCGTTCCCATTACGGCGAAAAATTCTTCACACCCGAATTATGGAACGAACTCCGATATATCAAATCTTTATTTGATCCGTATAACCGTCTAAACCCCGGTAAAATCTGTACGCCCTTAGGTTCTAAGGACGAACTCTATTCCATTTTGTCTCCTATGCGAGCCGACTATGATCGGCAAATTCCGCTTCAAATACGGGATGAATTTAAAGGCGCAATGAATTGCAACGGCAATGGACTATGTTTTAATTTCGATGAACACAGCATTATGTGCCCTTCAATGAAAGTAAGCAAAAACCGTGTGTTTTCCCCAAAAGGACGTGCAGCTATGGTACGAGAATGGTTGCGTTTATTAGCCAATGAAAACATCTCACCGGCACAACTTGATTTTCAAAAAAATGACGTGAAATTGACCGCACTTGTCGCCAAAATCCGTCATAGCGTACAAAAATGGCGGGGAGATTATGACTTTTCTCATGAAGTAAAAGCAGCAATGGATACCTGCCTTGCCTGCAAAGCCTGTGCCAGCCAATGCCCGATAAAGATTGACGTACCAAGTTTCCGTGCGAAATTTTTCCATTTTTATCACAGCCGCTATTTACGTCCGGTGAAAGATCATATCGTGGCAAATTTAGAACTTGCCGCCCCCTATATGGCGAAACAAGCCAAATTTTTCAATTATTTTACCAAATTAAAAACCACACAAATTCTGGTGGAAAAAATAATTGGAATGACGGATTTACCGCTACTTTCCATACCGAATTTACAACAACAGCTTGTGGAAATCGGCTATCAAGGCAAACCGTTGGAAGCCCTAGAACAGCTAAGTGCGGCGGAAAAAGAGAAAATGTTACTGCTCGTGCAAGATCCTTACACCTCTTATTACGATGCGAAAGTGGTGCGGGACTTTGTGGCATTGACGCAAAAACTGGGCTTTAACCCTATTCTTCTTCCCTTCAAACCAAATGGTAAAGCCATGCACGTCAAGGGATTCTTGAAACGTTTTGCGAAAACAGCGAAAAACCAAGCGGAATTTCTTAATCGTGTTGCCAAATTAGGTGTGCCCTTGGTCGGCGTTGATCCTGCCATAGTGCTTTCTTATCGTGATGAATATAAAGAAATGTTGCAAACACAACGGGGTAATTTCCATGTATTGACCGCTCATGAGTGGCTAAAAAACCAACTTGATTCAGGCGGATTAGAAAATCTACAAAAAACCGACCGCACTTTTGATTGGCATTTATTCCCACATTGTACGGAAGCCACGTTTATGCCGAACAGCCCAAAAGAATGGCAACAAATTTTCGAAAAATTCGGACAACAATTAACGGTAGAAAAAGTAGGCTGTTGTGGAATGGCAGGCGTATTTGGTCACGAAACGCAAAACCAAACCATGAGCCGTGAAATTTATGATATTTCATGGCGTAAAAAACTTCACGGAAAAGATCCGCACTTTTGTTTAGCAACAGGCTATTCTTGTCGCAGCCAAGTGAAACGTTATGAACAAGCGGTGCTAAAACATCCCGTACAAGCGTTACTTGAAGTGATGAAATAAACCTCTCTTTTATTTTACAAATTAAGGATAAAAATGATTTGGAAAAAACCATTTACCCTCCCACAACTTAATGAAATGGGGAAAAACTGCGCCGTTGATCATCTTGGCATTGAAATTTCTGCTTTCGGCGAAGATTGGCTTGAAGCCACAATGCCTGTGGATAATCGCACTACGCAGCCTTTCGGCTTATTGCACGGCGGAATTTCTGTAGCACTGGCAGAAACAGTGGGGTCTCTTGCCGGCTTTCTTTGTGTCGAAGAAGGAAAAGTCGTGGTAGGCTTAGACATTAATGCCAATCATCTTCGCCCGGTAAGAGAAGGCAAAGTCACAGCAAAGGCTATGCCTATCAATTTAAGTCGAAATAACCATGTTTGGCAAATTGACATCCGAAATGAACAAGATAAACTTTGCTGCGTTTCAAGACTAACGCTTTCTATTATAGATTTATGACAATAACAAAAAAAATTGGTGTTATTTTAGCCAATTTAGGCACTCCTGATGAACCGACTCCAACTGCAGTTTCTCGTTATTTATGGACATTTTTAACAGATCCCCGTGTCGTTGATTTACCCCGTTGGAAATGGTGGCCTTTGCTCAAAACCCTCATTCTTCCCCCTCGTTCTAAACGTGTTGCCAAAAATTATCAAGCTATTTGGACAGAACAAGGCTCACCACTACTTGCCATCACTACACGGCAACAGGAAGCCTTACAAGCGTATTTAGAAGAAAAAAATATCAATGCACAGATCGGAATTGCCATGACATACGGCAATCCATCTATGCAAAGCGCAGTGGAAAAATTGCTGGAAAATCAGGTTGAAAAAATTATTGTGTTACCGCTTTATCCGCAATATTCCAGCACCACTACCGGTGCCTTATTTGATGTTTTTGCCAACGCACTCAAACACACTCGCAATATACCGCCCTTTGAATTTATCCATTCCTATCATTTGGATAAACACTATATTGATGCCTTGGTGCAATCCATCAAAGTGCGGTTAAAACCTGATGAGTTTTTACTCTTCTCTTATCACGGTATTCCATTGAGCTATGAAAACCAAGGTGATTATTATCGCCAACATTGCAAAGAAACTACCATTGCAGTTGTCGATAAACTCGGTTTAACAGAAAACCAATGGGGAATGACCTTTCAATCCCGATTTGGACGTGAAGAATGGTTACAACCTTACACCGATGAATTTTTAATTTCTGCAAGCGTACAAGGGATCCATAAAATTGCCGTGGTTTGCCCCGGTTTTTCGGTGGATTGTTTGGAAACCATTGAAGAAATTGATGAAGAAAATCGCGAGAACTTTCTCAATAACGGCGGTCAATCTTATCAATACATTCCCGCACTGAATGCCGAACCGGCTCACATTGAAATGATGGGTAATTTAATTTTACAAAAACTGGCATAAAAAAAGCGTGGATTTTTCTCCACGCTTTTTTTAATCACAGACCTCAACAAAAATGCTCTTTTCTTCATTTCTCTCTTTCAGTACACCGACTTCATAAATATCGACTCCAGCACCTTGAGCAATCGCCAATATATCCTGCTCACTTCTCGGTTCAACAGCCACCAATAAACCACCGGAAGTTTGCGGGTCACATAAAACCGCTTTTTGATAATCCGTCAATGTCCCCACTTTATGCCCGTAACTCTCATAATTACGCGTCGTGCCACCCGGTACGCAACCTTCAGAAATATAGTCCGATACGCCCTCAAGAGTCGGAATTTTATCGAAAAACAACTCAGCATTGAGGTTTGAGCCTTCACAGATTTCAAGCAAATGACCGAGTAAGCCAAAGCCCGTCACGTCAGTCATAGCGGTAACCCCCTCCACTTCGGAAAATTGGCTGCCGATAATATTCATTTGACACATTGCTGCCGTTGCTAACCCTTGATGTTCAGGTTTTAATTTGCCTTTTTTCTCTGCCGTGGTGAGCACCCCAATGCCCAAAGGTTTGGTTAAATAGAGTTTACTGCCCACCTCGGCTGACGCATTTCGTTTCACTTTTTCAGTATTTATCACTCCGGTGACCGCCAAACCAAAAATCGGTTCCGGTGCGTCAATAGAATGTCCACCGGCAAGAGAAATCCCTGCTTGATGACAAGCAAATCGTCCGCCATCCACAATTTTTTGCGCCACCTCTGCCGGTAATTTATTAATTGGGAAACCCAAAATCGCAATCGCCATAATCGGCTTTCCACCCATAGCGAAAATATCGCTAATCGCATTAGTTGCCGCAATGCGCCCAAAATCAAAAGGATCATCCACAATCGGCATAAAAAAGTCCGTGGTACTGATAATTGCAGTTCCATTTCCCAAATCATACACTGCCGCATCATCTGCGGTATCATTCCCTACCAACAAATGAGGATCAACAAAATGTTTAAGTTGTGTTTGCAAAATTGTCCCTAACACCTTAGGCGAAATTTTACAGCCTCAACCCGCGCCGTGACTGTATTGTGTTAAACGAATGCTATCCGCCATACGCTATCCTTTATAGTGAATTTGAGCCAAATTATACCTTTTTTCAATGAAAAGTGCGGTCAAAAAATCAAATGTTTTTGCTATACTGCGCGCTACGCATGATTTAATTTTAATTTCAATGAAACACAAACGCCCCACCTTACAAGATATCGCCACCCACCTTGGCATCACCAAAATGACGGTAAGCCGTTATTTGCGTAACCCAGATTCCGTCGCCCAAGAAACCCAAGCCCGTATTGCTCATGCTCTTGAGCAATTTGGCTACATTCCTAACCGCGCACCGGAAATTCTTTCCAATGCCAAAAGCAAAGCCATTGGCGTATTGCTTCCGTCCCTAACCAATCATGTTTTTGCCGATATCTTAAAAGGCATTGAATATATTACCGATAAAGCGGGCTATCAAACAATGTTGGCTCACTATGGTTACAGTGTAAAAAAAGAAGAAGAACGCATTGAAAGTTTACTTTCTTACAATGTTGATGGGCTGATTTTATCGGAAAACTACCATTCATTACGCACGCTTAAAATGATTGAAGTGGCGAATATTCCGGTCATTGAAATTATGGATAGTACACAACCCGGTATCCAACAGGTGATCGGTTTTGATAACGTTGCGGCAGCACAAACCATGGTAGAAACCATGATTACACGGGGATACAAAAATATTGTGTATTTCACTGCACGAATGGACAAACGAACCCAACTAAAAATGCAAGGCTATGAGCAAGCCATGAAAAAACACGGACTTGAACCCTATAGTTTAATCACCGAAGAACCTTCGTCTTTTACTTTGGGCGGAAAGCAGCTTCGCCAAATTCTTGAAAAACACCCTGAAACCGACGGTATTTTCTGCACCAACGATGACTTGGCGATTGGTGCACTGTTTGAATGTCAGCGGATAGGCATTTCTGTTCCGACACAAATCGCCATTGCGGGATTCCATGGACACGATGTTGGTTTTTCCGTTACCCCCCAGCTTGGCACGGTTATTACGCCTCGCTTGGAAATCGGAAAACTCGCCGCTCAAGAATTATTAGCACGATTAAACGGAGAGCCCCTCACAGAAAAAAAAATTGACCTTGGATTTAAAATCCATCTTGGTGAAAGTGTGTAAAAATGTGGTTAAAAACGACCGCACTTTTATCGTCAAAGCAACGGCTTTAAAGCATAAACACAACGCTCTACCACGGTTTCAAAGCTACCGTCAATATCAATATGAATCACATCCGGCTCGTCTTCTTGCGGTACTTCAAGCGTATCAAATTGGCTTTTTAACATATCCGTTTTCATATAATGCCCTTTGCGTTGTTTCATACGTTCAAGCACCAAATCAAAAGAACCTTCCAAAAATAGGAATTTTACGTTCTCATTCCCATCTCGAATCAAATCACGGTATTTTTTCTTCAATGCCGAACAAACAATGATCCCCACTTCGCTTTTACGCTCAAGGCTAAATGCCGCATCACGAATACGCTCAAGCCAAGGTGCGCGATCCTCATCATTTAACGGATGCCCTTCCCCCATTTTAATAATATTGGCGCGAGGATGAAGATCATCACCATCAATCAATTTAATACCCAAACGCTGTGCCACAGCCGTTCCAACGGATGTTTTTCCCGTACTTGAAACCCCCATCAGGATAAAACTTTTTCCTTTGCTCATAACATACCTCACAAAATTTTCTTTAATCATATAAGAATTTTGATTAATTGTTACTGGTAACATTTAATTTTGTGACAAATATCACAGAAATCCCATATTTTTATACTTATTTATAAGCAATTATCACAATTTTTTTGAAGCCGATCACATTTCTGAAAAAAGTATCTTTACCAAACTATGATAAGTAGATATGTTACCAGTAACATACCTATACATAAATAAGGAGAAATATGAAAATTAAAACATTATCCTGTGTGGTTAAAGGTGCAGAGAATGTAGGAATTATTGAGCAGGATGTGCAATATGATGAGGACGATCAACATCAGACACTTATCAAGATCTCTTGTGGGGGAATCTGTGGCTCAGATTTACATTATTATCAACACGGAAAGGTTGGAAATTTTGCAGTAAAACATCCCATGATCTTAGGACATGAGGTGATTGGTAGAATTTTGAAAACAAATGCCTCAAATTTACATGTAAATCAAAAAGTAGCAATCAACCCAAGTAAACCATGCCACAGTTGTAAATATTGTTTATCAGGAGAAATTAATCAATGCGAAACCATGCGTTTCTTTGGTAGTGCTATGTATAACCCCCACGTAGATGGCGGATTTACACAATATAAAGTTGTTGATAATACCCAATGTATTACTTATCCAGAAGATGTTGATGATGAAATAATGGTTTTTGCAGAACCTCTTGCAGTGGCGATTCATGCCGCAAAACAAGGAGGAGACCTTAAAGGGAAACGTGTATTTATTTCCGGTGTAGGCCCAATCGGTTGCTTAGTTATCGCTTCAGTAAAGGCATTAGGTGCACAAGAAATTATTTGTGCAGATATTAGTCAGCGATGTTTGAATTTAGCCCTAGAAATGGGTGCAACAAAAGTACTTCATGCGAATGATGATTTTTCAGAGTATGCGCAACACAAAGGTGAATTTGATGTGTCCTTTGAAGCGTCAGGTCACCCTTCTTCAATTGAACGCTGCTTAGAAGTGACCAAAGCAAAAGGCACAATTGTTCAAATTGGTATGGGGAGCAACATCTCTAATTTTCCATTAATGACATTAATTACTAAAGAAATTAACTGGAAAGGTTCATTCCGTTTTGTTGAAGAATTTAATACAGCCGTCAATTGGCTGGCAACCAATAAAGTCAATCCACTACCGTTACTCTCCGCTAAATTTTCATTTAAAAATTTCGAAGATGCGTTAAAAAAGGCAGGAAATAAAAATGACATTTCAAAAGTACAAATAACATTCTCATAGAGGAATTATGATGGAAAACTTCTTTTCAGTAAAAGATAAAAATATTTTAATTACGGGCTCCACACGAGGTATTGGGTATTTACTGGCAAAAGGACTCGCTGAACAAGGTGCTAAAATTATTATTAATGGTACGAAACAAGAGAATGCCGAAAAAATAGCCAAAGAATTCAATGATAATGGATTCATTGCTTATCCCGTTTCTTTTGATGTGACAAATACAGCCGAGGTCCATACAGCCATTGACTATATTGAACAAAATATCGGACCAATAGACGTATTAATTAATAATGCCGGTATTCAACGTCGCTATCCATTTTGTGAATTTCCCGAACAAGACTTTGACGACATTATTCAAGTCAATCAAAAAGCCGTTTTTATTATTTCACAAGCTGTTGCTCGGTATATGGTACGGCGTAAAAAAGGGAAAATTGTTAATATAGGTTCAATGCAAAGTGAATTAGGGCGGGATACCATTACACCATACGCTGCATCAAAAGGTGCCGTAAAAATGCTGACAAGAGGAATGTGTGTTGAGCTTGCCCGTTATAACATTCAAGTGAATGGTATCGCTCCAGGATATTTTCAAACAGAATTGACAAAACCGTTAGTAGAAAATAAAGAATTCACAGAATGGTTATGTAAAAGAACACCGGCTGCACGCTGGGGAAACCCAGAAGAGTTAATTGGAGCAGCTATATTTCTTTCGTCAAAAGCATCAGATTTTGTCAATGGCCATTTACTATTTGTTGATGGCGGAATGCTTGCGGCTGTTTAGGTATTACATCAAATAAGGTAAACAAATTATGCTAATTTTCATCCTCGTCGCCTCAATAGCAGTTTTATTGCTATTAATTATTAAATTTAATATCCATGCATTCGTTGCTTTAACCATTGTTAGTTTACTTACTGCAATCGCAACAGGCATTCCCGTAGATAAAATATTACCAACCCTCCTCAGTGGTTTTGGAAATACCCTCGCTTCAGTTGCCCTATTAGTCGGACTTGGTGCAATGATAGGCAGACTACTTGAAATAACCGGTGGTGCAAAAGTATTAGCTGATACACTCATCAATAAGTTTGGAGAAAAAAAAGCCCCTTTTGCCTTAGGTATAGCCTCTCTCCTGTTTGGTTTCCCAATCTTCTTTGATGCCGGCTTAGTTGTGATGCTTCCTATAATATTTAGTGTGGCAAAACAATTTGGCGGATCTTTATTTAAATATGCTTTTCCTGCCGCAGGTGCTTTTGCCGTCACTCATGCTTTCCTTCCGCCACACCCCGGTCCGGTAGCCTCCGGTGAACTACTCGGCGCGAATATCGGTTTACTAACAATTATTGCGGTAATTATTGCTATTCCGACATGGTATTTTGCCGCTTATCTATACGGCACATATTTAGGTAAAAAATTGCATTTGGATCTACCAAAATCATTTTTAAATGTCACACCAATAAATGAAACGACTTTAACTCCTCCGAGCTTTAAAAAAGTACTTTTCATTCTATTACTCCCATTATGCCTAATTATGCTGGATACCGTTCTATATACGCTTACCGTAGCAAAAATGGTTGATGGTTCTTCATTATTAGTACAAAGTTTGCGTCTATTAGGAAAAACGCCCATTGCATTATTAATTACATTACTTGTCTCAATTGCTTTACTCAAAGAACAAAGAAGTTACGAACAAATAGAAAAAATCTGTGATAATGCGCTTGGTCCGATTTGTGCTATCGTTTTAGTAACCGGAGCAGGCGGTATGTTCGGTGGTGTTTTACGGGCTAGCGGTATCGGGGATCAATTAGCCTCTATGCTATCTGATACAGGGATGCCTATTATTGTTGCGGCATTTGTCATATCCGCCGCATTACGTGTTGCACAAGGTTCCGCTACCGTTGCCATTACAACGACATCTGCTTTAATTGCTCCAACTGTTACTGCCACAACGGGACTCAGTCAATTTGATCTTTGCTTCATAGTTATCTCAATTGCTTCCGGAGCGACAGTCTTAGCGCATGTAAATGATAGTGGGTTTTGGTTGGTTAGTCGTTTCTTAGAAATTGATACTAAGACTATGTTTAAAACTTGGACAGTTCAAGAAACACTAATTGGCTTAGTCGGCTTTATTATCGCATTAATCGGCAGTATCATTCTCTAATCTGAAAGTGCAGTTCAATTTGCAAAACATTTCTAAAATTGACCGCACTTTGCTAAAATCAGCCATTATTTTTTCCGAACAAGGATAAACAATGGCTGATTTTCCTTTTATTATTGAGATCAATGAACAAAATCTCACTGAAATTCTTCAACAGTCCCTTGACAAACCGCTTGTGGTAAACTTTTATGCGCCTAGTCATAAAGAATCTGCCGATTTTTTAGTGCTGTTGGAGCGTGTAGCTGAGCAATATCAAGGGCAATTTATACTCGGCAAAGTGAATTGTGAAAGCGAACAAATTGTCGCAGCACAATTCCGAATTCAAGCCTTGCCAACCACCTATTTATTCAAAGAAGCACAAGCATTGGATGCTTTTCCCGGTGGATTGGATCAAACCTCGCTCTTACAACGTTTAAGTGTTATTTTACCAAAAGAGGAAGAACTCAAATTTCATCAAGCCTTAGATTTCCTACAAGTAGAAAATTACGATGCCGCATTACCGCTATTAAAAGAAGCGTGGGAACTTTCCGATAAGAAAAACAGCGATATCGCCCTACTCTACGCAGAAACCTATATTGCGATGAAAAAAACCGAGCCGGCACAAGAAATTTTAAATCAAATTCCGTTGCAAGATCGGGATAGCCGCTGGCAGGGTTTACAAGCACAGATTGAATTGTTAATTCAAGCGGCAGATACACCGGAAATTCAACAATTAGCCGCTGATTATGCGAAAAATCCGACGCCGGACATCGCGGTTAAACTAGCCGTGCAATTACATCAAGCCGGCAGAAATGAAGAAGCTCTTCCCCTCCTTTTTGGTATTTTAAAAATGGATTTAAACGCACAAAATGGTGAAGTAAAACAACAGTTCTTGTCTATTTTAAGTGCAATGGGTAATGCAGATCCGCTCACCAGCAAATTCCGTCGGTTACTTTACTCTCTGCTCTACTAAATGCAATATTATGTCACCATTACACAAAAGCACGCCAACATGGCATTCCTACTTACTACATAAAAACAAGGATACTTTATGTCAGATACCAAACACGCAAAACTGCTCATTTTAGGTTCCGGCCCTGCCGGTTATACTGCCGCAATTTATGCGGCTCGTGCCAATTTAAACCCTGTGCTTGTCACAGGTTTGCAACAAGGCGGCCAGCTCACCACAACCGATGAAATCGAAAATTGGCCCGGTGATTTTGGTGAAACCACAGGCTCAGGTCTGATGCAGCGTATGTTACAGCATGCAGAAAAATTCAACACTGAAATTGTGTTCGATCATATCAACCGTGTGGATTTATCCTCTCGTCCGTTCAAACTTTATGGTGATGTGCAAAATTTCACCTGCGATGCGTTAATTATCGCCACCGGTGCTTCAGCCCGCTATTTAGGTCTGCCTTCTGAAGAACATTATAAAGGTCGTGGTGTTTCCGCCTGTGCCACCTGTGATGGTTTTTTCTATCGTAACAAACCCGTTGCGGTTATTGGTGGGGGCAACACAGCGGTAGAAGAAGCGCTCTACTTAGCCAATATTTCAAGTTGTGTTCACTTAATTCACCGTCGTGATACCTTCCGAGCGGAAAAAATCTTAATCGACCGCTTATACAAAAAAGTGGAAGAAGGAAAAATCGTGCTCCATACTGACCGCACTTTAGACGAAGTATTGGGTGACAATATGGGGGTTACAGGCTTACGCTTACAAAATACCAAAGACGGTACAAAAGAAGATCTCAATATTGACGGCTTATTTGTGGCAATCGGTCATTCGCCGAATACGGAAATCTTCCAAGGTCAGCTTGAATTGAACAACGGCTATATTGTGGTGAAATCCGGTCTTGAAGGTAATGCGACCGCTACTTCAGTGGAAGGGATATTTGCTGCCGGTGATGTGATGGATCATAATTATCGCCAAGCGATCACTTCTGCCGGTACAGGTTGTATGGCTGCACTGGATGCCGAGCGTTATCTGGATGCGCAAAAATAAATATTAAGGCGTGCTAAGTGAGAGTTAGCACGCCAACGACTCATCATCGTGCGTGGCTAGCTCATAACCCCACGCACAAATCTATCCTCCCCGACTTGGGACGAATAAAAACCTATGGATAAACTTCGCCAAAAATATTTACAACAATGGCTACGCACCCAGCAAGAACCAATCAAAAAATTGATGCGTGCCAATATTGCCCTTGCGGCAGTTTCATCGCTTATTTTAGTGGCACAAACTTATTTTCTCGCCCTTCTACTCGATAAACTCATTATGCAAAATGTGCCGTCGGGCGATCTCATCCCTTATTTTATTGGCTTAATTTTCTGCTTTGCTTTGCGGGCAATCATTTTGTGGGAGAGAGAAAAACTCGGTTTTGAAAGTGGTCGTCAATTACGTCGCCATATTCGTCAAAAGATTCTGGATAAAATCCATCTTGTCGGCCCTGCCACCATTAACCAAAAACCGGCGGGCAGTTGGGCAAGTATTATGTTGGAACAAGTAGAAAATTTGCACAATTTCTATGCCCGTTTTCTTCCCCAACAAAGTCTTTCTGTGATCCTTCCTATTGTCATTTTAATTGCCGTATTTCCGTTAAACTGGGCCGCCGGTTTAATTTTAATGATCACCGCACCGCTGGTACCGGCTTTTATGATGCTAGTGGGAATTGCCGCCGCGGACAGCAACCAAAAAAATATGGCTACCCTCGCACGTTTAAGCGCACAATTTTTAGATCGCCTACGCGGACTTGAAACCTTGCGACTTTTTAACCGCACTTTAGAACAAACCGAGCATATCAAAAACACTACGGAAGATTTTCGTGAAACCACTATGGATGTGCTAAAAATCGCCTTTTTATCCTCCGCCGTATTAGAATTTTTCACCTCTATTTCTATTGCACTAATGGCGGTCTATTTCGGTTTTAGTTATCTCGGGCAAATTGAGTTTGGCACTTACAGCACCTCACTCACCCTCTTTACCGGCTTTTTCTGTTTAATTCTTGCCCCCGAGTTTTATCAACCTCTTCGAGATCTCGGCACCTATTATCATGATCGAGCAGCCGGTATCGGTGCCGCGGATGCCATTGTGGATTTTTTAGAAACGGAATACCTCACTAATCATCAATATGATCAAAAGATTCCCACTGAAAGTGCGGTCGAAATTCGGGCAGAAAATGTCGTGGTGCTTTCTACTCAAGGCACTCCACTGACAAAACCGTTAACATTCCATATTCCGGCTAATTACAACGTCGCCCTAGTAGGGCAAAGCGGTGCAGGTAAAAGCTCTTTAATGAATGCAATCCTCGGTTTTCTACCCTATGAAGGTTCATTAAAAATCAACGGACAAGAACTGAGTGAAAGCAATCTAACAGAATGGCGTAAAAACATTGCTTGGGTGGGGCAAAATCCATTGTTGCTACAAGGCACAATCAAAGAAAATCTGTTGCTTGGCGATATTCAAGCAAACGATGAAGAAATTGACCATGCCTTAACTTTGGCACAAGCCAAAACATTCACGGACAAACTTGGGTTAAACTATGAAATCAAAGATGGCGGCTTGGGTATTTCTGTAGGGCAAGCACAGCGCCTTGCGATTACACGCGCATTATTACGTAAAGGAAAATTGCTTCTCCTTGATGAACCCACAGCAAGCCTTGATGCACAGTCGGAAAATTTGGTTTTACAAGCCCTAAACGATATCAGTTGTTATCAAACTACATTGATGATCACGCATCGTATTGAAGATCTCAAACAATGCGACCAAATTTTTGTGATGCAGCAAGGAGAAATTCTTCAACAAGGCGACTTTTCACAGCTCAAAGCCCACGGTTTTTTTGCCGAATTACTCGCTCAACGACAAGAGGATATTCAATAATGCGTGCATTACTGCCTTTTATACGTTTATTTACATTCGCCAAATTGCCCTTAATTTTAGGCTTGATCCTAATGATTTTAGGGCTCGCCTCCAGTATGGGATTACTCACCCTGTCAGGTTGGTTCTTAGCAGCTACAGCTATCGCGGGGCTCGGTACGCTGTTTAACTTTTTTTATCCTTCCGCCAGCGTTCGGGGACTAGCCATCGGACGCACGGTCGCCCGCTATTTTGAAAAACTGGTTACGCACGATGCGACTTTCCGTGTTCTGGCAAATTTACGTGTACAAGTATTTGAAAAAATCATCCCTTTAAGCCCTGCGGTGCTGAACCGTTATCGTAACAGCGAACTATTAAATCGTCTTGTTTCCGATGTAGATACACTTGACAGCCTTTATTTACGCCTACTTGCGCCTTTTTTCAGTGCCGCATTTGTGATTATTACGATGAGTATTGGATTGAGCTTTATTCACGTCCCCCTTGCATTAGGGTTAGGCATTGTTTTGCTGATATTATTGGTACTTATTCCGACTATTTTCTATCGTTTAGGGCAACAATTTGGCAAGACTTTAGTGCAAGTACGCGCAACATACCGCACACAATTTTTAGAATTTATTCAGGCCCAAGCAGAGCTTTTACTATTTGATGCTGAAAAGCAAGTCAAAGAAAAAATGGCAACGACAGAAAAACATTGGCAAAGGGCGCAAGAAAAAGAAGCAAAATTAAGCGGATTTTCTACCGCACTTGCCCTTTTCTTAAACGGAGGGTTGATTTGCGCTATGCTGTGGTTCGGTAGTCAAGCAGATTTTGGTGACGATGAATATCGTGCGGCCTTTATTGCCCTATTCACCTTTGCCGCCCTTGCTGCCTTTGAAATTATTATGCCACTAGGCGCGGCTTTTTTACATATCGGGCAAGTCATCACAGCAGCAGAACGTGTCACGGATATTATTGAACAAAAACCTTTGGTCGAATTTCATGGCAACACAGAATTTGAACAGAAAGTGCGGTTAATTTCCGCTAAGAATTTAAGTTTCGCCTATCCGGAAAGAGAAAATCTTGCCTTAGAAAATCTCACGCTTGATTTGATGCAGGGTGAAAAGGTGGCGATTCTTGGCAAAACGGGCAGCGGGAAATCAACATTACTTCAACTATTGGTACGCAACTATGATCCCAACCAAGGAGAACTTTTGCTTGCAGGCAAGCCCATTTCTACTTACGCCGAACAAACCTTGCGTGAGCAATTCTGTTTTCTAACTCAACGGGTACACGTATTCAGCGATAGTTTGCGTCAAAATTTACAGTTTGCCAGCCAGGAAAAAATTTCCGACGAAAAAATGATCGAGGTACTCAATCAAGTAGGATTAGGAAAATTATTAACGCAATCAGAGGGATTGGATCTCTGGTTGGGTGATGGCGGTCGCCCGCTTTCCGGTGGCGAGCAACGTCGTTTAGGCATTGCCCGAATTTTATTAAATAATGCCTCTATTTTATTACTTGATGAGCCGACGGAAGGGCTTGACCGAGAAACCGAACGTCAAATTTTGCGTTTAATTTTACAACATACAAAAAACAAAACCCTTATTATGGTGACCCATCGCTTAACCGCACTTGAGCAATTTGACAGAATTTGTGTGATTGATGAGGGTAACCTCATTGAACAGGGCGATTATGAAAGTTTAATCAAAAAAGAAGAGGGATTTTTCAAACGATTGGTCGAACGTGTATAGAAAGGAAGTTGGGCGGAAACCTTCCCAGCTTCTTCTCGGCACACAGCACTTCCGACTTTGGCTGCTTTCTTCCGAACCTGACCGAGTAAACCGGACACCGTTGCGAGAGACCGAAAAGGTTTCCATTGAAATCGCAATGCGATTGCGCGCTATTATGCAAGAATTAAAGGGTCATTGCAAAGATTAATTGCATCGAATGATGAATTTGACGAGAATTTAAACCGCACTTTTCAGGAATTGGCATAATGAACTATTTACAATATTACCCCGTTGATGTGGTAAATGGCGAAGGCACGCGTTGTACCCTTTTTGTGAGCGGTTGTACCCATGGTTGCAAAGGCTGCTATAACCAAAAAAGCTGGTCATTCAGTGCCGGCGTACTCTTTGACGAAATCATGGAACAACAAATTATCAATGATTTAAAAGATACCCGTATCAAACGCCAAGGTTTAACGCTATCCGGTGGCGATCCTCTCCATCCTCGCAACTTAGAAACCCTTTTGCCTTTCGTGCAACGGGTAAAACGTGAATGCCCCGACAAAGATATTTGGGTATGGACCGGTTACAAACTAGCAGAGCTGGATGAAAATCAGCGTGCCATGCTACCCTATATTGATGTGCTCATTGATGGAAAATTTGAACAAGAAAAAGCCGACCCCAGCCTGCTCTGGCGGGGATCGGCTAATCAGATTATTTATAGGTTTAAAAACATTTAGGCAGAAAGAATTTTCACTCTAAATATTACAATCTTCATTTTTCCAATAATCTAAAGCGTGGTTTATATAGAACTCAATATCATCATCACTATAACCAAGCAATTTACCGATTTTTCTTTCTAAATCGGGATCAAACTTATCGTAGCTTTCCAACAAAACCGAGCTTAGTACCTCCGCTTTTTTTATATGTTCCGGTCGATATATTAAGTAATAGGAAAAATCACCTAATGATGTTTTTAAATTAATTGTTTTTAACTCAAACGTCTTATTCTCTAAATAAGGGAAAAAATCCTCCGGCACTTCAGCGTCGGTGTAAAATAAAGCAATCTCTTTTTGATGATTTAACATCAACTCTAATTCTTTTTCCTCATGAGGTCCAAGCATACCCATACTATTTTATCTCCCAAATAATTCATCACTATTATTCCAAATAATTTCTGCTATTCTATCAGCAGATTCACCTCTTAATTCGCATAGCACCTCAAAAGTGTTTATTATTCGTTCCGGACGATTCGGCTGACCTTGGAAACCAAACACAGGCATATCAGGACTATCTGTTTCCAGCACTAGCGCATCTAACGGTAATTTTGCAATCGCCAGTCGGGTTTTATTCGCCCGTTGATAAGTAATCGTACCGCCCACACCGATTTTATAGCCCAGATCCACAAACCGTTTAGCCTGCTCATAACTTCCTGCGAAACCATGTATCACGCCATATTTAGGCAATGAAATACGCTTCAAAAAAGTAAACACTTGATCGTGAGATTTTCGGCTGTGAATATTCACGGGTAAGGCAAATTTTTTCGCAAGATAGAGCTGGGTTTCAAAAAAATGACATTGTTTTTGCCAGAGTTCGTCCGTCAATAAATCAGGGGTCGCCCGTTCCAACCCAATTTCCGCCACCGCCGTCGCATTTTTATCACGCTGAGCTAAGGCTCGTTCTAAAACCAATAAATCTTCTTCCGAATGCTCTTTAATATAAAGCGGGTGCAAACCCAGCCCATAATATAAATTTTCCGGATAAAGTGCGGTCATTTTTTGGATAGTTTTGAAACCTCGTGCCAATACCGCCACAATCAGAATTTTCTCTACACCGGCTTGCTTGGCATTTTCCACTAATTGTGAAAGAGGCTCGCCGGTGAATTGCTGCAAATAATCAAGATGGGTATGAGTATCAAAAAAAGCCATAATAAACCAAATAATTAAAAGGTAAGAAATACAAAGTTTTGACAAACGCTCTAAAAAAGAGAGTCTCTAAAATAACTATGCGGGCTTAAAATCATTCTAGCAAATAATTTAGGTTCATTTTGTTTATTTTTCTGCACATTAAAATAGTAAATTTACAATTTTGTGAACTAGATCTCAGACAGCGACGAAAATTTTTTGCAATAATGTAACCAACATATATGATATATGTTAATTTTATGTTTAACTTTAAATATTATTTAAATTAAGAAGGATCTTAAAAATGATTATAGGTTGTCCAAAAGAAGTTAAAGTTCAAGAATACCGAGTTGGTTTAACCCCTGCAAATGTTCAATCTTACGTTGAAAACGGACATAAAGTTTACATTGAAACAGGAGCAGGCATAGAAATTGGTTTTAGCGACGAAGCCTATCAACGAGCAGGTGCTGAAATTACCGATAAAGCGACCCTATTTGCTAAGAGTGAAATGATTATTAAGGTAAAAGAACCCATTGAATCCGAATATAATTATTTCCGTGAAAATCAAATTTTATATACCTACCTCCACCTCGCAGCTGATAAACCCCTTACCGAAATGTTACTCTCCCGCAAAATTCAAGCTGTTGCCTATGAAACCATTAAAACCTCAACAGGCTTGCCGTGCCTTGCTCCAATGAGTGCGATAGCAGGACGTTTAGCGACCCTTGAATCGGCGAAATTTATCCAGAAAACCTTTGGCGGTGCGGGCGTGCTGTTAAGCGGTACAGCTGGCACACCGAAAGCGAAAGTGGTTATTTTGGGCGGCGGAGTTGTGGGCTTAAATGCAGCACAAATCGCAATGGGGATTGGGGCGGATGTAACGATTTTAGACATCAACGCCGAGCGTTTGGCGTATATCGATCAAATTTTCGGTATGCAAATCAAAACCTTAACCAGCTCACGCGGTAACATTTTAAACCTACTGCCAGAAGCCGATGTCGTCATCGGGGCTGTGTTAATTCCAGGGGCAAAAGCACCACATTTAGTTCGCCGAGAAGATTTAAAATTGATGAAAAAAGGTGCAATTTTGGTTGATGTCGCAATCGATCAAGGCGGTTGTTTTGAAACCTCAACCCCAACCACACACAACGATCCGATTTTTGAGATTGATGGCGTGATCCACTACTGTGTTGCCAATATGCCGGGCTGTGTAGCACGCACCTCAACCCTCGGTTTAACCGATTCGACCTTGCAATACGGCTTAAAAATTGCCGCACTTGGTGTAAAACAAGCCTGTCTTTCTGATCCTGCTTTATTACAAGGTCTCAATACCTATAACGGTAAATGCACTTTTAAAGGGGTGAGCGATGCCTTCGGCTTACCTTATACCGAAGCGAAAGTCGCCCTCGCCTAAACTGGCTTTTCTTACGCAAACGCACTGAACAAGCGGTGCGTTTTCTCCTGTTTTTACAAAATTTAAGGTGATAATATGACAACACCAATATCACGACAATCTTGGTCTAGCCGCCTAACGTATGTTTTGACTGTGGCGGGAGCGACCATTGGCTTTGGTGCAACGTGGCGTTTCCCCTATCTCGTGGGCGAAAATGGCGGCGGAGCTTATGTTTTTCTTTTCTGTGTAGCGATGATCGTGATCGGAATCCCGATGATTTTAGTTGAAAATGTGATCGGCAGACGCATTCAAAAAAATTCCATTGACGCCTTTTCTGGCACGGCAAACGGCAAAAAAATCCATTCGGGGTGGAAAATTCTCGGCTATATGGGCTTGCTCGGCTCATTTGGGATTCTCGCTTACTATATGGTACTCGGTGGCTGGGTGCTGAATTATATTGGTAGCCTTATTTCTGGGCAGCTTGATCTCTCTCAACCCGTAACCATTGAAACCACCAGCACGTTTTTTCACGATCATATCCATAATAACCCACTTGCGATTCTGATTTATACAGGCTTATTCGTCCTCGTCAATTACATCATTTTAGCCAAAGGGATTATGGACGGCATCGAACGCTCGGTAAAATTTTTAATGCCGCTGCTGTTCGTTTTCCTACTCGTGATGATCGTGCGAAATGTTACCCTACCGGGTGCAATGGAAGGGATAAAATTCTACCTCGTGCCTGATTTTTCCAAAATTACCAAAGAGCTGTTTGTCTTTGTGCTAGGGCAAGTCTTTTTTGCATTAAGCCTTGGCTTTGGCGTGTTGATTACCCTTTCAAGCTATCTTAATAAAAATGAAGATCTGGTTAAAACTGCCACGATTACAGGCGTGATTAACACCCTAATTGCTCTTGCTGCAGGCTTTATGATTTTCCCTTCACTGTTTAGCTTCAACGTAGCCCCTAATTCCGGACCAACGCTGGTTTTCCAAAGTTTGCCGATTGTGTTCTCGCATATGTGGGCAGGTTCGGTATTTGCCACCATTTTCTTCAGTTTGCTGGTGATCGCAGCCTTAACTACTTCAATTACCATTTATGAAGTGCTGATTACCGCTTTACAGGAAAAAACAAGGCTCACGCGTAAGCAAGCCATTGCCGTAACGCTCGGCGGAATTTTCTTACTCGGCAACATACCGTCAGTTTTGAGCGACAATGTGTGGAAAGAGGTTACCATCGCAGGACGCAGTATTTTCGACACCTTCGACTATGTCAGCGGTAACATTCTGTTTATTTTAACTGCACTTGGGAGTGCAATTTTCGTAGGATTTGTTTTGAAAGATGAAGCAAAAAAAGAGCTGGGTGCAAATGAAAAATTCACAACCGTTTGGTTCAACTATGTGAAATACGTCATCCCAATCATTATTCTGGTAATTTTTATTAATTCTCTCTAAAAAATTTAGGCTTACTGAGTTTAATTAAACAAAGTAAGCCTAGTCTATCCAGATAGAACCTGAGTCAACGCTCAGGTTTCTTTCATTATTCTACGGTAACGGAATTAATCACCACGTCGTCTTTCGGTACATCTTGGTGGAAACCTTTATTGCCGGTTTTCACACCTTTGATTTTATCCACCACGTCCATACCTTCCACCACTTCGCCGAATACCGCATAACCCCATTCTTGTACCACGGTTTTGCCAAACATCTCTTTAGAACGATGATCGAGAAAAGAATTATCCGCTACATTAATAAAAAATTGTGCCGTAGCCGAATGAGGATCAGAAGTGCGGGCCATAGCAATGGTGCCACGTTTATTGCTCAATCCGTTTGCTGCTTCATTTTGAATCGGCGCATTAGTACTTTTCTCTTTCATTCCGCTTTCCATACCGCCACCTTGGATCATAAATCCATCAATAACACGGTGGAAAATTGTGTTATCATAAAAGCCGTTTTTACAATAAGTTAAGAAATTTTCTACTGTGATTGGCGCTTTTTCCGCATTTAATGCCAGTTTAATATCGCCAAAATTTGTGTGCAAAATAACCATTTTGATTTCCCTATGAAATTTAAAGGACGCCATTATTCCATAAATAAGCAATAAGTGCTATAAAAGTGCGGTCAGTTTCAATATCAATTTAAAACCGAGAAAAAAATGCTAAAAATTTTCAATACCCTAACCCGAGAAAAAGAAATTTTTAAACCGATCCACGCCAATCAGGTGGGGATGTATGTGTGCGGTGTCACCGTCTATGATTTATGCCACATCGGACATGGTCGCACCTTTGTGTGTTTTGATGTGATCGCCCGTTATTTGCGTTACCTGGGCTATGATTTAACCTATGTGCGCAATATTACCGATGTGGACGATAAAATCATCAAACGAGCCTTAGAGAACCAAGAAACCTGCGATCAATTGGTTGATCGCATGGTGGTGGAAATGTACAAAGATTTTGATGCGTTAAATATTTTACGCCCGGATTTTGAACCGCGAGCCACCCATCATATTCCTGAAATTATTGAAATCATTGAAAAATTAATTAAACGTGGACATGCTTATGTAGCACAAAATGGCGATGTGATGTTCGATGTGGAAAGTTTCAAAGAATACGGTCAATTATCCCGTCAAGATTTAGAACAATTACAAGCAGGCGCACGGGTGGATATTTCTAAGGCAAAGAAAAACTCAATGGACTTTGTATTATGGAAAATGTCAAAACTGAACGAACCAAGCTGGCAATCCCCTTGGGGAGCGGGTCGTCCGGGCTGGCATATTGAATGTTCGGCAATGAATAGTAAACAATTAGGCGAACATTTTGATATTCATGGTGGCGGTTCTGATTTAATGTTCCCTCACCACGAAAATGAAATTGCCCAATCTTGCTGTGCACACGGTGGCGACTATGTCAATTATTGGATTCACTCTGGCATGATTATGGTGGATAAAGAAAAAATGTCGAAATCACTGGGCAATTTTTTTACCATTCGTGATGTGCTTAATCATTATGATGCGGAAACTGTGCGCTATTTCTTGTTATCCGCCCATTATCGCAGCCAACTCAATTATAGTGAAGAAAACCTCAATTTAGCCCATGGCGCATTGGAACGGTTATATACTGCATTACGGGGTACGGATCAAAGTGCGGTCGCTTTTGGCGGAGAAAATTTTGTTGGGGCATTCCGTGAAGCAATGAACGATGATTTCAACACGCCAAATGCCATTTCTGTGTTATTTGAAATGGCACGTGAAGTGAATAAATTAAAATCGGAAGCGATGGAAAAAGCCAATGGATTAGCCGCACATTTACGGGAATTGGCCCAAATTCTGGGATTATTGGAGCAAGATCCTGAAACTTTTTTACAGGCCTGTTCTGACAACGATGAAATCGCTAAAATCGAGGCATTGATCCAACAACGCAATGAAGCCAGAGCCAGCAAAAACTGGGCAGCCGCAGATACAGCCAGAGATGCCTTAAATGCGATGGGAATTGTATTAGAAGATGGGCCTAATGGTACCAGCTGGCGTAAACAATAAACAATTGTAAAAAAACTAAAAAAGTGTAGTAAAAATTTACTGCGCTTTTTTTACATACTCATTTGTATTTTTGATTAATTTTTATGATCAAAGTCACAATTTTTCAACATTTTACTTTATTTATCTAATAACTCGTTTACAATTCGTGGCTGTTAAAATAACAAACTTCAAGAAACCCTATATTAAGGAATACTATGGCTCTTTTTCTTAGCATCTTTCCAATTGTTTTACTGATCTATCTAATGGTAAAACGTAATGCACTTCCTTCTTACGTCGCTCTCCCTTGGATTGCTGTGGTTGTGCTGATTATTCAACTTATTTACTTTGGTACCGATATTTCAACAGTCAGTGCCAATATTGCCTCAGCAATCATTGCAGTACAAACACCTATTACAGTTATTTTCGGTGCAATTCTATTTAACCGTTTTTCGGAAGTGTCCGGCGTAACCAATACCTTACGTAAATGGCTAGGAGAAATCAATCCAAATCCAGTTGCGCAAATAATGATTATCGGTTGGGCATTTGCTTTTATGATCGAAGGAGCCAGTGGTTTCGGCACCCCCGCTGCAATTGCAGCCCCTATTCTTGTTGGCTTAGGCTTTAATCCAATAAAAGTTGCCGTTTTAGCATTAATTATGAACTCTGTTCCTGTCTCTTTTGGTGCAGTAGGTACGCCAACTTGGTTTGGGTTCGGTCCACTAAATCTAGCGGAGAATCAAATTCTTGAAATAGGTTCAATTACAGCAACTATTCATGCTTTTGCCGCATTGGTCATTCCACTTATTGCATTACGTTTTATCGTTTCAGGAAAGGAAATCCGCCAAAATATTGTGTTTATTTATATTAGTATTTTTGCGTGCGTGATCCCTTATTTCTTCCTTGCACAAATAAATTATGAATTCCCATCTTTAGTTGGTGGTGCGATTGGTATGTTTATTTCCGTATTTGTAGCTAATAAAGGCATTGGTTTAGCGAAAGTGGAAAATACACTAAGCAATACAGGAGTAAATGGTAAAGAGATAGCAAAAGCGTTGTTGCCAACGGGCTTATTGATCTTATTTTTAATCATCACTCGTATTCAACAGTTACCATTTAAGGCAATGATGAACGATGCAACCACTTGGTTTTCAGTACAACTTGGCACTCTTGGACAATTTGAAATCAGTAAAGGGTTAATTTTCAGCTTAAAAGAAATTTTCGGGACGAATGTAAACGCTAGCTATAAATTACTTTATGTTCCGGCTTTAATTCCATTTATTATTACCGTTTTAATTTGTGTACCACTATTTACAATGAACGCCCAAAAAACCAAGGAAATTTTTGTCGGCAGTTTTAAACAATCCAGAAATCCATTTTATGCGCTTATCGGAGCGTTAATCATGGTGAACTTAATGTTGGTTGGCGGTGATGCATCAATGGTTAAAATTATTGGTAAAAGCTTTGCACAAGCAACTGGAGAATATTGGACTCTCTTCGCTTCCTACTTAGGTGCGGTTGGCGCATTCTTCTCGGGTTCTAATACTGTCTCAAACTTAACTTTCGGTAGTGTGCAATTATCAACCGCAGAGATTACAGGTTTATCAACAAGCTTGATTCTTGCATTACAATCTGTTGGGGGCGCAATGGGTAACATGGTTTGTATCAATAACATTGTTGCGGTAAACTCAGTGTTAAATATTCAAAACCAAGAAGGTGCGATTATTAAAAAGACTGTCATACCAATGTTTGTGTATGGTGTCATTGCAGCAGTAGTGGCATTAACTGTTATTCCTATGTTTTTCAACGTTTAACATAGAGAAATAGCACTACAATTTATTGAATTTTTTACTCAACCTAGAAGGAAGTATTTATACTTCCTTTTGTGCTATAACAGTATTATAAATACGATTTTTTCTTATTCTTAATTTTAATAGGCATATCAAATGAATGTAAATTTTTATGTAACCTGCATTGCAGATGTCGTAAAAGCCGGTGTTGCTAAAAACACCGTTCTCTTACTCGAAAAATTGGGATGCAATGTCATTTTCCTTGAAAAACAAGGTTGTTGTGGGCAACCGGCTATAAACAGCGGCTATACTAAACAGGCACTGGCAGGAATGAAAAATTTGGTTGAAACCTTTGAGGTCAATGATCATCCTATTGTTGCACCGGCCGGGTCATGCGTCTCTGCAATCAAATACTATCCTGAATATTTTAATCGATTTGGTGAAACCGAATGGGCAAAACGGGCAGAAAATGTATCAAAACGCTTTTATGATCTCACGGACTTTATCGTCAATGTTCTTGGGAAAACAAATGTCGGTGCGACATTAACGGGCAAAGCGGTTTATCATCCTTCTTGTAGTTTAAGCCGTAAACTCGGTATTGTCGATGAACCTCTTGCTTTACTTCGCAACGTAAAAGGGTTGGAACTTCTTCCAATACACAATCAACAAACCTGCTGCGGTTTTGGTGGAACATTTTCAGTAAAAATGGCAGAAATTTCCGGAGAAATGGTTACAGAAAAAGTAAAAAATATTACCGAGGTTGAACCGGATTATTTAATTGGAGCAGATGTCAGCTGTTTAATTAATATTAGCGGACGTTTACAACGTGAAGGTAAAAAAGTAAAAGTTATGCATATTGCAGAAGTATTAATGCAACAAGGAGAAGCCTAATATGTCCCATTTACAAACCAGCAACCTTCCTTTTAAAGAGCGTATCGAACAGCAGGTTCATAATGAAGTCATGCGTAAAGCGGTAATCAAAGCCCAAGAAACTATTGGAGCTAACCGCCAAAAAATGGTTGATGAATTAGGACATTGGGAGGAATGGCGTGATCTTTCCAAACAATTCCGCAATCACGTTTTAGCTAATTTAGATGCCTATCTATATCAATTAAGTGAAAAAGTTACTCAAAACGGGGGACACGTCTTTTTTGCAGAGACAGCTGAAGAGGCAAGCGCTTATATCCGTAAAGTTGCCCTAGAGAAAAAAGCCAAAACCATTGTTAAATCAAAATCAATGGTGACGGAAGAAATCGGCTTAAACTCAGTTTTAGAAAATGAAGGAATAAAAGTCGTTGAAACAGATCTGGGTGAATATTTACTTCAAATTGTCGGCGATAAGCCATCGCATATTGTTGTGCCTGCAATTCATAAAGATCGCCATCGCATTCGTAAAGAATTACATGAAGTATTGGGCTACGAAGGCTCTGAACAACCGGAAGAAATGAATGCATTTATCCGTAAAATTTTACGAGAAGATTTCTTAAAGGCAGATATTGGCATTTCAGGCTGTAATTTTGCTGTACCGGAAACAGGTTCGGTTTGTTTAGTGACAAATGAAGGGAACTTACGTTTAGCCACGACAGTACCAAAAACACATATTGCAGTAATGGGAATGGAACGCATTGCACCAACCTTTAAAGAAGTTGATGTACTCATTACTATGCTTTGCCGCAGTGCAGTAGGTGCGAAATTAACCGCCTATAATACTTGGCTCACCGGCCCGCGTCTAGAAGGTGAAACAGATGGTCCGGAAGATTTCCATTTAGTGATTGTCGATAATGGACGTTCAGCGATTTTAGAAAGTGAATTTAAAGAAGTTCTACGCTGTATTCGCTGTGGAGCCTGTCTAAATACTTGCCCTGCTTATCGTCAAATCGGCGGGCATGGCTATGGTTCAATTTACCCGGGTCCAATAGGAGCAGTTATATCCCCTCTTCTAGGTGGTTACAAAGAATTTAAAGAATTACCTTATGCTTGTTCGCTCTGTAATGCTTGTAACAGTGTTTGCCCTGTTAAAATTCCACTGGCGCAACTCATTCTTAAACATCGTGAAAAAATGGTAGATCAAGGTATTACTCCAAAAATCGAACAACTGGAAATTAAAGGTTTCACATTTGCAAATTCTCACCCTAGCGTTTGGAATATGGGAGTTAAAGTGGGTGCAAAAGTTATAAGTAAACTTATCAAAAACGGAAAACCTCCTATGAAAATTGGGGCATTGGGTGAATGGACAAAAGCCCGTGATTTACCGACTAGCGATGGCGAAAGTTTCCGTGAGTGGTTTGCAAAACGGAAATAATTCAAACAAAGGAATTAATAACAATGAATTTAGAAAATAGAGAAAATTTCTTAAATAAGCTTGCAAATAAAATGGGCAGAGCGAGACAACTAGAGCCAACCTCGATGGAAGAGCCGTTAAATGACTATCCTTTGACTCGTTTAACACATTTATCCCAAAGCGAGCTTTGTGATGAATTTATAAATTTCGCTAAAGTTTTATTAGTGGATATCGTTGAAACAAAAGAAGAAAACGTTGCAAAAGCGATCATAGATGTCTGTGAAAAATATGGTGGCGGTAGTATTGTACTTAACCATGATTCCCGTCTTGAAAAGCTAGGTATTATTAACGCTGTAAAAAACACATTCGACAGTTACGTGTGGGATCATGATAACGGCGATGAAAATATCATAAAATCAGCCAAGGCAAATATTGGTATCGTACATGGTGAATATGGTCTTGCCGAATCGGGCGGCGTGGTCTTATTTTCTTCCAAAGAAAATGGTCGCTCAACAAGTTTATTACCTGAAAAATCAATTGTCGTCATTCGTAAAAGTACGGTACTCCCCCGTGTTGCTCAGTTAGCTCAAATTCTCCATGAAAAAGCCTTAATCGGAGAACGCATACCATCATGCATTAATATTATTTCCGGCCCAAGTGCTACTGCAGATATTGAGTTAATTAAGGTTGTCGGCGTTCATGGCCCCGTTTCTCAGATTTATGTTGTCATTGACGATTTAAACTAAACTTATCCCCCCTGTAAAAAAACCAGCTTAACCGCTGGTTTTATATTTATACGTTTTAAACGACTTTAATGACTTAAACAAATCTATTAGTATAGCCCTTCAGATCACAAAAATAGAATATTCAATACCTTCCCAAACAAAGGAACTTTGTCCCCATTCCTTTTGAAAAATTATTCAAAAACAACCGCACTTTTGGTGAACGACCTATTTTTTGCTATACTCTCACACCTATTATTAAATAAAAAAGGAAACCTCAAATGGAACAAATGCCGGCTTGTCCAAAATGCCATGGTGAATATGTCTATCATGATTCTGTCAACTTCGTTTGTCCTGACTGTAGTTATGAATGGAATGGCACTGAACCTGTTGAAGCGGATGATGATCAACTTATCGTGAAAGACAGCAATGGCAATCTACTTGCAGATGGTGATGATGTGCTTTTAATTAAAGATCTAAAATTAAAAGGATCATCAGAGGTCTTGAAAAAAGGCACCAAATTTAAAAATATCCGTTTAACCAAAGGTGATCACAATGTCGATTGTGGCAAAATTATGCTGAAATCTGAATTTTTGAAAAAGGCATAGCAACAAAAAGTGCGATCAAAAAACAATAATTTTGTGACCGCACTTTTAGCACTCATTTTATCTTGTCAAATCAATCACTTCTTTGATGAAACCTCCAGCCTCACCCCAGTTTTTTGACCGGACCCACTGTTTCTCCACAAACTAAGAACCACCGCAAGCCATTGTGTAAAATTACTAAATATCATTTGGAGAGCTAATTCGAGAATTTAATGTATCACCGCCATAACTTTGCCACATTTCACTAAATGACTTACCATTCAGTCCAATCATACATTTGCCGATAAATGCAATTTTTTCATTATTAAATTAGAAATAATATTTCTACTCCATTAAGATAACCAATTCATTGGAACAATTACAACATCAGGAAAAAATACCATTAATAGCATAATAATTGCGTATATTAGCAAGAATGGAGAAATACCTTTAGATAACTTTCCGATTCCTAATTTAGATATTCCAGAACCAACATACAATACAGTTCCAACTGGTGGAGTTATTAGTCCAATAGATAAATTAATTACCATCATGATACCGAAATAAGCAATATCAATATTATATGCTCTTAATAGAGGTAATAATACTGGTACAAAGATTAATACAGCTGGAATTAAATCCATAACACATCCTACTAATAATAAAAATAGCATAATAATTAGCATTAAAATTGTTGGACTATCAGTTAATCCCTTAATTGTTTGAACTAATTCAGTTGGGATTTGAGCAACTGTTATTGCAAAGGCTGAGATCATTGCTGCCGCTGCAACAAACATTACCATTGAGGTTGTTTTAATAGTTACGATAAAAACTTCTCTTAATTTAGCTAATGTTAATTCTTTGTAAGCTACACTGACTAATCCGGCATAAATAGCAGCCACTACTCCCGCTTCCGTTGGTGTAAAAATTCCCCCTCTTAATCCAACAATAATGATTACAGGTAGAAGTAAAGGCCAGAATGCTTTTTTGAATGCATTCCATCTCTCTTTTCTACTTTGTTTTCTCTCTAAACTTGAATCATTATTCCGATAAAGAATTTTCCAGACGAACCATAATCCTGCAACCATTAACAGACCGGGAATTGTTCCTCCCATAAATAGTTTAGTTATAGAAGCACCAGCAGTAATGCCATAAATAATCATAGGAATACTAGGAGGGATAACGACAGAGATAATACCTGCTGCACAAATAAGTCCTGTGGAACGGGCGGCATCATATTTTTTTGAAACCATCATAGGAATAAGTATTGCCCCCAATGCAACGGTATCTGCAACAGCAGATCCGGATAAACCAGCAAAGATTAACCCCGAAATGATTGCAACATAACCTAATCCACCTTTAATATGCCCTACCATACTTGTGGCAAAATTAATGATTCTTTCTGATATTCCACCATGTTTCATAATTTCCCCCGTAAGCATAAAAAACGGAATAGCCATTAGGGGAAAATTATTGGTTCCCATTACAAAATTTTCTGTAATTAATTGTGTATCAAACATATCAAGATGATATAGCATAATACTTGCGCTTAGTAGCATTGATAAAGCAACGGGAACACCAAGGAATAATAAGAAAAATAGACTACCTAAAAATAATAGTAACATTTTTATCTCCTATTTATCCAAAGGCTTTTTATTATCTTTCATTAAACTAAATATGATAATAAAGAAATATGAGACTGATGAAATAACAGCTGCAAGATATAGAAAAGATGAAGATATTCCTGTTGCAGGCATTTTTTGTGTATATGTTAAAGCCATTAATTGTAATGCACCAAAAGCAATAAATATCATTGAAACTAGAACACATAAATTAGAAATGAGTGATACTATTTTTTTATATTTTTCAGGTAAGGATGAAGTAATAATATCAACTGTCAAATGAGCTTTATCTTTAGCAACTAAAATTATTCCTAAGAAGATCATATACACAAAGCAAATTCTGGAAAATTCCTCTGAAAAAGCAATGCCAGAATCAAAAAAGTATCTTAGTAATGAATTGAAAAAAACGAGTGAAATCATAATAATTAAGGCCAACATAGAAATGTATTCTAATATTTTATCCAGATATTTTACTGTTTTCATAAGATCATATCCTTATTCCCCCACTGTAATAGCTTGGATGGGATTACAGTGGAGGATATACTCATATTTTATTATTTAGCATCATTAATTTTCTGGACAATATCTTTAGCCCAATCATACTTTTTATAAAAATCATCATATAGAGATTTTGAAGCACTTATCATGTCAGTCTTGAATGATTCATTAGGGACAATGACTTCATTTCCATGCTTAGTAAGATACTCTTTAACTTCAGATTCTTTTTCTATTGCTAATTCCCATTGTTTCTCTTGGTATAATTTAGCTGCTTTTTGGAAAATGACTTGATCTTCTTTAGGAATTTTATTCCACGTTTTTAAGCTAATTTGTAATAAGCCAGGCGAGAAAATATGGTTACTCTGAATAATATATTTTTGAACTTCGTATAAACCTGAATCTTTAATTAACATATAAGGATTTTCTTGACCATCAATCACTTTTTGTTCTAATGCTGTAAACACCTCACTAAGTGGCATACTTTGTGGATTAATATTCATTGCTTTTGCCCAATCTACAAATAATGAGTTTAATGGAACTCTTAAACGTAGCCCCTTGAAGTCATCAAATTTTTCTAATCTTTTATTTGATGAAATGACTCGAAATCCATTCATACCATAAGCGAGTAATTTAATACCATATGTTTCCATTTTCTGACCAATTTCATTAGCAACAGGAGACTCTAACACTTTTTTTGCTTCTTGATTGTCTTTAAATAGATAGGGCCACTCCCATACACCAAAAATAGGATCAACATTTTGTAATAACAAACCTGTAATACCAGCTTCAATAGTGCCATTACGTAAACCATTTACAATTTGATCCTCTCCACCTAATTGGTTATTAGGATAAATTCTAATTTCATAGCGATGCTTTGTCTCATCCTCAACTGTCTTCTTAAAATATTCTTGTAATGCTATATGTGATGGATGCATATCAGAATTATAGTGACCTAACTTAATAATTGTTTTTGCAAATGCACTGCCAGTAAACAGTATGCTAGATACGAGTAATAATTTACTTAAAAAATTAATTTTTCTCATGATTTTTTCCTCATTATTGATAGTGCATTTAAAAGACAGCATTAATTTTTAAATAATTTTCTGGGTTATTTGATAATTCAGAAAGAAAATTAGGAATTTCCTCAAAATTTATACTTTTGCTAATGATATTGGAGGCATCAATTTTATTTGTAGAAAGCATATTTAATGCTTCTTCAAATTCGCCTTTACTTGTTCTAGAACCATAGATATTTAGTTCTTTGAATGTTATTAAATTGGTTGGTAATGGTGTTTCTGTTTTTGGCCATCCTGTCAGTGCAATTCGCCCAGCAAAAGATGCATAATGCAAAGTGTTTTTTATTGAACTATTTGCACCAGAAGCCTCCATTACAACTTCAGCCATGCGACCATTTGTGATTTCTTTAATTTTGTTCCTGTCATCTTCCTTTTGAGGGTTGATAATATGTTTTATTCCTAAAGATTTAGCATACTCAAGTCGTTTATCTAAAATATCGACTAAAATAGGAATTGCTCCATATTGAATAGAAACTAATGCAGCCATTAATCCGATAGCTCCTGCACCGATAATAACAATATGCTCATTCTCTTTTAAGTTTGCTCTATGTAAAGCATGTAAAGCGATAGTTAAAGGCTCAGCTAGAGGCAGTTGGTTGATTGGTAAATTGTCTGGTACTTTCGTTATAAGATGGGTAGGATGTCTAATTACCTCTTGCATCCCCCCATCAATATGTACACCAATAACTTTCAATGATTCACAACAATTTGTTCTACCTATTGAGCAAGGGTAGCACTTACCACAGTAAACATAGGGATCGACTATAATACGATCGCCAACTTTAACATCTTTAGGCATACCAATTCCACTTTCTATAATTTTACCTACAATCTCATGACCTAATATCCTTGGATAGGTTACTAATGGATTTGTGCCTCTATATGCCCCAATATCCGATCCACAGATTCCCATTGATTCGACTTGGATAAGTACGTCATTGTTACCTTTTTGGGGATACATAACTTCTTTTACTGATACCTTATTAGGCTCTTCCAAGCATATAGCTCTAATTAACTTTGTCATATTTAGACTCTCCATGTTTTCTTGATGGAATAAAAATTACTTGTTGTATTTAACTATGATATGATTATGAGACATTAAAAACCATTTTGGAATACCAAAATATCATTTTTGTGACACAAATCACAGAAATAAAGAAAACTGGAATACCAATTTTAGAAAAAATATGGAAAATATAACTAATAGAACATATACCCGAATTGGGAAATATCTTAAGCAAGATATATCTCAAGGCATTTATACTGTTGGAGACAAGCTACCGACTGAACGAGAAATTTCTGAAAAATTTGGAGTAAGCCGAACTATTGTTCGCGAAGCAATGGTAATGCTAGAAGTTGAAAAGTTAGTAGAAGTTAAAAAGGGATCTGGAGTTTACGTTGTCAGGATACCCAAAGCTCATTCCGATATAGAAAATACTAGTTTACCAGATGTTGGTCCTTTTGAATTATTGCAAGCCCGCCAGTTATTAGAAAGTAGTATTGCTGAATTTGCAGCACTACAGGCAACAAAGAAAGATATTTTACATTTAAAGCAAATTTTACATCGAGAAAAAGAATTACTTGCTCTAAACCAAGACGACTACAGCGCAGATAAAGATTTCCATATTGCATTAGCAGAGATAACACAAAATGATGTACTGGTAAAATTGCAAGAACAATTATGGCAATATCGTTTTAACAGTGCAATGTGGGCTCAGTTACACACTAGAATTTTACAAAAAGATTATCACCATTTATGGATAGAAGATCATCACGCAATTTTACTGGCAATTCAAAAGAAAAACGCTAATGCAGCTAGAAAAGCAATGTGGCAGCACTTAGAAAATGTAAAAGTGAAATTGTTTGAGTTATCCGATGTAGAAGATCCACATTTTGACGGATATCTATTCAATACAAATCCGATTGTTGTAGGTATCTAACTGCTTACAATAACATAGGAGTTTAAACATGGCGTTGGTATTGTCCTAAAGATCCTGTTTCTTTAACCGATATTTGTCAGGCCGGTGCGACCGGTATTGTGGCCGCACTTTTCCTTTAGCCTCTCATTTTATCTCGTTAAATCAACAACTTCTTTAACCAAACGCCCTATCTCTGCCCAGTTTTTTGACCGGATCAATTGTTTATCGACAAACCAAGAACCACCACAAGCCACAACATTGGGAATAGCAAGATAATCGCTAATATTATGCAATCCGATACCGCCGGTTGGCATGATTTGTAACTGCCCATAAGGTCCAAGTAAGGCTTTGATCATTTTTACGCCCCCAGAAGCTTCAGCTGGGAAAAATTTCACCGCCGTAATTCCCATTTCCAATGCGGCCTCAATGGACATCGGATTATTCACCCCCGGTGTAATGGGAAAATTCAAATCTTGGCATAATTTCACAATTTTTGGATTAAATCCCGGTGTTACTACAAAATCAGCGCCACTATTTTTAGCTAAAATCACCTGCTCGGCGGTTAAAACCGTGCCTGCTGCAATTAAAAAATCCGGTTTATTCGTGCGTAGGAGACGAATTGCCTCTTCAGCTGCACCAGAACGGAAGGTAATTTCCGCCAATGGTAAACCATTTTCAGCCAAGGTATCGGCTAACGGTAAAATATCTTCCGCATTGTCTAAAGCAATCACAGGAACAACTTTAAACTGACGGAGTTTTTCGATGATTTGCTCGGTTGTGTATGGCATAATTTCTCCCTATTTAAAATAATATTTAGCATTGTAAAAGCAGATATTTTCAATCATTTTGCTTAACAGAGGCATATCATTTGGTGCTTCGCCGTTCTCGACCCATTTTCCAACCATTTCACATAAAATACGCCGGAAATACTCGTGACGGGTATAGGATAAGAAACTACGAGAATCGGTTAGCATACCAACAAATTGGCTTAATAAACCTAATTGTGAGAGCTGTTGTAGTTGGCGTTCCATACCATCTTTTTGATCATTGAACCACCAACCGGAACCGAATTGGATCTTGCCGGCAACACCACCGGTTTGAAAATTCCCGATCATACTGGCAATCATCTCGTTATCACGCGGATTTAAGCAGTATAAAATAGTTTTAGGTAGTTGATTCTGGCTATCCATTGTATCCAATAAATGGGAAAGTGATTCTGCATACATACGATCACCAATAGAATCAAATCCACTATCTGCACCAAGTAAAGCAAACATTCTGCTGTTATTATTACGGATTGCGCCAATATGCATTTGCATCACCCACTGACGTTTACAATATTCAGCGGCTAACCATACCAAAATAGCAGTACTAAATTGGGCAATTTCTTCTTCAAAGAGCGGTTGATTTTGCAAGCGTTTTTGAAGAATCTCGTTAAGTACCAATTCATCAGGAATGGGCGCAAAACGTACTATTTCCATACCATGATCAGCTGATTTGCAACCATGTGTATCAAAATGATCTAATCGTTTTAGCAGTGCTTTTTGTAGATCCGCAAAGGTTTGAATATCCACATCGGCAACTTCGCTTAATTGAACCAAATACTCATTAAATTGTGGCAATTCAATTTTAAAAATTTTATCCGGTCGCCAGCTTGGTACAACATCAATATCAAAACTGTCATCATCTTTTATGGCTTGATGATATTCTAATGAATCAATGGGATCATCTGTTGTACCTGCCAATTTCACATTCATTTGCTGCATAATGCCACGGGCTGAAAATTCCGGTTGTTGCAATATTTCATTACATTGATGCCAAATTTTATCTGCATTTTGCGGATTAAACAGTATATTTGTGATACCGAAAGGACGACGTAACTCTAAATGTGTCCAGTGGTAAATCGGATTACCAATACAAAACGGAACAGTTTTTGCCCAAGCTAAATATTTTTGGTAATTGTCCGCTTTGCCTGTAATCAATTCTTCTGAAATGCCAGCAGTTCGCAATGTACGCCATTTATAGTGATCCCCTTCTAACCAAATTTCAGCTAAATCTTTAAACTGACGATTCTCAGCAACTTCTTTTGGATTTAAATGGCAGTGATAATCAAAAATAGGCTGATGTTTGGCATAATCATGATAGAGCATTTTTGCCGTATTCGTTGAAAGTAGGAAATCTTCGTCCATAAATTGCTTCATTTTATTCTCCTATACCCCGCTATAAGCCGAGAACCCACCATCAACGGGTACAACGACACCATTCACAAAGCTGGAGTAGTTATCATCAATCAAGAATAATAAGGTTCCGAGCAACTCTTCCGGTTCACCAAAACGTTCCATTGGGGTATTCGTTAGAATTTTATTTGCACGTACGGTCGGTTTTCCTTCCTCATCAAACAATAAAGCTCGATTTTGATTACTGATTAAAAAACCCGGTGCGATAGCATTACAACGGATACCGACTTTTGAGAAATACACGGCAAGCCATTGTGTAAAATTACTAATTGCGGCTTTTGCGCCAGAGTAAGCGGGAATTTTGGTGAGCGGTGTAAAGGCATTCATACTGGAAATATTAATAATGTTTGCGCCTTTTTTACCAAGCATATCTTTTGCAAAAACTTGGGTGGGTAATAATGTTCCCAAGTAATTGAGATTAAAGACAAATTCAATCCCTGTTTTGTCCAGTTCAAAAAAAGTTTTAGTGGTTTCACTTAAATTAAACCGGTGAAATTCATTGTCTGTGGTCGCCTTAGGGTTATTACCACCCGCACCATTAATTAAAATGTCACAAGTGCCGAAATCAGTCGCAATTTGATCTCGTACTTCTTGAATATTTTCAAGCTCCAATACATTCGTTTTATAGGCTTTGGCATTGCCTCCCGTTTGGTTAATTTCTTGTGCTACCTTGTCAGTAGCCTCAAAATTAAGATCAAGTAGAGCAATGTTCGCTTTAGTATGAGCCAGTTGCTTTGCTAGAAAGGCACACAATATGCCACCGGCTCCGGTAATGACAATGACTTTATTTTCTAAATGATGGTTAGCTGCAATATTCATATTAATACTCCGTTAATTAAATTCAGATGGAAGATGGGATGTGGCGTGCTTATCAATAATTGCGCCTTTGTGTTGAATCACAATACCGGCAACACGATTACCTTGACGACAACAAATATTGAGCGGTTTATTGCGTAAGTAGCCGTTTAAAAATCCGGCGTTGAAGGAATCTCCTGCTGATGTAGTATCAACAACATTTTGTATCGGTTCTGGTATAACTTGCCCATATTGGCGTGATTGAGAATCTGAAAAATAAGCGCCATTTTGACCGCTCTTTACAACCACTTTTGGTATGTCAATTTGATGTAGGCGTGACTGTGTGACTTGCTCATTTTCATCACCCCATAGTAATCGCTCATCATCAAAGGTGACTAATGCTAAACCAACATGGGGTAATAACTGCGAATAACAATCCCGGGCCTCTTTGAATGAATCCCATAATTTAGGGCGAAAATTACTATCAAATGCAATTTCTACGCCTAATTCAGTTAGTTGTATTAGCTGCTCAACTAAAAAAGTGCGGTCATTTTTCGGTAAGATTGCCAGCGAAATACCGCTTAAATAAATCATATCCACTTGTCTAAGTTCAGTTAAAATCTGATAGAAATCAGGGTGTTGTAGCATATAGTGCGCAGCTGATTGGTTACGCCAATAAAGAAAGGTACGCTCCCCCTGTTCATCAAGTTGGATAAGATATAGCCCTGGTTGATGTTTTTCATCTTTTAGTACCCAATTCGTGTGGATTTTATCTGCTTGCCAATGGCTACACATTTGTGAACTTAAGTTATCCGTACCTACAGCAGAAACATAATGAACTTGAATATCATTTGGAGAGCTAATTCGGCTCAGGTAAGTGGCAGAATTTAATGTATCACCACCATAACTTTGCCACATTTCACCAAATGGCTTACCATTCAGCTCAATCATACATTCGCCGATAAATGCAATTTTTTTCATAGTTATCCCAAAAGGAAAGGATACGATAGGGCATATCCTTCATCTTAATTATTTGTTGATTAAATTATCAATACGTTCTATGTAATCTTTAAGCAAAGGATTTGCTTTCGCGGCATCGTGCATACTTTTCGTTGCATCAATAAATGGTTGCTTATCCACTTTTACAAATTCTACACCCAATTTATCTTTCGCTTCTTGGGTAGTTTCAGCAATCATTTTTTGCCATAAACCTTTGTGATACATCATAGAATCATCCGCTGCTTTCTTAAGTGCCTTTTGCTGTTCTGGTGTTAATTTATCCCAAGATTTTTGACCGATAACAAGAACATCCGGGATCATTGTGTGTTCATCTTCACTAAAGTATTTTGCCACTTCACCATGACGAGCTAATGTTAAAGCTGTTTGATTGTTTTCAGCCCCATCTACAACTTTTTGTTGCAAGGCAGTATAAAGCTCGCCATAGGCTAAAGGCGTTGGTGATGCACCCATTAATTTCATCATTTCAACTGCGGTAGGGCTTGGTTGAACACGAATTTTCATGCCCTTAAGATCGATAGGAGATTTAATAGGTTTATCGGCATAAAAACTACGTGCACCACCATCATAATAGGTTAAGCCAATAAACCCTTTGCCCTTTGATGAATCAAGGATTTTTTGTCCTACTACAGGATCAAGTAGTGCTCTATAGTAATGCTCCACATCATGGAAAAGATAAGGGATGTTGTATGCCCCGTAAGATGCCTCAAAGGCCTCTAATTCGCTTGAATTCGATTTTGCCATATCCAGTGAACCGGATTGTAATAGCTCCATTGACTCACGCTGTGTACCAAGCTGACTATTCGGATAAATACGGACTACGACCTCACCATTAGTCAATTTCTTCACCTCATCCGCCATATATTGCATTGATATATGTACAGGGTGAGTTTTGTCATTGTTATGACTTAATTTCAATACCGTTTTTGCTGAGGCTGAAAACGATATTCCGGCAGACAATACCAATATTAATGCACAAGAAAGAATATTTTTTTTGATTTGCATAATGCATCTCCCATAGTAGATAAATTGAAAGCACTCCCTAACAACTCGGATGTTGCAAAGATGATAGACCAAAAAAAACAAAGTGGTCAATCCAATCATTTCAAATTGGTGATCCAGATCACAATTTCAAATAAAAAAACTTGCAGAAAAATGATTTTCACCCATAATTGGTTTACCAATTAAACTTAAAGATGAATAGAGGAACTATTAATGAATAAATTCATATCAGCGATAAACCGAGCTTTATCAACGCTTTGTATTGCTTTGAGCTCATTTTTAGTATGTTGTGTTGTCTGGCAAGTTTTATCTCGCTATATCCTTAACACTCCGAGTACTTATACTGATGAAATCGCTCGTTTTCTCTTCATTTGGGTCGGTTTGATGGGAGCAGCTTATGCATTAGGGCAAAAGAAACACCTTGCGATAGATCTTTTAGTAAGTAAATTAGAAAACTCCCCTACTAATCAAAATCGTTTACAACTTCTCATTAATTTTATCAGCATTGTATTTGCTGCAATTATTATGTGTTATGGAGGATCCAAACTTGTTCTGGATACCATAAGCCACGGGCAAATATCACCAGTACTTGGAATTCAAATGGGGTTTGTTTATCTTGCTATCCCTTTAAGCGGATGCTTTATGTTGGTTTATTTAATCAGAGATATTATCGACAATATCCGTAATATGAACGCAATTTCATTATCGACTTTAGATCGCCAAGGAGAATAAAATGGAATGGTCAAATATTATTGTACTTTGCTCAAGTTTCTTTATTTTACTCTTTATTGGTGTACCAATTTCATTTTCCATTGGTATAGCCTCACTCCTTACTATTATGCTCTCGATGCCATTTGATGCTGCGATTGCTGTAATTTCACAAAAAATGGCATCAGGATTAGACAGCTTTTCTTTACTTGCTATCCCTTTCTTTATTTTAGCCGGAAATATTATGAATCGCGGTGGTATTGCAATGCGCTTAATTGAATTTGCAAAAGTCATTGGAGGGCGTTTACCAGGCTCGCTTGCACACGTAAATGTATTGGCAAATATGATGTTTGGTTCAATCTCAGGTTCTGCCGTAGCATCCGGTGCAGCAATGGGAGGTATTATGTCTCCATTACAAAAGAAAGAGGGTTATGATCCATCTTTCTCAGCGGCAGTCAATATCGCCTCGTGCCCAACCGGCTTATTGATTCCACCAAGTAACACATTTATTGTCTATTCCTTAATTTCAGGCGGCACATCTATTGGCGCATTGTTCCTTGCGGGTTATATTCCCGGTATTCTAATGGGGCTATCCATTATGGCTGTTATCGCTGTCATTGCGAAAAAAAGAAAATACCCGGTATCCCCAAAACCAACCCGATCTGAAGCCGTGAAAAAAACGCTTGATGCGTTACCAAGTCTTGGTCTAATCATTGTAATTATGGGAGGAATTATTGGAGGGATTTTCACTGCAACGGAAGCATCTGCATTTGCAGTCGTCTATACTCTTATACTTGCTGTCGTTTTCTACCGTGAAGTAAAAATCAAAGAGCTACCAAGCATTATTTTAGACTCAGTAGTTACCACTGCCATTGTTTTACTTTTAATCGGCACATCTATGGGGATGTCTTGGGCAATGGCCAATGCCGATATTCCTTATACGATCAGCGATGCCTTATTAAATATCTCAGATAACCCGATTATTATTCTTTTAATCATTAATATGATTTTACTAGTCGTAGGAGTCTTCATGGATATGACTCCCGCCTTACTCATTTTTACCCCAATATTTTTCCCTATCGTAACAGAATTAGGTATGGATCCCGTGCATTTTGGTATATTAATGGCATTCAACCTTTCTATCGGTATTTGTACTCCTCCAGTCGGTAGTGCGCTATTTATTGGTTGCTCGGTTGGCGGCGTTAAAATTAATCAAGTCATTAAACCATTACTTCCATTCTATTTTATGCTTATTTTAACGCTGTTATTGGTTACTTATGTACCTTCATTAAGCTTAGCCTTACCACAAATTTTATTAGGTTATTAAATAGTGCGTTAGTAAAATAATATGAAAACGGTTAAAAATTGGCGATTTATAAAAGATCATAATCATCGTATTGATATTGCTTGTGAACATGGTTTCCAACTTCATATTTTTGTATTAGAGAATGATAATGGTGGTGAAATTATCACTGTAGAGGATCCATTAGAAAGAATACCATTATTTTTAAGGGCGGGAAGTATTATTCCTATGGTAAGAAAAGGTCATAAAAATACATTATCAGATGACTCTCGTGAATTATTAACTATGCCTTTTGTAAATCAAGGGGAAAGAAAAATTACTATTTTTGATGATGATGGCGAAAGTTTAGATTATCTAATAAGGTAACTATTTGAAACTCAATATTCATTTAAAATGAACTAACCAAAGGGGTAGAACTCATTTTGGAAAAATCAGGTGATTATTTACCTCAATATACTGAAATTAATTTCTGTTTCCCAAAAAATGAAAAAAGAGAATGCATCATTAATGGTAAATTAACCAGCCGAAATTATAAAATGAATTTATTAAATTGGAACTAGGAAAAACTTATGAACTTCAATGACTTAAGATCCTACAAAAAAATAGGAAATAAATTAAAAGAGCAACTTATTAATCGTCAATATCAAGTAGGTGATAAATTACCTGCTGAGCGTGATTTGGCTGAGCACTTTAATGTGAGCCGTACAGTCATTAGAGAAGCCTTAATTATGCTTGAAATTGAAAACCTCATTGAAGTCCGTAAAGGTTCTGGTATATATGTGATTGCATTACCACAACATACAGCAAGCAATGATGATTTTTTAGATAAAGTGGATGTAGGCCCTTTTGAGTTGTTACAAGCACGTCAATTATTGGAAAGCAGTATTGCTGAATTTGCTGCATTGCAGGTAACACGAGCTGATATCACAAAGCTAAAGGATATTTTAGCGACCGAACGTAAAACCCTTGAACAGGGAGATGAGGATTATGTTGCTGATGAGGATTTTCATCTCACTATTGCTGAAATAACGCAAAATGAAGTGATAATACAAATGCAAAAAGCATTATGGGATCTCCGTGTGAATAGCCAAATGTGGAAAGGCTTACACACTCATATTCCAAACCAGAGTTATCGCTATCTCTGGCTACAAGATCACGAGAATATTATTACCGCTTTGCAGAGAAAGGATCCTGCAATGGCAAAAAAAGCAATGTGGCAACATTTAGAAAACGTTAAGCAAAAACTTTTTGAGTTATCTGATGTAGATGATCCGAATTTTGACGGTTATTTGTTTAATATAAGTCCAATTGTTGTTGATCTTTAAAAATATGAAAGGAGTTTAAAAATGGAACAAACATGGCGCTGGTATGGACCAAAAGATCCGGTTTCTTTATCCGATATTCGACAAGCTGGGGCAACCGGTATTGTAACCGCACTTCATCACATTCCTAATGGTGAGGTTTGGAGTATTGAAGATATTGAAAAACGGAAGTCTGAAATAGAAAATGCAGGATTAACCTGGTCTGTAGTAGAGAGTGTGCCAGTTCATGAAGAAATTAAAACCCAAACCGGAAATTATCAAAAATGGATTGATCACTATAAACAAACCTTACGTAATTTATCACAGTGTGGCATTGATACTGTTTGCTACAATTTTATGCCGGTTTTGGATTGGACAAGAACAGATTTGGCTTATGAATTGCCGGATGGCTCAAAAGCATTACGTTTCGATCATATCACCTTTGCCGCATTTGAACTCTATATTTTAAAACGTCCGAGTGCTGAAAATAGTTACAATCAGGAAGAGATCACCGCGGCAAAAGCCTACTACGATAAAATGACGGAAGCAGAAATTCATCAGCTTACCCGAAATATTATCGCTGGGCTTCCTGGTGCGGAAGAAGGTTACACATTAGATGAGTTTCAAAGTCAATTAGATCGCTATCAGGATATTTCTCCTGAAAAATTCCGTACTCACTTAGCTTATTTTTTAAATGAGATCGTACCGGTTGCACAAGAAGTTGGCATTAAAATGGCGATTCACCCAGATGATCCGCCCCGCCCGATTTTAGGTTTACCGCGAATCGTTTCAACTATTGAGGATATGCAATGGTTTGTGAAAACCCAACCTTTACCTGCCAATGGTTTCACGATGTGTACCGGGTCTTATGGTGTACGTTCTGATAATGATTTAGTGAAAATGACGGAGCAATTTGCCGACAGAATTTATTTTGCTCATTTGCGCTCAACCCAACGCGAGGATAATCCTCTCAGTTTCCACGAAGCCGCTCACCTAGAAGGGGATGTGGATATGTTTAATGTTGTGAAAGTTTTATTAACCGAAGAGCAGTGTCGATTAGATAAGGGAGAAACTCGCTTAATTCCTATGCGTCCGGATCATGGTCATCAGATGTTAGATGATTTACATAAAAAAACCAATCCAGGCTATTCCGCAATTGGTCGATTAAAAGGTTTGGCAGAATTTCGTGGGTTAGAAATGGCGTTAAAGAAAGTTTATTTTAATAAATAAATTCATCAAGGATAGGGACAATTTTTCTCCTTATCGTTACATTTACTATCCCTTTAAAAGGAAAATATATAAAAAGAGCGGTCATAAAAACACGGATTTTTACGACCGCTCTTTTTCTTAAATATTCACAGGTTTTACTATTTCGCTTGGATAACAACCTAGAATTTTTAAGTAATTACTATGATTTTTCAGCTCTTCCAACGCATCTTGAGTATTGGGATGATGGATATTCGCTTCAATTTCCAAATAAAACATTTCTTCCCAAGGTTTACCATAAATAGGACGGGATTCAAGCTTCGTCATATTAATTTGATATTTTTTAAATATAAAAAGTGCATCAGCCAAAGAACCTGCTTGCTGCGGTGTAGTTATCAACAATAAAGTTTTAGTGTGAATTTGTGGGGAAACTTCGCGTGCTTCCCTTGATACGACAATAAAACGGGTAATGTTATTTTCTTGGTTCGCAATATTCGTTTTCAATACACTTAAGCCATATAACTTTCCACCGTCTTCATTACCCAATGCCGCGATATTCGGTTTATTCAGACTTGATACTAACTGCATAGCATGAGAGCTGCTTTCACAATATTCAATATGAACACGATCTAAACTGTGAATAAATTGACTACATTGTTGAATCACTTGCGGGTGGCTATACAACGTATCAATTTGTCTCAAATCTATCGTATCGTTCACTAAAACACAATGTTTAATCGGGTAAGCAAGCTCGCCAACAAGGGACAAATCCGTATGCTGAAGCAAATCATAGACCTCATTAATTGCTCCTGATGTCGTATTTTCTAAAGGAAGAATACCAAAATCCGCTTCACCATTTTTCACCTTTTCAAATACTTGCTCAAAAGATTGACACCCGAGTTCTACAAACTGCTTTTGATAACGTGCAGCATAATTACGCGCAGCTAAATTAGAATAAGATCCCCGTTTCCCTAAAAAAGCAATGTGCAAATTTTGGCTGCGTTGTTCATTTAGCCTATTTTGTAAATATACTTGCTGAGTTAATACGGAATCCTCAATAATCTTTTGGAAAATTGAGATGATATATTGTGCTTCAAGTTGATAATTTTCATTCTCTGAAAATTGTATAAGCTCTTGCAGAAGTTGTTGTTCCCTCTCTTCATCACGCAAAGCTTTCTGCGTTACTTCCTTACTTCTCGCAACATCAAAAGCCAAACGATGGCGTTCGGAAAGCAACTTCAAAAGATTGCGATCTATTTGTGTAATTTGCTGTCGGATTTCAGATAATTGTAAAGCCATAATCATCCTTATTTAAAAGTTACTGCATCTTTAGGCTCGTATTTTAATGCATCAAGCGGCGCTTTCTGTGAATGTTTCCAAATATATTTTGCCAGCACTTCGGCATCAATAAAGCCCGTATTTAAGAAGGTTGGATTTTTAGTGACAACAGGGTAACCATCACCGCCTGCAGCATTATAACTTGGTAAAGAAACACGATAAGTTTTCGTTAAATCCAATGGTTTCCCCTGAATTTCCACGTTTTCCACTTTTTGAGCTACTTTATTTACCACCATAGAAATACCGGAATATTGCGCATAAGCCCCTGAATCAACCTCTTTTAATGCAACAACATTCAAATAATCAAGTAATTCTTTACCTGTTAAATCCACATAACTCACAATGTTACCAAATGGATGCACTTTTAAAATATCGCGATAAGTTACTTTACCCGGTTGAATAGAATCACGAATACCGCCTGAATTCATAATACCAATATCTGCCCCGGCACGTTCACGCTGAGCTTCTGCTATTAAATGGCCAAGGTTGGTTTGTTTAAAACGAATAACATTACGATCACCTTCCAATTTGCCTTTTAACTCTCCGAGTTCACGTCCTAATAATTCATCACCTTTATTTTGATAGGTTTTTAGCAGTTTTTCCATTTCCGGATCTTGAGGAATGATTTCACCATAATTAACATATTCGGCTTTGCCGTCTCCTTTTGTTATTTTCTTCTTCAAATTCACCGGAATTAATTCATAGCTTACAAGCTTCAATTCGCCATTTTTAAACTCAAAATCTGCTCGTCCAACATATTTCCCCCACTCATAAGCCTGCATAATCCAAGTTCCGTTTTGATAATCCGGCTTGCAAGCTTGTGTTGGTTTATAATCCTTAATCCATACACCTTTTTCGTCCACACAAACCGGATCGTGGCTATGCCCGCCAACAATCATATCCAATACGCCCTTATCTAAATTGCGAGCAAGCGATACATCACCCGGTGCATTGGAGCCATACTGTACATCGTAATAATATCCCATGTGGGTTAATGCAATTTTTACATCCGGTTTTTCTTTTTCATTTAACGCTTTTAACGTTTCTTTTGCGGATTCCATCGGATCCCTAAATACCACATTCCCTGTATATTCAGGATTACCAAGTTTTGCCGTATCTTCTGTCGTTAAGCCGACAACAGCTATTTTCAATCCCTGTTTATCTAAAACAATATAAGGTTTTACAAGAGGTTGATCCGTTTTCTTGTTTATCACATTAGCCGATAAAAATGGAAAGTTGGCCCAAGATTCTTGCATAGCAAGCATTTGTAGTGGATTATCAAATTCGTGATTTCCTAATACTGTCGCCTCATAACCCATAGCATTCATCGCTTGAATATCAGGTTCAGCATTTTGCATATCAGATTCAGGCACGCCGGTATTGAAATCACCAGCATTTAATAAAATAACCGAGCCGCCCTTTTTTTCTACTTCTGCTTTCACTCGATTAATAATTGTTTTTTGTGCAGGAAAGCCATATTCACCTTTATTATTAGGCCAGAAATGCCCATGGGTATCATTAGTATGAAGAAGTGTAAAGTGGTAAGTTTTATCCTTCTCATAGGCCATTACAGCAGATGTTGTTAAAATTAAAGGTAAAATTGTGAATAATTTTTTCATGAAAAAACTCATCTTAAATTAACCGCTCTTTACAGAGCAATAGAGCAAATAAAAAGCTATACTTCTAGGGAAGTATAGCTTTTTAACCGAAAACAATTAAATCAGTACTTGAGCCGGTGTTACATATCCAAGCGGTGCTTGTTCTTTATCCTCAAAGGTAACAAATTCCCACGCTTCCTGATTTGCAATTACCGCCCTAAGCAATTTATTATTTAGACCATGACCTGATTTATAGGCCTTAAAATCACCGATAATGTTATAACCCGCCATATAAAGATCCCCAATAGCATCCAACATTTTATGACGAACCAACTCATCTTTAAAACGTAGCCCTTCTTCATTCAAAATACGGTAATCATCCAATACAATTGCATTATCTAAACTACCTCCAAGTGCCAACCCCTGGGATTGAAGATATTCTATATCCTTCATAAAACCAAAGGTTCTTGCTCTACTGATTTGATGAACAAATGCTTGTGCTGAGAAATCCATCACGTAATTACACACGTTTTTACCAATAGCAGGATGCTCAAAATCAATTGTAAAATCTAAACGGAAACCATTGTAAGGCGCAAATTCAGCCCATTTATCGTCATCTTCTACCCGCACTTTTTGTTTGATACGAATAAATTTCTTCGCTGCATTTTGTTCTTCAATACCAGCATCAAGCAATAAATAAATAAATGGGCTTGAGCTACCATCCATAATAGGAATCTCAGGCGCATCAACTTCAATAATAATGTTGTCAATGCCAAGACCTGCCAATGCAGCATTCAAGTGTTCAACTGTCGAAACACGAACTCCCTGCTCATTGACAAGTGCGGTACAAAGCATCGTATCACGCACAGAATCTGCATTTGCAGGAAAAGTTACCGGCGGATTTAAATCAGTACGACAGTAAATCACACCTGTATTTGGCACTGCCGGACGTAATGTTAGAGTCACCTTTTTGCCACTATGCAAACCGATACCAGTTACTTTAACACTTTGTTTTAATGTTCTTTGTTTAATCATCATTTTCTACCTTATTGTTTCACAACAAGATTTTATTTGTTACTTATCATTTTGATCTATTTCGTTTGGATCAAACTTCTTAAAAGAGGATAGACGCTCAGTGATTGGTCTTTCCAATCCACTACGATAATCCGTTTGTTGCAGATTTCTCTCAGGAGAACGTATCGGCTCAGGCTGCCTAAATGTTGTAATAGGTTGTTGTTCTTGTGTTCTCAGTGGAATCGCCTGCGAATTTCCATCTACAGGTTGATGAAGTGGCGATAATTGCTGAGCAGTTTTTTGAACCTGAATGGTTTCATTTGGCGTAATTTCACCTAAACCTGTTGCAACGATAGTTACGCGAATTTCATCACTCATTTCCGGTATTAATGTTGTTCCAACAACAATAGTTGCGTCTTCTGAGGCAAAACTATGAATCGTATCCCCTACTACATTAAATTCATCAAACGCAATGTCAAAACCGCCCGTGATATTGATCAAAATACCCTTAGCATTAGTTAAATCAACTTTTTCCAATAAATCGTTGCGTACCGCAATTCTCGCCGCTTCCTCTGCACGACCTTCACCCGGTGCACCGTGTGCAGAACCAAAGCCAATCATCGCTTGTCCCATCTCTGACATAACGGTTCTCACGTCTGCAAAGTCAACGTTAATCATGCCTGGAGAGGTAATCATATCTGAAATACCCATCACAGAGTTACGTAACACATCATTCGCAGCAGCAAATGCATCAATTAATGTTGCATTTTTAGGGAGAACTTTTTGAATTTGCTGATTAGGAATAATGATCATTGAATCAACATATTGAGCAAGATCCTTAATACCTAACTCTGCAAACTGCATACGCTTTTTGCCTTCAAAAGCAAATGGTTTAGTGACAACCGCAACAGTTAAAATACCTAATTCTTTTGCAACTTTAGCAACAATAGGTGCCGCACCTGTACCGGTACCGCCCCCCATACCAGCAGCAATAAAGACCATATCGGCACCTTCAAGCATTTTACGGATTTCTTCCTGATCATCTTCCGCTGCTTTACGGCCTACATTAGGATTCGCTCCGGCACCAAGACCTTTTGTGGTCGCACCGCCAATTTGCACCGTTTGTTGAACTTGGCTTTTCCGCAATGCTTGTGCATCGGTATTCACAGCATAGAAAATAATTTTTCCATGCTCTTCGCTATCTAGAGTATTTTCACCAAGAAAAGTACCGCCAATGTCTTGTTTAATCATATTGGCAACCATATGGTTTACAGCATTACCACCACCGCCGCCAACACCGACAACCTTAATCAGTGCACCTGACTGCTCTTCAAAATCACCATAATCTGGATATAACATTTGCGTTCTCCGTTCTGCTAATACTCTGCTAGCATATTAATAAAGTTAAATTGTTTCGTATTGTAGATGAAAATTTAAAATAATCAAAATTCTGACCGCACTTTATTGGCGATTTTTTTAATTCCGGACCAAATTGTGCCAAAAATATTTCCTTCTGAATAATTATCACCGCCGATTAGATCATCATCACTATTACTATGACTATACTGTAACAATCCTATTACTGTTGAATATTGTGGACGGTTTACATAATCCGTCAATCCGGTAATATTTAATGGACTGCCTACCCGCACTTGGCAACCAAACACATCCATCGCACACTCTTTTAAATCTTTAATTTGTGCACCACCACCGGTAATGACAACCCCGGCAATTAATTCAAATTTAATATGGTTACTTTCTAAATTCGCTTTTAGCTTATCTAATTCGTCCTTCACAACACCGAGAAGTTCCGTATAACGTGCGGAAGTGATTAAAGATAAATCACTTGTAGTTAAAGAACGGGGAGCGCGACCGCCGATACTGGCAACTTCAATCTTTTTATCACCGTGTAAACGTGCAGGATATACGGCACTTGCATAGTTCACCTTAACACGCTCAGCTTCTGCTCGCGAAATAGTGCAGGCGTGGGCAATATCATTAGTCACAATGTTACCAGCGTAGGGGATCACTTTACTAAAACGTAAAGCACCCTTCGTGAAAACCATCACATTCATTGTACCCGCACCAAAATCAATCAAGCAGACACCAAGATCTTTTTCATCTTCAGTTAAAACCGAATGGGTTGCAGCAAAACCTGAAAATACAACTTTATCTACTTGTAAACCACAGCGTTCTACTGCTTTTTTTAAATTATTTTGCCAATCTTGGTGACAAGCAATTAAATGTACATGGGCATTCAAACGAACGCCTTGTAAACCAAGTGGATTTTTAATATTTAATTGGCGATCTACCGCATATTCTTGTGGGATAACGTGTAATAAAGAAACACCTTCCGGCAATTTAATCGTACTTGCATTATGTAAAGCAGAATCAATTTCATCTTGCGTCACTTCACTCTCGCCAATGGGAACAAACCCACTTTCGTTTAAACTTTGAATATGTTCGCCGGTAATTGCTAAAGTGACACTCATAATCTGGCAATCCGCCATTGACTCTGCCGATTCAATAGCACGTTGAATAGAATTCACAACAGCATCTAAATCCGTAATACTTCCACTGTCAATTCCCTTTGATGGGCAGCTACCCACTCCCAACACATTGACTACACCGTCCGGTAATACCTCTCCAACAACAGCGACTACTTTTGATGTACCAACTTCAAGTCCGACAATTGCCTTTGTTTCAACTACTTTTGCCATATTTTATTACACCCACTGAATCTTATTCATCCGTCATTCCGACTGCTGCACCCGATGTATATCGTAAATCGACATAGTCAATTCGTTTGCCTTCTTCTACTTCAATTTGTGGATAAATTGTCACAAAACGTTCGAGTTTTGATTTCCATTCCCCACGCCCTAATTTCAACACTATATCATTATCAAGTGTAACTTGCCACGCACCGCGCGCATCAATCGTAACACCTTTTACATTTAAATTTTTTGCTTTAAAATCAGCATAAATCTGATTCCACGCCTCAAGCACTTTTGGGCTCTGATAATCAGGACCGCCTAAATGAGGCAACACTTTATTTTTTAAGCGCTCCATCGGTAATTGAAAAACAGCCCCATCCTTTGTAACAAATTCAGTTTTATTCCAAATTGCAACAGGGCTATATTCAGTTAACCAAATGCTTAAACGATTTGGCCAAACTTTACGAACAACAGCGCCTTTTATCCAAGGTAAGGTTTCAATTTGTTCTTGAATAACTTTAACATCCTGTCCCCAGAAACCTTTTAAGGCACCCATTTTAAGCAAAACATCCTGAACATCCGCATAATCAGTAAATTCAGTTTTACCGACAATCGCATAAGCACTAATCGGCTTAGAATCAAGACTCTCTAACCAATTTTGCCAATTTGAATAAACAACATACCCAAATCCGATACATAATATGGCGATCAATAGACGAAGTTGTAGAAAATATTTAAACTTTGATTCACCATACCGAGTATTTGGCGTGCCTTTACGTTTCAGCACATTCATTGCGCACTCAACTCCAGAATTTTCACAACAAGTTGCTCAAAAGAAATGCCTGCCGTTGCAGCCGATTTTGGGAACAAACTATGGCTGGTCATTCCCGGATTAGTATTGACTTCCACCAAACGGAAATCCCCTTTCGCATCACACATCACATCAATACGGCTCCAACCACGGCATCCCACAGCATCATAAGCCTGCTTAACCAATGTTGCCAATGCTTGCTCACGTTCTGCAGTTAGCCCTGCCGGACAAAAATATTTCGTATTATCGGAAATATATTTTGCCTCATAATCATAAAATTCGCCTTCCGGTACGATGCGAACCGCAGGTAATACCCGACCATCTAACACAGGCACAGTTAATTCATCACCGGCAAGCCATTCTTCAATTAAAATGGTGTTATCAAATTTAAGCGCAAATTCAACCGCACTTTTTAAATGTTCTACGCATTTAACTTTTGTTAAACCTACACTAGACCCCTCTAAAGAAGGTTTAACCATTAACGGTAGCCCCAATTTTTCTACGACTGCTTGCGGATCTAATTGAGTAAAATTATCACGAGTGACGACTTCCATTTCCGCAACAGGTAGGCCAAACGCCTTCCACAACATCTTGGTACGCATTTTATCCATCGTCAAAGCCGATGCCATTACGCCACAGCCGGTATAAGGCAAACCGATTTGCTCTAATAAGCCTTGCATGGTTCCGTCCTCACCACCACGACCATGTAAAATATTAAATACACGATCAAAACCGTCTTTTTTAAGGTTGATCACATCATATTCTTTCGGATCAATAGCATGGGCGTTATAACCTTGGCTAACAAGCGCATCTAAAACCGCCTTACCGGAATCTAAAGAAACTTCACGTTCCGCGGATGTCCCACCTAACAATACAGCAATTTTTTCTTGTTTTAAATTCATCTTATATCCTATTCACCACAATTAACTTTCATATTTGTGTCAGTTAAATTTCGCACTCTGCTCTAATTCTTCCAAGAATCAGCCAAATTACGAGAGATCTTACTCACGCTCCCCGCACCTTGCGCCAAAATTAAATCACCGTCTTGAATAATTTGATCTAGCACTTCCCCTAATTGCATCGTATCCGATACCAAAATAGGATCGACTTTCCCCAAATTACGGATTGAACGGCAGAGTGCTTTACTGTCAGCCCCTACAATCGGCGTTTCACCGGCAGCATAAACATCCAACATAACAAGTGCATCCACTTGTGAAAGTACCTGTACAAAATCATCAAATAAATCACGGGTACGGGAATAACGATGCGGTTGGAAAATCATCACAATACGTTTATCTCCCCAACCTTCACGAGCCGCTTGAATAGTTACCCCTACTTCAGTTGGATGATGGCCATAATCATCGACTAAACGCACTTTTCCATTCGGGCGAATAAACTCACCAAGTTGATCAAAACGACGTCCGGCACCTTGGAAATCGGCAAGTGCTTCCAAGATCGCTTCGTTATTAATTCCCTCTTCTTTGGCGACAGCCAATGCCGCAGTGGCGTTTAACGCATTGTGTTTGCCAGGCACATTTAGCAGCACATTAATGCATTCCCCATTTGGACAAATTACTCTGTAATGCCCCTGAAAACCGATTTGCTCATAATCTTCAATACGATAATCAGCCTCTTCACTAAAGCCGTAAGTAATAACCTGACGCCCCACTTTCGGCGCTAATTCCATCAACACAGAATCATCGGCACACATTACCACTAAGCCGTAAAACGGCAGATTATGAAGGAATTTCACATAGGTGGCTTTCATTTTTTCGAAATCACCTTCATAAGTGTCCATGTGATCCGGCTCAATATTCGTCACAACAGAAACCATGGGCTGTAAATGCAAGAAAGAGGCATCGCTTTCATCTGCTTCTGCGATCAAATAACGACTCACCCCAAGATGGGCATTTTTTCCCGCTGATTTTACTAACCCTCCATTTACAAACGTAGGATCTAATTTTGCTTGCGTATAAATCATCGACAGCATTGCCGTTGTTGTTGTTTTACCATGGGTTCCGGCTACCGCAATGCCGTGGCGAAAACGCATAATTTCCGCCAACATTTGTGCACGCTGGATCACTGGAATCCGATTTTGTTGTGCCGCAACTAATTCAGGATTATCTTCACGAATAGCACTTGATACCACAACAACACTCGCGCCATCAATATTTTCAGCTGCATGACCAATAAAAACTGTCGCGCCTGCCTGTACAAGACGTTGGGTAACTACGCCATCTGCAATATCCGAACCTGAAATTCGATAGCCTTCATTCAAAAGAATTTCTGCAATACCGCTCATACCGGCACCGCCGATACCAATAAAATGAATTTGCTGAACCCGACGCATTTCAGGGATAATTTTTCTAATTTCTTCGTGAGAATGTTTCATCTTATTTCCTTCTCTCCTTTGGAAAATATCTGACTATTTAAAAAGTGCGGTCAAATTCCAAAGGATTTTTTACAACATTATTTTATTATTTTGCGTTTTCAATAATCACATCTGCGACACGTTGCGCAGCTAATGGAGCCGACATCGATTTTGCTTTAACAGCCATTTGTAAAAGTTCATCACGCGTAAAACTCTGTAAATAATTAATTAAAATATCCGGCGTTAAATCTATTTGTTCTACAATTTTAGCCGCCCCAACATCGGCTAAATATTTTGCATTAAGGTATTGTTGCCGATCCTTATGTTGGAACGGGATAAAAACTGCCGGCGTACCGACGGCAGCGAGTTCACATACTGTTAATGCACCGGAACGACAAATCACGATATCCGCCCACGCATAGGCTTCCGCCATATCATCAATAAATTCGGTAATTTTTACCTTTGAGGCATTCTCGCCATAAAGTGCAGACACATTTTCTACTGCGCCCTTTCCTACTTGATGACGAACCTCCAGTTTATCCGCTAGTTGTGAGACAACTTTTGGTATCGTTTGATTCAATACTCGAGCCCCTTGACTTCCGCCTACGACCAGTACACGCAATTTTTCACCATGATGAGAAAAACGCTCCTCCGGTGATGGCATTTGAAATAATGTTTGGCGAACAGGATTACCGACGACTTCCGCATTTGGAAAGGCATTAGGAAAAGCCTGCAATACACGGGTCGCAATTTTTGCCAGCCATTTATTGGTTAATCCTGCAACAGCATTTTGCTCATGCAAAATTATCGGCACACCACAGAGTTTTGCTGCCACTCCGCCCGGTCCGGAAACATAACCTCCCATACCTAACACAGCGTTTGGCTTTTCCTCTTGGATAATTTTTTTTGCTTGAAATATGGCACGTAAAATAGCAAAAGGTGCGTTTAACAAGGCTTTAATGCCCTTCCCCCGCAAACCGGAAATTTGAATAAAACGGATCGGAATACCGTGTTCCGGAACAAGTTTGGCTTCCATACGATCTTTTGTACCGAGCCAGCAAATTTCCCAACCTTGTTGCTGTAAAGTTTGAGCAACCGCAATAGCCGGAAAAACATGACCGCCCGTACCACCTGCCATGACTAATAATTTTTTGGATTTATTCATGTTTATTCCTAATCATCACGTAAACGCGCTTGCCCACACCGCTGTAAACGGTTTTCATGGTCAATACGCAATAAAATACCAATTGTTGCCGACATAATAATAATACTTGAGCCGCCGTAGCTTACTAATGGGAAAGTCAAACCTTTTGTCGGTAGCATACCAAGCGCCATCCCTAAATTCACAAACCCTTGAAAGAAAATCCAAAAGCTTATACCGAAAGCAAAAAAACCACGGAAACGTTGTTCTAATTGTAGGGATTCACGCCCTATTTTTAATGCGCGGAAGACCAGCAACCCCAATAAAGTGACGACCACAAAAATACCGATAAATCCGAATTCTTCACCAAGAATCGCCATAATGAAGTCAGTATGAGCTTCCGGCAAATAATCTAATTTTTGAATAGAATTGCCTAATCCTTCCCCTGTAATTTCACCCCGTCCAAATGCCATGAGTGAATTAGTCAGCTGAAATCCTGTACCATAGGGATCTTTAAAAGGCTCTAAGAAACCAGTAAAACGTTTTAAACGATAAGAGGCGGAAAGCACTAACCATACAAACAATAATATGCCGGTCACAACTAAACCGACAAATTGCCAGAAGTTTGCCCCAACAATAAAAAGCATCCCAAAGGTAATGACAAATAATACGACCGTACTACCCAAATCCGGTTGGGCCAATAAAAATCCGCCCATTATTCCCATAACAATGAAGGGTTTAAAAGCACTCAATTTATTTGACCGCACTTCATCGTAACGGCGGGTAAAATAACTCGCTAAGAAACAGGCAAGCGCCAATTTAGCAAATTCTGCCGGTTGGAAATTAAGCACACCAAGGGAAATCCAGCGTTTTGCACCATTTACGGACGAACCGATAACAAGCACAGCAAATAGCAATGCTATCGCCAAGAAAAAGATTTTAACATGCCATTTTTCCCATTGTTGGGTCGAGACTTGCATACTGAAGTAGCAAGTTAAAAGAGAGAGAAAAACATAAAATGCATCACGTTTGGCAAAATAAAAGGCATCATTAAATAATCTTGAGCTGTACGGAATCGATGCAGAAGTGACTGCGATCAAACCGATGATCAATAAAATCACAAAAAGCCAGAATAACGCTCGATCATATAGTAACCCTTGCGGTGTAATTCTGGTCCAATTATCAAAACTCTGTTTAATTTTCTGAAAAAATTCCATTGCTCTATATTTAATTAATTTAATTGTGCTAAACGAGTAAATTCTTCACCGCGCTTTTCAAAAGAAGCAAATTGATCAAGACTTGCGCAAGCCGGTGATAATAATACTATATCGCCTGCTTTTAATGTTGGGCGTAGAAAGTCTATCGCTTGTTCCATGCTTTCAAACAAATAACTTTGTGGGGACAGTTTCGCCAATTCCGCACCATCACGACCAAAACAATAACAAATAATATGAGGTTGATTAATCAGTGTAGCTAATTCAGAAAAATCAGCGCCTTTTCCATCACCACCTAACAACAAATGCAATGTACCTTCAACAAATAAACCAGTCAGTGCCGCCACTGTACTTCCCACATTGGTTGCCTTAGAATCATTAATCCAACGCACACCATTTGCCTGATAGGCTAATTGAAAACGGTGATTCAAGCCTTTAAATTGCCGAAGTGCGGTACGAATTGCGTCTAAATTTATTCCTACCGATTGTGCCAATGCTGTTGCGGCAAGAATATTCATATAATTATGCCGGCCAACAAGCCCCACTTCTTCACAAGGTAAAAGCACGTCATCTTTCACCATTAAATATTGTTTACCTTTTTCGGTTTTAAGCCAATGATTCGCCTGATGCTCTGCAAAGGACAAAATCTGTTTTGCTTGATTTTCACCTTCACCAAAAGTCAATTTATCCTCACTATTTACCACTGCTGTTTCAGCGCGATGATAAATACGCAATTTAGCTTGACGATAATCTGCTAAATCCATGTAACGATCCATATGATCTTCCGTGACATTCAATACCGTTGCAGCAGTGGCTTTTAAACTATACGTCGTCTCCAATTGAAAACTGGATAGCTCCAACACATAAAGATCATAATCCTCATTCAGTAAAGACAGCGCAGGAATACCGATATTCCCGCCCATTCCTACCTTCAGCCCAGCCGCTTTTGCCATTTCATAAACCAGCGTAGTCACGGTGCTTTTTCCATTTGAACCGGTTATCGCGACAATGGGTTTTGTAACCTCACGACAAAATAATTCAATATCGCCAACAACTTCCACACCTGCTGAAAGTGCGGTCTGAATTTCCGGTGTTTTTACCGGAAACCCCGGACTGACAACAATAATATCGCTTTCATTCAACCATTGTTGATTTAAACTGCCGGTATGGAGTGGAATATTTTTAGGAAGTTTCTCTACACCAACAGGATTTGCTCGAGTATCAATCACACGGATATTTGCCTGTTGAGCTTGAAGATAATCAACACACGACAAACCGGTTTTACCCAATCCAATGATAGTAACGGTTTTATTTTGGTAACTGTTCATTTTATTTTACTTCTAACATTTAATTCTACTTTCTATATCGGTTTTCGTTTAGCAAAAAATCTACTTTCTTACTTAGATAAAAATCTGCCAAATTTGACCGCACTTTTTAAATAATATTTAACTAAAATAGTTTTTTAGGCATTATTTTCTTTGGGTACAAAAAATGAACTCGCTCTTTCAAAAGAAAGAGCGAAACCGACTATCTCAATTTAAGTGTTACTAAGCCCATTAACACCAACATTAAAGAAATAATCCAAAACCGAATAATCACTCTCGGCTCCGGCCATCCTTTTAATTCAAAATGGTGATGAATCGGTGCCATTCGGAAAATTCGCTGTTTGCGTAATTTGTAAGAACCGACTTGTAAAATTACCGAGAGCGCTTCGACCACAAATACCCCTCCCATAATGACAAGCAGAAATTCCTGTCTCACCAAAATGGCAACGACACCTAATGCACCGCCTAATGCAAGTGAACCGACATCACCCATAAATACTTGTGCAGGATAAGTATTGAACCATAAAAAACCCAACCCAGCGCCGACAATCGCCGTACAAAATACGACAACCTCAGAACTGTGTTTGATGTAAGGAATATGTAAATATTCAGCAAAATTAATGTTACCCGTTGCCCATGCAATTAAAGCAAAAGCACCGGCAACCAATGCAGTAGGCATAATAGCAAGTCCGTCTAATCCGTCCGTTAAATTAACCGCATTACCTGTTCCCACAATGACAAAATAAGACAACACAATATAAAATAAGCCTAACTGCGGCATAATGTCTTTGAAAAATGGCACAACTAATCGGGTCGCATCCGTATCATGCCCAAGCCAATATAACCAAATAATCGCCACGAGTGCGACTGCCGACATCCAAAAATATTTCCAACGTGCAATTAAACCGTCTGTGTTTTTACGTGTAATTTTGCGGTAATCATCAACAAAACCGATTGCGCCATAGCCAAATAGTACAAATAAACAAATCCATATATAAGGATTAGCTAAATTTGCCCACAACAATGTACTGATCCCAATCGCAAAAAGAATCATCACCCCGCCCATAGTCGGCGTGCCTTTTTTCGCAAAATGGCTTTCCGGTCCGTCATTACGCACTTCTTGACCAAATTTCAATATTTGCAAACGTTTAATCACTTTTGGACCAATCCAAAGGGAAATAAAAAGTGCGGTCAATAACGCAAGAATTGCACGCACAGTAATATATGAAATTGCATTAAATGCGGTTTCATAACGAACAAGGAATTCAGCAAGCCAAACTAACATTTAATTTTATCCTTTAATGAATAAATCACATCTTCCATTTTCATTGAGCGAGAGCCTTTGCCAAGCACAACAATATGTTGATTTTGTTTTAATTTCGCCTTAATAAAAGGAACCAGAAAATCCACCATTTCCGCTTTATCGGTAAAATGTTTTCCTAAAACTGCGTCAGAAATGACCGCACTTTCACAACCAAAAGAGCAAACTAAATCAAGCCGGGCTGTTTTTGCATATTGTCCCACTTGACGATGAATTTCAAGGGAGTCTTCCCCCAACTCTTTCATATCCCCTACGCATAAAATACGGAATGCGTTGTAGGATTTCAAAACATCAATTGCCGCACAAAGAGAATCTTGATTAGCGTTATAGGTATCATCTAATAGTAATAAATTCTCATTGATCTTAATCGGGAATAAACGTCCCTTTACTTGAGAACGTTGCTCCAATCCATTTTTTACATCTGCTAGCGTCGCTCCGACATTCATGGAAAGTGCGGTCGCCGCCAAAGCATTTTTTACATTATGTTCGCCTAAATACGGAAGATGAATTTCAATTTCACCTTGTGGGGAAACTAATGTAAAGATTGAACCCTGTTCATTATGTCGAATATTTTTAGCAATATAATCATTACCATTGAAATACTGAACAGCATGATCGCCAATTTCTTTTTGCCAAAGATCAAAATGATTATGTTCAGCATTGATAATTGCCACACCATTGGAGGTTAAACCGCGATAAATCTCGCCCTTAGCCAGTGCTACGCCCTCTAACGAACCAAACCCCTCTAAATGTGCTGCGGCAACATTATTGACGAGCGCCACATTCGGTTGAGCAAGGTGAGTTGTGTAATCAATTTCACCTTGATGATTTGCGCCCAATTCAATCACCGCAAAACGGTGGTTTTCTTCCAAACGTAACAATGTGAGTGGTACACCAATGTCATTATTGAAATTACCTTGTGTAAAAAGCACAGCGTCCGGATTTCCCGCCGTTTGTTGCAAAATACTTGCTGTCATTTCCTTTACGGTGGTTTTTCCGGAAGATCCCGTCATCGCCACAACTTTAGGATTAATTTTTTCTCTTAGCCACTTAGCTAATCGACCTAAAGCTAAACGCGTATTTTCCACAACAAGTTGCGGAACAGAAATGTGAAGTTCGGCTTGTTGAACGACTAAAGCAACCGCACCTTGTTCGATAGCTTGATGGAGATATTGATGAGCATCAAATGTTTCGCCTTTTAAGGCAAAAAACAAATGGTTGGGAACAGGATGGCGTGTATCCGTGTTGATATTTTCAATTGTAACCTGCTCACTCCCGATTAATTTTGCATTAAGAATTTGGGCAAGTTGTTGCGTCGTTAAATTAATCATGCGTTAATTGAATAAATTTATTGGTTTAGATAAAACTCGGCTGTTTCTTGATCAGAAAAATGTAAGACTTCATTCCCTACAATTTGGTAATCCTCGTGACCTTTTCCTGCAATCAAAATGAGGTCATTTTTCTGCGCACTTTGAATAGCGAACTCAATCGCTTGCGCACGATCGGAAATTAACCCAACTTTATCCATATCACTAAAACCGGCAACAATATCTGCTTCAATTTTATCAGGATCTTCTGTGCGCGGATTATCTGTTGTTACAATGACCATATCGGAAAGTTTCTCGGCAACTTTTGCCATTAATGGACGCTTACCTCTATCACGATCGCCACCGCAACCAAAAACGCACCATAATTTGCCATTGCAATGTTCACGTGCTGCAACAAGTGCTTTTTCCAAAGCATCCGGCGTATGGGCATAATCAACAATAATAGCCGGTTTCCCCTCTACTTTAATCATTTCCATTCTTCCACAAACGCCTTGCAAAGCTGAAACGCTATCGGTTAAATCCTCTAACAAATAACCTAGTGTGAGTAATGTCGCCATAGCTAATAATAAATTACTTACATTAAATGCACCGATTAATGGGCTGTTTAGTGTGCCATTCCCCCAACTGGATGAAAAATCTATGATCGTGCCTTCATGAGTAAAACGTACTAAAGTGGCTTTTAGCCATTGTTTTGAATTTTGTTGAAAATTTGCCTCACAGCTCACCGCAACGCCATTTGGTAGTGCTTTTAGCCACTCTGCACCAATCGGATCATCTGCATTTAAGATTTTAAACTCGGAAGATAATTCAAAGAAAAAACGTTTTTTCGCTTGCGCATAAGCTTCCATCGTACCGTGATAATCTAAATGATCACGGCTTAAATTTGTAAAAATTGCAGCATTAAAATCCAATGCCTCTACACGATGTTGGACTAAACCATGCGAAGAAACTTCAATCGCAGCAAAATCTGCACCTTGATTAACGAAAGAAGCGAGCGAAGATTGAATTTCAATGGCTGACCCCGTAGTATTTTTCGCCTCAACAACTTGCCCTAATAAACCGTTTCCAATTGTTCCCATTACAGCCGGTTTTCTGCCTAAATGCTGAACCCATTGCGCTAATAGTTGAGATACTGTGGTTTTCCCATTTGTGCCGGTAACACCAACAAAAGTGAGTTTTTTAGAAGGTGAATCATAAAACTTATCTGCAATTTCCGATAAATTTGCTGACAAATTATAGTAATAAATTACCGGTTTTTGCTGTCGATATTCTACGCTCAAATGCATATCAACCACATCGGTTTCAGCAACAACCGCACCAGCACCGGCCGAAATTGCCTGCTCAATAAAATTCGTTGCATCGATTTGATGCCCTTTTACCGCAACAAACAGATCGCCGACTTTCACTTTCCGACTATCTAAAACTAATTCATTGATTTCAATATCCGCAAGAAGTGAGGGCAAATTAAAAAGTGCGGTTAATTTTTTCATTATTTTTTCCTTAATTCGCCTGTTTCATATTATTTTGTTCTGTTTTACGTGAAGTCAGGCGAACCGTACGTTTTGCAGTTTTGTCCGTAGGTTCAGCATCCGGTGCAATACCATTGGCGCGTAAAGCATAGCCCATGATGCTGGAAAACACCGGTGCAGACACCGCACCACCGTAATATTGACCCGCTTTCGGATCATTAATCAAAATAATAAGAGCATAACGCGGATCACTAATTGGTGCGACCCCTGCGGTAAACGCCACATATTTATTCACATAGTGGCCATTTTCGATTTTACGCGCAGTACCGGTTTTCACGCCTACTCGGTACCCTTCGACCATCGCACGCTTATTTTTGATCGCCACTTTTTCTAACATATTCACAATTTCTTTTGTGGTTTTCTCAGAAAAAACGCGTTGACCAATTACCGGAGGATCAACTTTCGTGATAGAAAGCGGACGATAAATACCAAAGCTCCCTAAGGTTGCATAAGCTCTCGCCATTTGTAGTGGTGTTGCGGTGATACCATAACCATAAGCTACTGTTGCACGATCAATATCCGCCCAACGTTTACGATTTGCATTTAACACGCCGGTTTGTTCACCAATCAAGCCTAAATCCGTTGCTTTTCCCAATCCTGCCGCTTGATAAGTATCCATCAGCGCACTTGGCGGCATACGTAATGCAAGACGGCTGACCCCACGATTACTGGAGTTAATTAAAATTTCATCTAACGTTTGTTGAGGACGAGGCGCAACATCCATAATTTCTTTACCACTCACCGTGAAAGACCCCGTATTGATCACTTCATTACGTTGTGCTGCACCACGTTGAAGTGCGGTCAAAACAACAAAAGGTTTTACTGTTGAACCGGGTTCAAAAACATCGGTAATTGCGCGATTTCGCATAAGCTCCGCTTTTACGCCGACACGATTATTCGGATTATAAGAAGGGGCATTCGCCATTGCTAACACTTCACCGGTACGCACATCAACAAGTACCGCAGTACCAGATTCAGCCTTGTTCTCCGTTACCGCTTTTTTGATTTCACGATATACCATTGATTGTAATTTTTCATCAATGCTGAGAGTCACATCTTGTGCATCGTATTTTTTCTGGTCAGCAATATGCTCAACCACGTTTCCTCGTTTATCTTTTCGAACTAAACGGGAACCATCTTTTCCTACCAGCAGCGCATTGAAACTTTTCTCAATCCCCTCAATGCCATTTCCATCAATATCAGTATAACCAAGCAAATGGGCGGTTTCTTCTACCCTTGGATAGAAACGGCGTGGTTCGCTTTCCAAGCTAATCCCTTTAATTTTCAGTTCTTTGACATACTGCGCTTTGCCTGCTTCAACTTGGCGCGCTAAATATAAAAAACCTGATTTTGGATTTTTCTCAATTTTCTTCACTAGCTCGTTATAGCTTAAACCTAATACATCTGCGAGGGCTTTAATTCTCTCTTTATCATCAAGCGAGCCTTCTTTAAGAATACGTTTAGGTTCGGCGATTACTGCACTCATTGGCACACTTACAGACAACAACTGACCATTACGATCCAAAATGGAACCACGAACCGAAAGAATTTCATCTTTACGTAAAGAACGTTTATCCGCTTCACCTGAAAGAATATCCGAATTGATTGCTTGGACATAAGCAGCTCGTGCAACTAGAGCACCTAACCCAAGGAAAATAAGGCCTGTAGCAATGAAATAACGCCAGCGTATAAAACATCTTTCAAACACCATTTTAGGTTTGTTGAGTTTAATAGCCGTTGTTGTAGGTACGACGAGTTTTCTAATTGTTTTCTTAGATTTATTTGATTTTTTTGATGAATTAAATCTAACCATTTGCTCAACCCTGACTTACTCTTTATTCCAAAATAACAACTTCTTGGTCGCTATCAATTCTTTTCATTTTTAATGTGCCAATGGCAATAAATTCCACTCTTGTGCTATCGCCCTCAGTAGCCTCTTGCAACTGCAAATTGCGATATTCATCTTGTAATGCTTGATGTTGTAAAACCAATTGACCATTCTCTGAAATTAGCCCACGCGTTTGATGCGTTAACCAAATTGTCGCCATAGCAGAAACCAAAATTAATAACAGCAACAACGAAACCAATTTATTTGCTGAAAATAAATCTTCCACTAAAAGATTTTGTAAAGGATAACGTTCATTATTTTCTAACATTTTCTACCCTAACCAATTTTCTCCGCAATGCGTAATATTGCACTTCTTGAGCGTGGATTTGCCTGAATTTCAGCTTCCGACGGATGAATTGCTTTCCCTATAGCTTTTAGCTTTTGTTTACGTTGAATTTGATCTTCTCGCAATGGCAAACCTTTTGGAATCGGATCTCCTTTGCTTTGTTTTTTTATAAAATGCTTAACCATTCGATCTTCTAAAGAATGGAAACTAATAATCGACAAACGCCCTTCAGGTGCTAACACTTCTAATGCTGAATGTAATATACTTTCTAACTCGTCCAACTCTGAATTAATGAAAATTCGAATTGCTTGAAAACTACGGGTTGCCGGATGTTTATGTTTATCTTTAAAAGGTACCGCCTGTGAAATAAGTTCCGCAAGTTGTACTGTTCGTGATAAACCTTCTTCGCCATTTTTGACCGCACTTTTGTTGTATTCCACAATTGCTGTCGCAATACGTTTAGCGAAACGTTCTTCACCGAAGGTTTTCAGAACCCAAGTTAAATCTTCTACAGAAACCTTTTTTAACCATTCTGCCGCAGACAAACCTTGCTTTGTATTCATACGCATATCAAGAGGGCCATCTTTCATAAAACTGAAACCGCGCTCAGCCTCATCCAATTGTGGAGATGACACGCCAAGATCAAGCAAAATACCATCAACTCTACCGACCAAACCTAATTTTTCACAAATTTCAGGAATTTGGGAGAAACTATTGTGTTCAATTTGAAATCGCCGATCTTGAATTTTTTTTGCTTCTTCCACGGCATAAGGATCACGATCAACCCCAATCAAACGACTATTTTGAGAGAGTTTTGAAAGAATTAAGCGAGAATGGCCGCCCCGCCCAAAAGTGCCATCAATATAAATTCCATTTTCTTTCAATGCCAAACCATCCACTGCTTCATGGAGTAAAACCGTAATGTGTTCAGTAGAAGAAAAGGAATTCTGCATATTCATAAACGTTAATAAAATAAGTTTGAAAAAAGATAATGCGGTGCAAGCACCGCTTATCTTGCTAGTGCTGCTGTTCTTTTTCTAAGTTAGTTAGAGTGACAGCATATTTAAATTCGTATCCATTGCAAATTCGGCGGTTCCCGCTACAACAATGTCTTCATCAATTTGCGCGATCCACTCAGTATCGCTCCAAATTTCAAATTTGTTTAATTGGCCAACCAACATTAAGCCTTTTTCTAATTTTGCATGTTGACGTAACGGTCCACTAAGTAGAATACGCCCTTGCGCATCCATTTCACATTCAGTGGCATAACCCAGCATCACTCGTTGTAAACGGCGTTGGTTAGGATCAAAGTTAGATAATGAGAGTAATTTTTGCTCAATTTTTTCCCATTCATCTAAAGGATAAAGTAATAGACAAGGTTGACGAATATCCACAGTGCAAACCATTTGCCCTTGATTTTTTTCAATGATTTCTGCGCGATAACGAGTCGGGATAGCAATTCTTCCCTTAGAATCTAAATTTACCGCTGCCGCACCACGAAACATTTATACTTAACCTTTAAAATTTGGAAAAATCCACCACAAAAAACCACTTTTCACCACTAAAACGTAAGTCTATCGGTTATAAAGAGAAGTTGCAAGCAATTCCAATAGCTAAAATACGATAAATTTCAGATAAGAAAAAACCGCTCAAGCATTCACTTGAACGGTTTGACTTTATAAGACTTTGAAAAATTACGCGTTTGTCGTATTTACATAAGCTTCTTCATCACGCTCACCCAATGGTTTTAACAAGGTGAAAAATAATACAATAAACACAACCGTTGTTGCGAAACCTAAGTATACTGATAATTGATAGTCTAAGTTAAAACCAATTTTATTGTAGTACAAGTAAGTAGCACATACGGTTGTAATGAACCATGCAGGGATAGAAGCAACCCAGTGGAATTTATGATAGCGATATAAATACGCTGCCGCAGTCCATAGCATTACCATTGCAGTCATTTGGTTTGCCCAAGTGAAGTAACGCCATAAGATACTGAAGTCAATCGTTGAAACAAAATATCCTAATATGAATAATGGAATCGCAATTAACAAACGTTTGGAAAGAGAACGTTGATCAATATTGAAAATTTCCGCCAATTGTAAACGTGCTGCACGGAATGCCGTATCACCGGATGTAATCGGAAGCACCACAACACCTAACACAGCAAAGATACCACCAATAAATCCTAGGAAGTGCAATGAACTGTCATATACAACTTTAGAAGGAGAACCTGCTGAAATCGCATCCTGTAATGCTTGTGGGTTTTCATAGAACGAAAGTCCCACCATACACCATACTAATGCGATAATTCCTTCCGTAATCATTGCCCCATAGAAAATGAAACGACCTTCACTTTCATTTTCCGCACAACGTGCCATTAATGGTGTTTGTGTTGCATGGAAACCGGATAATGCGCCACAGGAGATCGTTAAGAATAGCAATGGCCAAATCGGTACATCACCCTTAACTTGGAAGTTTTGTGTAAATTTCTCCCATGTTAATCCTTGTCCATCGCTGTTAACTGTACGGAAAAATTCAATTGGGTCCACTGCACTGAAGTGTGCTGATACCAAACCATATACCATGCCTACAGACATAAATAGCAATAATGCACCAAAGAGCGGGTAAATTCGACCAATAATTTTATCGACCGGTAATAAAGTAGCAAGAATATAATAAGCAAAAATAATTACTGTCCACACAGCAACCACCGTCGCTTTATCCATTCCCCATACTTTTACACCACCAGCCTCTACCGCCTGATGAACTGCTTCAGCATCACCCAATTGCAACGCGCCTTGAGAAGCCCCTAGCACATCCATGGTAATCGTCCCCATTAATTGCGCAGGGCTTGCAACGAATACCACACCAACCAATAATAAAAGTACCAATGCGAGCATATTGATAAAGACTTTTACAGGACGCCCTAAAAATTTACCTGCCAAGTAAGGCATTGTTGCACCACCGTGGCGAATACTTAACATACCACAAAAATAGTCATGTACCGCGCCGGCAAAAATACACCCGATAACAATCCAAAGCATAGCAACAGGGCCGTATAATGCACCAAGAATCGGTCCGAAAATTGGCCCTGTACCGGCAATATTTAATAATTGAATCAACCAAATTTTGGTTTTAGACATTGGCATATAATCCACGCCATCATTGAGTTGATAGGCAGGCGTTTGACGCTTAGGATTAATGACAAAAATTTTTTCGATAACTTTGCCATAAATAAGATAGCCAAGAATCAAAATGGCTACGCAGAAGAAAAACCACAACATAAAAGCACCTCGAGAAATAGTCATACAGTTGTTTAAAACGCTCTAAACAAGCCGGGGTATTTTATGCTAAATTCTATTAAACAAAAAATTTAATTTACGAAATTCCCATAAAATTGTGACAAATATCACATTAACCATTACTTAATTTTTAACTATATCTTATAAATAATACCTAATAAGGATTAAAAAATGGCTCTCACACGCTGTCCAGAATGTCGCAAAAAAGCTAGTGAATACGCTGAAACTTGCCCAAATTGCGGTTTTTCTTTTAAGCAAGAAGATTTGGAAATCTATAAACAAAAGTTAGAAGAAAGACGCCTACAAAATGCAGAAATTAACCAAAAAAGCACAAAATTACACTTAATTTGGTTTTGCATCTTTGCCTTGTTTATTGTCATTGCCAGCCTCATAACTCAAGTATAAAAAAGGGGCTGCAATTGCCCCTCCATTCTCTGAAAATATTGACCGCACTTTATGCTTTCTTCACATTCAAACGTTCAAAAGCAAGAACTTTGTTTTCGAGTTTACGCAACAACAACGTTGCTATCCCTGTAATCACCAAGTAAATACCGCCTGCAATACCATAAATCGTGAGGGCATCATATTCCGTACCGTAAAGCTGACGCGCATAACCCATAATATCCATGATCGTAATGGTTGAAGCCAATGCCGTTCCCTTAAACACTAAAATAATTTCATTACTATAAGAAGGCAATGCCCGCTTTAATGCGTAAGGAATCAAAATTTTCAAAGTTTGCACTCGGCTTAATCCTAATGCTGCACAACCTTCCCATTGTCCCTTTGGAATGGCTTTGACTGCACCATGAAACAACTGCGTCGAATAAGCCGCACTGTTTAATGCCAACGCCAAGGCAGCACAAAACCAAGCGTTTGATAATATATGCCAAAAAGGACTCTTCACAATCCATTCAAACTGACCCGGACCGGCATAAATCAAAAAGAATTGCACAAGCAATGGTGTACCGGTAAACAAAGTCAGGTATAAATTGACCGCACTTTTTACCCATCTATTTTCCATAGAAAGCAAAAATGTGAAGAGTAATGCTAAGAAAAAAGCAATAAATAATGAAACTACTGTCAACAATAAGCTCGTTGGTATTCCCTGTGCAATGACAGATAAATATTCTTGAAACATTATTTTACTCCTCTTTCAAAGCGGGTAAAACGTCGTTCTAGACGATGAATACCGACCTGACTTATTAATGTCACAACCAAATAAATTAACGCAGCAATGCCATACCAGGTGAACGGTTGGTGGGTATTAGTATTAATTAACTGTGCCTGACGCATTAAATCATCGACACCGATAAGGGAAATCAATGCGGTATCTTTCAATAATACCAACCATTGGTTACTTAACCCAGGCAAAGCGTGACGCCAAACTTGCGGCATAACAATATGAATAAAGGTATAACCTTTGTTCAACCCCAATGCTGCGCCTGATTCCCATTGACCTTTAGGGATAGCCTGAATCGCACCACGTATAGTCTGTGAAGCATACGCTGCAAAAATAAGGGATAAGGCAAATACACCACAGCCAAATGCACCAAACTCAATGTATTCGCCGGTCAACATTTCCACAATTTCAGTTGAACCGAAATACACAAGCAAAACGACCAGAATTTCCGGCAATCCACGCAACAATGCGACAAATACCGCCACCGGTTTACCTACAAACCGATTTGCTTCCAATACCGCAAATACAACACTTAATACCAAACCAAGCACCAAGGAACAAACCGCAAGCCCTAGTGTCATAAGGGATGCGGTAAACATTAAAGAAAGAAAATCGACAAACATAGATTACTTCGTCATCCATTTATTATAGATTTTTTGGTATTCGCCATTTGCTTTAATGGCAGCCAAACCTTTATTTAAACTTTCAGCGAGTGTTTTGTTTGATTTATTCATTGCAATGCCTAAACCATTACCAAAATATTTTTTATTGGTCACCTTCTCACCGACAAACTGAATTTCGTGTTCTTTATTAATCATATCTGCAAGCACAGCAGTGTCACCGAAAATAATATCAATACGCCCGTTTTTTAAATCCAAAATCGCATCTTGTAAGCTGGTATAAGCTTTTGGTGAATATTGTTTCGTTTCGGCTACTGTATATTGTTGGAAAGTGGTGCCGTTTTGCACACCAATATTTTTTGCCGAATCTAAGGTTGCCTTACCTTTTAATGCCACATAACTTGCCGTGCTGTCATAATAAGCATCGGAAAATAGCACTTGTTTTGACCGTGCTTCGGTAATATCCATAGCAGAAATTGCCGCATCAAAACGTTTTGCTTTTAAATTTGAGATTAACGCATCAAACGCTTCGCCTTTAAATTTACAGGTAGCTTGAATTTCTTTACAGATTGCATTTGCTACATCAACATCAAAGCCAATAATCTCACCTTTTTCATTGGTAAATTCAAATGGCGGATAACTTGGTTCCATAGCAAAAGTAATGTCTTGTGCATTTGCCATTGCCGCAGAGCTCAATAATACAGCGCTTAAAAGTAATTTTTTCATAATATCTCCTTATTTTTTAGTGTGAAAGGTATTGTCTAAATTGTTCGGTTTGCGGATGTTCAAAACAATCTGCCGATCCCATTTCCACAATCTTGCCCTGTTCCATATACACCACTTTTGTTGCCACTTTTTGTGCGACATTCACTTCGTGAGTGACCACCACCTGCGTAATGCCTGTTTGTTGTAATTCCTTAATAATATCCACCACTTGAGCAGTAATTTCCGGATCCAATGCTGCCGTCGGTTCATCAAATAATAGCACTTGCGGTCTCATCATCAACGCCCGAGCGATCGCCACCCGTTGTTGCTGTCCTCCCGATAAATGCAGCGGGAAACGATCAGCATATTCTTCCAAACGTAAACGCTTTAACAACTCCATCGCTTCTGTTTTTGCCGTTGATTCATTGATGCCTAATACATTCATCGGCGCTTCAATTAAATTTTCAATCACAGTTAAATGCGGCCAAAGATTATACTGTTGAAACACCATTCCCACATCCTGGCGCAGCTGGCGAATGGCTTTCGGATTAGTCGTTGCTTTCGATAAATCAAATTCGTTACTAGCAATACTTAATTGCCCCGAGGTCGGCACTTCTAATAAATTCAAGGTTCGAATTAACGTACTTTTTCCCGCACCACTCGGACCAAGTAATACCACGGTATCTCCCTCTTCCGCTTCCAAGTTAATATCAAATAATGCTTGGGAAGCGCCATAGAAAAAGTTTAAATTTTTAACACGAATAGCCATTTCAATTCTCTTTACTTTATAAAATGAACAAATATTACGTTTTTATGCATATTTATGCAATACTTTAAAATAAAAAATCCCAAAAATATTTTGGGATTTCACAAAACAATGCTAGAAATAACCGCACTTTAGGCATCTTTTGCCATTTCAAACTCAATTAACATCATCAAAATATGAATTACTTTAATATGAATCTCTTGAATACGATCCGCATAACGAAAATGCGGTACACGAATTTCCACATCAGCAAGCCCTGCCATTTTTCCACCGTCTTTACCCGTCATGGCTATCACTTTCATTCCTTTAGTTTTTGCAGCCTCAATCGCATTCAATACATTTTTAGAATTGCCGGATGTAGATAAACCAAATAGCACATCGCCTTTTTGCCCCACTGCCTCGACATAGCGTGAAAACACATAATCATAGCCAAAATCGTTACTTACGCAACTTAAATGGCTCACATCGGAAATCGCAATTGCCGGATACCCGGGGCGATTTTCACGATAGCGCCCCGTGAGTTCTTCCGCAAAATGCATCGCATCACAATGTGAACCGCCATTACCACAAGATAAAACCTTACCGCCCTGCTTGAAACTGTCAGAAATTAATAGTGCCGCTTGCTGAATTAATTTAATGTTATTTTCATCAGAGATAAATTTATTTAATACATCTTGTGCTTCTACAAGTTCTGCTTTGATTTGCTCCAAGTACATTTTTGCTCCTTTTAGAAAATGAGAAATTTTCGCAACATTCTATAGTAGATAACATTTTTTATCTAGATTGAAGTATAAATTCAACATTTTTTACTCATCAATCATTATTTTTTCGAATACTCTCGCAAAATACCTTCAAAACACTTTGAAAAACAACCGCACTTTTTTAGCCTTTAACCAATTTTGACCTAGAAATAAAAAAGGAATCTTATGAACTTACTTCGCGCCATTTTCATATTATTTTTTAGTATAAAAGTTTATGCCAATATTGATGTGATGCTTTTGAAAAACTATGAAGACCAAAATGTGGAAGGCTGGGTGATGTCCGAAAAACTCGATGGAGTTCGCGGTTATTGGGATGGCACACAACTATTGACACGGCAAGGACAACGGCTTTCTCCACCAGCCTACTTTATCAAAGATTTTCCTCCTTTTGCCATTGACGGTGAGTTGTTTAGCAAACGCAACAGCTTTGAAGAAATATCCTCCATCACTCAATCCTTTAAAGGTGAACATTGGGAAAAACTCAAGCTATATGTATTTGATGTGCCGAATGCAGAAGGAAATTTATTTGAACGACTGAATGTACTAAAAACTTATCTTTCATCACACCCTACGCCCTATATTCAAATCATTGAACAAGTCCCTGTGCGAAATAAAGTCCATTTGTATGAGTTTCTACAAGAAGTCGAAAGCCAACAAGGAGAAGGCGTGGTAGTCAGAAATCCCAATACGCCCTATGAAAGAAAACGTAGTACACAAATACTCAAATTGAAAACAGCTCACGATGAAGAATGTACGGTAACAGCTCATCACAAAGGTAAAGGGCAATTTGAAGATGTGATGGGCTCATTAACCTGCAAAAATCATCGGGGAAAATTCAAAATCGGCTCGGGATTTAATTTAGGTGAACGTGAAAATCCCCCACCAATAGGTTCAGTCATCACCTATAAATACCGAGGATTAACAAATTCCGGTAAACCTCGATTTGCCACTTACTGGCGGATAAGGGAAAGCCATCAACCAAAATAAAGGCTGGTAAACCCAGCCTACTAAAACTATCCGTGATAACGCCCTACACCTAATTCATCTTCTTTTCGTGTTCGGTTCATCACTTCTTGTGGTGATTGCGCAATACGTAATCCCATTTCTTCTTCAGTACGAACCACTTCACCACGCAAAGAATTAGTATAGACATCAGTGATTTTCACATCAACAAATTTTCCGATCATCTCAGGCGAACCTTGGAAATTCACAATACGGTTTGTTTCCGTTCTTCCGGTAAGTTCCATAATGTCTTTTTTTGATGGACCTTCAACTAACACCCGTTGCTCTGTCCCCAACATACGACGGCTAAATTGTGCCGCCTGCTGATTAATGCGTTCTTGCAAGACATATAAGCGTTGCTTTTTCTCATCTTCCGTCACATCATCGGGCATATCAGCTGCCGGTGTGCCCGGACGGGCGGAATAAACAAAACTAAAGCTCATATCAAAATTCACTTGAGCGATAAGATTCATGGTTTGCTCAAAATCTTCTGTGGTTTCGCCCGGGAAACCCACAATAAAATCAGAGCTGATTTGAATATCAGGACGGACTGCACGTAACTTACGAATAATGGATTTATATTCCAATGCAGTATGGCTACGTTTCATCATCGTCAGCACACGATCAGAACCGGACTGAACTGGTAAATGTAAGAAACTCACTAATTCCGGCGTATCACGATAGACATCAATAATATCATCGGTAAATTCAATCGGATGACTTGTGGTGAAACGTAAACGGTCAATTCCGTCAATTGATGCCACTAAACGAAGCAATTCGGCAAAACTACAAATCTGACCATCATGAGTCGGTCCACGATAAGCATTCACATTTTGCCCCAGTAAATTGACTTCACGTACGCCTTGTTCCGCCAGTTGAGCAATTTCAAATAATACATCATCCACCGGACGGCTGACTTCTTCTCCCCGAGTATAGGGTACGACACAGAAAGTACAATACTTGTTACATCCTTCCATAATGGAAACAAATGCCGTCGGTCCTTCTGCACGAGGTTCAGGTAAACGATCAAATTTTTCAATTTCAGGGAAACTGACATCTACCACCGAACTTTTACCGCCACGAATTTGGTTAATCATTTCCGGTAGGCGGTGCAATGTTTGCGGTCCAAAAATAATATCCACATAAGGTGCACGATGGCGAATATGTTCACCTTCTTGTGAAGCAACACAACCGCCCACCCCTATCACTAAATTGGGATTATTCTTCTTTAATTCTTTCCAACGTCCTAACTGATGAAATACTTTTTCTTGCGCTTTTTCACGGATAGAGCAGGTATTTAATAACAATACATCCGCCTCTTCAGGAATCTCTGTCAATTCAAGTCCATGGGTGCTTAATAGCAAATCCGCCATTTTTGACGAATCATACTCATTCATTTGGCAGCCCCAAGTTTTAATATGTAATTTTTGCGTCATCTTTCTACAATTGTGAGTCAATCCAATAAAAACAGTCGGCTATTGTACAAATTTGTACTCATTCTTACCAGTCAAAATTTATTTCTGCTACGATTGAAAACTAAAAAAGTGCGGTCGTTTTTGACCGCACTTTTATTATATTTAATACCCTTCTTCCTGCATATTCGGCAAGAATACTGCCTGTCGGATTCGTTTAACAGCTGTCACAATCGTACCGTCCGAATGCAATTCAATTTCCCGCCAACCGGGCTGAGCTTTATCTAAGGCAAAATGCTGACTATCCGCTTTAAATTGAATACAAGTTGAAGGTGTCGCCATCACTTGATAACCTTGCCAAAGACTATCCACTTGTTGATGGATATGCCCATATAAAATCCCTTTCACATTTCTAAACAGTGAAAGCACATCAAATAAATCATGGGAATTACGTAAATTATGCTGGTCAAGCCAAGCTGAATTTGTCGGCAATACATGGTGATGGAACACAATTAAAGTATGATATTCGGGATATTTTTCCAATGTTGTTTTTAACAAATCCAATTGGTATTGACTCAATTCACCATGAGGCATACCGTAAACTTGACTATCCAGCAATAAAACTTGCCAATATTCTCCCAACAAAATATGTTTTGCCTTTTCCATAGGAGATTGATTTAGATTTTCGACCATTTTAGGTTGAAAATCATGATTACCGGGTATCCAAAAGACGGGCAATCCAAAAGGTTTTACCATGTTCACAAAGCGCTGATATCCCTCATCACTACTATCTTGCACTAAATCACCGGTAGCCAGTATGGCATCAAATTCTCTCTTTTCTTGTTGAATTTCTTTCAAAACCTGTGCAAAACTCGCCTGTGTATTCACACCCAATAATTCATTTTTTTCATCTTTAAATAAGTGTGGATCGGTAATTTGTAATAATTTCACCATCGGTTTTTCAGCCCGATAGACAAACGTATTTTTCATAGATGACTCCTAACTTCATTGCCAACGTTGTTGCAACTGAGCATAATTTAATTGAAGCCATTGCAAGCCCATCACTGCAATGCCATTATCAATTTTCCCCTCGCACATCCACTGATACGCTTGTTCACGTTTCACAACCTGTACTCGAATGTCTTCATTTTCGCAAGCCAAACCATGAATCCCTTTTGCTTGTGTGCTATCCACTTCCCCTGCAAATAAATGAATCCTTTCAACGACACCACCGGGACTGTCCCATACACTTAAGCAATGAATAAGATTCTTAACACTCACACCGGCTTCTTCTTCACTTTCACGCAAGGCCACATCTTCCGGTCGTTCACCTTTTTCCACCATACCGGCAATTAACTCCAGCAACCAAGGGGAATGATTAGGCTCAGGATGATAAGCCGCCCCAATACGAACCTGCTCGACCAGCACCACCGCATCTTTTTTAGGATCATAAGCAACGACAGCTGCCGAAGCCCCTTTGATAAGCAATTCACGTGTGACAACCCCACTTTCACCACCGGCAAAAAGCTTGTGTTTAAATTGAATTTTCTTGAGCGTGAAAAATCCGTCATACAGAACATCTTCATTAAGAATTTCAATATCACGCTGATTAAACTGTTGAATTTCAGACATCTTTTTCTCCAAATACTTCGGTAAAAAATCATACGCTCAAAAGACGATAAAACAAATAAAAGGTTTATACTTTTTGTTGAAACTTTGACATGGCTCACAAAAAATAAAATGCCATGATCGTTTCTTCACCAATCATGGCATTTTTCTCAAATGAACAACACTAATGCTCTTCAGACCAAGGTTTCCGATTCTCGTGATTCTGAATATTTACTTCACATAATCTTTTAATCAAGGCCTCTCTCACGCCTGGCAGATCTAATAAAGACGCTAATTCCTCATCACCTTGTATCCTTATCATTTTCGCTAAATCAGCACTGTAGTTCACTGTATATTTTGCAGATCCTACTCCAACTTTACCCAACTCTTGTAATTTTTTATAAACGTGTCGGTCATTGTATATACCCGAATACCAACTTCGTGAAAGCTCTATCGCTAAAGTTCGGGGAAATGCATAAGTATTCGTATCAATATGACACTCTTGGTTACTAAAATTAAAAACTAGAGGGTATGTTTTGTCAGCGTAAATAATATTTATCTCAACAGGCTTATTAAGCTTCCAATAACCAAGGGATTCCCAGTCATCTGAACAAATAAATTGCCCATTTAAAGAATAAAAATCCCTTAATGAATATGCAAAATCAGCCCCTCTATCTAATACTTTAACAAGTTCTTCAACATGATTTGGTTTATACCAATTATCATCATCTAAATAACAAATAATATCTTCTTCAACCAAAAATGAAGCTATCGCATTAATACCACTATTTACCATACCATTTTTCCCAGTGTTCATTGGAAGGTAGGTAATAACAAGATCTTGATAAGGCTCAACAAGTCCTTTTACTTTCTCCGAAAATTGCTCACCATCAACAAAAATATAATGGCGACACGGATAAGTCTGCACTTTCACACTTTCAATCGCACGAACCAATTCATCACGCCCAATGGTTGAAGTAATAACAGCTACTGTCTTGTTTGTTTGTTTGTTTGTTTGTTTGTTTGTTTGTTTGTTTGTTTGTTTGTTTGTTTGTTTGTTTGTTTGTTTGTTTGTTTGTTTGTTTGTTTGNTTGTTTGTTTGTTTGTTTGTTTGTTTGTTTGTTTGTTTGTTTGTTTGTTTGTTTGTTTGTTTGTTTGTTTGTTTGTTTGTTTGTTTGTTTGTTTGTCACGATTTTATATCCTCTATCGCATAAATAAATATTTTTTAATCAAAACTGTTGAATCAAATTCAAAATCCGCTTATCCGACACTTGATACTTCGTGCCCAACTGCTGGGCAAATAAGCTCACACGCAATTCTTCGATCATATATCGAATTTCTACCACCTCATCGGAAATCGGCTTGGATTTTGGCAATTTTACCAATAGTTGCTGATAAGCTTGTTGCACTTGTTCCACACGCAACATTGCCGCACGATCACGGTTTACATCTTGAGTAAGTTTATCAATACGCTTATCAACAGCTTGTAAGTAACGCAATAAGTCCGGCAAACGAAAATAACCGCTCTTTTGCACAAAACCTTGATATACCAACCTACTTAGTTGGGATTTAATATCAGAGAGGGCAAATGCCATTGTAAAATCCATTTTACCTTTTAAACGTTGGTTTAAAGCATGATTAAAAGTGAGAATTTGTTCCACTTTTTGTGCGATATCAACGGTCACTTCGTTCAGGTTTTCACGCACAAAATCCCGTAGTTTTTCAAAACCTTCTTCAGTCCAGACAAAACCGCCAAAATCTGCAATAAGTTTATCTACCGCACAAGCAATACAATCATCAATTAAATCCAATACCCGTCCAAAAGGCGTGAAATAAAGACCGAGTTTAGACTTATTTGGTAATTTTTCGTGCAAATATTTAATTGGTGACGGCACATTAAGTAGTAATAATCGGCGTAACCCTTGCTGCATTGCCACCTTTTGTTCAAACTCAGTCTCAAAAAGTTTGATACCTACTGATTCTTTTTCATCCACCAGAGCCGGAAAAGCCTTCACACTGAAACCTTGCTTTTTTTGTTCATAAAATTGTGGTAAATCGGCAAAATTCCAAATATGCACACCAGTCTGTTCAATGGCATCATCCGCTACGGCAGAAATGCTTTCCTGTACACGCTCTTTGAGATCAAATTTGAGCGTATCCAAATCCATAGATTCGGCAATTTTCTTTCCTTTTTCATCTACAACACGGAAAGTCATTTTTAAATGACTTGGAATTTGCGCCCAACTCCAATGTTCAGCTTCCACCGTTACCCCTGTCATACGCCGCAATTCATAAATAAGCGTATCCAATAACGGTTTTTCTAAAGGAACCGCACGACCTAAAAAAGCTTGAGCATAATTCGGAGCCGGAACAAAATTACGTCGGTACGATTTCGGCAGAGACTTAATCCACGCGATCACCAGTTCTTCGCGTAACCCCGGAATTTGCCAGTCAAAGCCGGTCATTTCCACTTGATTAAGTAATGGCAGCGGGATATGCACCGTCACACCATCCGCCTCTGTCCCCGGCTCAAATTGATAAGTGAGTTTGAGCTTCAGATCACCCTGATACCAGAAATTTGGAAAATCCAATTTACTCACTTTTTCCGCCCCTTCATTAATTAGAAAAGTGCGTTCAAAATTAAGCAATTCCGAATCTTGTTTTGAGGCTTTTTTCCACCAAGTATCAAAATGTTTTTGTGATACCACCTCTGTGCCAATACGTTGATCGTAAAATTCAAATAAAGTACGCTCATCAACTAAGATATTTCGACGACGACTTTTATGTTCCAGTTCTTCTATTTCATTGATCAACCGTTGATTTTGTTTGAAGAAATGATGTTTTGTATGCCAATTCCCTTCCACCAAAGCAGATTGAATAAAAATCTCTCGGCTCACAACAGGATCGATCGCACCATAATTTACCGGTCTTGCTACAACAATCGGCACACCATATAAACTCACTTTTTCATCCGCAATCACCGCGCCACGTGACTTTGACCAGCGAGGCTCGGCATAAGATTTTTTCACTAAATGCCCAGCAAGCGGCTCAATCCATTCCGGTTCAATTTCTGCCACCATTCGCCCCCAAAGTTTTGAGGTTTCCACTAATTCCGCCGCCATCACCCATTTCGGCTGTTTTTTGAAAAGTGCAGAGTTAGGAAAAATCGCAAAATGGGCGTTACGTGCACCTAGATACTGTTGTTTTTCCACTTCTTTTAGCCCAATGTGGGACAATAAACCACTTAAAAGTGCGGTATGAATTTGCTGATATTCTGCTTTTTCAGAATTAATCGGTAAGCCCATTTCACGCACCGAGAGACGAATTTGATGATAAATATCCTGCCATTCTCGGATACGTAAGTAATTTAAGAAATCTTTTTGACACTGGCGGCGAAATTGATTTTTGCTCAATGTTTTTTGTTGCTCTTGAACATAATGCCAAAGATTTAAAAAGGCTAAAAAATCGGATTTTTTATCGGCAAAGCGACGATGCTTTTCATCTGCCGCTTGCTGTTTTTCTATTGGACGTTCACGAGGATCTTGAATGGATAATGCAGAAACAATCACCATCATTTCATAAACACTCGCAAAATTGACCGCACTTAGCAACATTCTTGCCAATCGGGGATCAACCGGAAGTTGGGCAAGTTGGCGACCGCTTTGGGTTAATCTGCGTTTTTCACCAAATTTTGTTTTAATTGTTTCAAATGCGCCCAATTCTTCCAACAATTTCACACCGTCTTGGATATGCCGTCTGTCCGGCGCATCAACAAAGGGAAATGCTTCAATATCGTCTAAGCCTAATGCCGTCATTTGTAAAATAACGGAAGCCAGATTTGTACGTAGAATTTCAGGATCGGTAAATTCAGGACGAGAATTAAAGTCTTCTTCGGAATAAAGACGAATACATATGCCTTCACTCACACGGCCACAACGCCCTTTACGCTGATTAGCGGAAGCCTGTGAAATCGGTTCAATCGGCAAACGTTGAACTTTTGTTCGATAACTATAACGGGAAATCCGAGCTGTACCCGGGTCAATGACATATTTAATGCCCGGTACGGTAAGAGAGGTTTCTGCCACATTTGTTGCAAGGACAATGCGATTCAATCCGCTAGGATGGAAAATTCTGTTTTGTTCCTGTGCGGAAAGACGAGCAAAGAGCGGTAGAATTTCCGTATGTTTTAAATTTTGTTTTTGTAACGCTTCTGCCGTATCACGAATTTCGCGTTCGCCATTCATAAAAATTAAAATATCGCCTCGACCTTCCGCCTGAAGTTCATCTACCGCATTTAAAATACCTTGTAGCTGATCTTGATCTTCTTCATCAATAATTGGACGATAACGTACTTCGACAGGATAGGTTCTACCGGATACTTCAATAATCGGCGCATGGTTGAAATGCTTGGAAAAGCGTTCCACATCAATGGTTGCGGAGGTAATAATGATTTTTAAATCGGGACGGCGCGGTAGAAGCTGTTTCAGATAACCAAGGATAAAATCGTTATTTAGGCTGCGTTCGTGGGCTTCATCAATAATTAGACAGGAGTATTGATTAAGAAAACGATCCGTTTGAATTTCCGCCAGCAAAATCCCATCGGTCATCAGTTTAATTTGGGTATTCTCACTAATTTGATCATTAAAACGGACTTTATATCCTACTAAATCGCCTAACTCCGTTTGTAATTCTTCCGCAATTCGTGTCGCAACAGAACGGGCGGCAATGCGGCGGGGCTGGGTATGTCCGATCATACCTAAACGACCTAGTCCCAGCTCCAAGCACATCTTCGGCAATTGAGTGGTTTTGCCCGATCCCGTCTCCCCAGCCACAACAACCACTTGATGCTCCGACAGCAGTTTTTCAATTTCCGTTCTGCGTTGGCTAACCGGTAAATCCTCAGGAAAAACAATGGGATTTTTAACCGCACTTTTACGCTGCTCTACACGTAATTTTGCCTGTTGAATTTGTTGTTCAATTTCCGATGCCACAGCTTGCTGTGCATCCTGATTTTTAATTTTACCAATACCCTGAATGCGCGAAAATAGCCGACGCTTTTCCACGATCATCAGGTTATCAAGTTGGGAAATAAGTGCTTGTTGTAAAGGATTAAATTCGGATTTTATCGTTCTTTTCTTCATTCTGATTTACTTTTGAAACTGCCGTAGGCTAGGCTAAACCAGCCAATTAAAAATAAAATACCGCCAATTGGCGTAATCCAGACGATACTGCTTACACCAAACGCAAGGGCATATAAACTACCACTGAAAAACACCATTCCCACAGTCCATGCCATTATAGCCAAGTTTGCAAATTTGTCATTTCGCCACACCGACAGCCCTACAGCTAAAATTGCTAAAGTATGAAATAGTTGATATTTCAGACCGGTATCAATCCATGCCAATGCACTGTTATCTAAGATATGACTTAAACCATGTGCCGCAAATGCCCCCAAAGCCACGCAGCAAAAACCGCTCAGTGCGGCGATAAATAACCATTTGTTTTTCATCTACAATTTCCCTAATAATAATGCCAATATTCCTGCGGCGATAAGCGGGCCGACAGGAATCCCGCCAAGGAAGGCAACACCGGCAACGGTGCCAATTAATAGTCCGGTAACCAACACGGGCTGTTCTCCCATCAACGAGACGCCTTTTCCTGCCAGCCAAGCAACGAATACGCCAACAACAATAGAAAGAGCCATTTTCCAGCTTAGAAAATCAGCCATATTCGGGAGGTTGATTTTCCCTGAAACGAGCGGACTTAATACACCGACAGTGAGAATAATAATACCGATTTTTAAACCGTATTTTTCCAAGAATGGGATATATTCAGATAGAAAAGTTTGCTGCATAATCAACAGCACAGCGGCGGAAATGGTGATGGCACTGTTATGACTTACAATACCTAGAATAATTAGGATCACCAATAATAAGGCGATCATATTGAATTGTAATGACATACCTCTCCTAAATGATTATAAAAAACCGGTAAATTATAACAATTTCTTAATTTACTGTGTCTTTTATTCTCCACGATTTTACTACGCTACTGAATCCAACATTTCTTTCGCATTTGCCAAGGCAAGCTCTGTCACTTGGCTTCCCCCTAATAAACGGGCTAACGCAGGGATGCGTTCATCTTGGGAAAGTGCGGTCATTTTGGTTTCTGTTTTTCCCTCTACCGTGAATTTTTCGACATTAAATTGATGATGTCCACAACAAGCGACTTGTGGTAAATGAGTCACACAAAGCACTTGGCATTTATTTCCCAACTGACGCAATAATTTCCCCACAACACTCGCGGTTGAACCACTAATTCCCACATCCACTTCATCAAAAATGAGCGTTGGAATCGCAGATTGATCTGAGGTTAATACTTGAATCGCTAATGAAATGCGAGAAAGCTCACCACCCGATGCGACTTTTGCCAATGGCTGAGGCTGTTGCCCTAAGTTACTGCGTAAAGTAAAAATAATCTGATTCGCCCCATTAGCGGTGATTTTTTCATCATCGGTTTTGACTTCTACATAAAATTCCGCATTTTCCATTGCAAGCAGTTTAATCGAATCCGTCACCTGTTTTGCCAAGGCATTGGCTGATTTTTGACGACTTGCCGTTAATGCCGCTGCTGTTGCTTGCATTTGTGTGAAGGCTGCTTTTTCTTGTGCAATTAATAATTCCTCACTTTCAGAGAAATCTAAAAGTGCGGTCAATTCTGCTTTTAATTTTTGATGCCACTCGACTAATTCTTCAGGTTTCACATTATGCTTTCTTGCCAGCTGTAACGCTTGCCCCATACGCTGTTCAATTTCTTGCAATAACATGGGATCTTGTTCAATATTTGATGACAAATGTTGCACTTCGTTTGTAGCTTCCTGTACTTGAATCAGGGCTTCATTTAATAAATTTTGAACATCGGTATAACGGGGATCAAGCTCGACAAGTTCATCAATATATTGAGTAGTACGATATAACATCGTATCAATACTCACCGTTTCATTTTCACTTAAAAGTTGTAGTGCGGATTGAGAAAGCTGAGTAAGCTGCTCGCTATTCGATAAACGGCGTTGTTCTTCTTCTAATTCAAGGTACTCATTCGGAAGAAGATTAAATTCATCCAGCTCTTCAACTTGGTATTGCAACAACTGTTTTCTTGATTCATTTTCCGCTATTTTTTGCTGAAATGTCTTAACTTGAGTTTGCAAATTTTTCCATGCCCGATAGTCATCACGCATTTGATCGAGCAAATCAGGATGTTGTGCAAAACTATCCACTAATTGAAGTTGATAGTCGTTTTTGAGTAAAAGTTGAGAGGCATGCTGACCATTAATATGAATCAAACATTGCCCAATTTCTTTAAGTTGAGCCGCAGAAACCGGCGTGCTATTGATAAATGCTTTGGAACGACCATCAGTGTTTATCACTCTTCGTAAAATGCATTCTGAGGGATTTTCAGCATCTTGTAATTCCTGTTCCTGTAACCAATGGTAAGCGGGATTATGCGGTTCCAGATGAAAGCTCGCACAAATCTCTGCACGTTCCTGCCCCTCTCTTACCATGGCACTTTCGACACGCTGTCCTAAGCATAACCCTAAGGCATCAATGGCAATGGATTTACCTGCACCGGTTTCACCGGTAATCACAGACATACCTCCGGCTAATTCAATCTCTAACTGACGAACAATCGCAAAATTATTAATGGTAAGTTGGGTAAGCATAACAAAATCCTTTATCACTGTATGTTTATCATATTAATACTGATTTAATATACAGTAAAGCATTTTTTAAGATTTTATTTAGAAATTTTTTAACCAGCCTAATTTAGTACTTAATACATTGTAATAATTATAATTTTTTAGGTGTAGCAAACGTAATTTATGTTCGCTTTTTTCAATATGAACGACATCATCCGGTGAAAAATCCAATGCAATTTGGCTATCGCACCCTACTTCCAACTGAGAAGTATTATGCTCCGCAAAGCGGATAGAAATTTTACTGTCGCCATCAATTACAAGCGGGCGTGATGAGAGAGTATGAGGAAACATTGGCACCAAAGCAATCGCATTTAAATTGGGTGTCAAGATCGGTCCGCCCGCAGAGAGAGAATAGGCTGTCGAACCTGTCGGGGTTGAAACAATTAATCCGTCGGAACGCTGAGAAAAAGCGAATTTATCATTAATATATACGTGGAAATCAATCATATGTGCAATTTTTGCCGGATGAATCACTGCTTCGTTAATCGCATTTCCTTTTGCAACAATTTCACCATTGCGCTCAATTTGAGCTTCTAAAAGAAAACGTTCTTCCACAAAAAACTCGCCTCGTTCCAAACAGGCTTCTAATTGAGCATAGGCATTTTTAGGATCAATGTCCGTCAAAAATCCAAGATTTCCACGGTTAATCCCAATAAGAGGAATATTATATTTCGCAAGAATACGCGCACGCCCAAGCATATTACCGTCCCCACCAATAACGATCACAAGCTGTGCCGATTCTCCAATTTTCTCTAATGTCGCCAGTGCGTGTGCAGGCAACTCAAGTTTTTCTGCCACCTCTTTTTCTACCAACACCCGATATCCACGCTCAGTCAACCAATGGTACACATTTTTGTGCATTTGCAGGTTCACATCATTACGCGGTTTTCCAGCTAAGCCAATAATTTTAAAGGAATTATGTAGTTCGTTCATCTTTAATCAATTTAAGCGGAATATCAACCGCACTTGAATTCAAAATTTTCGCCATTATATTACATAGCACTTTAATTTTGCTAAAATACTGCCAATTTTTGAATTAATGGAGAACAAAATGTCTGAACAAGAACAAAAAACTAATACTACTGAAGAACCTATTGAAGAGATTCAAAAGGAAGAAGTTGAACAAGTCCAAGCAGAGGATCCTTTAGAAGAAGCTATTGCCCGTGTTCAAGAATTAGAAGAACAACTCAAGGCACAGGTTGAAGAAACCGCCAAAAAAGAACAGGATCTTTTACTTCGTACCCGTGCAGAAATTGACAATATTCGCCGTCGTACCGAACAAGATATAGAAAAAGCGCATAAATTTGCTCTAGAAAAATTTTCAAAAGACATTTTAAATACGATTGATAATTTAGAACGCGCACTTGCCACTCCAGCCAATACCGAAGACGAAAGTATAAAAGCCTTGTTTGATGGTGTGGAACTCACCTTAAAAGAACTCATTTCAACTGTCGCTCGTTTTGGCGTAGAGGCGGTAGGTGTGGTCGGTGAAACTTTCAACCCGGATTTACACCAAGCCATTTCAATGCAACCGGCTGAAGGATTTGAATCTAACCAAATTACGGCAGTATTACAAAAGGGCTATACGCTAAATAGTCGCGTCATTCGCCCGGCAATGGTAATGGTTGCCGCATAACTTTAAAAATTTAGGATAAAAGTGCGGTCGATTTTTCGGCCGTTTTTTGTTTCCCCCTTTCCTAGATAAAATATTGATCAAGATCACAAAAATGACATTTATTTGAGATTAATTCTCATACATAAGCACTTCACTCTCCCCTTTGAAATCAATACGCTACTCCGTTCCCTATCTATAAAACCGAATAAAAACACCACATATTGTGTGTTGATTATATTATTTCACCCATATATAGTGGATGCCATATTTTAGAAATACTATATTTTGGAGCATACAATGAACATTTTTAGTGTTATTAAACGTGATGGTTCACGTGCTGATTTTGAAATTCAACGCATTATCCACGCCATCAAAAAAGCATCAAGTGCGGTCAATATTCACGATGAATTTTATTGTCATCAGATTGGTCATGAAGTAGGAAATGAAATTTTTACTCATCATCAGCAAGAAATCGACATTAATCAAATCCAAAAAATCGTCGAAGACAAATTAATGGCAAGCCACTATCCCCAAATCGCACGTGCTTATATTGAATATCGCCACGAGCGTGATTTAGCCCGTGAAAAACGCAGCAAACTCACCAAGGAGATTGAGGGATTAATTGAGCAAAGTAATGTGGAATTGTTGAATGAGAACGCCAATAAGGATGCGAAAGTCATTCCTACCCAACGGGATTTACTTGCTGGCATTGTGGCAAAACATTACGCCAAACATCATATCCTGCCACGTGATGTGGTTGAGGCGCACGAAAAGGGGGAAATTCATTATCATGATTTAGACTACGCACCGTTTTTCCCAATGTTCAATTGTATGTTAGTGGATTTAAAAGGTATGCTTTCTCAAGGGTTCAAAATGGGTAATGCCGAAATTGAACCGCCAAAATCCATTGGTACAGCAACAGCCGTAACCGCACAAATCATTGCACAAGTTGCCAGCCATATTTACGGCGGCACTACGATTAACCGTATTGATGAAGTGCTGGCACCCTATGTACAAATCAGCTATGAAAAACATTTAAAAAATGCCCAAGAATGGCAAATACCAAATGCGGAAGACTATGCAAAAGCCTTGATTGAAAAAGAATGTTTTGATGCCTTTCAGTCCCTAGAATATGAAGTGAACACCTTGCATACCTCAAATGGGCAAACCCCTTTTGTGACTTTTGGATTCGGTTTAGGCACAAGTTGGCAAGCCCGTTTAATTCAACAATCTATTTTAAAAAACCGTATTCGTGGTTTGGGCAAAAACCATAAAACGCCTGTTTTCCCAAAACTCGTCTTTACCATTAAAAAAGGGCTTAACCAAGCAGAAGGCGATCCGAATTATGATATTAAACAACTAGCGCTTGAATGTGCCTCTAAACGGATGTATCCGGATATTCTCAATTACGATCAAGTCGTGAAAGTAACGGGTTCTTTTAAAGCGCCGATGGGCTGCCGTAGTTTCTTAGGGGCTTATGAAAAGCAAGGCACAGAAATTCACGACGGACGTAACAATTTGGGCGTAGTGAGCTTAAACTTACCTCGTATCGCTTTAGAATCAAAAAACGAAGAGGAATTTTACCGCACTTTGGATGAGCGTCTCGCCATCGCCAAAAAAGCCTTAATGACAAGGATTGCCCGCCTTGAAAATACCAAAGCACGCGTAGCACCGATTCTTTATATGGAAGGCGCCTGTGGTGTACGCTTAAAAGCAGATGATAATGTCGCACAAATTTTTAAAAATGGGCGGGCATCTATTTCACTCGGCTACATTGGTATTCACGAAACCGTCAATGCCCTTTATAAAAAAGGTCATATTTTTGATGATGAACAATTACGTGGCAAAGGCATTGAGATTGTCCGCCATTTACATCATGCCGTGAAACAATGGCAACAAGAAACGGGCTACGCCTTCAGCCTCTATTCTACGCCGAGTGAAAACTTATGCGACCGTTTCTGCCGTTTGGATACCAAACAGTTTGGCATTATTGAGGGGGTCACAGACAAGGGCTACTACACCAATAGCTATCATTTAGATGTAGAAAAGAAAGTCAATCCTTACGACAAATTGGATTTTGAAATGCCTTACCCGCCTTTAGCCAGTGGTGGATTTATTTGCTATGGTGAATATCCGAACATTCAACACAACTTAAAAGCGCTTGAAGATGTATGGGATTACAGCTACGACCGCGTCCCTTATTATGGCACCAACACGCCTATTGATGAATGCTATGAATGCGGTTTTACCGGAGAATTTGAATGTACGAGCAAAGGTTTTGTTTGTCCGAAATGCGGTAATCACGACAGCAGTAAAGTGTCTGTTACCCGCCGTGTATGCGGTTATCTGGGCAGTCCTGATGCACGTCCGTTTAATGCAGGGAAACAAGAAGAAGTAAAACGTCGTGTAAAACACCTTTAGAGACGAAAAAAGTGCGGTTAAAATTGACCGCACTTTTTTAGATAAACCGAAATAAACTATTCTTTCTTCAACAAGAAAACACCATATTTCGACAAATTTACATAGGCTTGTTTCAGATCAGCATTAAAATCCTCCGGTTTACAACTCACCAGTAATTCTTTTCCCGCCCAAATCGCAACCACTTCCCAATGGTTGCCCATATAAACCGCACTTTTAATCTCACAACGTTGATTATCCGTACCTTCATTGCTCAAATAAATAGCTTCGGGACGAACACCCACCAAGCATTCCCCATCAGCTAAACCAAATTGTTCTGCATTAGAAAGGGTAATTTGATAACCGTTAATCTCCACGGTATCCTGTTGCAATTTTCCTTCGAAAATACTGGATTCCCCCATAAAATTCGCCAAAAATAAGGAATTCGGACGAAGATAAAGTTCTTTCGCCGGTGCTTTTTGCATAATCTTACCTTTATGCATCACAATCACTTCATCGGATACGGCGAAGGCTTCCGTTTGATCATGGGTAACATATAAGGACGTAATACCCAAACGTTGTTGTAATTCACGAATTTTTTCACGCATGGAACGGCGGAGATTTGCATCCAAATTACTCAATGGCTCATCAAATAACAATACTTTAGGTTTCAATACTAAAGCACGGGCTAATGCCACGCGTTGTTGTTGCCCACCGGAAATTTGATCAACAAAGCGCTCTTCAAAACCGGCTAAATCCACTAATTCTAAGGCTTCTTTTACTCGCAGGGCGCGTTCTTCTTTGCCCACACCTTGCATTTTTAAGCCGTATCCCACGTTATCGCCAATAGACATATGGGGGAATAGAGCATAAGACTGGAATACAATACAAATATCACGATTTTGAATAGAAGATTTTGTCACATCTTCACCGTCAATAAAAATTTGACCTGAAGTCGGCGTTTCTAAGCCTGCAACCAAACGTAATACCGTTGTTTTACCGCAGCCGGAAGGACCAAGCAAAGTGACCATCGTGCCACGTTTAATGGTTAAATCTAAATTATCGATGACAACTGCTTTACTAAATGCTTTGGTCATGTTTTTCAATACTAAAAAATCGTTGTTCATATTTACTACCTTTTAAAAACTTTTCATTTTTATACCGCACTTTTGTAAATTTTCAGACGGTGTTTAATTCATGTTTTTCGCTTTTGAGCGACTAATACGGGTATCCCCTACGATCCAGTCGAAGAATAGAATAATCGCCATCATCACGACGATTAAAATCGAACCATAGGCAATTGCCACGCCGTATTCACCGTCCTCTACCCTATTTAGAATATAGGATGTAGCAACACGAGTGTCGGCAGTAACAAGGAAAACGATAGCGCTCACCGTTGTCATAGATCGTACAAAGCTGGTGACTAATGCAGATAACAGAGCCGGTTTAAGCAATGGCAACACGATAAACACAATCGTTTTAAATGAACTTCCCTTAAGCGAAAGCGAGGCTTCATCAAGGGATTTATCCAACTGTCCTAGCCCCGCAATCGCAGCGCGCATCCCCACCGGCATATTACGCATCACCATGGAAAAAATAATGATTAATCCTGTCCCTGTGATATAAATCGGTGCGTTATTAAAAGCAAGAATATAGGATACTCCCGCCACCGTACCCGGTACGGCAAAACAGAGTAAAGTTAGAAATTCTAGCGTTTTCTTACCTTTAAAATCACGACGCACCGTAATATAGGCAATCAATAAACCAAAGAGCGCAGTAATCGGAGCTGCCGCAGCGGAAAATAATACGGTTTGGATAAGAGATGGCCACGCCCCGTCACTAAACCCTTGACCAAATAGAGCAAGATAATGTTTCAATGTTAACGTGTAATCCACGCCCCAGTTAGCGGTAAAACTACCGTAGAAAATACTGCCGTATAAAACCACATTGAATAATACCCAAAAGCCTAGAATCAGCATAATGGCGTATTTCATTAGATTTGGCAGATCTTGCACATCACCGCGATAGGATTTACCGGAAACGGTCACATATGAGCGATTACCAATCCATAAATACTGAATCACGAAAATCGATAGCGAGAAAATCAGCAATAGGCTACCTAGCGTACTGGCAGAGGCATAGTCAAGTTGTGAGCCTGCAATAAAGAAGTAGATTTGTGAGGAAATCACATCAAAACTACCACCAAGCACCAATGGCGTACTAAAATCCGCTAAAGATTGAATGGCGACAACAAGGAATGAATTCCCCAATGCCGGTTTTAATAACGGAAAAATGATATTGAAGAAAGTTTGATAGCGGTTTGCACGCAAGGTGTATGAGGCTTCTTCAATAGAAGGATGCACAGATTTGAGAGCCCCCTCTAAAATCATAAAAGACATAGGGGTTAGAGCAAGTGTATGAGCGATCACAATCCCCGTAAAACCGTATAACCAGTTATTGTTAAAACCAAGATATTCAACCAAGAACTGGGTAACATAGCCTGAACGCCCAAGCATTAATGTCACGCCCAATCCCACCACAAATGGCGAGGTAACAATCGGTAAAATGGAGAAAATTTTGCCAATAAAAGCGGTACGTTTGGCAATACGTGTCGTATAAAGGGCAAAAATTAAACCGAATTAAAGTTGCCAATACACCAATAGTTGCCGCCACGCTTAAAGAATTGAGAATAATACGAACAATATAGGGTTGTTTAATGATCGTTAAGAATTGAGTCGGCACAAATTCCGAACCGTCATAAAACATAGAAATAAAAATGGCGAGCGTAGGATACACAATGAAGAAAAAAATCATTAGTACAATACTGATAAGCGAGGCAATAATAAATTTGTCCCCTTGCATTATCTTCATTTTAGCCAAAGCATTCGTTGCCATTGCAATCAATGACACAACCAACACAAAAACCCCATAGCCAAGGCTAATTTTAGCGATCGTTGCAGACACAAAAATAAAGGCAAAAATCGTGCAAATAAGCAAAAATTCAAACAAACCTTGTTGATAATTTTTTTGTTTAAAGCACTTTGACACAGCAGGGATGAGCAATAAACTTGCGAACCATGCCCAACTTAAATTGAGTGAAGACCATCCCATCGCCTCTAACAATTCGTCTGATGTAGCTTCCCAAATCCCATAATAAAGCGCAGTATAAGGCAAACACATAAACCCTACTAACGCAGCGGTAATCCAAAACCAATTATCGCTTAAAAATGCCAGCTTTCTCATTAAAACCTCCGAAAGACTATTTGGCGTTTTCCTATAGTATGAACAAAATAACCACGCCACTAATTCATACTCATATTGATAATACACACGATAAACAACATCAAAGTGCGGTCAAAAATTGGTAAATTTTCGGTATTATGTAGCAAACACACAAAAGTGAAAATTGCAACGATTTGTAGGGACACACAGCGTGTGTCCCTACAAATAAACCTAGATTAGATTTGTGCAACAGCGATATAGTGCCGTAATTTTCAATCGCACAAGAATATTATTTCGCTAATTTAATATCTTGAACCCATTTTTCAATAAGACGTTTACGTTCTTCTGTAGCACCGTATTTCTCAAAGTCATAATTGATTAAATTGAGTTTAGTCGGATTAAATGCCACCGGAGATTGTTCCGCTGTCGTATTGGTTAAAATTTGCAAGGACTCGCCTTTCTTCCATGCTAGCTCCTGCCCTTCTTTAGAAAGCGCCCAATCTACAAATAATTTAGCATTATCAAGGTTACGTGCTCCTTTAAGGATACTCACACCACCCAATTCATAGCCTGTTCCTTCACAAGGTACAATTAATTCCAATGGTGCACCTTGTTGTTTTTCCAATGCATAATCGTGTAAGAAACCGACACCCACTGCCGTTTCCCCCCGTGCTGCATTGCGTGACGGTGCGATACCGGATTTGGTGTACTGAGAGACATTCGGATGTAATTGTTTAAAGAAATCAAAAGCTTTGTCCTCACCCCAAAGTTGTACAAAGGTCGCAATAGCGGTATAAGCTGTACCGGAACTTTGCGGATCGGCAATTTGAATTTCACCTTTTAAATTTGGATCCGTTAAATCCTTCCAACATTTCGGGACTTCTTTAATTCCTAATTTAGCAAGACGTTCGGTGTTTACCCCAAAACCTAAAATCCCCATATAAATGGCGGAAACATAATTACCTTTCGTTTTTGCAGGATCACGGAACGCTTCGACAATTTCATCAATATGTTTAGATTTATAAGGCTCAGTCAACCCTAATTCTGCCGCCTGTGCTTGTGGATCAAAGGTACCGCCGAACCAAACATCGGCTTGCGGATTATTTTTTTCAGCCTCCACTTTTGCAAAGGTACTGCCCGAACCATTGCGGATAAACGATGTTTTTACATCATATTTTTCACCAAACGCTTTCGTGGTAGTTTCACATAAAATATTCGTAGCACTACAGTACACCACCAAGCGCCCCTTGGCATTCACTGTAGAAGACATCATTAAACCGCCCGCTAAAAGTGCGGTTGAAATTGAAAGAGAAATTTTATTGAGTTTCATAGCAAATACTCCTATTGGGTGAAAACGATAAAATATTACGTGAAAACGAAAAATAATACCGTGATTGCCCTCACAATTTTGTAAATTGATCGCGTAAAATAAAGGTGAAATTAACCGCACTTTTCTTTATAATTCAGGGAGTTTTATCAGCCTCCAAGGTTATATTTATGCCAGATTCATCTTGTATCATCATCGCCATCACCGGTGCTTCTGCCTCAGGCAAAAGTTCCATTGCCTCCACCGTTCATAAAGAACTTTGTCACGAATTAGGCTGTCAGCAAATCGGTATTATTACGGAAGATAGTTACTATAAAGACCAAACCCATTTAGAAATGAGCGAACGCGTAAAAACCAATTATGACCACCCCAACTCAATGGATCGCGATTTACTCATTCAGCATTTAAAAGATTTAAAAGCCAATAAAGTCGTAAATATTCCCGTTTATAGCTATGTAGAACATACCCGAACAGCTGAAACCACTCACTTTACCCCTAAACGTATCGTTATTTTAGAAGGTATTTTATTACTCACTGATGAGCGGGTACGCCAATTAGCGGACATTTCCGTGTTTGTGGATACACCGTTGGATATTTGTTTTATCCGCCGTTTACAACGTGATATGGAAGAGCGCGGACGTTCACTTCAATCTGTGATCGATCAATATCGCTCAACGGTGCGCCCAATGTTCTTACAATTTATTGAGCCGTCTAAACAGTATGCCGATATTGTGATTCCTCGTGGAGGTAAAAATCGCATTGCGATCAATATGTTAAAAGCTCAAATTCTTCACTTATTGAATCAGAAATAGGAGAAATTATGCGCCTTTGTGATACGGATATTGAACGCTATCTTGATGATGGCATTATTTCTTTAACACCTCGTCCCGCTAATGACAAAATTAACGGTGCAACCATTGATGTCCGTTTAGGCAATTCCTTCCGGGTATTTCGCGAACATTCTGCACCTTATATTGATTTAAGCGGCCCTAAAGAAGAAGTATCTGCACAATTAGAATCGGTCATGAGCGATGAAATTATCATCCCTGACAACGAAGCCTTTTTTCTACATCCCGGTGTATTGGCACTGGCGACTACGTTAGAATCCGTCAAATTACCGGCAAATATCATTGGCTGGCTAGACGGACGCTCTTCCCTTGCCCGTCTGGGATTAATGGTGCACGTGACGGCACACCGTATTGATCCGGGTTGGGAAGGTAAAATCGTACTTGAATTTTACAATTCCGGTAAATTACCTTTAGCCTTGCGCCCCAATATGGTGATCGGTGCGCTCAGTTTTGAAGTATTAAGCGGTGAAGCTGCCCGCCCTTATAATCGCCGTAAAGATGCGAAATATAGAAACCAACAAACGGCTGTGGCAAGTCGCATTGATGAGGATAAATAAATGAAAAAGATCGCAATAAGCCTGTTGATCGTGCTTGTTTCGATCTTTGCTTTTTTTTACATCCAGCTCCAACAAGCGAAAACACAACTCACAGAACAATTAGCCCAACACAATATTCAAGTAAAATCCCTTGAGTTCAATCTCATTCCTCAACCTTATTTTTCTATTGAGCAACTGAGGTTTCATGAGATGTCCCTCAAACGGATTGAGGGAAAATTGGCATTTTTACCGTTAATTCTCGGCGAGCCAAAATTTGAACAACTCATAATAAATCAAGCTAAATTCGGTGAAAACTCCCTCAATTCAGCGAAAATAACTCTACAACTTTCAGATTTTTCACTGAAAAAATTATTGGCAAAAAGTATTTCTTTTAACGGGGAAAATCGAATCTCTATTGAACTTGAAAAACCGATTTATGGAAAAAATACAACATTCGATTTCTCCTTTAATAAAGCAAATATTGCCCTTCGACAAGATAAAGAATCATTAATCCAAATTGAAAAAGCAAAACTCAATGAGCAAACATTAGGGTATATTGAAGTGCACGCTGATTTTTCTAAACCGTATAAAATACTGGCAGCCTACATCAAGCCGGCCTGCACCACTGATTGTTTAGCCGTGCTAAAATTCAATAGTCTTGCACAAGAAAGTGCGGTCAAATTTTCCGGTAAAAATTTTCCTATGGAGCGCTTACTCACCCTATTAAGCTTTCCTAATACAATGACCGGCACAACGGATTTTAATATTCAGCTGACTTTTTCCAATTCAGAATTAATGCAAGGAAAATTTGATTTTAATGCACGGGACGGGGAACTTTTAGGGTTAAATTTACTTGATCTTGCTACACAGTACTTTCCGATTAATTACAATGATGAACTTTTACAGGGGAAAAGTATGAATACCGCCTATCAAGCCTTTACTTCATCATTGAGCCTTGAAAATAATTTATTAACCGTCAATAAAATCAGCCTCAAAACACCCGTACTTTTAGGTGAAGGCAACGGTGCGATTGATTTACACACCATGCAATGCGATATTAATCTCAAGCTTTCTGCAACAAATGAAAAGTACCAAAACCTGAAACTCCCTATTCGCTTTTTTGATAGCTGCTATTCGCCTCAGTACAAACTGGAAATAAATAAAGATTTTCGGAAACAGTTAAAAGATCTCATTAAGAAGAAATTGAAGTAATGTCTTTTTACCAACAAGCTGAAAAAATCCAAACTTGGCGGGTCATTATCATGGCTTGCACCGCCTTTATTTTCAATACTACGGAATTTGTACCCGTTGCATTATTGACTAATATTGCTCAAAGTTTTGAAATGCAAACTGCTGAAACCGGACTGATGATGACAGTCTATGCTTGGACTGTACTGGTGATGTCTTTACCGGCAATGCTGGCAACAAGAAAAATGGAGCGGAAAAGTTTACTCATTAAACTTTTTTTGATTTTCATTATCGGACATATCCTCTCTGTGATTGCGTGGAATTTTTGGGTATTACTGATTGCCCGTATGTGTATTGCATTAGCTCATTCTATTTTTTGGTCTATCACTGCCTCCCTCGTGATGCGAATCGCCTCTAAAAATAAAAAAACTCAAGCACTCGGTATGCTGGCGATAGGCTCCTCCCTTGCCACGATCCTAGGCTTACCCCTCGGACGTTTAATCGGTCAGCTTGTCGGATGGCGGGTTACTTTCGGCATTATTGCCGTCCTAGCATTAGTAGCTATGTTCTTAATTATTCAGCTTTTACCCCGTCTCCCAAGTAAAAATACCGGTTCACTTGCCAGCTTACCTGTTCTCGCCAAACGCCCATTGTTAATCGGGCTTTATATCACAACGGCGCTCATCATTTCGGCACATTTTACCGCCTATACCTATATTGAGCCTTTTATGATTCAAATAGGACATTTGGCGCCAAATCTTACCACAATGATTCTCCTCGTATTTGGCTTGTCAGGTGTGAGTGCGAGTTTACTTTTCAATCGGTTATATCGCTTTAACCCCCAAAAATTTATTCTGAGTGCAATCATATTATTTATTATCTCGCTCTCACTGTTGTTAAGCTCGACCCACTATGCCACTACAATATTTATCCTTGCCTTCATTTGGGGAATAGGCATTTCCTGCATTGGGCTTGCGTTACAAATGCACGTTCTGAAACTCGCCCCTGACGCTACCGACGTTGCCACAGCAATTTATTCGGGCATATTTAATGCAGGGATTGGTGCCGGAGCGTTATTCGGCGGTCAAATCATGAATTATGTGGGATTGGAATATATCGGATTTAGCGGGGCTGTACTGGGGATCATTGGATTAGCAATTTTCATTGTTTTCCAATTTCGTGATTCTCAGAAAAATACCTAACTTACAACAAATTCAGTTATACTAACCGGGTTTGAAACCTCAAATTAAGGAATAACTATGGCAACCCAATCCGACTATCGTTACACCCTCAATGCAGGCGATAAATATCACTTTGATGTGGTGGGTTTTAAATTGACCGAAGGNCTTTCCGAACCCTTTAAATTGGAGTTGCAGTTATCAAGTTTTNACCCAAATGTGTCGTTTTCNNCGNTGATTGATACCCCGGTGACCTTCACCTTTTGGCTGGGTGATAAAGCGGTTCGGTATGTCAATGGGATTGTCACGGGCTTCGGTTTGGGGAAAAGCGGTTTTGTGCGCACCTCTTATCAGATGGTGGTCGAGCCNGCGTTGGTNCGGGCNGNATTGCAATCAGACAGCCGTATTTTTCAACATCAAAACAGTGAAAAAATCATCCGCACGTTGCTGCAAAAAAATCGGGTGGATAATGTGGCCTTTGAACCTTTGCCGTCGGATTGGGAACGCGAATACTGTGTGCAATATCGGGAAACGGATTTGACCTTTATTGAACGCTTGGCGGCAGAGGAAGGCCGGTATTATTATTTTTCCCACGGAGAAGAAAGTCACGCGCTACACTTCGGTCATCAAAGTACGGCATCGCCGATTTTAGGCACATTGATTTATAANGCCACGCCGGCAGGCGACCGCCCTNNTGCNNGCCTATGGCAATTTGAATACTGTCGAAAAGTCACCACNAATCAACANACCCTACGGGATTATACGTTTTTAAATCCGAATTANACCCTTGAACATCAACAAAGTGCGGTCAATTCNGACGGTGTTTCTTCCTCTTCTNCTCAACATACCTATGAAAACTATGACTACCCCGGTCGATATAAACGGGATGAACANGGCCGTCCTTTCAGTCGCTATCGTTTAGAATCCGCCCTTGCCTTATCTGAAACCGCTCAAGCCACAGGGGATGATATGCGGGTGATACCGGGTTATGGTTTTACCTTGGAAGGCCATATTAATCCCGCCTTTAACCAAGATTGGTTCATCGTGCGGGTGGAACATCAAGGCTATCAAACCGGTGTCATGGAAGAGGAAGCCGGTGAAGAAGGNAACCGTTATGAAAACAAGCTGTTTCTGATTCCCCATCATAAACCTTGGCGTAGTCCTCAAACACCCCG
>NZ_KB904060.1 GCF_000379905.1 Rodentibacter pneumotropicus DSM 21403
CGCCCCCTTTTGTCCTTAGACCTTATGCGGTATTAGCTACCGTTTCCAGTAGTTATCCCCCTCCATAAGCCAGATTCCCAAGCATTACTCACCCGTCCGCCACTCGTCAGCAAGAAAGCAAGCTTTCTCCTGTTACCGTTCGACTTGCATGTGTTAAGCCTGCCGCCAGCGTTCAATCTGAGCCATGATCAAACTCTTCAATTCAAAAGTTCAATCGCTCAATAAACTGCTTCGCTATAATAAAACACTACTTTTAAAGTAATTATGAATTTCTAGTTTCAGCACCTATTAAGACTTTAAATTAAAATTTTTAAACAAGTCAATTAACAAGTGCCCACACAGATTGTCTGATTTGTTGTTAAAGAGCAAAAAATAACGACGCACTGCTAATCTTAAAGGTTCACAACAGTGCGTCGTTGTGTGCCGTGCATTATAGGCATTTTTTTACACCACGCAAGGGATTTTTTCAAAAAAATTTAAAAAAATGAGATTTTGAATAAAATCCCACCAAGTCGGCTGTTTTTTAACTAATTTCTATTACATTTAAAGATTCAAATCCCCATAAATGTAATATTTGGTTGAATTGCGATTCTTCTGAAAAATGTTTCGTACAAAACATTTGATTCACTTTTTTCTCCCTATCTCTCACATTCACACCACCAAGCAAAGATTGAACCCGTTTTGCAATTGCCGTACCCGAATCTATAAAATACTTGATTTGAGGTAAACATAATTTAATTTCATCTTTTATTAAAGGAAAATGGGTACATCCTAAAATCAACGTATCCAAATCCGGCATATCAATCCAAGGCGATAATTCCTCTTTTAAAGTGCGCAAATCTACTGAATCTCCACGAATTTTTTGTTCGGCAATTTCAACTAATTTTGTCGAGCCTAATCGTTCCACTCGATAATCCTGAGCAAACTTATGTATCAGTTCATCTACATAGTGGCGCTTTACCGTTCCTTTTGTTGCTAGTAGCCCAATATGTTTTGTATTTGAAATCTCTGCAGCAGGTTTAATTGCCGGAACAGTACCAATAATAGGTATAGAAAAATTTTCCCGTAAAACAGGCAAAACCACCGTGCTAGCTGTATTACAAGCAATGACAATTGCGTCCAAAGAATGTTGCATATCAATTAATTGACAAGCAAATAATGTACGCTGAATAATGCTTTCTTCCGAACGCTCCGAGTAGGGAAAGCCGCCATTGTCAAAACAATAAAGATAATGCCAATCAGGTAACAATTTTTTCGTTTCGCGATATACGCTAAATCCGCCCACACCTGAATCAAAAAAAAGGACTGTCGGACGTTCTTTTTCTATCTCCATAAAAAAACTCTTTCTATATTGACCGCACTTTTAGGCATTCGAATATATTTCTTTGTTATTCAACCAACGTTTAATCAAGCAATCTGCTATATCCGGATAGTTTTGAATCAATTGTTTGGCATAATGTTGTACCGTTGGAATCATTTTACGATCACGCATTAAATTTGCGACTTTAAACTCAGCAATTCCTGTTTGTTTTGTACCCAGTACCTCACCCGGACCACGGATTTCCAAATCTTTTTCAGAAATGAAGAAACCGTCTTGGCTGTCTCGTAGTACTTGTAAGCGTTTTTGTGAGACTTTTCCTAATGGCGGTTTATACATTAAAACACAAAAAGAGGCTGTGTTACCTCGCCCAACGCGTCCACGCAATTGATGAAGTTGTGATAAGCCCAATCGTTCGGCATTTTCGATAATCATCAAACTGGCATTCGGTACATCTACGCCCACTTCAATCACCGTCGTTGCGACTAACAAATCTAACTCGGCATTTTTAAACTGTAGCATGACCTCTTGTTTTTCTTGTGGTTTCATTCTCCCATGTACCAAACCAATTCTTAACATAGGTAACGCTTTGGTTAAATCTTCCCAAATCGCCTCCGCAGCTTGTGCCTCCAGCACTTCGGATTCATCAATTAAAGTACATACCCAATAGACTTGACGTTTTTCACTGACACAAGCTTTTTTTACGCGCTCAACAATTTCATCCCGTCGCTCTTCCGAAATCACCACCGTTGTAATTGGCGTACGCCCAGGAGGCAATTCATCAATAATAGATGTATCCAAATCTGCATATACCGTCATCGCTAATGTTCTTGGTATCGGAGTTGCCGTCATAATTAATTGATGAGGGTAAAATCCTGCCTTTTCCCCTTTATTACGAAGCATTAAGCGTTGATGCACACCAAAACGATGTTGTTCATCAATAATCACAAGAGAAAGTTCTGCAAATTCTACCTCTTCTTGAAACAGTGCATGGGTACCGACAATCATTTGTGCCGCACCATTTTTGATTTTTTCCAACTCCGTTTGACGTGCTTTTCCCTTCACTTTGCCAGCTAGCCAACCCACATTAATACCAAAAGACTCAAACCAATGACGGAAATTATTGGCATGTTGCTCGGCTAAAATTTCTGTCGGAGCCATCAGAGCCACCTGTTTACCGTTATCAATTGCGATCAACGCTGCTAATGCCGCCACCAAAGTTTTACCCGATCCCACATCCCCCTGCACCAAGCGCATCATAGGATAATCTTTTGCCAAATCTTGCTCAATATCAGCGATAACCCTTGTTTGAGCATTAGTTGGTTGAAAAGGTAAACTCATTAAAAATCGTTGTTTTAAATCCGTTTGATAACGCAAAGGCAAAGCCGAAAATTGTTGCGTACCTAACCGCACTTTTTGCATGGCGAGATTATGCGCGAGCAACTCTTCAAAAATTAATCTCTGCTGAGCAGGATGTTGCCCTTTTTCCAGTGCATCTAAGGAAATATCCGGTGGCGGTTGGTGCAATAGATGCAATGCTTCTTTTAAGTTGAATTGATGAGGATTAAATTCATTAGGCAAAATTTCAGCGATTTGCATTTTATCAAGTAAGTTTAATGCTTGCTCTACTAACTTTCGTAACGTATTTTGTTTTAGTCCTTCCGTAGTGGAATAAACAGGTGTAAGCGTTTCTTCCAGTATAATCGGTGTATTGTTACGAATAATTTGGTACTCCGGATGATGAATTTCCGGCATATAACGCCCACGTTTGACTTCTCCAAACGCCTTAACACGAGCACCGATTTGAAAACTGTTACGCATTCCCGCATTAAAATTGAAAAAACGTAACATTATTTTTGATGTGCCATCAGACAGGCTGACAGACAGAATCGGACGGCGGGCAAAAGTGACCTCACAAGTTTGCACAATTCCTTCAATAGTGAAATATTGATCAGGGCGTAGATCTGCAATGGGCGTGATACACGTTCGATCCTCATAACGAATCGGCAAATGAAAAAGTAGATCTTGTAAATTATTAATACCGATTCTGCTAAGTTTATTAGAAACTGCCGCCCCTACACCTGAAAGCGTGGTAAGAGGGACCGAGTCAAGAAGAGAAGAAACCATAATGTACTAGGCATTAATATTACGCTTTGCACTCACCACACCGGTAATTCTCTTAATGCGATATAAAATATTGGCGAGGTGCTTTGTGTCTTTCACGCTAATTTGCAAAATCACGAGCAACAAATTATTTTCCAACCCTTCCGTCCAAATGTTTTGAATACTGCTTTCGCTTGCTCCGATCGCTGTCATTAAACTTGGCAAAGCACTCTTTTCATTTAAGATTTCAATTTGTAATTCAGCATCAAAATTAACCGCACTTTGCATTTTTTCCCATTTAGCTTTGACTAATTGGTGGGCATTTCTAAGATTTTCACATTGTTGGTGGTGAATAATGAGCCCATGATTCAGAGTACTACATCCCATAATTGGATCATTCGGAATCGGGTGGCAACATTTGGCAAATTGCATGTTAGCCATTAAAGCTGGCGCAATTGTTAAGGTATTTGAATGATTTTCCGTATTACCGTCCACATCAATTTCTATTGACTCTCCTACTACTAATTGATGGGCAATAACAGAGGCAAGTTGATTGCCTAAACCGATTTCGCGCAACAATCCATCAAGTGAAGAAAGTTTTCGTTCATCCAAAACCGTTTGAATTTGTTGTAGAGAAAGATCCGATAAACGATGCGGTTGCAATGCAGCGTTTAATTCTCTTTCACCGAGTTTTACAGCATCATCTTCACAGCGTTGTTTTAAATAGTGACGTATGCGGGTTTTAGCACGGGCAGTTACAACAAAATTCAACCAAGAAGCGTTAGGATGTGCATTCGGGTCAGTGAGAACATTCACCGTTTGACCGGATTCCAACGCCTTTGATAACGGATAAGGTTTATATTCAACCATTACCCCTACACAAGTATTACCAATATCAGAATGTACCGCATAAGCAAAATCTACCGCAGTTGCTCCTTTCGGCAATTCAACAATACGTCCTTTTGGAGTAAAAACAAAAATTTCTTTTGGGAAAAATTCAGATTTTACATTTTCAATGAACTCAAAGGAGTTTCCTACACTTTGTTGAATTTCAACCAAATTTTGTAACCAGCGTTGAGCGCGGATCTGAGCGGTTGTACTATCATTTTTACCGCTTTCTTTATATACCCAGTACGCTGTCACCCCCATTTCCGCTACTTGTTCCATATCTTCCGTATGAATATGGACTTCTACCGGTACGCCATGCGGGCCAATCATAGAAGTTTGTAAAGACTGATAGCCATTTGCCTTTGGTACGGCGATATAATCTTTTACTCGTCCCGGACGGGGTTTATAGAGGTTGTGCATTTGACCCAATACTCGGTAACAATCGTCAATATTTTTCACAATAATACGAAACGCATAAATATCCATAATAGAGTGAAATTCTTGATCTTTTGCACGCATTTTTTGGTATATCTTATAGAGATGTTTTTCTCGCCCCCACACACGAGCAACAATCCCCACATTCTCTAACCGCTCTTTAATTTCACTAGAAATACGTTCAATAAGATCTTGACGATTATTTCTTGCAACTTCCACTAGTTTCTTCAATACCTTATAACGGTGCGGGTACATCGCTTCAAAGGATAAATCCTCTAGTTCATTTTTGATATGCTCAATGCCTAAACGATGTGCTAGGGGGCAATAAATCTCAAGAGTCTCTTTAGCAATACGACGGCGCTTATCAGGGCGCAATGCTCCTAATGTACGCATATTGTGCGTTCGGTCTGCAAGTTTAATCAATACCACTCGAATGTCACGGGTCATCGCCAAAATCATTTTGCGAAAATTTTCTACCTGAGCTTCTTGGCGTGTCCGGAATTTTAATTTATCAAGCTTTGACACGCCCTCAACGATATCGGCAACGCTTGCACCAAATTCTTTTTTAAGATTTTCTTCCGTATAAGGTGTGTCCTCTATAACATCGTGCAACAACGCTGCCATCACTGCTTCATGATCAAGATTCATTTTCGCAATAATGGAAGCCACTGATACAGGATGGGTAATATAGGGTTCTCCGCTTGAACGAAATTGTCCCTCGTGTGCATCTCTTGCTATAACAAATGCACGTCTGACTAATTCAACTTTATCTTCGGGCAAATACCCTTGAATAATTCGTTCTAAATCTGCAAACAATTCCAAAGGACACCTGACTTTTTCGGATTATTAAATGAATGGTTGAAATAAAACTGCGGTTGAAATCAACCGCACTTTTGAAATTATTCGGAAATTAATGCCACTGCAGCTGCTTCTACATGCTGAACTGCTGTAATAGCTTGATGTTCCTGGGCATCCATAATCTCATTAGAGATTAATCCTTTTTCAATTTCACGCAACGCAATAACTGTTGGTTTATCATTATCTTCCGGTACCAAGGGATCACGTTGATGCAATTGCAATTGTCTCGCACGACGTGCTGCGGTCAAAATTAAATCAAAACGGTTGCCAATTTTTTCTACTGCGTCTTGTACTGTAACACGTGCCATATTCTATTACTCCGGTTCATTTAAAAATAAGGGATACAAAGGGGAGTTATCATACTAAATCTTATGCTTTTTATCTAGTAGCTGATAAATTAAGCTGGCATTTTCTGTTTGTTGATAATTTTTCGTTAAACGTTCTGCACGTAAAATACTCTGTAAATCTGCTAATGCGTGCTCAAAATTATCATTGACAATAACGTAATCGTATTCATCATAATGAGAAATCTCATTCTTGGCTTTTGCCATACGTTCCATAATGACCGTTTCGCTGTCTTGACCACGGCCAATCAGACGGCGCTCCAACTCCGGCAATGAGGGAGGAAGAATAAAAATACTTTTTACATTTGCCACTTTTTTACGAATCTGTTGCGCCCCCTGCCAGTCAATATCCAAAAAAACATCAATTCCTTTTGCCAGATTTTCCTGAATTGCCGGCAATGATGTGCCATAATAATTTCCACCAAACACCGTAGCATATTCGAAAAATAAATCCTGTTTGATCAAGGATTCAAATTCTTCTTTAGAAACAAAATAATAATGTACGCCATCAATTTCACCGGGTCTCGGATCGCGTGTTGTATGCGAAACGGAAATCATTTTCGGCATGTTGTCCTCTTTTTCCAACAATGCGGTAAGCAGCGACGATTTTCCCGCTCCACTAGGAGCGGATACAATGTACAAATTGCCTTGCGACATAAAAACCTCTAATTTTAGGACTATCTGTCTTGTTTGTTAATTTGACTCGCACCAAACGCCCCCTTGACCGCATCAGATTCATAAATGCCGCCTAGTTCTTCAGCGTTCGGACCATAAAAACGCCCTTTTATATCCAAATTTGAACCTGCACTATAATCCTCCGCGGTCCCCTTTCCTTCAAATTTATTGCCTGCGATAGAGCCAGAAAAACGAAAATAAGGGGTATATCCAACCTTAACATCCCTTTCAAAACGACCATCTATTTTCTTATTTGCAAAATCCACATCAAAATGGGCAATTCCGGATACATTTTTACCGAAACCTAAAAGACCCCAAAAACCACCTTCATACGTTGCCTTTCCGGTTGGTAGCACAGTTACATCATGTCCTTGTGAGAAAATAGCCCAATCACCAGTAGGTAATTTAACACTACCATAACGTGAATATTCTATAGATTTAATATTCTCGCTATCGGCTCCTAAATCAAGCGGCTCACCATCAATGACCAAAGTTGTCAGCCCCACCATATTATCACCGGTTTCTTTTATTCCGTTACTCTCAAGATAGTTACCATAAAAACCAACAATATTTTTAGATAATTGAGGAGCTTCAGGTTGTGGCTGAGGTTGCGGCTGCGGTTGTGGCTGCGGCTGTGGTTGTGGCTGCGGTTGTGGCTGCGGTTGTGGTTGTGGCTGCGGTTGTGGTTGTGGTTGTGGCTGCGGTTGTGGTTGTGGCTGCGGCTGCGGCTGCGGCTGCGGCTGCGGCTGTGGTTGTGGCTGTGGCTGCGGCTGTGGTTGTGGCTGCGGTTGTGGCTGCGGTTGCGGTTGTGGCTGCGGTTGCGGTTGTGGTTGTGGTTGTGGTTGTGGTTGTGGTTGTGGTTGTGGTTGTGGTTGTGGTTGTGGTTGTGCATCACTGTGATCGCCCGAACCGGAGCAACCAACTACTAATGCTAAACAAATCGCGGATAAACTGCATTTTAACAAAATTTTCATTTTGTATTCTCCTTGTTGTTTTTAATCAAATGAAATTTAAATAGACCAGCTAAACCTCACATGAGGTTCATTCTTCATTAAATTCTTCAAAAAAGTGTGTCAAATAAACACTACCTTAAATGAAACATGCTTTTTTTACTGAACTGGTTAATATAATATTATTGAAATATAAAGTAAATACGCCATTCGCTCAAAAATCGCTAAAAGTGATAGTTTTCATTTCTAAATTTTGATGCAGATCACAAAAAAATCGGATTTCTAGTTTTATCTAAACGCTCATGCTATAATCGGCCAAAAGTTTTAGGGAATACTCTTTTTTCTTAAACACAACGATTTGTTTAACTTAACTAAGAAGGTAAAATCTTATGGCAATTAAAATTGGTATCAATGGCTTTGGTCGTATCGGTCGTATCGTATTCCGTGCAGCACAACAACGTGATGACATTGAAGTTGTCGGTATCAACGACTTAATTGATGTTGAATACATGGCTTACATGTTAAAATACGACTCAACTCATGGTCGTTTTGATGGTACTGTTGAAGTTAAAGACGGGAACTTAGTGGTTAACGGTAAAGCGATTCGTGTAACTTCAGAACGTGATCCGGCAAACTTAAACTGGGGTGCTATCGGTGTTGATATCGCGGTTGAAGCAACTGGTTTGTTCTTAACCGATGAAACAGCACGTAAACATATCACTGCCGGTGCGAAAAAAGTAGTTTTAACTGGCCCATCTAAAGATGCAACGCCAATGTTTGTGCGTGGTGTAAACTTTAATGCATATGCTGGTCAAGATATCGTTTCTAACGCTTCTTGCACAACAAACTGTTTAGCACCTTTAGCACGTGTTATTCATGAAACTTTCGGTATTAAAGATGGCTTAATGACAACCGTTCACGCAACCACAGCAACGCAAAAAACTGTTGATGGTCCGTCTGCTAAAGACTGGCGTGGTGGCCGCGGTGCGTCACAAAATATCATCCCATCATCAACCGGTGCGGCAAAAGCAGTAGGTAAAGTATTACCAGCATTAAACGGTAAATTAACCGGTATGGCTTTCCGTGTTCCAACACCAAACGTCTCTGTTGTTGACTTAACGGTAAACCTTGAAAAACCTGCAACTTATGAGCAAATCAAACAAGCAATCAAAGATGCAGCAGAAGGTAAAACATTCAACGGTGAATTAAAAGATGTTTTAGGTTATACCGAAGATGCGGTTGTATCTACTGACTTCAACGGCTGCACATTAACCTCTGTGTTTGATGCCGATGCAGGTATCGCATTAACCGATTCTTTCGTGAAACTTGTTTCTTGGTACGACAATGAAGCCGGTTATTCTAACAAAGTATTAGACTTAGTAGCACATGTTTACAACTACAAAGGCTAATCAAAATAGCTAACATACTAACCGCTCTTTAGAGCGGTTTTTTATTTTCGATCACATTGTGATGCCATCTCACAATTTGTACGAATTGTACGAGAGTTCACTCAAAATCATCAAAAACATTAAAGATTTATCTGGCTTTTCTTTTCATTTAACCTTATATTAGCGCACAACTGTTAGCTCAATTAACATTAAACTAAATAAGGTTAATATGAATCTCAATCTTCATTTTATTCATCGTATTGAACAACAAGTAAAAACACGGGGAAATACGACCGCACTTCGCCATAAAGAAAACGGCATTTGGAAAGACATCACTTGGATAGCATTCCAAAATCAGCTAAACCAACTTTCTCGTGCATTACTTGCTTGCGGTATTCAAGTACAAGATAAAATTGCAATTTTTGCCCATAATATGCCACGTTGGACGGTTGCCGACATTGCAGCATTACAAATTCGCGCTGTGACAGTTCCTATTTATGCAACCAACACGGCACAACAGGCTGAATTTGTACTAAATCATGGCGATGTCAAAATTCTATTCGTAGGCGATCAAGAACAATATGACCACGCCTTAGACATTGCTTCACTCTGTCCTCAATTACAAAAAATCGTGGCGATGAAACCCAGTATCAAACTTCAGCCCAACACTCTTTCTTGTTCTTGGGAGCAATTTATTGAGCTAGGCACAATGGACCATCAAACCGAATTAAATCGACGTTTGCATGATAAACGAATGGACGATTTATTTACCATTATCTATACTTCAGGGACGACAGGTGAACCAAAAGGCGTGATGTTGGATTATTCAAATCTTGCTCATCAATTAAAAGCGCACGATCTTACACTTCACGTCACACCACAGGATGTTTCTCTCTCATTCTTACCTTTCTCTCATATTTTTGAGCGGGCATGGGCAGCTTATATTCTTCATTGTGGCGCAATACTTTGTTATTTGGAAGACACAAACCAAGTGCGGTCGGTTTTAGCGGAAATTCGTCCTACATTGATGTGTGCTGTACCACGTTTCTACGAAAAAATTTACGCAGCCATATTAGATAAAGTACAAAAAGCCTCTAAATTTCGCCAGATTCTTTTTCACTGGGCGATCGCTATCGGACAAAAACGTTTCACTTTATTGACAGAAAGAAAACCGATTCCCTTCTTACTAAAAAAACAATACGCTCTCGCCGATAAACTCATCTTATCCAAGCTTCGCCAATTACTAGGCGGAAGAATTAAAATGATGCCTTGTGGCGGTGCAAAATTAGAACCGGCAATCGGGCTATTTTTTCATAGCATCGGGATTAACATTAAACTCGGTTATGGTATGACGGAAACCACCGCAACCGTTTCATGTTGGCACGATGAGCAATTTAACCCTCATTCTATCGGAACACCAATGCCAGAGGCTGAAGTCAAAATTGGCGAAAATAACGAAATTCTCGTGCGCGGAGGTATGGTGATGAAAGGTTATTACAAAAAACCGGAAGAAACTGTCCAAGCCTTCACAGAAGATGGTTTCCTAAAAACCGGCGATGCAGGCGAGCTAGATACGGAAGGTAACCTTTTTATTACCGATCGTATTAAAGAATTAATGAAAACCTCTAACGGCAAATACATTGCACCACAATATATTGAAAGTAAAATCGGTAAAGATAAATTCATTGATCAAATTGCTATCGTGGCAGATGCCAAAAAATATGTTTCCGCCCTCATTGTGCCTTGTTTTGATAGCTTGGAAGAATACGCAAAACAACTAAACATTAAATACCAAGATCGCTTAGAGCTGATAAAAAACTCTGAGATTTTAAAAATGTTTGAACAACGTATTAATGCAGTACAAAAAGAGTTAGCGCACTTTGAACAAGTGAAAAAATTTACTTTACTCTCTCAGACCTTCAGTATCAAATTAGGTGAAATTACCCCAACCTTAAAACTCAAACGAAAAGTCATTATGGAACGTTATCGCAATCAAATAGAGGCGATGTATAAACAAAATAACGAGACATAAAAAAAGAAAAGTGCGGTCAATTTTGACCGCACTTTTTCGTACAAACTAAAGAAAAATCCCTATAAGGGGATTTTTTAATTGATTTCAAGAGGCTCAATTTTCCAAATATTTTTGGCATATTCCAAAACCGTCCGATCCGAAGAGAAAAAGCCCATATTGATGATATTTTGGATAGTACTTTCAATCCATTGATCTCGATGTTTGTATTTTTCATCCACTAGTTTTTGTGCTTCCACATAACTATGGAAATCGGCAAAAACCTGGTAATAATCGTAGTATTGCAATCCCTGCAACAGCGACAAATATCGTTGAGGTTCTTCTGGTGAAAACACCCCAGCAATAACCTGATCGACCACAGTGCGTAACGCCTCATCATTTTGGTAATAATCAAACGGATGATAACCATCACGGCGAAGCTGTTCCACTTGGGCTACCGTATTACCAAAAATAAAAATATGATCTTCGCCTACATTATCCAAAATCTCCACATTCGCCCCATCTAAGGTTCCAAGTGTTAATGCACCGTTAAGAGCGAATTTCATATTACTGGTTCCCGAAGCCTCTGTTCCGGCAAGAGAAATCTGTTCAGAAATATCCGCTGCGGGAATAATAAGTTGTGCCAAACTCACACTATAATTCGGTATAAATACCACTTTTAAACGCCCTTGTAAGCGTTCATCATTATTAATAATTTTTGCGACATCATTGATAAGACGGATCGTCTGTTTTGCCGCATAATAAGCTGATGCGGCTTTACCCGCTAAGATAAATACGCGCGGTTGCCAATTTTTTTCAGGCTCGGCAAGCATCGCATTGTAACGGGCTATGATATGCAATACATTCAACATTTGGCGTTTGTATTCGTGAATGCGTTTTACCTGTACATCAAACAATGCTTTAGGATTTAGCTCAATGCCAAGTTCCTGTTTCACATAGTCGGCAAGTTTAACTTTGTTGGCATATTTAATATCTGCCACTGCCTCTTTAAACGCTTTTTCATGTGCCACAGTTTCTAATTTTTTGATTTGGCTTAAATCACAACGCCATTCCTGCCCAATATATTTATCGAATAATACGGCTAATTGCGGGTTTGCCACAGCCAACCAACGGCGAGGTGTAATGCCGTTGGTTACATTGGTAAAACGTTCCGGATAAATACGTGCAAAATCAGCGAAAGTGGATTTCACCATTAAGTCGGAATGGATTGCTGCCACGCCGTTAACTTTGTGTGAACCGACCACAGACAACCACCCCATACGCACTCTGCGTTGATAGCCTTCTTCAATAAGAGACACACGACGAATAAAATCATTATCTGTTGTAATATAAGTCCTCACGTATTCCAAGAAATGATCATTAATGTCAAAAATCATTTGTAAATGGCGTGGTAAGACTTTCGCCATCATCTCAACCGGCCAAGTTTCCAATGCTTCCGACATAAGCGTATGGCAAGTGTAAGAGAAAATACTGCGTGTCATATCCCATGCTTTTTCCCATTCAAAGCCTTCTTCATCAACCAAAATCCGCATTAATTCCGGAATTGCTAAAGCAGGATGAGTATCGTTTAAGTGAATCGCCACTTTATCTGCTAAATTATCAAGGCTATTATGAACACGCTTATGACGTCGAATAATGTCTTGTAGGGATGCCGACACCAAAAAATACTCTTGGCGTAAACGCAATTCCTGCCCATTCCATGTGGAATCATCCGGATAAAGAACCCGTGATAAATTTCGGCTGGAAGCACGAGCCTCTACCGCCGCCAAGTGTTCTCCACGATTAAATTCCGCAAGATTAAACATTTCGCCACCATGAGCCGACCACAGCCGTAACGTTGCAGCCGAATCATTTTTATAACCCGGAATCATTTGATCGTAAGCAAGTGCGGTTACTTTTTCCTGTGGATTCCATATACATTTGCCACCTTCAAAATGAATGCTACCGCCAAAAGCAACATGAAAGCGTTTGGACAAACGCACAAACTCCCATGGTGCGCCTTTTTCCAACCACGCATCAGGGCGCTCCACCTGCTGACCGTCTTCAATTTTTTGACGGAACATACCGTATTCATAGCGAATTCCATATCCCATTCCCGGCAAACCAAGTGTAGCGATAGAATCCATAAAGCACGCGGCCAAACGTCCTAAACCGCCGTTTCCGAGTCCCGGATCAACTTCTTTTGCAATAATCTCTTCTAAATCAACATTAAGCTCACTTAACGCTTCTTTCGTTAAACCATAAACATCTTCTGCAATCAGTGCATTAGAGAGTGTTCGTCCGATTAAAAATTCCATTGAAAGATAATGAACACGTCTTGCACCATCAGTACGGGCTTGACGCGCAGAAGTAATCCAACCTTCAGTAACCAGATCCCGCACCGCATATAATGTTGCATTTAACCAATCCCGCTTACTTGCTTCCCGCGGAGAACGACCGATAGCAAAAATTAATTTATAAACGATAGATTTTTTTAGTTCTTGGACATCCAATTTAGGACGATGATAAAGAAATGGAGAATCAAAATTATCCATTATCATAGTAATAAGCCTCTGTTAATAAATTAGAAATAGGGTAGATAGCTAAACAATATAAAGATTCCATCGTGAACCAAGTAGGCGTTGAACAAAAATACCAAACTTTAATGATACAACCTATTTCGCTAAACACTCTGTAGGTTCACCATAAAATATCTAACCCCATAAAAACGTGCAAATTTTAGACTTTGTCAGTTAAAAAACAATCAATTTTATAAGATATTGACAATTTTTTAATCACGACTATAAACACTGATATAAACTAAAATATTCTTTGGCAGCTTTATGCCAGCTAAAATCTTGTTCCATTGCGTTGCTTCGAACCATTGCCCATATACGAGGTTCTTGCCATAGAGCAAAAGCCTCTTGTATGCAGCGACGAAGTTCCATTGAATCCGCATGGTCAAAAGTAAAACCTGTCGCGGTATGCGCTTTAATGTTTTCTAATGAGCTATTTACAACGGTATCGGCTAGTCCTCCGGTTTTTCTTACAAGCGGCAAAGTTCCATATTGCAAGCCGTAAAGTTGGGTTAAGCCACAAGGTTCAAAACGGCTTGGTACGAGGATCACATCACCACCTGCGATCATCAAATGGGAAAGTGTTTCATCATATCCGATTTTCACTGCAATATTTTGAGGATAAGTCGCAGAAAGCTGGCGAATAGCCTCTTCTAAATGTGCAGCTCCCGCCCCAAGAATTGAGAGTTGCCCGCCTTGTTTAACGATTTCATCTGCACTTTCAGTCAGCAAATCAACGCCTTTTTGCTCCGTTAAACGGGTTACCATAACAAAAAGTGGCCTGTCACTTTCCGGTAAATTGAAGTAAGCCTGAAGCGCCGATTTATTTTTCTTTTTTCCTTCCATCGATTTTTGTGTGTAATGATACTGAAGATACCCATCACTGCTCGGATGCCAAATTTTTTCATCTACACCATTTAAAATACCGACCAATCTTCCCTGATCACGCAATCCGCCTAACAAGCCTTGCAAACCACAGGCAAATTCTTCAGTAGTAATTTCTTGAGCATAAGTCGGACTGACGGCAGTAACGACATCGGAATAATACAAACCGGATTTTAAATAAGAAATTTGACCAAACAATTCCAAGCCATTTATGTTGAACATTCCTTCCGGTAGCCCGATTTCATATAAGTGACGGTGATGAAATTGTCCTTGATAAGCCAAATTATGAATAGTAAAGACGGATTTTGCCGGTTTCCCTTTATTAAACAAGTAAGCGGCAGTGAGCCCTGCATGCCAGTCATGGGCATGAACAATTTCTGCACGCCACCACGGATCAAGCCCTGTGGATAATTCAGCGCCCACCCAACCTAACAAAGCAAAGCGTTTATAGTTATCCGCATAATCATTGTAATCTACATCATGATAAGGATTCCCCTCACGATCATATAGATGTGGCGCATCAACTAAATAAATTCCTACTCCCTTATATTCGCCGTAGCGCAATATCACATGCCCTGCAAAATTATCAAACTCAGCAACAATATGGTTTTCTCCAATGCCTTGATAAATGGCAGGATAAGCAGGCAATAAAATTCTTGTGTCTATCCCTATCTCTTTTTGAGCAAAGGGCAACGCCCCTATAACATCGGCAAGCCCCCCTGTTTTTAATAAGGGATAAAGCTCCGAGCAAACATGTAATACTTTCATTGAATATCCTATTTTCTAATCTCCTCCCCTCTATTTAAACGAGGTTAGGATAAATTTAATTAAGAAAGTGCGGTCAATTTCAACCGCACTTTTCACTTTATTGATTAATCCAAATGTTCTTCCGAAACCACCTCTTCCCCATTCAATTTTTGCAACATAGAATGGGTAACTAAAATGACTTTACCCGTAGAGCTTATTCGGAAATATTTTCTATCTTCTTCGATATCAAAACCGATTCTCATACCGTCAGGAATTTTACAATTACGATCAACAATACAATTTTTCAAAGAACAATTTTTACCTATTTCTACTTCCGGTAAGATGACACAACGATCGATACGGGAACCTTCTTCAATTTTGATACGATCAAAAAGCACGGAATAATTAATGGAGGCATCCGTAATCACGCAACCACCACCAATCAAAGAATTATCCACCGGACGAATACTGGCATTTTTATAGAAGAATTTGGACGGATATGCTTGCACAGGATTACCGCGAATCGGCCAACTTTGATCATAAATATCCAATTGTGGTTTTTCCGATACTAAATCAATGTTGGATTGCCAGAAACTATCCAGTGTTCCTACATCGCGCCAATAAATTTCCCCCTCTGAATTACGCCCCATACAAGAACGGCTGAATGGATGTGCATAAAGCGTTTCTTCCGTTAAACATCTTGGCAATATGTCTTTACCAAAATCATGGCTGGTTTGTGGCTTATGTACCTCACACTCAAGCATTTTATAAAGATAATCCGCATCAAATACATAAATTCCCATTGAAGCAAGAGATATATCGGGTTTACCAACCATCGCAGGCGGATCTTTCGGTTTTTCAACAAATGCTTTCACCTTTAAGTTTTCGTTTACCGCCATTACACCAAACTCATGAGCTTCTGAACGTGGGACTTCAATACAACCTACAGTACATTTTGCCCCACTTGTTACATGATCCATCAACATCACACTATAATCTTGCTTATAAATATGATCGCCCGCCAAAATTAAAATATATTTCGGACAATAATGATCACGAATAATCGCCATATTTTGATAAACCGCATCTGCCGTACCACGATACCACGTGGTATCATCAATTTGTTGGCGGGCCGGAAGCATATCGACAAATTCGCCTCGTTCTTGTGGCAAAAATGACCAACCGGTTTGTAAATGACGTAGTAAGGAATGTGCCGCATATTGCGTTACAACACCAATACGATTTAAACCCGAATTAATACAGTTTGACAAGGCAAAATCAATGATACGACGATTACCGCCAAAATAGAGCGCAGGTTTAGCTCGTTTATCGGTTAGTTCATGAAGACGCGCCCCACGTCCACCAGCTAAAATAAGAACCAAAGTATCTTTTACAAGAGCATTTTTATCAGGGCTTTTCATTGTAAACTCCGTTTGTTTTTAGTTATCCACTCTATACAACAAACAAAATGCCATACTGCTTACCGTTACTTCCTGTGACTGGATAAATGTTAAGTTTGTTGTTTCCACAAAGGCTTTCCATTGGCTTACAGCACAATTAGGCAATATGAAAGTCTGAGATTCTGCTTTCGCATTAATTAAAAGGAGCCATTTGTCGTCCAATAAAATTTGTAACGCTTTGACTCCAAGGTTATGCCAATCCTCTTGCTGCATAGGCTTTCCCCATACATTCAACCAGTTGACATTATCATTTGACCACCAAGCATCCTTTTGCAAACTGCGAATTTGCTTACGAAGTGCAATTGTTTGCTTCGTAACTTCAAATAAATTTTTATTAAAACTTTCCCATTTCAACCAAGCAATTTCGTTATCTTGACAATAAGCATTATTATTACCGTACTGCGTATTGCCAAACTCATCGCCTGCCAACAACATCGGCGTGCCATTGGCAAGCAGTAAACTTGTCAATAAGGCAATCTGAGCAAAAGTGCGGTCATTTTCTACCGTACTTTTTTTCGCTTCGTCTAAAGATTCCGTGATGCCCTCTACACCGTGGTTATAGCTGTAATTTTCGTTGCGTCCGTCTCGATTTTCTTCGCCATTCGCTTCATTATGCTTTTCGTTATAACTCACTAAATCCTGCAATGTAAAACCATCATGGGCAGTAATAAAATTAAGAGAACAATGCGGCAAACGATCATTTCTTTTAAACAAATCGCTCGATCCTGCAAAACGTTCGGCAAATGCCCCGATTTCACCACTTTTCCACAACCAAAAACGGCAAATATCATCACGAAAACAATCATTCCATTCAGCAAAATAATCAGGGAAATTGCCCACTTGATAACCGTAATGCCCAATGTCCCAAGGCTCTGCGATCAATTTAATATTTTGTAAACTCGGTGCATTAGCTATATCAACAAAAAGTTGGGCTGAGGAATTAAAATCAGGTTTATCCCGTCCAAGCACGGTTGCCAAATCAAAACGAAAGCCGTCAATATGGCATTCTTCTACCCAATAACACAGGCAATCCACTACCCATTTCCGCCCCACATTAGAGGATAAATTAAGCATATTTCCGCACCCCGTCCAGTTGATGTAATGTCCGTTATCGTTACGCCAATAGTAGGTTTGATCATCGATTCCACGCTGACAAAATGTAGGAAAAGTCTGCTCCGATTCCGCAGAATGATTGAATACTACGTCTAAAACCACTTCAATACCCGCTTGGTGAAAGGCTTTCACCATTGACTTAAATTCGCTGAGCGGATTGTCCGTTGCCGCATATTTTGGCTCAACAGCAAACATAGCAAGGGGGTTATATCCCCAATAATTTTGCAAACCACGCGCCTGTAAGTGCGGTTCATTTAGGTGGAAATTGACAGGCAATAATTCTATCGTCGTCACACCTAATTCTTTCAAGTACGCAAGATTAATCGGGTGTGCTAAGCCTGCATAAGTGCCTCGTAACGCTTCAGGAATTTTCTCGTTTAATCGGCTAAAACCTTTAACGTGCAATTCATATACGATAGTTTCAGCCCAAGGAGTATGAGGTTTTTGGTCTCCGTTCCAATCAAAATCATCTTCAATAATGACCGCTCTTGGGGCAATATGGGCATTGTCGCGATGATCACTGAGCAAGAACCACTGCTGTTTTTCCACACAACTTAAATCAGGCTTATGGCTTACCGCTTTGGCATAAGGATCAAGCATTAATTTTTGTGGGTTTGAATGCGGCCCGTGAATACGAAAACCGTATTCTGTACCGTTTCGTACACCGATAACCGCCAAATGCCAAATATTATCGGTACAAGCCATGGTGAAACGGGTTTCAGTTTCGCCCTCAAATAAACAGAGTTCCACCTGACTTGCTGCAGCCGAAAACAGACTAAAATTAGTCAATTCCACGCCATTTTCGACTTTTCCCGAACAGCCAAACGGGGTCGGCATGCCTAAATCAAAAACTTTGAACATCGCCTTATCATCAATTCCTAAATAATTCTCGCCAACCTAATCGGCGGAGATAAAAATAAACTATCCTAAATATTTCAAATAAATCGTTGCTAATGGAGGAATAGAAACCGAGATTGAATTTCCTCTTTCATGACTTTCGATCGCTTCACTTTGGACACAACCAAAATTACCTACGTTAGAACCCTGATAATACATTGAATCGGTATTCAAAATTTCTTCATACTTACCAGCCATATTCACACCCATACGGTAATTATGGCGAGGGACGGGAGTAAAATTGCTGATGATAACAATCCTTTCACCATTACCGCTTCGGCGTTCAAAAGCAAACACAGAATTTTCGGCATCATTCACAACCAGCCAATCAAAGCCTTCCGGAGAATGATCAAGTTCAAAGAGCGGTCGATTTTGTCGATAAATATGATTTAAATCTTTCACCAATTTCAGCACACCTTTATGCCAACCACCGCCAATGTTTTCATCAAGTAAGAACCAATCTAAACTTTCTTCGTAATTCCACTCTCTGCCTTGCGCAAATTCATTCCCCATAAAGAGCAATTTTTTACCCGGATATCCCCACATATAGCCATAATAAGCACGTAAATTGGCAAATTTTTGCCATGTATCACCCGGCATTTTGTCAAGTAAAGAGCATTTTCCATGAACCACTTCATCATGGGAAAGCGGCAACACAAAATTTTCACTGTATTGATAAACCATACCAAAGGTCATTTTATTATGATGATATTGGCGATAAATCGGATCGAGCTTCATATAAGAAAGCGTGTCATTCATCCACCCCATATTCCATTTGAAATTAAAGCCTAAACCGCCATTTTCACTAGGATGAGTTACACCGGCAAATGAAGTCGATTCCTCCGCAATAGAAATCGTTCCTTCCATTTCATTATGGATTTTCCAATTGGTATGTTTTAAAAATTCGATCGCTTCGAGATTTTCACGCCCACCATACTGATTAGGAATCCATTCTCCCTCAGGACGACTATAATCTCGATAAATCATTGATGCCACAGCGTCCACACGAATACCGTCCAACCCGAAACGTTCCAGCCAATAAAGAGCATTACTGGAAAGAAAATTACGTACTTCATTACGCCCATAGTTATAAATCAACGAGTTCCAATCTTGATGATAACCTTCACGCGGATCAGCATATTCATACAACGCCGTACCATCAAAAGCTACTAATCCATGAGTATCGCTAGGAAAATGTCCCGGTACCCAATCTAAAATCACATTAATATCAGCTTCATGAGCCCGTTTCACCAAACGTCGAAAACCTTCTGCCGTGCCAAAACGGCTGGTTGGCGAATAAAGCCCCAGAGGTTGATATCCCCAAGAACCATCATAAGGAAATTCAGAAAGTGGTAAAAACTCGATATGAGTAAAGCCTATATCTTTCACATAGGGAATGAGTTCATCGGCAATTTGGTCATAATCAAGCCAAAAATTATTTTCAAGATTACGCCGCCATGATCCTAAATGGACTTCATAAATCGAAATCGGCTGATTAGCTTGATTTGCTTTACGGCGGGCTTCTGTCATTTCCACCACATTCGGTAACACACTCACTTGAGAGGCAGTATCCGGACGAAGTTGAGAACTAAAGGCATAAGGATCAGCCTTTAAACGGAAATTGCCATAGCAATCAATGAGTTCAAATTTATAGAATTGCCCAAGGCTGACTTTCGGGAGGAATAATTCCCATACACCACTTTTTGAATGGTATCGCATCGGATGGCGGCGACCGTCCCAATAGTTGAAATCGCCCACAATGGACACCCGTTTCGCATTCGGTGCCCACAAGCGGAAGTTCACCCCACTCACGCCATCACATTCCATAAAATGCGCCCCCAAGACTTCATAAGGGCGTAACATTGAACCTTCAGAAAGCAACCAATGTTCTAAATCATCAATCATAGGGTGAAAACGATAGGGATCTTCAACAATCTGAGCCTCATTGCCCCAAAAAACCTGTAATTGATAAACAAAAAATTGGTGGCAATTTGGCATTACAGCGGCAAAAAAACCGCGTTCATCTAAGCAATTTAATTCGGCGACGAGCTCTCCCGATTCCCGATCTATCACAATAACCCGATCCGCATCAGGCAATAAAACTCGAATTTCAATACCTTGCTCTGTTTCGTGCATACCTAAGGTCGCAAAGGGATCGCCATTGGTTGCATCAAAAAAACTATCAATAATGGAATGGGTAATGGTCGTTGTCATAGCTGACTCCTTACACTTTGCGCACGTCATTAATCATTACAAAGAAAGTTTGTAATGATTCATTAGTAGAAATAGACTCTAAAGGTTGAACAAGTTTTTTGCACCAATTCGGATATTCATCCAAAGTGTCCGGTAAATTAAACACCACTTCTTGGTTTAATAAATTTTCCGGTTGGATACCAATCCATTTACTTTCGCTTTCAGGCAAATATCGGTGAATAACCAAATTTAAATTATCATACACCGCCATAGAAAGGGCATCACCTTCATAATTCGGTGGCAAATAATGCTCTCTATGTAGGCTATTAATCAACGCTTGTTTAGCACTTTGTTCGTTCAAATAAGCTAAATCGCCAAAGTCGCCAATCCCCCAGTTACTTTGAGAGCGTAAACTATAAAGTTGAACATTAAAGCCCCAAATTTTTTTATGTTTTAATACCGGCGGTTGAAAAACGCCCTTTGGTGAAACCAGTAGCCGAATTGAATAGTGGTGGGATTTTGTTGAAAGCAGTAATTGATAGTAACCAAAAGAAAGTGGCGGTAAGGAAAGTGCGGTAGAATTTTGAGTAATTTTTTGTGTTATTGAAGTGCTATTTTCATCAAGCAGCTCAAGGGATATTATTGGTTCCGTAAGAGCAATCCGTTCAACATCATAATTAATGGGTTCATTTTCAAAACAAGCCAAAACATCATCAAATTCTTCTCTTCGGCATTTATTTTCAACCGGCTTAAGCAATTCAACAAAATGCGATAATGTTTCAGGACTGACATAAATAAGCCGTCCATCAATATCATAATGCGAGGGGGCAATTCCCAACCGTTGGGCGGTTTGTTGAAGCAGCTCTAATTCCATATGACTCAACACACAACAAATAACAACTTAATTTCATTCTAGTCTTGCTTAAAATAAATACAATGACTTTTATTTAAATTAGTGATCTCTGTCAAAATTTAATTTTCTATCTCCCCTGTTTTTCTTAAAAAATTGTTCCAAAATCAGCTTTTAAACCGCAGGAACATAAACGCTATACAGAATTTTTTGTAAATAAACTGCTAGAGTTTTTCTATTTTCTGATTTAGAATCGTGCGATTTAATTTTTCATCACTCACATTAATCCATTCATTTGCAGCTAAGGGGTAAAATCATGAAACTTGTCGAAGTTAAACATCCGCTAGTAAAACACAAATTAGGTGTCATGCGCGAAGCAGAAATCGATACAAAAAAATTCCGTGAACTGGCAACAGAAATCGGTAGTTTATTAACCTATGAGGCCACTGCAGATTTAGAAACAGAAAAAGTGATTATTGATGGTTGGAACGGTCCCGTTGAAATTGATCGCATTAAAGGTAAAAAAGTGACCGTTGTCCCCATTTTGCGTGCCGGCCTCGGAATGATGGATGGTGTATTGGAACACATTCCAAGTGCACGTATCAGTGTCGTGGGGATTTACCGTAACGAAGAAACCCTTGAGCCTGTGCCTTATTTCCAAAAACTAGCGAGCGATTTGGAAGAACGTCTTGCCATTGTAGTAGATCCTATGTTGGCAACCGGTGGTTCAATGATTGCGACCCTTGATTTATTAAAAGCGAAAGGCTGCAAACACATTAAAGTATTAGTGCTTGTGGCAGCGCCTGAAGGAATTAAAGCATTAGAAGCAGCACATCCCGATATTGAGCTCTACTGCGCATCTGTTGATGATCACTTAAATGAACACGGCTACATCATTCCGGGTTTGGGTGATGCAGGTGATAAAATTTTTGGAACAAAATAACCCCCTGTTCTAAAACATTGAGACGGCTTTCAAGCCGTCTTTTTTCGGGCGGAAAACAGTCCAAAAACTGACCGCACTTTCAAGTTAATTCAAACAGAGAGTTGAAACTAAAATGACTAATCAAAATCAAACCACTTCTACTCAGAGGGAAGAAGTACAGAGTACTGCAAAACAATCCTTTGTCGGCTTACAAATGCTCTTCGTCGCCTTTGGCGCACTTGTGCTTGTACCGCTTATCACCGGTCTAGACTCTAACACCGCCCTACTTACCGCCGGCATAGGCACGCTATTATTCCAGCTTTGCACCGGCAAACAAGTACCTATTTTTCTTGCCTCCTCTTTCGCTTTTATCGCGCCCATTCAATACGGCGTACAAACTTGGGGCATTCCAACTACAATGGGTGGGTTAGCTTGTGCCGGCTTAGTTTATTTTGCCCTTTCCGCACTAGTAAAAATTCGCGGTAGCCAAGCCTTAGAGCGTATTTTCCCACCGGTTGTCGTCGGGCCTGTTATCATCATTATCGGGATGGGGCTTGCTCCCGTTGCCGTCAATATGGCATTAGGAAAAGACAGTGCCTATGTTTATAACGATGCAGTGCTCGTTTCTATGATCACTTTAATCGTGACCCTTTCTGTTGCAGTATTCGCAAAAGGTTTGATGAAATTAATCCCGATTATGTTTGGTATCACGGCAGGCTATATTCTTTGTCTCTTCCTTGGTTTAATCAATTTTCAACCGGTGATTGACGCACCTTGGTTTGCATTACCAAAACTCACCAAACCGGAATTTAACCTTGAAGCCATTCTCTATATGTTACCAATTGCCATTGCGCCTGCGGTGGAACACGTGGGCGGCATTATGGCGATTAGCTCTGTGACCGGAAAAGATTTCCTAAAAAAACCGGGCTTACACCGTACCTTATTAGGTGATGGCGTCGCCACTGCGGCGGCTTCGTTAGTCGGCGGACCGCCCAATACCACTTATGCAGAAGTAACCGGTGCAGTGATGCTCACCCGGAACTTTAACCCGAATATAATGACTTGGGCGGCAGTATGGGCGATCGCTATTTCTTTCTGCGGAAAAGTAGGCGCATTTCTTTCTACCATCCCGACTATTGTGATGGGGGGGATCATGATGCTCGTCTTTGGTTCTATTGCTGTTGTGGGTATGAGTACCTTAATCAAAGGTAAAGTCGATGTCACAGAGCCTCGCAATCTTTGTATTATTTCCGTGGTGATGACCTTCGGTATCGGTAATATGTTTGTAAATGTCGGCGATGCTGTGTCATTGAAAGGGATCAGCTTGTGTGCCATCGTGGCAATCGTTCTGAACTTAGTTTTGCCAAAAGCAAAAAATGAAGTAGAATAATCGGAAAATTAAGGGCTGAACTAGCCCTTTCTTTCCCCCTAATCAATAGCGTTATATCATTTTGGATCAGCAGTTACCTTTGCCTATTCATCAAATTGATGATCATACACTTGAGAATTTTTATGGTGACAACAATTTGTTGTTGCTTGATTCTTTACGCAAAAACTCACATCAGATTCAACAACAATTTTTCTATATTTGGGGAACCGCGGGCTGTGGTAAAAGCCATTTACTTCGTGCCCTCAGCAACCAATATTTAAATGAACAACGTGCCGCAATTTATGTACCGCTGAACAAATCCCGTTATTTCTCCCCTGCCGTACTGGAAAATCTAGAACAACAAGCGCTCGTCTGCTTAGATGATCTTGATTCCGTCATGGGAAATCCAGACTGGGAAATCGCCATTTTTGATTTATTTAATCGAATCAAAGCAAGCGGTCAAACACTCTTGCTCGTGAGTGCCTCCTTCTCTCCTTCTGCATTAAACGTGCAATTACCCGATTTAGCGTCACGTTTAAAATGGGGCGAAATTTATCAGCTTTCTCCACTCACGGACGAGCAAAAACTAGAAGTGCTACAAAAAAATGCCCACCAACGTGGTATTGAGTTACCCGCTGAAACTGCACAATTTTTACTCAAACGTCTAAATCGAGACACACATACACTATTACAAGCCTTAGAGAAACTCGACAAGGCTTCATTACAGGCTCAACGCAATCTCACTATTCCCTTTGTGAAGGAAACATTAGATTTATAACAACAAAAAGTGCGGTTAATTTAACCGCACTTTTTCATATTATCTTTTCGCTTTCTTAATAAATTTCATCAAGCGTTTGCGTTTACGTAACTGATTAGGTGTCAGTTTATTTTTACGTCCAGCAAAAGGATTCGCACCTTCTTGGAAAAGAAGACGAATCGGTGAACCGATGATTTTCAAACTCTTACGATAATAATTGGATAAATAACGTTTATAAGCATCCGGTAATTTTTCCATTTGATTACCATGAACGACAATGATCGGTGGATTATAACCACCCGGATGTGCATATTTTAATTTAATGCGGCGACGGCCTACCATCGGTGGTTGATGTTCATCTGTCGCCATTTGCAAAATGCGGGTAAGCATTGAAGTGGTCATTTTCTGCGTAGCACAAGCATAGGCTTCTTTGATGGAATCAAACAAATTACCGACACCGCTACCATGTAAAGCAGAAATAAAATGCACTCGGGCAAAATCAATAAAATCTAAACGGCGATCAAGTTCCGATTTCACACGGTCTTTGATCTCTTGATCCAGTCCATCCCATTTATTCACTACAATCACAAGGGAGCGACCTGCATTTAAAATAAAACCAAGCAGAGATAAATCTTGGTCTGAAATATTTTCACGTGCATCAATAGTAAGCAACACCACATTCGCATCTTGAATGGCTTGCAAGGTTTTGATAACGGAGAATTTTTCCACCGCAAGATGCACTTTCCCGCGTTTACGCACACCGGCAGTATCAATCAGCGTGTATTGTTGACCATCGCGCTCCATTGGAATATAAATACTGTCGCGTGTAGTTCCCGGCATATCGTAAACCACAACGCGATCTTCGCCTAAAATACGATTGGTTAAGGTCGATTTCCCCACATTCGGACGACCCACAATGGCAATTTTGATATTTTTATCTTGCTCGTCTTCGTTTTCTTCTTCCAACGCTTCATCAAGTAATGTGGTGTCTTCTTCCGAATCAAAATCAAATTCTTGCTCCCACTCGTCTTGTTCCTCATCAGAAGTGCGGTCGGTTTTCTCACCGTTTTCCATCTGTTCTGCGAATGGTGCCAACACTAGTTCCATTAATTGAGTTACACCACGCCCTTGAGAAGCGGCGATTTGCTCAATTTCGCCTAAGCCTAATTGATAAAACTCCGCACAGTGGGAATCCGCATCAATGCCATCGGTTTTGTTTGCCACCAGAACGGTGATTTTATTTTGACGTTGGCGTAAGTAATTTGCGATACCAATATCTGCCGCCGTTAAACCGGCACGGGCATCGACGAGAAAAAGAACAATGTCCGCTTCTTCAATGGCAAGCAACGACTGCTCTGCCATTTTTTCTTCTACGCCTTCCTCTGTTCCATCAATACCTCCGGTATCTATTACAATAAATTCACGTCCGGCAATATTTGCATGACCATATTTTCTATCACGCGTTAAACCGGGAAAATCCGCCACCAAAGCATCGCGTGTACGTGTTAAGCGGTTAAACAGCGTTGATTTTCCTACATTTGGACGCCCTACAAGGGCTACAACAGGAATTGCCATAAAAAATCTCTTATCTTGTCAAAAATGGGGGCATTATAGCGGAAGTTGGGGTACAGGTAAAAAATCATTTGAAAACAAATAAAAAAAGCACCGATAGGTGCTATTTATTATCAAAAAATTGGCGGAATGGACGGGACTCGAACCCGCGACCCCCTGCGTGACAGGCAGGTATTCTAACCAGCTGAACTACCACTCCGCAGCTTAATCTTGTTATTGTTCACTTTCGTAAACACATCAATAAGGAGTAAATAAAAATTGGCGGAATGGACGGGACTCGAACCCGCGACCCCCTGCGTGACAGGCAGGTATTCTAACCAGCTGAACTACCACTCCGCTAAGTGGTGCGTATCATAATGATCCGCCCCTATCTCGTCAATCTTTTTTTTTTAATTTCACACCTATTCGTTCATTTAATGCACGGATTCATCATTTGTATGCAAATCCCATAGGCAATTTCCATTACTCTTTTTATTGATCACTTTCAATAATTCCAAATGGGCTTGTAATTCTTCTTCACTTGGTTGTAGGCGTTTCAAATTATTAGAAAAAGTTACCGCACTTTCCATTGATTCGGCAGCATTTCCCTCTATCGTAGCCATTATATTGATTTCTTCTTCCCCTTCATCAAACAGACTGGTTTGTCCACCTGTCATGGAAAGATAAACGTCAGCTAAAATTTCCGCATCCAGTAACGCACCGTGCAATGTACGTTTGCTGTTATCAATGCCTAATCGATCACACAAGGCGTCCAAACTATTACGTTTACCCGGATACATTTGGCGTGCCATTTGCAAGGTATCCGTTACCACGCAAATATCTGTTGTTTTTACAGCCAGTCCGAGTTTACTAAATTCATAATCCATAAAGCCCACATCAAAGGGCGCATTGTGAATTAAAAGCTCCGCGCCTTTAATATAATCTAAAAATTCTTGGGCTACCGTTTTAAATTCCGGTTTATCGGCAAGCATTTCATCAGTAATGCCGTGAACTTTAATTGCTTCCGGATCAACCGGTCGGTTCGGATTAATATAAATATGGAAATTATTGCCCGTATAGCGTCGGTTCACCAATTCCACTGCGCCAATTTCAATAATACCATGCCCTTCATAATGCGCACCAAGTTGGTTCATCCCCGTTGTTTCCGTATCCAATACGATTTGGCGATTTGGATTAATCATTTGTTCAACCTATTTCTTTCCTTTAGAATGACGGCTATTTTACACAACAACGATTTTGTTATGCAAAAACAGATTGAAATTTTTACCGACGGCTCTTGTATCGGCAATCCCGGCACAGGAGGAATAGGCATTCTATTACGTTATAAAGAGCATGAAAAACAACTTTCCAAAGGTTATTTCAATACCACAAATAACCGTATGGAATTACGCGCAGTCATCGAAGCGCTCAATACCCTAAAAGAACCTTGTCAAGTTACCCTCTATAGTGATAGCCAATATATGAAAAAAGGTATCACCCAATGGATTACAAATTGGAAAAAAAATAATTGGAAAACCAGCAACGGTAAGTCGGTAAAAAATCAAGATTTATGGTTCGCGCTAGACGATGCTATTCAACGTCACAAAATCGAATGGAAATGGGTAAAGGGGCATGTAGGGCATCGTGAAAATGAAATTTGTGATGTGTTGGCAAAAAAAGGGGCAGAAAATCCTACTCTTGAGGATGAGGGCTATTGCTCAGAATAAATAATGACGATGAGTTTTTCTGTTTTATAAACAAAAATTGTTTAATTATTGCTCTTATTTAGCTTAAAAATGTGATCTTGATCTGATATTTGAAATTTTACAATTGTTTTTCATTGACAGAAAAATGGCTTTTTGCAATGATCCGAGTCGCCTTTTTAGGCGATTGACATTTTAGATAATGAAAAGTTCAGTCTTGGTTATTAACACACCAATAAGGAATAACAATTATGAAAAAAACACTAGCAGCATTAATCATCGGTGCGTTTGCAGCTTCAGCAGCGAATGCAGCAGTAGTTTATGACAACGAAGGTACTAAATTTGAAGTAAACGGTTCGCTTCGTCTTATGTTAGAGAAGTCTAACCAAGGTGGTCATTGGGAAAAGAAAGATGCCAATGGAGATGTTACTTCTGAAGGTAAAAAATATTCTCATACTGGCTTAAGAAATGCGGGATCTCGCGTTGAATTTAAAGTGAAGCATGATTTAAGCGATGGTTTCTATGCTTTAGGTCGTGCAGAGCTACGTTTTGATGGAAAAAATGAGAACGGGAAAAGTGCAGCAAAAGAAGACGGATTTGGTTCTGTTAGAGCTCACCGCGCTTATGTTGGACTTGGCAAAAAAGAATTAGGTCAAGTTACATTTGGTCGTCAAGTAACTATCGGCGATGATGTTGGTATCGCAGAAGACTACGACTATGGTATCTTACCGGATTATGTTCCAACATCCGGTCGTTCTGTAATCCGTTATGACTACTATGGTGTTGAGGGCTTACAATTAGGTGCAAGCTATCAATTTGCTGAAGATCGTACTAACAATGAAGTTAATAATGGCTCATTGTCAAATGGTGTTCAAGCAGGTTTCTTGTATGAGGACAATGGGCTAATTCTTGAAGGGGTTTATGGTCGTGCTAACTATAAATCAGAACTTAATTCAAATGCTAGACGCAACGTCGATGGTTTGATGTTGAGTGCTGGTTACGATTTCAAAAGTTTCCTAGTATCAGTCGATACAGGTTATCAAAAAGATAAAACTGATGGTAAGGAAACTAAAAAATCTTTCTTCGTTTCTCCAGGGTTCCAAGTTCCAGTAATTACTGATGTCAGCAAAGTATATGGTAACTACTTATATGAACAAACTAAAACTGGTAATGATAAAACCAAAACTCATGGTTTCTTGTTAGGTGTTGATTATAAACTTCATAAACAAGTTATTACTTATGTAGAAGGTAAATACGTTCAATCTAAAGACTATACTAACGGAAATTATGACGAAAATTCAAAAGTCAAAGACAAAGCTATTGGTGTAGGTCTGCGTGTATTCTTCTAATTGTTAAACTAGAGAACTCACAAGGAAAGGCGAATCCTAAGATTCGCCTTTTTACTTTTAACCACCAAAGTGCGGTCATAAAAACCAACGTTTTTTGAACATTGTTTTTTCAACTTCCTAATTATTTTTGACTACACACCGTAATAAAATGCAATTTATTCTCCAGCTCATTAAAGGTTTCAAACATTCGTTTAAATTGCCCACGGTTCTCTGTTTTCATTGCATTTTTAACGATTTTTAGTGTCCCCCAAACGCCCTCATCATAAATTATTCCCTTTAGTGAAAGAATGTCATTTCGCCTGAAAATGTATCCACATTACGAAATCCATTTTCTTGAAAGAGCCCTTTCCAGCCTTCTTTAGTCAAGGGTGTGGCTGTGGCATTAATCACTTTACGCATATTATCAAGAATAGTCTGGTGATCTTCACCTACTAGCATCACATCATGAGTCAGTAAAAAACCGCCCGGTTTTAACACCCGAAAATATTCTGTAATGGCTTTTTTCTTCATATCCATCGATAGCATCGTCAACATTGCTTCATTAATCACAATATCAAAAGTTTCATCTTCAAAAGGCAATTTCATTGCATTGGCACGCTGAACATGAATTTTATCTTGCAAATTATTAGCGACGATATTTGCTTTCGCCTTTTCTAACGCCTCTTCATCTAAATCAACACCTTCAATATGACAACCGAATTGTTTCGCCAAACCAATTGCCGTTGTTCCCATATTACACGCCACTTCCAAGACTTTTTTATCCTGCGTAAAATCACCGTTGCCAATCAACCAATCCGTTGCTTTTTTACCACCAGGACGTAAACACGTTTTGCCTAAACGGGCTAAAAAATTATGTCCAACTTCTTTTCTCGCCATTTTTATCTCCTACTCTTAAACTAAGTTTTTACATTATAGATAAAAATTATTCTTATTAAAGCAATAAAAAAATCCATACCGTTTTCACGATATGGATTTTCCTCATTTTTATTCAATCTATCTTTTATGATAATACACTCGGTTTCCATTCCCCATTCACTACGGTAGCTATAACTTCATAATTTGGGGTAAATACGGCGAGATTAGCGACTTTCCCTTTTTCTACCGAACCTAAACGATCATCTACGCTGATGGCTCGTGCCGGATAAAGATTACTCATACGAATTGCTTCCGCAAGGGGGAGCTCGACATATTCCACCGCATTTTTGATGGACTCCATCATCGTAATAGATGCCCCTGCAATAGTGCCGTTAGCATCATAACAACGCCCTTCTTTCACATAAATGGTTTTCCCTTCAAAGGTAAAACTTTCCAACTCAGGACTTGCTCCTGCTGCGGCAATAGAATCGGTGACGATACATAATTTATCACCTTTGACTTTTTTATCTATTTTTATATTGCCATAATTAACGTGCACACCATCTATAATAATGCCGGTATATACATCAGAATCTAACACTGCACCCACTACGCCCATAGCCCGACCGGAACTGATTGGCGACATGGCATTATGTAAATGGGTTGCAAAGGTTGCTCCTTTACGAAACGCCTCTTTAGTCGTTTCATAGGTCGCGTTGGAATGTCCGATAGAAACAATGATACCGCTTTTTACAAAATCGGGAATATATTGTGAAGTTGGGTTTTCCGCTGCAATCGTGATCTTAGTTATCACATCGCCGTTCTCACACAGAAAATCTTTCATTTCAGGTGAGATTTCACGGATATATTCCGGACTATGCACGCCTTTTTTCTCCACACTAATGTAAGGCCCTTCAATATGTAAGCCGAGCGCTTGGTTTTTATACTTGGTTAAATATTCACGCATCGCTTTGACCGCACTTTTAATGCCTTCGTCCGGTGCGGTAATAAAGGTGGGTAAGAAACTAGTACAGCCGGATTTTAAATTAGTAGCTTGCATAATTTCCAAGGTTTCTACTGTGGTTTGATCGTTAAACATCACGCCACCACAGCCATTGAGTTGGAGATCAATAAAACCTGCGGTTAAATTATTGCCCTGTAAATCAATGGTTTTAATGCCTGATTCAAGTTCATTTTGTGGAATAACGGCTTCAATAATCTCCCCGTTAATCACCACTGCAAAATCACGTAATACATCGTATTTTGTGTAAATCACCGAATTAACTAATGCATATTTCATTTTTTCTTCCCCAAAAATAACCTCACTTTCGTGCGGCGTTGCTGAATTATGATAACACGCTATGAAGAGCTCGTTGCTCTAATTCACTGAAATATTTTACCGTTTTCACTTTTAATTCTTGCTGTGCGGGTTCATCACATACCAAGATAAAGTGGCGATGCAACTGCAATGCGCTGACCGTCCACATATGATTCACTGCTCCTTCAACAGCCGCTTGAACAGCAAGGGCTTTTCGATGCCCGGTGGCAAGAATCATTACTTCTTCTGCATCCAATAAGGTGGCAACCCCAATAGTTAAAGCATACTTCGGCACTTTATTCACATCATTATCAAAGAAACGGGAATTCGCAATAAGCGTATCTTGCGTCAAGGTTTTAATGCGTGTGCGAGAACTTAATGATGATGCAGGCTCATTAAAAGCAATATGTCCATCATTTCCCACACCGCCCATAAATAAATTGATTTTTCCGTAAGATTTAATTTTTTCTTCATAACGGCGACATTCTTTATCGTGATCTTCCGTATTACCGTTCAAAATATTAATATTTTGCGGTTGAATATCGATGTGATTAAAGAAGTTTTTATACATAAAGCTGTGATAACTTTCAGGGTGATCTTGTGGTAAATCCACGTATTCGTCCATATTGAAAGTCACCACATGTTTAAAACTTACTTCACCTGCTTGATGAAACCTGATCAATTCTTGATAGGTTTTTAAGGGCGTACTACCTGTTGGTAAACCCAGCACGAATGGTCGTTCCACCGTTGGTTGAAAATGATTAATTCGCTCAACGATGTGACGTGCTGCCCAACGACTTACTTGTTCATTTGTTTGTAAAGGGATAAGGCGCATAGTAAATTTCCTTATATTCTGACCGCACTTAGTACCTTCGTTGCACAAACTTATGCTTTTATACCGTAGGGAGCCACGCCGACACCCATTATAAAATCAAATAACTTCAATAGATTATTAAACGGACGCCGGCGTGGCGTCCCTACGTTTAATTGAATGTACATTTACTAGTGCTATGATTTATAAATATTTTTCTTTTAACTCTTTCGCTTTTGCAAGTTGCTCTGGTGTTGCTTTTACGGTCATCGGTTCACGACAATAACCTGCATCTACTCCTTCCAACTTGAGCAATTCTTTAATGGTTAAATACAAACCATTGGATAAAATACCTGCAATCAAGTCATTGGTTACATGCTGAACCACTAGGGCTTCTTGAAGTTTGCCCGCTTTAGTTAATTCAAAAATTTGACGGGCACGTACACCATTGACATTAAATGTCGAACCAATCGCTCCATCTACACCTAAAGAAGCGGCCGGCAACATCATTTCATCAAAACCGGCCCAAATGAGATGATTTGGATAGGCTTTTTTCAAGCGTTCCAAAAGATAAAAATCGCCAGCGGTAAATTTCACACCAAGCACTTTCGGGTTTTTATAAAGTTCGCCGAATTGCTCGATCCCCATATTCACACCAGTTAAGAACGGAATGGAGTACACGATCATATTATTACCTGTTTTCTCTATGATAGTGTCGTAATAATGTTTAATTTCAGGAAAGCTGAATTTGTAGTAGAAGGGGGTAACGGCCGATAAACAATCGTAGCCTAATTCGGTTGCGTATTGACCTAATTCAACGGCTTCCTGCAAATTGACACTACCCACTTGGGCGATAAGTGCGACTTGATCTTTGACTTCATCTTTTGCAATGCGGAAAATTTCTTTTTTCTCTACAGTAGAAAGCATAAAATTTTCACCGGTAGAACCGCCCACATATAAGCCGTCCACCTTCATTTTATCAATGTTATAACGAATAATTTGGCGCAATCCTTTTTCATTAATTGATCCATCTTCGTTGAATGACACTAATAACGCACTGAAAATACCTTTTAAATCACGCATAATTTTCTCCTATTTTATACGTTGCTCAAGAATAACATCGAGCGTTTTTTGCTTTATTGCTATCGCTCTTTCTTGCTCACTTTGCACTAATAAAGCGTAAATCAAATCTAATACAAAAAGTTGGGCGATTTTAGTACCAATAGAATCCCCCTGTAATTTGCCTTGTTTATTACCATTTACTAATACAAAATCTGCAGAGCTTGTAATAGGTGAACGTAGGCTATGAGTGATTGCTACTGTAGTAGCCCCATTCTGTTTGGCAATTTTTAACGCATGGGCAGTTTCTTGCGAATACCCGGAATGGCTTAATCCTATAGCGACATCCTGTGGTTTTAACAATGCTGCCTGCATATACATAAAATGGTTATTTCCGGTCGCATCCACCTGAAAACCGATGCGCATTAATTTATTTTTTGCTTCTTCTGCCGTAATACCCGATGAACCCACACCAAATAAAAAAATACGATTCGCACGGCGTATCGCATTAACGGTCTCTTCTAACTGATCAAAATCAAGTAAATTAATTGTTTCATCTACTACGTTCATAATGGCAGTTTGTAATTTTTGTGCTGTATGGCGTGAGCTATCGGTAGGTTCAATATCATTTTCCAGCAATGGGTGCGAGTCATTGTCTTTTGTAGCCAATTCAATGGAAAGCTCTAGCTTAAAATCACTAAACCCTTTAAAGCCTACTGAACGACAAAAGCGGACGAAAGTTGCTTCTCCCACGCCTAAACTCTCTGCAATTTCGGAAAGCGGATAACCCACAACAAGATCCGGAGAAGTTAAAACAGTATCGGCAATTTTTTTTTCGGTTTTCGTCAAACTTTGATAAAGTGAGCTTATGGTATTTAAAATATTCCCATTTCTAGTCATGGCCTTCTCCTTGCGATGGTTTGAGCAAGAAATCTTTTACCCAATAGGCCGCGCCCACCAAACCTGCATCTTGTCCGAATTGAGCAGAAATAAGGTCACAATGATAAACTTCCGGCATCTTACTCAAAAACTGCTGTATCAAAGGTAAATAACCTTCCGCCAACCCAACACTTCCGCCGATAGCGATTTTCTGCATATCCATAGCAATTTTCAAATCGGCGACTAAATTAGCAATGGCAAAGGCTGAGCGCGCTACAAGTGCGGTCGCTTTTTCATCATTTTTTCTAAAACGTTCAAAGACTTCTTTCGGAGAGCAAGGCTCATTCCAAGTAGAAGATACCGTTTCAATGGCACGCCCCGCAGCAATCGACTCCACACAACCGCGACGACCGCAGCCGCATAAGGGACCGTTCGGATCAGCCAACGTATGACCGATATGCCCTGAGATGCCGTTTGGTTCTGTAAGTAATTGATGATTGACAATTAATCCGCCACCAACCCCTGTTGAAACAGCAATAAAGGCAAAATTAGCTAATTTATCTCGATCCTGTAATTGATATTCTGCATAAGCTGCCGCTTGCACATCATTTAATAAGCCAATGGGTTTGTCAGTATGACGGGCGATACTCGCTTTCAGTGGAAACTCGGCAAGCCCGCCAAGATTTTTAAGATTAAGTGCGGTCAAAATTCCCTGATTTATAATTCCGGTAGAAGCAACAGCAACATAATCAAACTGATCGCGATAGCCCATGACTAATTGTGCAATGGATTGATGAAATGCTTCAGCCGCATTATTTTTGGGTGTAGAAATTTGTTGGCGTTGAGTAACCTCGCCCTCTTGAACAATCGCAGAGGCAATTTTAGTTCCACCAATATCTAAAGCCAAACAGCGCATAGTAAATCTCTTCCTATCTTACTTTGCAGATTTCACTGCATCGGCAAACCAACCAACAATATGTTCAAGACGAGTTAATGCAGACCCAACCGTCACAAAATCCGCACCTATTTCAATGGCGGTTTTCGCTAATTCCGGTGTATTGTAACGCCCTTCCGCCATCACCCGACAGCCTGCTGATTTCAAATCTTTCACGAGTTGGTAGTCCGGCTCTTCCGGTACAATACCATCGGTATAACCGGACATCGTACTACCGATAATATCAAAGCCAAGTTTTTGACAATATAATCCTTCTTCCAAATTGGAACAGTCCGCCATTGCAAGACAACCTAATTCATGGATTTTTTTGACCGCACTTTCTAAATCAACAGGGCGGGGACGATGGGTTCCGTCCACAGCGATAATATCAGCTCCGGCATTCGCCAAGGCTTCAATATCCTGTAAGAAAGGCGTAATACGAATCGGGCTATCTGCTAAATCACGTTTCACAATGCCAATAATCGGTGCGCTTACGACAGCTCGGGTGGCGGCTAAATTTTCTACGCCTTCAATACGAATCCCTGCAGCACCGCCAATAATAGAGGCTTGCGCCATAGCTGCAACAATTTCGGGTTTATCCATAGGACCGTCATCTACGGGCTGACAAGAGGCTATTAAACCGTTTTGAATCTGTTGGAAAACTTGTTCTTGTGTCAATCTAGACATAATAGAGACTCCTCGTTTTTATTCGGATAGGCTTTAGCCGAAATCGCTAAAGTCTCACTTTTTCATCATTGATGAGCATTATATAGAAATGATATTTCATTTTAAATTTATTTTTGAAGTATTTTTTCTTAAATGTGATCTATGTCTCAAATTTGAAATAAAACTCCATAATCCTATTTTAAAAGTATTTTTTTACTCTTAGAATGGAAGATGAAGAATCCTTGGTTGGATAGGGGCTGTGTAAGCTACTGTTTTACCAAAACTCTTTCTCATAACAACACTATCTACCCGATAGTTTCCAACAGGAGCAACATTATGAAATTTACCAAACTCTTCCTTGCCACTGCAGTTACTTTTGGTATGACTTCTGCCGTTTTTGCCGCAGATTATGATTTAAAATTCGGTATGAATGCCGGCACATCATCGAATGAATACAAAGCCGCCGAAATGTTTGCCAAAGAAGTGAAAGAAAAATCCGGTGGTAAAATTGAGGTATCACTTTACCCAAGTTCACAATTAGGCGACGACCGGGCCATGTTAAAACAATTAAAAGACGGTTCGCTTGATTTTACCTTTGGCGAATCTGCGCGCTTCCAATTGTTCTATCCTGAAGCTGCGGTATTTGCTCTTCCTTATGTGATTTCCGACTACAGCGTTGCACAAAAAGCCTTGTATGACACCAATTTTGGTAAAACACTTATTCAAAAAGTCAATGAAGACCTAGGCATAACCTTATTATCTCAAGCCTATAACGGCACACGACAAACTACTTCAAACCGTGTGATTAATAGTATTGCAGATATGAAAGGTCTCAAACTTCGCGTACCTAATGCAGCCACTAACTTGGCATACGCAAAATATGTGGGCGCCTCTCCAACACCAATGGCATTTTCTGAAGTCTATCTTGCCCTTCAAACTAACTCTGTCGATGGTCAAGAAAATCCATTAGCGACTGTTCAGGCACAAAAATTCTATGAAGTACAAAAATTCTTAGCCATAACTAATCATATTTTAAATGATCAACTTTATTTGGTGAGTAACGAAACTTATCAGGAGTTACCGGAAGATCTACAAAAAGTCGTGAAAGAAGCTGCTGAAAATGCAGCGAAATATCACACCCAATTATTCGCCGATGGTGAAAAAGATTTGATTTCTTTCTTTGAAAAACAAGGTGTTACAGTAACCAAACCGGAGCTTGCGCCATTCAAGGCTGCAATGAAACCTTTCTATGATGAGTTTGTAAAACAAACCGGTAGTAAAGGTGAAGAAGCTTTAAAAGAAATTGAAGCAATCAAATAACTAACTTTGAATGCACCTCTTACCCGGTGCATTCAATTCCGTCCCTCTCTTTTCGTCTTCGTTCATGGAGTGAAGCATGAAAATTTTTAATAAATTGGAAGAATGGCTTGGTGGCGCTCTATTTCTCGTCATTTTTTGCATTCTTATCGCCCAGATCCTTTCTAGACAGGTATTTCAAGCTCCCCTAATTTGGAGTGAAGAGCTCGCCAAACTACTTTTTGTGTATGTCGGGATGCTTGGAATTAGCGTTGCGGTCAGAAAACAAGAACATGTTTACATTGATTTTCTAACTAATTTAATGCCTGCCAAAGTGAGAAAAATCTCAAATACTTTTGTGCAACTTATTATTTTTGTCTGTATTTTCTTTTTTATTCATTTTGGTATCCGAAGCTTTAACAGCGCCTCTTTCCCGATTGATGCGTTAGGCGGTATTTCAGAGAAATGGATTTTCGCTGCTTTACCCGTTATTGCAGCATTGATGATGATCCGCTTTTTTCAAGCTCAAGCACAAAATTTCAAGGAAGATAAAAGCTATTTACCGGTCAGCTTTTTCATTATAAGTGCGGTCATTTTATTGGCAATTTTATTTTTTGCGCCGGATTGGTTTAAAGTTTTACGTATTACAAGCTATGTAAAACCGGGTTCGAGTGCCGTCTATGTTGCCTTACTTGTATGGCTTATCATTATGTTCTTAGGAGTACCTGTGGGTTGGTCACTTTTCATTGCAAGTCTCCTCTATTTCACAATGACCCGCTGGAATGTGGTTAATTCAGCATCAGACAAATTAGTATATAGCCTGAATAGTTTCCCATTACTTGCCGTACCATTTTATATTCTAACCGGTATTTTAATGAATACGGGGGGAATAACCAAACGCATCTTTAACTTTGCCAAAGCCTTGCTTGGACACTATACCGGAGGAATGGGACATGTAAATATTGGCGCAAGTTTACTATTTTCGGGGATGTCCGGCTCTGCCCTAGCAGATGCCGGTGGTTTAGGACAACTGGAAATTAAAGCAATGCGCGATGCCGGCTATGATGATGATATTTGTGGTGGAATCACTGCAGCCTCTTGCATTATCGGTCCTTTAGTACCGCCAAGTATTGCAATGATTATTTATGGTGTTATTGCTAATGAATCCATTGCTAAACTCTTTATTGCAGGTTTCGTGCCGGGAGTATTAGTCACTATCGCCCTCATGGCAATGAACTATTATGTGGCTAAAAAACGTGGCTATCCAAGAACACCAAAAGCCAGTCGTGCCGAACTATGCGATTCATTTAAACGTGCTTTCTGGGCAATTTTAACCCCAATATTGATTATTGGCGGCATTTTTTCCGGTTTATTCAGCCCAACAGAATCTGCCGTCGTTGCAGCAGCTTATTCCGTGATTATCGGTAAATTTGTCTATAAAGAACTCACCCTAAAAATGCTTTTCAACAGTTGTGTCGAAGCTATGGCAATTACCGGTGTGGTTGCATTAATGATTATGACAGTCACTTTCTTCGGCGATATGATCGCCCGTGAACAAGTGGCAATGCGAATTGCCGATGTTTTTGTTGCCGTTGCAGATTCACCATTAATGGTGTTAGTGATGATAAACGCTTTGTTGCTCTTCCTCGGTATGTTTATTGATGCCTTGGCATTGCAATTCTTAGTGCTCCCAATGCTTATTCCAATTGCGATGCAATTTAATATTGACCTCGTGTTCTTTGGTGTGATGACGACCTTAAATATGATGATCGGTATCTTAACACCGCCAATGGGAATGGCTCTCTTTGTGGTAGCACGAGTGGGCAATATGTCGGTCTCAACCGTAACAAAAGGGGTATTACCTTTCTTAATCCCGATTTTTGTTACTTTGATTCTCATTACAATTTTTCCACAAATTATTACTTTTATACCGAATCTGTTGATTCCATAAAAAGAAGTGCGGTTGAAAATCCTCTCGTTTTTCGACCGCACTTTTAATCATTCAATTCTATTCAATGCCGTTTTATGAATAGCAAACCATTACTCAAATGAGGTTTATTATGACATTAACAAAAACAGCATTATGCACCGCACTTTTCGCTACCGTAACATTTTCCGCAAACATTCACGCCTACCCTGCTCTTCCCGTCGGGATTAAAAGCGGTGCCGGCGCTTTAATCGGAGACACCGTTTATGTGGGATTAGGCTCAGGTGGTGATAAATTCTACTCCCTTAACTTAAAAGATCCGACCGCACAATGGCAAGAAATTGCCAGCTTTCCAGGTGGGGAACGTAATCAACCTGTCGCGGCAGCTGTAGATGGAAAACTTTATGTACTTGGCGGCTTACAAAAAAATGAAAAAGGCGAGCTTCAACTGGTCAATGATGCCTACCAATACAATCCGACAGACAATACTTGGATGAAACTCCCAACCCGTTCACCACGAGGTTTAGTCGGATCATCCGGAGCTTCACACGGTGACAAAATTTATATTATCGGTGGATCTAATCTTTCTATCTTTAATGGTTTCTTCCAAGATACAGTGGCTGCCGGCGAAGATAAAATGAAAAAAGATAACATCACAGCTGCCTATTTCAACCAACGTCCGGAAGATTATTTCTTTACCACGGAATTATTAAGCTATGAGCCTTCAACAAATAAATGGCGTCATGAAGGTCAAGTGCCATTCTCCGGTAGAGCCGGTGCGGCATTTACTATTCAAAACAATGATTTAATGGTCGTGAATGGGGAAATTAAACCCGGACTTCGCACTGCAGAAACACACCAAGGTCAATTCACTGCCAAAGGGGTGAAATGGAAAAACCTACCGGATTTACCGGCACCAAAAGGCAAAAGCCAAGATGGTTTAGCCGGTGCGATGGCGGGTTATAGCCATGGAAATTATTTAGTGACCGGAGGAGCAAACTTCCCAGGTTCTGTTAAACAATTTAAAGAAGGTATGCTACACGCCCACAAAGGTTTAAGCAAAACATGGCATAAGGAGATTTATACCTTAAATAATGGAAAATGGCATATTATTGGTGAGCTACCAATGAATATCGGTTATGGATTATCCGTTTCTTATGATAATAAAGTGCTATTAATTGGTGGTGAAACCGATGGAGGAAAAGCCTTAAACTCCGTAAAAGCATTAAGTTATGACGGTAAAAAATTAACAGTGGAATAATCACTAATAAAATACAAGAAATAGCTTGTGAATACCTCATTCACAAGCGGTTAATAAAAAATCGAAGGAGGATTTATGAGCATTCTTGGTTATGCGCAAAAAATCGGGCAGGCATTGATGGTTCCTGTAGCCGCATTACCCGCCGCCGCATTATTAATGGGGATCGGTTACTGGCTGGACCCTGACGGTTGGGGAACCAACAGTCAATTAGCTGCATTATTAATCAAATCAGGGGCGGCGATTATTGATAATATGGGCTTATTATTCGCCGTTGGTGTGGCTTTTGGTTTATCAAAAGACAAACACGGTTCAGCCGCTCTTTCCGGTTTAGTGGGTTTTTATGTCGTCACCACCTTGCTTTCACCGGGCGGTGTTGCACAACTACAACATATTGACCCAAGCCAAGTCCCCGCCGCTTTTAGCAAAATTAACAATCAATTTGTCGGGATCTTAATAGGTGTTATTTCTGCCGAACTTTATAATCGTTTCTATCAAGTGGAATTACCAAAAGCCCTTTCCTTCTTTAGTGGAAAACGCCTTGTCCCTATTGTAGTTGCTTTTGTTATGATCGCTATTTCTTTTGTTCTCCTCTATGTTTGGCCACATATTTTTAATGCGCTTGTTTCTTTCGGTGAATCCATTAAAGATTTAGGTGCTATTGGTGCGGGAATTTATGGTTTCTTTAATCGTTTACTTATTTCCGTGGGCTTACACCACGCATTAAATTCTGTATTCTGGTTTGATGTAGCCGGAATTAACGATATTCCAAACTTCCTCGGTGGGGCAAAATCCCTTGCTGAAGGAACTGCAACCCTAGGTGTGACAGGGATGTATCAAGCGGGTTTCTTCCCTGTTATGATGTTTGGTTTACCGGGCGCCGCATTGGCTATTTATCACAGTGCTAAGCCAAGCCAAAAAGCCAAAGTGGCATCAATTATGTTGGCTGCGGCGTTTGCTTCATTCTTCACAGGAATCACCGAACCGCTTGAATTTTCATTTATGTTCGTGGCACCGATTCTTTATGTCATTCACGCACTCTTAACCGGTATTTCCGTATTTATTGCAGCAAGTATGCACTGGATTGCGGGTTTTGGTTTCAGTGCGGGTTTAGTAGATATGGCTCTTTCCTCTCGCAATCCACTCGCAGTGAATTGGTATATGCTCATTATACAAGGCGTGGTCTTCTTTGCGATTTACTATGTGATGTTCCGCACGGCAATCAAGATCTTCAACCTCAAAACCCTTGGACGCGAAGAGCAAGAAGAATTTCTAGAGGAATCTCCCGCAACAACCACCTCTTCTCGTGAAGAAAAAGCAATTAAATTTATTGAGGCATTGGGTGGAAAAGAAAATTTCAAAAATATTGATGCTTGCATTACCCGATTACGTTTAACTTTAGTTGATCAAAATAACATTAATGAAGATCAACTAAAGTCATTAGGTTCAAAAGGCACTGTAAAAATTGGCAATGATGGATTGCAGGTTATATTAGGACCTGAAGCAGAACTAGTGGCTGAAGCAATTAAGCGTCAAATCCATTAATAAGAAAATAACTACTGAGCATACATACCGTTCAAACTCTTGAGCGGTATTTTTTTATAAAAAATTAAGAAAAACCACTCGATAAGAGTATTTTAGGAAATATTAGAATTTTGGAAAATATCTGAGAATCTACTGGACTATGCTAGGGTGGTGAACTAAGCAGAATTGGTCTTAACAGCAAGTGGCTTACTGTACGCATCCTTGCGGAATTTCTACCTAGCTCACCATAGAGGTGTTCTAGTCTGCGCAACATAAAACAATAAAAAAGGCTTCTCAACCTTTTAAGCCACTTTTCAGGAGACCAATCCTGTTTTTCTACATATCTGTAGAAACTTGCGTATGATAAGGTCCTTTTCCCTTATTGTCAATTTAATGTGTGTCTATTTGAATATTAAATATTCAAAAACTACTTTTTTATATAGAAAAAAACCTTTTCTGGGAATTACCCGCTATCTTACGCCATAAACAACAATAGTTTTACCATGAGCATAAATCAAATTTTGATCTTCCAACATTTTAATAATACGCCCTACTGTTTCACGAGAACAACCGACCATTTGTCCAATTTCTTGGCGTGTAATTTTAATTTGCATACCATCCGGATGAGTCATTGCCTCAGGTTGTTTCGCAAGATTAATCAGCGTCTGAGCGATACGTCCGGCTACATCTAAAAATGCCAAATTACTTACTTGGCGAGAGGTATTTTGCACCCGACGCGCTAACTGTGCTGTTAAAAACATTAAAATTTCAGGATTGATTTGGATCAATTGACGATATTTTTTATAAGAAATTTCAGCAATCTCACAAGGGGTTTTGGTTTTTACCCAAGCTGAACGCTTTGAGCCTTCATCAAATAAACCGGCCTCACCAAAAAACTCACCGGCTCCGAGATAAGTTAAAATCATCTCTTTACCTTCATCATCCTTGGCTGAGACCATCACTGTGCCTTTAATGACATAATAAAGCGTGGTTGCATCTTCTCCTGCATAAATCAAAGTGGATTTAGCAGGATATTTGTGTAAATGACAATGTGTCAAAAACCAATCTAAAGCAGGATCCCTTGTAGATGAGGAATGTTCATCTTGCAATTGTTCCACTTCAATATCAGCATCAATATAGTCTGACATATTGACTCCTTACCAGTTCCTATTTCAAAAAGTCCATTTTATCTTTTATATCAATGGATTCGTGTAATTCTGACCAGACAATGACCGCACTTCCATTACGGATTTTTTCTAATAATTGTTCTTTTTTACGTGCAAGTGGAATTTCTTCCGCACCATAATCAGTTCCCTCTCGCAAGATTACACTTTCAACAATATTATCAAGGGTTGCAGGCTCTAACTCTTGCCATGGAATAATCATACATTTCCCTGAGAAAGTCAATTAAGCAAATAAGGGTTCAATAAAACGCCATTGTTGTTCAAAAGATTGACTTGATGTTGTACGGAAATTTGTCCGAACATAACGCATAAATTGTCCCTCGCATAAGGTCACCAGATGTGCCGCAATAATACGAATATCCACTGAAAATCCCTTTCCTTCCCGTAATTTACGCATTTGTAGAATATTCACAAATTGCATTTCAAGGCGATCAAAAAACATCGCAACACGTGCCTGTAGTTCTGCATCTTCAAACATCAGTGCATGCCCTGTTAAAATGCGTGTGAAACCGGGATTTTTGCGGGCAAAATCCAAAATCATCTGCAAAATATCATGTACTCGATTCAGTGTATTGGTTTCATTGCGGATGGAAGCATTGATTCGGCTCAATAAATTACTTTCAATATTTTCAATCAATGCTTCAAATATTTTTGTTTTGCTCGGGAAATAACGGTAGAGTGCCGCCTCCGATACACCAACCTCCTGTGCCAAACGGGCAGTAGTCATACGCTCCATTCCCCGTTCAGAATGTAACATATGTGTTAATACCGTTAGCACTTGCTGACGGCGTTCTTTCACGGTGCGTTTTTCAATTTTAGGTGTTTTTACTTCCGGTGCAATTTCATCTACGCCGGATAAAGATAATTGTTCTTCTATCATAGGTTATTGTTTGCCTGAATGCCCAAAGCCGCCTTCACCACGCTCAGTTTGCTGAAAATCCTGTACAAGATTAAATTCCGCCTGCACCACAGGGACAAATACCAACTGCGCAATGCGATCACCGACTTCAATTTTAAACGGTTCGGAACCACGATTCCACATTGAAACCATCAAAGGTCCTTGATAGTCTGAATCAATTAATCCCACTAAATTGCCCAACACAATCCCATGTTTATGTCCTAGACCTGAACGAGGTAAAATCACTGCGGCTAGGTTTGAATCGGCAATATAAATGGATAAACCTGTCGGAATCAATTTGGTTTCATTCGGCTGAATCTCAAAACTTTCATCAATTAATGCCCGCAAATCTAGACCGGCAGAACCCTCTGTGGCATAAGTAGGTAAAGGAAATTCCTTTCCAATACGTTGATCCAAAATTTTTACGTCTATTTTTTTCATCTCATACTCCGTTTGAAATTCTGTTGTTTGTATAAAGTGCGGTCAAAAATTATAATGTTTTTGGTATTGTTCAACGATCTCATTGACTAAGTCAGCAGCAAGTTCAGTTTTCGATTTTAAAGGAAGGGTTTTACTCCCCTCTTTCCAGAAAAGCTGTAAAGCATTGTCATCGGCATTAAATACCTGCCCCCCTGAGACATCATTCGCACAAATCATATCTAAACTCTTGCGTTTAAGTTTCTCTTTGGCATACTTGGCAAGGTTTTGTGTTTCTGCCGCAAATCCTACAGTGAAAGGACGGCATTCCGTTAAATGCCCTACATCCGCAATAATATCCGGATTTTTAACCAATTTAAGTACCATTTCATCAGCAGATTTTTTAATTTTCTGATCTGAAATATCCGCAACACGATAATCAGCCACCGCCGCACAGCCAATAAAAATCTGATTTTTAACGGCATTTTCAAGTGCAGCCTGCCACATTTCTTTCGCCGATACCACATCAATACGAGTTACGTTATTCGGTGCCGATAAACTTACCGGTCCCGCAATTAATGTCACACTAGCACCACGCTTCGCAAAATTTTCAGCAATGGCAAAGCCCATTTTACCTGAACTGTGATTGGAAATATAACGCACCGGATCAACGGCTTCACGGGTTGGACCTGCAGTGATCACCACTTTTACCCCTTGTAAGTCTTGATCTTGTATGAAGAAATCTGAAAGCGCCGCAAATATTTCCGTCGGTTCCGACATTCGCCCAGCCCCCACATCACCACAAGCCTGAAAACCGTTATTTGGTCCTATAAGTTGTATGCCCCTTGCTTGAAGTGCGGTCAAATTTTGTTGAGTTATTTGCTGACGGAACATTTGTTGGTTCATTGCCGGCGCAAGAAAAATTGGTGCATGGGTTGCCAAGCAAATCGTAGAAAGTAAATCATTTGCCATTCCAACAGTAAAACGTGCGATAAAATCAGCACTAGCCGGTGCGATTACTATTGCATCAGCCCATTTTGCAAGCTCAATATGCCCCATGGCTAGTTCTGCTTGAGGATCAAGTAAGGACTGTGCAACCGCATTACCGGAAATAGCTTGTAAAGTCAGTGGTGTAACAAACTCTGCGGCAGAGGGGGTTAATACCACTCGAACTTCAGCATCGGATTTGCGTAATAAGCGAATAAATTCAATGGCTTTGTACGCTGCAATTCCCCCAGTTATCCCCACGACAATACGTTTTCCGCTTAGCTTCATTTCCTCTCCGTTTAATTTGTTAGTGGTTAACCACAATTCGTGTATTTTACTTCAATTTAATTGAATAAAAAATTTTATTTTCGCGATCCGCCACGCAGCTTTCATACTCTCAGCTTGTCTCATAATATGAGAGCGATCAAAATCCGAAAGATTTTTATTAACACAAAACAATGCGATGGAATCTCCTCAACTTATGCCGCGTGAAAAATTATTAAAACACGGCGTAACCACACTTTCAGACCATGAACTCCTGGCAATTTTTTTACGCACCGGTATAAAAAATTGTCCCGTTATGCAACTTTCCGAACAAGTACTTGAACATTTTGGTTCGATCCGAGCGTTGCTTTCTGCCGATCAAACCTCTTTTTGTGCAATGAAAGGGTTAGGTATTACACAATTTATTCAACTCCAAGCCACCACTGAAATGACCAAACGTTACCTTAAACAAGAAATATTTCATGCGCAAATTTTTACAGAACCTGAAACCGTTAAATTCTATTTGAGAATGGAATTACAACAGGAAGAACGGGAAATTTTTATGGTGTTATTTTTAGACAATCAACACAGGCTCATAAAAAAAGAGCGGTTATTTTTAGGCACAATTAATGTAGCAAACGTGTATCCACGCGAAATAATTAAAGAAGCACTTTATTGCAATGCGGCGGCAATCATTTTAGTGCATAACCATCCTTCGGGGATCGCAGAACCCAGCCATGCAGATCAGCTCGTCACGCAAAAAATTTGTGAGGCTGCAGAATTAATGGAAATTCGTGTTCTCGATCATTTCATCGTAGGAAAAAACGACTGTTATTCCTTTGCTGAGCATAACTTTCTTTAATTCTTATGAAAACCACTTATTTTTCCTCGCCCCCTCTAGGAAAATCGTATTTATACTTGAGAAATGGAAATAAAGTCAGTATAATCTGCGACCTTTAATATAGTAAGCGGGTCGGATTTGCGCGACCTGACGAGGCAGCAAATCTAGTTAGACTAGGTTTAGAACAATCCGAAACGTAAGCTCGAGCTTATATTTAACTATTGGAGATTATTATGTCTAGAGTTTGTCAAGTAACAGGCAAGCGTCCAGCTGTGGGTAATAACCGCTCACACGCAATGAATGCGACACGTCGTCGTTTTCTTCCAAACCTTCACACCCACCGTTTCTGGGTTGAAAGTGAAAACCGTTTCGTAACTTTACGCTTAACAGCGAAAGGTATGCGTATTATTGATAAAAAAGGCATTGATGCAGTGTTAGCTGAAATCCGTGCTCGTGGCGAAAAAATCTAAGGAGCTAAAACATGGCAGCGAAAGGCGCTCGTGAGAAAATCCGTTTAGTTTCTACTGCAGAGACCGGTCACTTCTACACAACCGATAAAAACAAACGTAATATGCCTGAGAAAATGGAAATCAAAAAATTTGATCCGGTAGTACGTAAACACGTTATCTATAAAGAAGCAAAAATCAAATAATTTTGCTGATTTGAAAAAGCCCGAGATTGCTCGGGTTTTTTTATATACAAAATTCATTAGAGAACTCAACTATGCCTGAATTACCCGAAGTTGAAACCGCCCTACGTGGTATAAGTCCTTATTTAAAAAGCTTTATTATTGAAAAAATTATTGTTCGCCAGCCAAAATTACGCTGGGCAGTTTCACCTGAATTAATGGAATTGTCTAACGTGAAAATTCTAACGCTCTCTCGTCGAGCAAAATATCTGATTATCCACACGGAAAACGGATACATTATTGGACATTTAGGTATGTCAGGATCTGTTCGAATTGTACCGCATAATAGCCCTATTGATAAACACGATCATGTGGATATTGTCATGAGTAACGGGAAATTATTACGTTATAACGATCCCCGTCGTTTTGGCGCATGGTTATGGACAAAAAACCTTGATGAATTTCATCTTTTTTTGAAACTCGGCCCTGAACCGCTTTCTGATGAATTTAACGCCGAATATCTTTTTAAAAAATCCCGAAAAAAATTGACCGCACTTAAAACTTTCTTAATGGATAATTCAATTGTTGTCGGTGTCGGTAATATTTACGCCAATGAAAGTTTATTTTTATGTGGCTTACATCCACAAAAAGTGACGGCAAATCTAACCCAAAAACAATGTATATTATTAGTAGATACAATCAAATCCGTACTCGCAAAAGCGATACAACAAGGAGGAACAACACTTAAAGATTTTTTACAGCCTGATGGACGCCCCGGTTATTTTGCGCAAGAATTATTGGTCTATGGTAATAAAGGTAAGCCTTGTCCAAAGTGCGGTACAAAAATTGAAAGTTTAGTCATTGGGCAACGCAACAGCTATATTTGTCCTCACTGTCAAAAGAAAAAGTGAAAACTTATTATTCCTCAAACGGGCTTTCAATTTGCAGTTTTTCGTGCCGGAGTAATAGACTTAAAACAGTTCCTCCAATGTCAGCTAAATAACAGAAAACTGTTTTGTCGTATGTTTTTTATCTTAACATCCTTAAAATAATTGTTCTTATCTCCACTTGAGTTTTTTTCATTTAAATTTAGAATTACCCGTTTCCAAGTGAGTAACAATCTCTTAACAGATCATTAAAATTCAACGTATCAAATGCCAATCAGGAATAACACAAAATGACCGAACAAAATATAGCACTCAAACTTTGTTCCGATTCAATGATGACTAATTTTAATCAAGAGTTTCTTGAAAAATTACAACTTCGTTCTTGGAATCGAGAATTAGGTACGAAAGATAAACTTCAACATGCAAAGAGCTCTACTTTTTCCGCTATGTTTGTAGATGCGGATATCTCTTATTCCAAGGAAAATCTGCTATGCTGGATAAGAGTGCTAAAAAACGATGGCTTGTTATTAATGGAACGTATTGTTGAAAAAACACCTGAAATGTTGACCGCACTTCTACCGGAGCTTTTAACTTTCCATAAAAATTCGAATCCCGGTATTTGGATTTTTAGTAAAAATACACTTGATGTGGATGAACTCCAGTCACAAATAATACAGGCTCTTAGTGAAAAGGCACCGATCACTCGCCTTTTTCCACTATTAGAGAAAATGGAGTCTGCCGATCCGCACTCCGTCCTACCTCATTTTGTTCGAAGTAAGTTATTTCATAAAACGCCTTCTGTTGGTCAAGAAAGTTGGCAACGCTTGTTTGAAAGAACACTTACCCGGGTAATGAATATTTATGCCTCCTTAAACACCCTAGCCAATGGAAACTATCAAATAGGATTTCAACAGCGGGAAAAAACTTTAGGCAACGCACACCTGCGGCGAACCCCAACACCACCACTAGAACAATTTTATGATAAACGTTGGAAAGGAGAACACTTAGCGGGAAAAACAATTGTGGTTTGGACTGAATTTGGTTTAGGTGATGAAATTATGTTTGCACAACTGGCTTATTATTTTAAAAACCAAGGTGCAAACACAGTGAAATGGATTGTGCAAAGTCCTATTGTTTCACTCCTTTCCACCCATCCTGATATTGATCAGGTGATCGATTCCTCCAAATTAGGTAAACAAGTGGAAATTCTGGGAGAATTTGATTACTGGGTCTATCCTCACGAAATTTTAGCCTATGTAAATACGCCGTTTCAGCATTTACCCAAACGATTGCCTTACCTATTTGCGAAATCAAGTACTCAAAGAAAAACCGCAAATTTATTTCCGGATACGGGCAATTTAAAAGTCGGCATTGCCTGGCGTGGTGATCCTATTAATGAAAATGATGCTGCCCGCTCTATTCACAATTTAGACTATATTGAAACCCTATTTAAAATGGATGGGATTGATTGGTATTGCGTGCAAAAGGTTTGTAATGAACAGGAAATACAGCTACTGGAAAAATATAATATTCCACAAGTAGCTAAAAATGCGAAAGATTTTGCCCAAACAGCAGCGATGTTGATGCATCTTGATTGCCTTGTCTCAACTTGTACCTCTGTTATTCATGCTGCAGGCGCAATGGGCATACCAAGTTTATTAATGTTGTCTTATATTGGTGATTGGCGTTGGGGTTTGGCTGATCCAACCAATCTTTGGTATCCAACCATTCGAGCCTTCCGTTGTCCTGCACCATTACCGGTTTGGGACAGCGTGATCGAAGAAGTGAAGCAAACATTAATTGAACGCATAAATTGGAAACAATAAATTAATCAACCGCACTTTGAATGAAGAAACCAATGTGCGGTTAAACCTTCATTATTCCCCTTATACCAACCCACACTAACTCTTTAGGTGTATTTTCATTTTTTCCTTTGATCTAAAGCAACTTTTCCACAAATAGCCCTAGAAAATCACCATACTTTTGTTATCGTTACTTTCAAACTGAAGTATCTTTATTTAGTAAGATCAATAGGTTATCAATAATAATTTGCATTTGAATAATTTTATTTTTCCCCACTTTGCTATGGAGTGTTTATCGTGAATACATTGAGAAAAAGTCTTATCTTAGCTGCCTCTTTCGCAGCGTTAAGCGGTTATAATTCGGTAATGGCCGAAATGGTTTACAAACCGGTTGAGCAACCCGTTGAAGCGCCAAACCCAAATTTAAAAATTGAAGCCGTAAATGAAAAATTCGCAGAAAAATATCCGAAACAATACCAGTCTTGGAAAGCTACAGAAAAGGGTGACAAAATCATTTATGCCAATGAAGAAGATCCGCGTTTAATCGTGCTTTGGGGGGGTTATGCGTTTTCTAAAGAGTATAACGCTCCCCGTGGGCATGCTTATGCGATTACAGACGTGCGTAATATTTTGCGTACCGGTGCACCAAAAACCGCCAATGACGGTCCTCAACCAATGGCCTGTTGGACATGTAAAGGTCCCGATGTACCACGTTTAATCGCTGAGTGGGGCGAAGAAGGCTACTTCAATGCAAAATGGGCAAAAGGTGGCCCTGAAATTGTCAATTCTATTGGTTGCGCTGACTGCCATGACACAACATCAAAAGATTTTGCAGAAGGCAAACCTGCATTACGTATTGCTCGCCCACATGTTTTACGTGCCTTAGATCATCTCAACAATGCCTTACAAGCCAAAGCAAAAGCAGAAGGAAAAGCACAATCTGACCTTAGTTTTAATACCGCAGCGCGTACTGAAAAACGTGCAGAAATCTGTGCAAACTGTCACGTTGAATACTATTTTGCGGGTGACATCAAACAAGTGACCTTCCCTTGGAATAACGGTCAAACAGTCGATGACATTGAAAAATACTATGATGATATTGGTTTCAGCGATTGGACTCATTCTCTTTCTAAAGCACCAATGTTAAAAGCTCAGCACCCTGACTTTGAAATTTGGTCTTTAGGGATGCACGGCAAAAATGGCGTAACCTGTGTAGATTGCCATATGCCAAAAGTTCAAGATGCGGATGGTAAAGTTTATACGGATCACCAAATCCAAAATCCATTTGATGCCTTTGATTCAACTTGCGCAAACTGTCACGATCAAAGTAAAGAAAAATTAAAAGAGATCGTTGCTTCACGTAAAAAAGACGTGAAAGACGTCATGGGGCGTTTAGAAGATCAAGTTGTGAAAGCTCACTTTGAAGCCAAAGCAGCTTGGGATGCCGGTGCAAGCAAAGAAGAAATGGAAGCTGCATTAATGGATATCCGCCATGCTCAATGGCGTTGGGATTATGCCGCAGCAAGCCACGGTGGTCATATGCACGCACCTGATGTGATGCTTCGCGTATTAGGTTCCGGTTTAGATAGAGCTGCAGATGCACGTGCTAAACTGGCAGCTATCTTAACAAAACACGGCGTAAAAACACCGGTTGAAATCCCTGATATTTCTACCGCTGAAAAAGCGTGGAAAGTGATGGGGATTGATATTGAAAAAGAACGTCAAGCAAAAGAAGAATTCTTAAAAACAGTTGTACCTCAATGGGAAAAAGAAGCAAAAGCCAACGGCAAATTAGCTGACGATACCGCAACAAAACAGTAAGAAAAGTTACCGCACTTTTATGCTAAAAGTGCGGTCGTTTTCCACAATAAACTTGAGGTTCCAAAATGAATTTAACTTCTTTTCTTCGTAATATGGCAAAAACCGCAGCACTCCTTGCATTTGCCGCAGCAACACCAATAATCGCACACGCACAAGCGAATTCTGTACTAAATTATGAACCGCAATTAGACAATCAGCGTGACCCAAACCAATACTGTGCGAAATGTCATAAATTTGACAAAGTGGATAAAAACCAAACCTTGGAACAATCCGGTGGTGAATTGCACTTCGGGAAATTCCACGGCACACATTTAAACCAAAAAAATCCAAACAACGGCAAACCAATCACCTGTGTAAGCTGTCACGGTAATATTACTGAAAACCACCGTCGTGGTGCGAAAGACGTAATGCGTTTTGAAGGTGATATTTTTGGTGAGAAAAAACCAATGTATTCCGTACAAGAACAAAACCAAGTGTGTTTTGCCTGCCATCAACCGGATAAACTCCGCGAGAAATTATGGGCGCACGATGTACATGCGATGAAATTGCCTTGTGCAAGTTGTCACACCCTTCATCCAAAAGAAGATGCAATGAAAGGCATTCAACCAAAACAGCGTGTTAAACTTTGTGTTGACTGTCATAGTGAACAACAAAAACGCCAAGCCCAACAAGAAAAATCAACCGAACAAAAGGATAAACAATGACAACTTGCTCACGCCGAAGCTTTGTTTCCGGCATGGGGGCTGTGATCCTTATGACGGGAACGCCTTTAACTTCTTTAGCAAAAGAAGATAAGGCGGATAAAACCAAACGTTACGCAATGGTACATGATGAAACTGCTTGCATTGGCTGTACGGCATGTATGGATGCCTGTCGTGATGTCAACCAAGTACCACAAGGCGTATCTCGTTTAGAGATTTTACGTAGCGAACCCTATGGCGAATTTCCAAATCAAGAATATGAATTTTTCCGCCAATCTTGCCAACATTGTAGTAATGCACCTTGTGTGGCGGTTTGTCCGACCGGTGCTTCATTTATTGATAAAGATACGGGCATCGTCGATGTACATAAAGATTTATGTGTGGGTTGCCAATATTGTATTGCAGTCTGCCCATATCGCGTGCGTTTTATTCACCCGGTTCACAAAACTGCTGATAAATGTAACTTCTGTCGAGATACCAATTTAGCCAACGGTAAGCAACCTGCTTGCGTGGAAGCCTGTCCGACAAAAGCCTTAACCTTTGGCGATATGAACGATCCGACCAGTGAAGTCACACGTAAGGTAAAAGAAAAACCGGTTTATCGCACAAAAGTGGAATTAGGGACACAGCCAAATCTTTACCATATTCCATTCCAACATGGGGAGCTTAGAAGATGACGTTAGATTATCCAGTTCCGTTCCACACACCCAATTTAGTGTGGGATTCGACCATTGCGATCTATTTGTTTTTACTCGGGATCTCATCCGGAGCGGTGCAATTAGCTATTGCATTTAAACGTAGTCATAAATTGGAAAACCCAAGCAAAAACTGGATCATTCGTGCTGGAGTAATTTTAGGCTCAGTACCGACATTAATCGGTTTAACTCTGCTAATTTTCCACTTAGCACGCCCTTGGACATTCTGGAAATTGATGTTCAATTATCAATTTAATTCTGTGATGTCTATGGGAGTAATGCTTTTCCAAATTTATATGCTGTTCTTGGTATTATGGGGTGTAGTGATCTTCAAAAATGAAATCGAAACGCTCATTCGCCGTTTTCTGCCAAAGCTACAGTTTGTCATGAAATTAATTGGCTTTACCGAACGTTTAATTAGCCCTGTAGAAGTTATTTTATTTATATTGGCGGCAGTATTGGGGGCTTATACCGGCTTCCTACTTTCAGCCCTTATCAGCTACCCAATGCTGAATAATCCGGTATTGCCGGCATTATTCTTGGCATCCGGTACTTCATCCGGTATTGCAGCCACATTTTTAATCATTCTGATAGCCGGAAAATTGAAAGGTGACTCTCACGAATCTCACTTCATTCACAAATTTGAAGTGCCTATTATGGTGACTGAACTCGGTTTATTGGTGTGTTTCTTTGTGGGATTGCATTTTGGCGGCGGACAAAAAACAGTTGCGCTACATAATGCCCTTTCCGGATTTTGGGGAATGATATTCTGGATTGGCGTCTTCTTTATCGGAATTTTAATACCATTAATTGCAAATATGTTTGCCTCCGACCGGCTGAAATATAACCGTACTTTCATTATCTTGGTGTCGATTTTCGACCTAATCGGTGTTCTCTGTTTACGCTACTTTATTTTGTATGCAGGACAATTAACAGTGGCTTAGGTAATAGTTGTTTTATAAAGAAAGGCGTATTAATATGCGCCTTTCTTTTTTGAAACCCGATTTTAATCACTAAAAACAAATTTATTATGCTTCCAGAACTTGGTTTCCTTTCCCTTTTAATCGCGACTATCAGTGCATTATTCCTTGCACTGTTTCCACAAATCGGCTTATTCAAAAAAAATTCGACTTTAATCAATTCTGCTTGGTGGTTAAGTTATCTTTTCACTATAACAACCACCTTTTCTCTCGGTATTCTCGCTTATTCCTTTGCAATAGATGATTTCACCCTTGAATATGTGGCAGCCCATTCCAATTCTCAGCTCCCAACATTCTTCAAAGTCGCCGCCACTTGGGGGGGACACGAAGGCTCTATGCTATTCTGGTTATTTTCTTTAAGCTTATGGCTTACTGCTTTTGCTTTTTTTAACCGAAAAAATGACCGCACTTTCTCTACCCAAACCTTATCTTTGCTGGGTTTAATTTGTTTTGGCTTTGCCGTATTTATTTTGTTTTATTCTAATCCTTTCGGACGCACTTTCCCTGCACCAATAGAAGGGCGTGATCTCAACCCAATGTTGCAAGATATTGGATTAATTTTTCATCCACCACTGCTTTATATCGGCTACGTGGGTTTTGCGGTGAATTTTGCCATAAGCCTAAGCGCTCTCATTCATCATCAACCCGTCCAACAAATCGCCTACAAAATGCGAAGTTGGGTATTGTTATCATGGTTATTTTTAACCATCGGTATCGTGCTAGGCGCATGGTGGGCATATTATGAACTGGGCTGGGGCGGCTGGTGGTTTTGGGATCCCGTAGAAAATGCCTCGCTTATGCCGTGGTTACTGGGGCTTGCATTACTGCACAGTTTAGTCATCGCTGAAAAACAAGGCTCATTCCCTTATTGGAAAACATTATTTTCTCTCCTAACGTTTGCCTTCAGTGTCCTCGGCACCTTTATTGTGCGCTCCGGTGCGCTCACCTCCGTTCATGCGTTTGCCGTAGATAATACCCGTGGCTATGCCTTGCTGCTCATCTTCTTTTTGCTCACATTATTTGCTTTTGGATTATTTGCACTACGTTCAAACAATACTCAAGAAAGTGCGGTCAAATTTCAGCTTATTTCAAAAGCCGGTGGTATTTTGTTACTCAATATTTTATTAACCATCGCCACGGTTTCCACCTTTTTAGGCACGTTCTACCCCATGTTATTTCAAGCCATGAATTGGGGATCTATTTCTGTGGGCAGCCCCTATTTCAATAGTATTTTCTTACCTATTTTGACGGTCATATTAATGGCTATGGTCGTTTCTCTCTCATTACGCTGGATAAATTTTGAGCAATCTTTTTTTATACGCCGTTTATTATTAATTATTCCTGCCGGAAGCATTGCCTTATTGATGATTTGGCAACAAATTCATCATAACGAATTACTCCATTTTCATGGGTTCGCTTTTCTTTTATTAACACTTTCTATCTGGCTTTTCCTTTCGACTTTATGGCAAAATTGGCGAAAAATCCCTCTCGCACAACTGGGTATGATTCTTGCCCATTGCGGTGTGGCAATTGCTACCATGGGTGCCGTAATGAGTAGTTATTTTGGCAGTGAAATCGGTGTTCGCCTTGCACCGCAACAAAGCCAAAAACTCGGGCAATACGAATTTCATTACCGTCAATTCTCTAACGAAATCGGGCCAAACTTCACAACAGAAGCGGCATTTTTTGATGTCACGGAAAATGCTGAACCTTACGCCAATATCATACCGGAACGCCGTTATTATGATGTCCGCACCATGACGATGAGCGAAGTCGGTTTAAGTGGAGGATTCTGGGGTGATCTCTATATCGTGATGGGCGATTCTCTCGGAAAAGGGGAATTTACGTTCCGTCTGCATTACAAACCGCTTATTCGTTGGCTTTGGGCTGGGGGAATTTTAATGGCATTAGGTGCGCTTTGTAGCACATTCGCTTTACGCCGAAAACAGGAAAGATAATGAAGAAAAAATTACTCTTTTTTACACCGCTCTTGATGCTTTTAGGTGTATGTATCCTATTAATTGCCGGACTTAATCAAGATCCGAAAAAAATTGCCTCTGCCCTGATTAATAAACCCATACCAGAATTTTATCAGGCAAATTTGCTTGCTCCTTCGAAAGCAATCAGTCCGAAAAATTTCCCGAAACAACCATTTTTATTAAATATTTGGGGCAGTTGGTGTGGCTATTGCAAGGAAGAACATCCGCTTTTGATGGATATTGCCCAAACCATTCCGATCATCGGCATTGATTATCGGGATAACCCACAAAATGGGCGTGAAATGCTCAAAAGAATGGGTAATCCCTTTCTTTTAACTATTGATGACAGCCAAGGTGAACTCGCTATGAAACTCGGCGTAGATGGTGCACCGGAAACCTATTTAGTGGATGCTCACGGCATTATTCGTTATCGCCACTCCGGGCTACTTGATCGAGAAACATGGAAAAATGTCTTTATTCCCAAAATTCAAGAATTAACGAAAAAATGAAAATCTTTTTAACCGCACTTTTATTCGCTTTTAGCTTGTTTTCACAAGCGGAAATGGTGGATACTTACCAATTCAAAAGCTCGGCTGATCGCACCCGCGCCGTAGAACTGGCAAAATCTTTGCGTTGCCCTCAGTGTCAAAATCAAAACTTGGTGGAGTCTAATTCTCCTATTGCCTACGACCTACGCATTGAAGTTTATAATATGGTGAATGAAGGCAAAACCAATCAGCAAATAATTGATACAATGACGGCACGTTTCGGTGATTTTGTGAATTACAAGCCCCCTTTTCAATGGAATACGGCATTGTTATGGCTATTACCCATTGGGTTACTCATTTTAGCCGGCGGGTTAGTTTGGCATTCTCACAAAAAAACACCTCAGCTCAAGGATAAGGTCTCCCTTTCCACATTCAACGATCTTGAGCAAAACGAGCCACGTACACTATTTTCCCAAAATAACAACGGAAAAATCACGCTAAGTATTTTTGCTTTACTCATAGCCATCCCTCTCGGCTATTATTTATCCCTTGATCGTTTTTCGCGCCTACAAGAAGGTGAGCAAGCAATGATTTCTCAGCATAACAAACAAATTGAAATGGCAGACTTTCACAAAAAAGAAGACGTGATTACAAAAATTCAAGATAAATTGCGGGCAGATCCGAATAATACAGAGGTATGGATTCAGTTGGGCGAGACTTATGTGCAAAACAATGAATTTGATTATGCCCTCATCGCCTATACGAACGCAGAAAAATTAGTAGGCAGTAAACCGAATATTTTAGGCTTAAAAGCCACCGCACTTTATTATCAAGCAGGGCAACAACTTATACCTGAAGCACAACGGCTTTTGAACCAAGCCCTCGCACAAGACCCGAAAGAAATTTCGAGTATCTCTTTGCTTGCGACTATTGAGCTTGAACAGCGCAATTACTCACAAGCAAAAGATTATTTACAGCAGTTATTAGATAGCGGCAATGCCGCTGTTGATCGCCGTATGGTGATTCAACGAATGAAAATGTTAGAATTTTTAGACCGAGGACAAACACAGTGAAGCATTATTCCGAAACCCTCATTATCGGTGCGGGTGCCGCCGGCTTATTTTGTGCCGCACAATTAGGAAAATTAGGCAAAGAAGTGACTGTACTGGATAAGGGGAAAAAAATCGGGCGAAAAATCTTAATGTCCGGCGGCGGTTTTTGCAATTTTACCAATCTTGATGTCACCCCCGCCCACTATCTCTCGCAAAATCCTCATTTTGTCAAATCAGCCCTTGCACGTTATACCAATTGGGATTTTATTTCGCTCGTAGCCGAATATGGTATTGCCTATCATGAAAAAGAGCTCGGACAGCTTTTTTGTGATGAAGGGGCGGAAAAAATCGTAGAGATGTTAGCAACCGAGTGTAAAAAATACCAAGTAAAGATACACTTACGCAATGAAATATCGCAAGTGGAACGCATTGAAAATGATGAAAGAGTACACTTTAGCGTAACCGCAAATGCGATGCAATGGCAGTGTAAAAATTTGGTCATTGCCACCGGTGGTCTTTCTATGCCGGGGCTTGGTGCAACGCCTTTCGGTTACCAAATCGCAGAACAATTTGATATTCCGGTCATTCCACCCAGAGCTAGTCTTGTTCCCTTTACTTACCGTGAAACCGATAAGTTTTTGACCGCACTTTCAGGCATTAGCCTACCGGTTACGATCACGGCAAATTGCGGAAAATCCTTTCACAATCAGTTACTTTTCACCCATCGGGGGATCTCAGGTCCTGCCGTATTACAAATCTCTAATTATTGGCAACCTAGTGAAAACGTGGAAATTGATTTGTTACCAACGCATAATTTGGAAGATGAAATCCACCAAATGAAACAAAACTCGCCAAAACTGATGTTAAAAACCGTGCTGACACGTTTACTTCCCAAAAAATTAGTAGAACTTTGGATCGAACAAGGTTTTATTCAAGATGAAGTGATTGCTAACCTCAGTAAAGTGCGGCTAAAAAATCTGTTGGATTTAGTACATCATTGGCAATTTATACCCAATGGAACGGAAGGTTATCGCACAGCAGAAGTTACTATGGGTGGGGTGAATACCCATCATATTTCTTCCAAAACCATGGAAAGCCAACAAATAAAAGGTTTATATTTTATTGGAGAAGTATTAGATGTTGCCGGCTGGCTCGGCGGTTACAATTTCCAATGGGCGTGGAGTTCCGCTTATGCTTGCGCCTTTGGAATAGGGGGAAAAAGAGAATTAAGGAAAATATGAAAATGTAGGGACACAGTGGAGTGTCCATTTATAACATATTGAAATAATTTGATTTTATAACGGACACACGCAGTGTGTCCCTACAAATAACGCCTAAATCATGTTTCAGTCACTGCGACATAACACCGGCTTTTAAATAAAAACTTGCTGAAAACGAACCGCACTTTTATTCATCCATATAGCCCAAACTGCGTAACGCACGCTCATCATCCGCCCAACCAGATTTCACTTTCACCCATAATTCAAGATGAACTTTGTTATCAAATAAGCGTTCCATATCCGCACGGGCTTCCATACCAATGGTTTTGATTTTTTGCCCTTGTGCGCCAATCACCATTTTCTTTTGCCCTTCACGTTCCACCAAAATCAATCCATTAATTTCATAAGTGCCACGTTCATTCACTTTAAATTGTTCAATTTCAACGGTGACTGAATAAGGTAGTTCTTCGCCGGTAAAACGCATCAATTTTTCACGGATTATTTCCGATGCCATAAAACGTTGCGAGCGGTCTGTTACATAATCTTCAGGGAAATGGTGTACCCCTTCGCGTAAAGAGGCGCGTACAATTTTTTCCAGTTCGTGAACATTATTACCACGTTGTGCGGAAATAGGTACGATATGGGCAAAATCAAATTTACTGCTTAATTCAGTGATAAACGGTAATAAATCATCTTTATTTTTGATATTATCCACCTTGTTAATCGCCAATACTACCGGTGCTTTCGCATTGCGAAGTTTGTTTAATACCATTTCATCATCGGCATTCCAATGAGTACCGTCCACCACAAAAATGATGAGATCCACATCACCAATCGCGCTGCTTGCTGCACGGTTCATTAAACGGTTAATCGCACGTTTTTCTTCAATGTGTAACCCCGGAGTATCCACATAAATTTCTTGATAAGCTCCCTCGGTTTTAATCCCCACAATACGGTGACGGGTAGTCTGCGCTTTGCGTGATGTAATTGAGATTTTTTGTCCCAAAATCTTATTTAAGAGCGTTGATTTCCCCACATTCGGGCGACCTACAATGGCAATAAAGCCGCAATAGGTTTTGTCAAATTGTTCTGTCATTTGATGTCCAGTTCTTTTAAAATTTGTTCTGCCGCCGCCTGTTCTGCTTTACGGCGACTTGATCCTTTCCCCACAAAAGTGCGGTCAATTTTATCCACATTTTTCACTTTGCATTCCACAGTGAATGTTTGGCAATGAGGTTCGCCTTGAATATTAACGACTTCATAGCTTGGTAATACCAACCCTTTACTTTGTAAATATTCCTGCAGGCGGGTTTTCGCATCCTTTTGATTATCACCCGGTTTGATTTCTGCTAACAGGGGCTGATACCAAGTTCGAACCACTTGCATTGTGAGAATAATGCCTTGATCCAACGACATTGCGCCAATAATGGCTTCCACACAGTCCGCCAGAATTGATTCACGGCGAAAACCACCGCTCTTTAACTCTCCTGAACCAAGAGACATATATTCACCCAGTTCAAATTGACGCGCTAATACCGCTAATGTTTTTTCTCTCACTAAAGTGGCGCGCATACGACTCAATTCGCCTTCGTTACAATGAGGGAATTGATGATACAAGGCTTCGGCAATCGTGAAATTAAGGATTGAATCGCCCAGAAACTCTAGGCGTTCATTATGTTTTGCGGCAGCACTTCGATGGGTGAGTGCTAATTTTAAGAGCGAAATATCCTTAAATTGATAGCCGATTTTTCGCTCTAATCTCTCTAAATGATTCATCTTACTTAATTGCTGTAAAGAAACGTTCAAAACGCAAGCCTGTCGGCCATTCGTTCGGTTCTTTTTCTAAGCTCATCCAAATATAAGTGGCTTTACCGACAATATTTTTTTCCGGCACAAATCCCCAAAAACGGCTGTCATCACTGTGATCTCTGTTATCACCCATAACAAAATATTGTCCTTCCGGCACGACCCACTCCGCCGTTGGATTGCCTTCTTGTGGGAAAAATTCCGGCCCTGCATAACGGCGATACGGGCTGATTAACACGTTGTGTACTACATCGCCTTTTTCAGTCAATTCTAATTCATTCGGAAATGCCGGATTCGTTGGGTTTTGGCTATATTCAAAGGCTTTGGTTTCACAATTTACATCACAAGGCTTGCCTTCCTTACCGTACACAATTTGCAATGTTTTTTGCTCCATATCGAAAATCACACGATCTCCGCCTTGCCCAACAATACGTTTAATGTAATCCACACCGGACATATTATTTTTTGAGGTTAACGCCAAATTTTCCGCATAGGCTGCTCGGGTCGCGCCTAATCCTGTACGGAGTAAGGCCTGTTCAGGTGCTTTAAATACGATGACATCACCACGTTGCGGTTTTTCACCTTCAATAATCGTATTTTGGAAAATCGGATCTTTGACACCATAAGCATATTTATTCACTACAAGAAAATCACCGACACGCAATGTGGATTCCATTGATCCTGAGGGAATTTGGAAAGGTTCAAACAAAAAAGAACGCACAAAGAAAACCACGGCCAGTACAGGGAATAGAGAAGATAAAAACTCCGAACCTTCCGAAATAGGTTCGATTTTGGCTTTTTCTTCATCAGTGAGAGCTCGACCGGAACGCTGTTCCGCACGGGCGATTTGACGATAGCGTTTAGGCGCAACAACAAAACGGTGATAGCACCATAACACGCCGGAAAGTCCGGTCAAAATCAGCAATAAAATACTAAAGGTATTTGGTAGCTGGAAATAATCCAACACTTTCCAAATACCAAACCCCACCGCTAAAAAAATCACGAAAAATAAATTAGACATACTATTCCTTATTTATCCTTACCTACATGTAAAATCGCAAGAAACGCCTCTTGTGGTACTTCCACATTTCCAAGGGATTTCATCCGTTTTTTACCTTCTTTTTGTTTCTGTAAAAGTTTTTTCTTACGGCTTACATCACCGCCATAACATTTTGCCAAAACGTTTTTACGCAATTGTTTCACCGTTGAACGTGCAATAATGTGATTACCAATCGCCGCTTGAATGGCGATATCAAACTGCTGACGAGGAATCAATTCACGCATTTTTTCCACCAGTTCACGCCCACGACACTGTGCGTTATCTTTATGCACAATTAAGGCTAAGGCATCCACACGTTCACTGTTAATCATAATATCCACACGCACCATATCCGCTGCTTGGAAACGTTTAAAACCGTAATCTAAGGAAGCATAACCACGTGAGGTGGATTTTAAACGGTCGAAGAAATCCAATACTACTTCACCCATTGGAATTTCGTATGTCAGTGCAATTTGGTTTCCGTGATATACCATATTCGTCTGCACTCCACGTTTTTCCACACATAACGTAATGACATTTCCTAGATATTCTTGTGGCACGAGCATATTACATTCCGCAATAGGTTCACGAATTTCAGAAATATTATTAAGTGGCGGTAATTTAGCCGGACTATCCACATAGACTACTCCGCCGTTTGTCATTTCTACTTCATAAATTACTGTCGGTGCTGTCGTGATAAGGTCTAAATCATATTCCCGTTCTAAACGTTCTTGGATAATCTCCATATGGAGCAATCCCAAGAAACCACAGCGGAAACCAAAACCAAGTGCGGTTGAATTTTCCGGTTCATAGAATAACGAGGCATCATTAAGACTTAATTTACCTAAGGCATCACGAAATGCCTCATAATCGTCCGAGCTAACAGGGAACAAACCCGCATAAACTTGTGGTTTCACTTTCTTAAAGCCCGGTAAAACCTCGCTTGCCGGATGGTGTTGATGGGTTAAAGTATCGCCTACCGGTGCACCTAAAATATCTTTAATGGCACAAACCACCCAGCCTACTTCGCCACAGTTTAATACGGTGGTATCTACTTGTTTTGGTGTGAAAATACCAAGTCGATCCACGTTATAAGCCTGTCCTGTGGACATGACTTTAATTTTATCGCCTTTACGTAGCGTACCGTTTTTAATCCGCACAAGGGAAACTACGCCCAGATAATTATCAAACCAAGAATCAATGATTAAGGCTTGTAATGGTGCGTCAGGATCGCCTTCCGGTGCAGGAATTTTCGCCACAATTTCTTCTAATACATCTTCAATACCCTGTCCGGTTTTCGCTGAGCAACGCACCGCCTCCATGGCATCAATGCCCACAATATCTTCAATTTCTTCCGCCACACGTTCAGGATCTGCCGCAGGTAGATCAATTTTGTTTAAAATCGGCACCACCTCGAGATCCATTTCAATTGCCGTGTAACAGTTTGCGAGGGTTTGCGCTTCCACACCTTGACCAGCATCCACCACCAACAACGCCCCTTCACAAGCGGCAAGGGAACGCGATACTTCATAGGAAAAATCCACGTGTCCCGGTGTATCGATAAAGTTTAATTGATAGGTTTCGCCGTCTTTTGCTTTGTAATTTAAGGTGACGCTCTGCGCTTTAATGGTGATACCGCGCTCACGTTCAAGATCCATAGAATCTAGCACCTGTGCTTCCATTTCACGATCGGAAAGACCGCCACAAGTTTGAATCAAACGGTCGGAAAGAGTTGATTTACCATGGTCAATATGGGCAATAATAGAAAAGTTACGAATATTCTTCATAAAGGTTTTGGTTTTCTCAAAAATCATTAAATTTAACTGGCGGATTGTACCTGAAAAGCATAAAAATCGCTAGGAAAGAAAGGAAAGTGCGGTGGATTTTTTCTGAGTTTTAGAAAAACAAAACCCCAAAAAAATCGGGGTTTCTCTCATTCAATCTGAAATTATAAACTTTCAGTGAAAGTGCGGGTGATAACGTCGCGTTGTTGTTCTGGAGTTAGCGAGTTGAAACGCACGGCATAACCTGAAACACGAATGGTTAATTGTGGATATTTATCCGGATTGTTTACCGCATCTTCTAAGGTTTCACGACGTAATACATTCACGTTTAAGTGTTGACCGCCTTCCACTTTTACAGTTGGTGCGACGTTTACCGGTAATTCACGGTATTCGATTTGGCCAAGTTCGCTCACTGCAACAACTTGATCTTCTTCAAAACCACCTTTTGCACATAAGCAACGTGCTTCGTTGGTGTCACTGTCTAATAACCAGAATGAGTTAAGCAAATTGTCATTCGCTGCTTGGGTAATTTGAATACCTTTAATCATAATAGACTCCTAATTAGTATGGGGATAATTATAAAACTGTGCAAATTTTATCAAAAAATTTTAATACATCAAATTCTTTTGATTAAGAATAAGCAGCTTTTCACACATTTTTAATTAAATTAAAAAATTTTCTTGTGATGAAACTTATTTTCAAACTTTAATTAACAAATTAACTCATTCCATAGATTGGAACTTGGTTTATAATACTCCAACCCAATTTGAAGAGGATTTGATGATGAAAACATGGACAGATGTGATCGGCAAAGAAAAAGAGCAGGATTATTTCCAACATACATTAAAACAGGTCCACCTTGCCAGACAAAGTGGAAAAACCATTTATCCTCCGCAAGAAGAGGTTTTTAATGCCTTTAAATACACGGCATTTGAAGATGTCAAAGTGGTGATTTTAGGGCAAGATCCTTATCATGGACCAAACCAAGCGCATGGGCTTGCTTTTTCCGTCAAACCCGAGGTGGCAATTCCCCCTTCTCTCGTTAATATCTATAAAGAATTAAGCCAAGATATTGCCGGTTTTCAAATTCCTTCCCATGGTTATTTGGTGAAATGGTCGGAACAAGGTGTGTTATTACTCAACACCGTATTAACCGTTGAACGGGGGCTTGCCCACTCGCATGCCAATTTAGGTTGGGAAACCTTTACTGACCGTGTCATCGCTGCACTCAATGAACAGCGTGAAAATTTAGTTTTTTTACTTTGGGGAAGCCATGCACAGAAAAAAGGCAGTATGATTGACCGCTCCCACCACTGTGTTTTAACCGCTCCCCATCCTTCTCCTCTTTCGGCACATCGAGGTTTTTTCGGATGCAAGCATTTTTCCAAAACAAATGCTTATCTTAAAGAAAATGGAATGAAAGAAATTGACTGGCAAGTTTAAAGTGCGGTCAGTTTTGAGAGTGTTTTTGTGTATTATCTCATAGAGATATTCAGTGGTTAGCTAAGTTAATTCAAATAAAGGAAAAGATGAATCAGCGTGAATTTTTACTCACTCATGCAGCGAATCAATACGGCATATCACCTGAATATTTGTGGGAAAAACTCCCAAGTTATGCCGTTCTTCGCCATAATAATGTAAGAGCAAAATGGTTTGCCTTAATTGCCAATGTTCCTAAAATAAAACTGGGTTTAAAGGGAGAAGGAAATGTAGAAATTGCCAATTTTAAGTGTATCCCTGAATTAGTCGGTGTGTTACGCCAAGATAAAAATATTCTACCTGCTTACCATATGAACAAGGAACATTGGATTACTGTTGTACTGGATAACGGCATCCCTGATGATGAGTTATGTCAGTTTCAGTTAATGGAAGAAAGTTATAGATTAACGGAAAGATAACTGCACAATGACTCACACCCGTATTCAAGAAATATTTAATCGGTAAATCAACTACAATATTGCACTTATCTTTTCTAGCCTCTTTTCGGCCCGTCTTTTACGAAAAAAAGCACTCAACTTTTCACCGCACTCTTGTGTCAATACGCCGCCGGTGATTTCAACCGTATGATTCATTTGATAATCATCAAAAAAGTGAAAACGGGAACCCACTGCACCGGTTTTATAATCAGATGCGCCAAACACCAAACGCTGAATTCGGCTGTGTAAAATCGCACCGGCACACATAGTACAGGGTTCGAGTGTGACATAAAGGGTGGTATTCAGTAGGCGATAATTTTGTACCTTTTTTGCCGCATTACGTAATGCCACAATTTCGGCGTGAGCGGTCGGGTCGTTTTCAGTAATGGAAAAATTCCAACCTTCCCCCAGTATATTCCCCTCGCTATCGACCAAAACAGCGCCTACGGGAATTTCGCCTAAGGATTCGGCTTTATCCGCCAAGCTCAAAGCATGACGCATAAATTTCTCATCAAAATCCGACCGCACTTTTCCGCCTTACACTGAGAAAGGATATTTAATCGGCTCGTGGGATTGATAGCCAATCACCTTGAAATCATCCATGGTGACCCAAGTTTCTAAATCTTCGAGGGTTTTAATATCAGGATTAACTTCCAATTTCGGCAGTGGGAAAGGCTCACGCTTTAATTGCACATCACGCATTAATTCCAGTTGATCTTCATAAATATGCGCATTAATAATTTTGTGGAAGGCTTTACCCGCTTTCTTTCCGGTAATTTGTGCCATTAACGCAAGAAAAGTAAAAACTTGAATTTGATTAAAATTTAATCCTAAAGGAACATCGCAAGAACGTTGGTAACTGGTCAGATGCAGAGTATCGCCCACAAGGGAGAAGGTATGCGTGTGCATACAAGGACGCAAACAACCAAGATCAATTTCCCCCGGGTTGAAAAATGTCATAATTTCACCACGATCATCAATACCTTGAGTGAGATTGTTCACAATTTTACGAAGTTGATCCACCGTTTCGCCATTCGGTTTACGCCAGGCTCTACCCTGAACGCCATAAACCCGTCCCATATCGTCCGTACCTTTACGGTGAGGATTGGCAAGCCATGCGGCATTTTCATTGGCATTGGCATCCCAGGTTTTGGTGCCGAGTTTACGAAAATCCGCCGCATTATCATAACCACGAATATAGCCTAAAAACTCTGCAATAGCGGCTTTCCAATAGCTTTTTCTTGTGGTGATAAGTGGAAATCGGTTATTTGCCACATCATATTCCAAATCGGCATTAATCACCGTTAAACAACGTTTGCCTGTGCGCTCATTGGCAATCCACTCCCCTTCATCAATAATGCGGCGACAAAGATCGAGATATTGTTTCATAAAAACTCCTTAATTTTTTACCGCACTTTTGCGTGTGTAAGCCCACCACATAATTAATGCGCCACCGATAATCATCGGTAAACACAAGGCTTGACCACGAGTCATAATGCCAAGGAACGATTCCACTTCCGGCTCTCGCACATATTCCACAATAAATCGGAACAGCCCATAGCCTACTAAGAATAAACCGGCAACAGAGCCCATCGGGCGTGGCTTTTTGATAAAGAGATTGAGCAACACAAAGAGAACAAATCCTTCTAAAAAGGCTTCATAAAGTTGAGACGGATGACGAGGCAATAAAAGGGGATCATTTGGGAAAATCATAGCCCAAGGCACATCAGTTTCACGTCCCCAGAGTTCAAGATTAATAAAATTACCAATACGCCCTAATCCTAAACCAAAAGGAATTAAAGGTGCGACAAAATCTGCCGTTTGCCAGAAATGACGTTTTTGCGAATAGGATGTCCAAATCATCGCAACAATCACCCCGATTAATCCGCCATGGAAGGACATTCCCCCTTCCCATACTCGGAACAAATAAATCGGATCTTGTAAGAAATGATCAAGATTATAGAAGAACACATCACCGATACGCCCCCCAAGAAATACCCCCATAAAACCATTGAAAAGTAAGGTATCCACTTGTTCTACGGTCCAACCGCTATTGAGTTGATTGGCTCGCCGTACGGCAAGCCAACGGGCAAATACAAAGCCAAGTAAATACATTAAACCGTACCAACGCAAGCCGATATTGCTGTCACCGAAAGTAAAAATGGTCGGTTCAAAATGAGGAAGAAGTAGATATTGATTCATAATTTTCCTTTATTTCAAAAACATATCAATGGCAATCACAATTAACAATAATGCAAAGCCTTTTTTCAACGTTGGCACCGGTAATTTAGCAGTTGCCGTTGCACCTAATTTAGAGGTAAAAAAAGAGGTGGCGGTAATGCCGAATACTGCCGGTAAATAGATATAACCTAAAGAATAATCCGGCATAGCAGGATTATCCCAACCACTTACCATAAAACTCAACATACCGGATAGACCAAGTAACATACCGCAAAAGGCGGAAGAACCAATCGCTTTTTTCATATCAATGCCGCGAGAATTTAAAAACGGCACAATAAAACCACCACCGCCAATGCCTGCCGCACTAGATGCCATACCAATTAAAATACCGCCAATAATAGAAGATTTTGCAGTCAGTGTTTTTGCCGATTCCATTGCTTTCGGTTTGATGGAAATCACCATTTTTACGGCTAAATAAACCACAAGACAGGCAAATAGCTTTGCCGTAATATCACGATCTAACTTGCCAATAAATAAACCGGAAATAAACACCGTAATCATAATCACGGGCGCTAAGATTTTCACCGCATCCCACACAATATTGCCTAATTTATGATGACGTTGTGCCGAAGAAAATCCCGTAATCACAATGGTAGCAAAAGAAGTGCCAAGTGCGGTTGACATCAGTAACGGCTCTGGAACGCCCATCATTGGCAACAAATAAACCAATACTGGTACAATTACCAATCCACCACCAATACCAAATAAGCCGGCAAGAAACCCGACGATTCCGCCCACTAACAGGCAAATTGCAATAAAAGTCAGCACAGCCTAACCTCTTTTATTAAACGAACGTTTAGAATATTTTGAATAATGGGATTTACGCGCAGGTGGGAATTTTTGTTCTCGTTCTACTTGATCTACTGATTTATCTTTCTCATTGGAAAATAAAAAAGTAGCAAATTCTTTCATCGCTCGACGATATACATCTTTCTTAAACGATACAACTTGACGTACGGGATACCAAAAACTCACCCAACGCCAACCATCAAACTCTGGTGATTTGGTTGTTTGCATATTAATATTTTTTTCATCCGAAACCAGTTGCAATAAGAACCAACGTTGTTTTTGCCCAATACACATCGGCTTACTGTCATAACGCAGTAAACGCTTTGGTAATTTATAACGCAGCCAATGTTTTGACACAGATAAAATACGTACATCTTTCGGCTGCAATCCCACTTCTTCATATAATTCGCGATACATCGCTTGCTCGGCACTTTCATTATCGTTAATGCCACCTTGTGGGAACTGCCAAGAATTCTGCCCATAGCGTTTCGCCCAAAGCACCTGTCCTTTTCGATTGCAAATCACAATCCCCACATTTGGACGGTAGCCATCAAAATCGATCACTATCGTTTTACCTTAAATTTTTATATAAAAATAGTCTGCGGATTGTTTCACAAATTAGTGTTTTTATCAACCAAAGCGGTAAAAGTGCGGCTATTACCCAAACAATTTTAGATTGTGGATAACATTGTGGCTAACTTAATCATAATCCACAATAAACCTGTGTGAAAAACTGAAAAAATCGTTTTCTCCTACTAGATCGTTTCGCTTTAATAAATTTTTTCTGTAAAGATCCTTTTAAAAAAGAAACCGCACTTTATTTCATCAAAGTGCGGTTGAAAAACATTCATTATTCCCAAATGGAGGATTGTCGGCTGAGCTTTCTGCCCTTTCTGAAGATTATCCAATATTTCTGTGGATAAAATTGTGATTGGGAAAATTCAAAATACGGTATAACTTTTCCCAATCCGGCAAAGGGGATTTTCTAAACGATTTAATTCCTTATAATTCAAATAATTAACTTAAAATTTATTGAACAACCATAATGTGAATAACATAATAAATTTTACTGTCTATTTTTTATACAGAGAATTAATCCCGTTCAAATAACGTTCCCAATCAAAGTACTGACCGGGATCGATTTTACGTCCCGGAGATATGTCCGAATGCCCCACAATACGATTTAGCGTAATGTCCGGATAAGCAGACATAATGCACGCTGTAAGTTGTTGCAATGCTTCATATTGCGCATCGGTAAAAGGCAGTTCATTGCTACCTTCAAGTTCAATACCAATGGAAAAATCATTACATCTTTCGCGATCTTCAAAACTAGAAATCCCTGCATGCCATGCACGATCATTAAAATTTACATATTGTGTAATGACGCCACAACGATCAATCAAACAATGGGCTGACACACTCATTTGATAAATTTCTTTAAAATAAGGATGAAGGCAAGGATCCAATTTTCCTTGAAAGAAGTCATCAATGTAACCACCTCCGAACTGTTCCGGCGGAAGGCTGATATAGTGGATAACTAATAAAGAAATATCTTTAGGATCAGGACGTTCATCAAAATATTCTGAAGGAATTTGACGACAATCTTTCAGCCAGCCCTCCTCAATACATTTCAGTTTTTTCATTATTTTCTCCTACTTGTACGATCAGTATCGCAGAAAAAGTGCGGTCAATTTTACAAAGTTTTTTTCCTTCTACACAATGCTCTCGCCAATATTGGCTTCACCTATATCTATAAAGGAAAATCAATGAAACTCACTCAGCCTAAACCGAAAAAAGGATTCACACTCATCGAGCTAATGATCGTAATTGCTATCATTGCAATTCTTGCCACTATTGCCATTCCGTCTTATCAAAATTATACCAAAAAGGCGGCAATGTCTGAATTGCTACAGGCCTCAGCTCCGCTTAAATCAGATGTCGAGCTTTGTGTTTACGGAACAGGAAATACCTCAAATTGTAGTGGTGGTTCAAACGGTGTTGCCGCTAACGTCACTACAGCGAAAGGCTACATAAAAAATATCAGCACGAGTGCAGGCGCAATTACCGTTTCCGGCAATGGAACACTAGATGGCGTGGAATATACCCTCACGGCAAGCGGTGATAAATCTAACGGAATTACTTGGTCAACAACTTGTATCGGTGATATTTCACTATTCCCTGCCGGATTCTGCTCAAAATGACAGATTTTGCATTACTTGAACATCGCGTAACAGCTCAAAATGGTGAGATTTTTTCGATCTCACCAGATTTATGGGAACGCAATAAACACCAACACACATTGTTCTTGAACTATTTTTCCTTGCCTTTAAAAGAAGAGGAAAACCGTTTATGGCTCGGTGTCGATTCTCTTTCCAATCTCTCTGCTTGTGAAACTATTGCTTTTATTACCGGAAAGCTGGTCGAACCGGTTTTACTTGACAGCGAACAACTCAAAGATCTCCTACAACAACTTTCACCTCAATCCATGCAAGTAGAAGATCAAATGAATTTTTACCACCATCAAGAACAAGAGCATCAGGAAAAAAACAATGACGAACCGATCATCCAATTACTAAATCGTATTTTTGAGTCGGCGCTACAAAAAAATGCGTCCGATATTCACTTGGAAACTTTACAGGACTGTTTTCAAGTACGGTTTAGAATTGATGGAGTTTTACAACTCCAATCCCCAATTAGTAAAAGTTTAGCCAATCGGTTAATCTCCCGATTAAAACTTCTTGCTAAACTTGATATCAGCGAAACCCGATTACCACAAGACGGGCGTTTTCAGTTTAAAACAACCTTCTCCGATATTCTTGATTTCCGCCTTTCTACATTACCGACCCACTGGGGCGAAAAAGTAGTACTTCGTGCGCAACAAAATAAGCCGGTAGAATTGAGTTTTGCAGAACTAGGGATGACAGAAGCACAACAACAGGCTTTTCAGCAGGCTCTCAGCCAACCGCAAGGTTTAATTCTGGTTACCGGCCCAACAGGTAGCGGGAAAAGTATCTCACTTTATACCGCACTTCAGTGGCTAAACACACCGGATAAACACATCATGACGGCTGAAGATCCTATTGAAATTGAATTAACAGGGATTATCCAAAGCCAGATTAATCCAAAAATCGGACTAGATTTTAGTCGCTTACTACGTTCTTTTTTACGACAAGATCCCGATATTATTATGCTAGGAGAAATTCGAGATGAAGAAAGTGCAGCAATGGCGTTACGGGCTGCTCAAACCGGCCATTTAGTACTTTCCACATTACACACCAATGATGCCCTTTCCGCCATTTCACGCTTACAGCAACTTGGTATTCAACAACATGAAATTGAAAGCAGCTTATTGTTAGTGATAGCCCAAAGGCTTGTACGAAAACGTTGCCCCAAATGCAGTCAATTTCCTACAAATTCTTGTGATTGTCATCAAGGTTATCGTGGGAGAATTGGTGTTTATCAATTCTTACATCGGCAACAAAACGGCTATCAAACCGATTTTGATAATCTCCATCAAAGTGGGTTAGAAAAAGTGAATCAAGGCATTACCGATAAAGCGGAAATTTATCGTGTTTTGGGAGGCGTATAAAATGGCGAAAAAGCTTTTTTATTACCAAGGACAAAATTCCTTAAAACAAATGCAAAGAGGGTCAATCATTGCCGAGTCTGCTCAACAAGCCCAATTCCAATTGATGAATCGAGGTCTAACCAACATTAAATTAAAACAGAACTGGCAACTCAGTAGCAAACCTAAAAACACAGAAATTAGCGCATTATTAAACCAGCTTTCAACACTCCTTCAGTCAGCTATTCCACTCAAAAGTAGTTTACAGATTTTGCAACAAAATTGTACGCAACTTGCTTTAAATACATGGTTAGAACAGATTTTAAAGTCTATTGAAAGCGGGCTTGCCTTTTCTCAAAGCATTGAACAACAAGGTAAATATATTACACGTCAAGAAATCCAATTAATTCAAGTTGGTGAAATGACGGGAAAACTGGCAACTGTTTGTAGCAAAATTGCAGCACATCGCCAACAATCCCTCACACTACAACGTAAATTACAAAAAATTATGCTTTATCCCTCAATGGTATTAGGGATTTCTTTATTACTTACCCTTGGTCTTTTGCTTTTTATCGTGCCGCAATTTGCTGAAATGTATCAAGGCAATCACACCGAATTACCTGCATTAACATCTGTTTTACTTAGCACATCAAATTTTCTAAAAAAAGACATCGGAGTCTTACTATTTTTTACGATGATATTCGCTCTGTTTTATCAGCTAAAATTAAAACATTCCACACTCTTTCATCATAAAAAATCTCAAATCATTACTGTCATACCTATCTTGGGAAATATTCAGCAACTATCCCGTTTAGTAAATTTTAGCCAAAGTTTATACATAATGTTGCAAGCAGGTGTTCCCCTTAATCAGGCTTTAAGCAGCTTTCTGCCACGCACACAAACTTGGCAAACCAAGAAAATTATCGTGAGTGATCAGATTCTTGATGCAGAAGTGCGGTCAATTTTACAGTGGGTTTCACAGGGTTATGCCTTTTCAGATAGCGTCAGTAGCCACCTCTTTCCAATGGAAGCGCAACAAATGTTACAAATTGGTGAAAAAAGCGGAAAACTGGCGCTGATGCTACAGCACATTTCAGAAAGCTACCAAGACAAACTCAATCATCAAATTGATCTCCTTTCCCAAATGCTAGAACCCTTAATGATGGTGATTATTGGAAGCCTCATCGGCATCATTATGATGGGAATGTATTTACCGATTTTTAATATGGGATCGGTAGTCCAATGATATACTTTGCAAGTTTTTTACTCGGCGGAATCTTTGGTATTGCATTATGGCTTTACGTTTCCACTTTCACCAAACGCTTACAAACCGATATTTATCACTCTTACATAGAGCTGTTCCCGCAAAATCCGCCGCCATTTCAACCGCATTTTTCCATTATTCAAGGAAAAAAGTGCGGTCATTTTTTACGCTATTTTTGTATCGTTGGATTTTTGTTTGCCTTACTAACCCTTACCGCAGAAAATGCGTTTTTAACTTTATGGATTGGTTGCTCAATCGTTTTGCTTTGGGCTATCGCTTACCTCGATTGGCAATATCAACTAATTTCAACAACGCCTTGTCTTATATTAACTGCTTTAGGATTCATTGGTGCATCACAATCTTTTTCCTCTTTAACGTTAGAAGAAAGCCTACAAAGTGCGGTTATTTTTTTCCTCCTTTTTTATGGCATTTATTGGATCGCAAAATGGTACTATAAAGAAGAAGCGTTCGGTCAAGGCGATTATTGGCTTGCCCTAGGCATTGGCAGCTACTTACCGTTAAAACACTTCCCTATCTTTTTATTAATTGCTTGTTTACTGGGCATTTTCTTTACTTTTCTCTCCACCAAAAGACTGGTTTTTTTGCCTTTTGCCCCTTTTCTCATCCTCTCAAGTTTTGTAGTATGGCTATTCAATTATTACCCATAAGGAAGAGTCATGACCTATATTGTAGGACTGACCGGCGGCATTGGTAGTGGCAAAAGCACGATTGCCAATTTATTTGCAGAGCTTGGTGTACCTATCGTGGATGCCGACATTGTCGCACGTGAAGTAGTGGCAAAAGGTACGCCTTTACTTGAACAAATTGCCAAACATTTTAGTCAGTCTATTTTATTAGAAAATGGCGAACTCAACCGCCCTGCATTACGCCGGATAATCTTTGCTAACGAAGCGGAAAAAAATTGGCTCAATAGCCTATTACATCCTGCTATTCGGGAAGCCATGTTGAAACAACTTTCTACACAAACCGCTCCCTATACGCTTTTCGTGGTACCACTTCTGATTGAAAATAATCTTACTGAGCTTTGTCATCGTGTACTTGTTGTAGATGTCAGCCCACAAACCCAACTAATGCGGGCGACAAAACGTGATAAAAATAATTTTGAACAAATTCGACAAATTATGAATTCACAAGTGAACAGAACAGAACGGTTAAAATGGGCAACGGAGATCATTAATAATGACAAAGATTTGGCTGAAAACTTACCGCACCTAAAGCAAAAAGTGCTAGAATTGCACTGTTTTTATTTACAACAAGCGGAAAAAATAAATGTCTGAAGAAATTATTGAAGTCCCCTGCCCAATTTGTCAAAAAGCCGTTCCTTGGACGGCAGAAAGCCCATTTCGCCCCTTCTGTAGCAAACGTTGCCAACTTATAGACCTTGGCGAATGGGCAGCAGAAGAAAAAGCCATTCCAAGTGATACCGCCGATTTTGCTATGAATCCTAATGTAAGCGATGAATGGAGTGTAAAGTGAAAATTCATCATCAAGAAGATCATCAAAAAGGTGAATTTTTTATTTTGAATGAACAAGGGGAGAAAATCGCCAAACTTACTTATTTTTACGAAACGGAAAATAAAATTAATGCGAATCATACCTTTGTGTCAAACCAACTCCGCGGACAAGGTATCGCTGATAAACTTTATCAAGCATTACTAGCCTTCATCACAAAAAATCAGTTGGCACTTCATCCCACTTGCAGCTACATTGAACGCAAATGGGAAAGGAGCAACAACAAGAAATGAATAATAAAAAACAGAAAACAATTTTCCATTTTCTGTTTTAATGTAGAATGCGGTGATTTTTGAGTAATTTCCCCATTCGTGCTATCCTCAAGCCATTTTTAATAGACTGTAATTTCCATGCAACAAGATTATTTAAGCCAACAGCGATTTGCTGATTTTCCTTTACACCCTATTGTATTAAAAGCCTTACAAACCAAAGGCTTTGAGTATTGCACGCCGATTCAGGCTCTTTCATTGCCTATCAGCCTGCAAGGTAAAGATATTGCAGGCCAAGCTCAAACCGGTACGGGTAAAACTATAGCCTTTTTAACGACGACCTTCCACCATCTGCTTACCTATAAAAAAGATAAAACGGAGCACAATCAACCGCAAGCATTGATTCTTGCACCAACCCGTGAGCTTGCTGTTCAAATTAGCAATGATGCGGAATTTTTAGCAAAAGCGAGCGGATTAAAAACAGCCATTGCGTATGGCGGGGATGGCTACGACAAACAATTACAAGCTATTGAACGCGGAGTGGATATTTTAATCGGTACGACGGGGCGTATTATTGATTATGTAAAACAAGGTACGATTCGTTTAGATCAGATCCAAATTGTCGTCTTGGACGAAGCGGATCGAATGTTTGATCTGGGTTTCATTCGCGATATTCGTTATTTATTGCGTAAATGCCCTTCTCCACAAAGCCGTTTAACTATGCTGTTTTCGGCAACCCTGTCATACAAAGTACGTGAACTTGCTTTCGAAGATATGAACGATCCGGAATACATCGAAATTGAACCCGAACAAAAAACCGGTCATCGCATTAAGGAGGAATTATTTTATCCTTCCAACCAAGACAAAATGGCACTATTACTGACTTTGATAGAGGAAGAATGGCCTGAACGCTGTATTGTATTTGCCAATACCAAACATCGCTGCGAAGAAATTTGGCGCTATTTAGTGGCAGACGGGCATCGTGCAGGCTTGCTAACCGGTGACATTGCACAGAAAAAACGTCTTACACTATTAAAACAATTCACTGATGGTTCTTTAGATATTCTTGTCGCAACCGATGTAGCGGCCCGAGGATTACATATCGCAGATGTTACCCATGTATTTAATTATGATTTACCGGATGATCGTGAAGATTATGTACACCGCATCGGACGTACCGGTCGTGCCGGTGAAAGCGGTATTTCAATTAGTTTCGCCTGTGAAGAATACGCAATGAATTTACCGGCTATTGAGGAATACATTGGGCATTCGATTCCCGTCAGCCAATATGATCAAACATCTCTATTAAGTTTACCTAAACCGTTTCCTTTAAAACCCCGATCAAACAATCATTCACGGGTAGCGATGAGAAGTCGTACTTACCGAAAATAATACAAAAAGGCAGAAGTTTACCTCTGCCTTTTTTATTTTACTGCAAGCTAAATCGAATCGGAACCGATAGATTACTTGCAAATCCATGTGGTTTGGGTCCAATCGGTCTTGCACTTTTCACCGCTTTCAATGCAGCTTTATCCAAACTGTCATCACCTGAGGATTTAATGACATTTTCATTACTTAACGAACCATCATGACCAACATTAAACGAGATATGAACCACCCCTTGTTTACGCATCATTTTCGCACGCATCGGATAATCTTTTCGACGCTCGATCTCACGGTAAAGCGCAGCTTTATAAGCGGCAATTTCATTTGTATTTGAACCGCTCCCTACCATATTTGCATTGGTATTTACACTACCGGTTGCCGTCGCTTTTAAATTTACCGTTGATGTAGAATTGACATTACGATCGCCTACCGGCAAGTTTTGTGATTGCTCTGATTCCTTCACCTGCTTTTTCGATTTTTCTTTCGGTGGTTTTGGTTTATCTTTTGGTTTTTCCGGTTTCTTCTCCGGCTGTTTTTTCTTTTCAGGTTCCGGTTTTTTTGTCGGATCTGAAACAACTTCTTCTTTTGCTGATTCAGGTTCGACTTTTTGAGGTTCCGATTCAGGCTCGGGTTCAACCTCTTCAACACGCATTCCTTGCACCATTTCCATTGAAATTGTCGTTGCTAGCTCACCGGCATGATTATTTGCGCTGTCATTAGATTCATACCAATTCCATAACAACGCACTAACGATTGCTCCATGAATGAGAAGCGAAATAAGCAAAGCTAGAGATGAACGTTTAGCTTGTTGCATAACTTTTCCTATTTACCGGCAGGTGTCGCACCGGTGCCTTTATCTTTCATTGATACCAGAGCCACATTTTTGATCTCGTTTTTGGCTAGTAAATCGGTAATGGTCACAAAATCCTGAAAACTCGCTTCCGCATCAATTTTCAACGTCACTTTTTGCCCTTTATCCCATTGACTAATTTCCGCCCCTAAGGATTCCTGTGAAATAGGTTTATCGTTATAGTAAAGTTCCCCTTTCGAAGTCACCGTTAGCAATTTAGCCAAATCATCGGATTTAAAAGCGACTGTTGTACTTGCTTTTGGTACATTTACTTGAATTTTTCCCTGCGAAATAAATGACGCGGTAATCAAAACAATAGCCAGTAGCACCAACATAATGTCAATGAAAGGAATAATGTTGATTTCATCAAATTTTTTCACGATTATTCCTTATCTTTCTGTGAATTTAACACTTTCCATTTTAAACGGTTTACTTCAATTTTACGGTTTAAACCGCTATAAAACACCATAGCCGGAATAGCCACCAAAATACCAAGTGCAGTCGCTTTTAGCGCCAAAGAAAGATGCAACATAATTTCACCGGCATCCACATCACCTCCACTCTGACCGATTTGATAGAAAGTCAATAAAATACCGATAACCGTACCTAACAGCCCGACATAGGGCGCATTTGCACCGACAGTAGAAATCGTAGTCATATTACGATTCAGATCGATATCCAATGCATGAATATTAGAATATTTGCCTACATTAATTCTGCTTAGAAAAATAAAGCGTTCAATAACCATTGCAAGCATAATTACGCTCATAATAAATAAAAGTCCGATAATAATGTAATCGCTGTATTTTTGTAAAAATTCGAAAAGTTGAGGCATTTTTTATCCTTAAAACACAAAAAAGTAATTGAGAATTAGTTTCAATTAGAAATCAAATTCTAGCAAAAGGAAATGAGATCGTAAATATTAAATGAGATCGTAAGTATTAATTGAGGGAAAAACACAGTGATTTTTAACCGCACTTTGAGTAAAAAAACCAAAAGTGCGGTAAATTTTATGAGAGATTTAGAGAGATTGAAGGTAATCTAAAACGACTTGATGATGCTCACCGGTCTTAAATTTATCGAATACTTGTTGAATTTTGCCTTGCTCATCAATAAGAAAGCTTATTCGATGGATACCATCGTAAGTTCTTCCCATAAATTTCTTTTCTCCCCAGACACCAAATTGCTCGGCAACTTGATGATTTTCATCTGAAAGCAAGGTGAAATTGAGTGCTTTTTTCTCTATAAACTGTGCTAATTTCTTAGGACTGTCGGGGCTAATACCTAAAATGACGACACCCAATTTTTCCAGCTCCTTCTTCGTATCACGCAATCCGCAAGCCTGTGTTGTGCAACCCGGTGTGAGGGCTTTTGGATAAAAATAAATAAGCACTTTTTTGCCTTTAAATTCCACAAGAGAAACCGGCATATCAGCCTGATTATTTAATGTAAACTGCGGTGCAGTGTCACCCACTTGTAATGTTTTCATAGAAAATTCCTCAAAATAAAAAAATGATTTGCAAATTTTAGTCATTTTAGCGATCCTAGCAGGCGCTTTTCAAATATTAATCACGATAATCTGAAACGGAGGTTTTATGTCTACGCAAAATCCCTTATTTTTTGGCAGCATTGTTGCTTTAGTCACCCCAATGGATAATCACGGAGGAATTGATTTTGAAACCTTAGAAAAATTAGTGGAGTTTCATATTGACGCAGGCACCGATGCCATCGTTTCAGTAGGCACGACAGGTGAATCTGCAACATTAAGCATTGAAGAAAATGTCAAAGTGATTGAGAAAACCGTAGAACTGGCAAAAGGACGTATTCCAATCATTGCGGGAACCGGAGCCAATGCAACCAGCGAAGCAATTGTAATGACAAAACTTGTACGTGATAGCGGCGTGGCAGGCTGTCTTTCCGTCGTGCCGTATTACAACAAGCCAACGCAAGAAGGGATGTATCAACATTTTAAAGCCATTGCCGAATGTACCGATTTACCTCAGATTCTTTACAATGTTCCGGGACGAACCGGCAGTGATATGAAACCGGAAACTGTTGCACGTTTAGCCCAAATTGAAAATATCGTTGGTATAAAAGAAGCAACAGGTGAAATCAATCGCGTAACGGAAATCAAAAAATTAGCAGGAAAAGATTTCATTGTATTAAGCGGCGATGATTCAACCGGATTAGAAGCGATGAAATTAGGAGCTGAGGGTGTAATTTCTGTCACCAACAACCTTGCTGCTAAAGATATGGCAGAAATGTGCCGCTTAGTACGCATGGGAGAACTTTCCAAAGCAGAAGAAATTAATCAGCGTTTAATGGCCTTACATCGTGATTTATTTGTGGAGTCCAACCCGATTCCGGTGAAATGGGCGGCTTATCGTTTAGGGTTAATCAAATCGCCTTCTATTCGTTTACCATTAACGATTCTTAGTGAAAATGCTCAACCAAAAGTTGAGGCAGCATTAAAAACAGCAGGTTTGATTTAATGATCTCCAGGGGCTGGTTTGCAGCCCAAACTTTCTGAACAACTCATTGTCAAAGTGCGGTCAATTTTTTTATTTATTTTAAAGGATTTATTATGAAGAAGATTCTCTTAGGATTAGCAACGGTGACATTATTATCCGCCTGTTCAACCGATCCTGAAAAATTACAAAGCGCAAATGATAGTTATCAAAAGTCAAACTCACCAGTCCCAAGTTTCTCACCTCTGGCGAGCGGTGGCGTTAATCTGCCAAAACAGGCATCCGCCTATGAGGTGCCGAATATTGCCATTAAAAAAGATACCGCTGTAGATATTCGCCCGCCATCAACACCTTTGGCAATTATCAAAAACTCACTCACGCAATTTGATGGCGAACGCGCTTTGATTGTTTATTCTAATGAACAAGCCTCACTTTATAACCTACAACAGATTCAACGACTCTTAAAAGAAGAAAATATTGATTCAACAATCAGTGGTACGATTCTCACAACGGATTGGCATAGTACCGGACGTATTGATGACAAAGCCAATACTGAAATTCAATACCAAGTGGAGCAGGTTTCAGCCCATGATGCGAGTGCTTTGACGGTTTCAGTCAAACAAATGCGTCGTGACGGTATTATTTTCACCCCTAGCGTGGCAGAAAAACAACGCTATACCTCCGCTCGCTTAAATCATTTTGTTGCAACATTAACCAATAACTATACGAAGCAACAACAAGATCTCAACAATGCCTCCGTGGGTGCATTCCAATCAGGACTAATTACCGATATAAATGGGAGAACTGCATTGGGTATGGAGGCAACCTTTGGTCAAGCGTGGGAAAAATTAGGTTCAGTGCTGCCAAAAGTGGGATTTGACATCAAATCAGAAACAGCCGGTCGCGGACAACGTGAATTAAAATATTCACCTCTAGATAAAGAGGATTGGTTACGTTTAGGTGTCAATAAACCAGATCTCGAAAAAGGCACCTATTTTATGCAACTCTCTGCCATTGGAAAACAAAGTGCCGTTGTGATTACTGATGAAGAAAATAAAGCATTAAGTGGTGAATCCGCTCAAGTGGTTTACCAAACCCTTGGTGCGTTGCTTGCGAAATAAATAAAAAGTGCGGTTGATTTTCTCCTTGAATTTCAACCGCACTTTGCTTTTCCTGAAGATAGCACTATTCCGCTTTCACACCGAGATTACCAATTTTTACGCCCAATATACCAAGGGACACCGCATCTAAATAATCCCCCAAAAACTTAAATAATTCATTTAATTCTGTGAATGAGCGTTGGACTTTAATTTGCTCTTCTACTCTCCGTACAAACTCATAGCGAATCCCATTTTCTTCAAAGTGTGCAGTAAGGGTTAAATAAACGGTTTCAAAAAAATGGCTGCGTGCGCCTTCTTCACCCGGATCACTAATTCGTACATTCCATATTGTATTGAATAATGTTTCTGTTTTATTTGACATTTTTTACCTCATATTGCGCTTTTAACTTAAGAAAAACCCGATTATAAAGTTTCTGAAATCAAAAAATTTATAATCGGGCTTTTCAAAAAATTTCCCTACGTGTTTTTCTTTCCGTTGGTAACTGCCTTTTCCCTTACGTTTTTTCTCAATACGCTGATGGAATAATTTGTCATGTAATAATGCCATAATCGCATTATCCCTCACGACACCTCTCGTGTGCTGATAAACGGTTTGATTTTCAACCGCACTTTTTTGTTTCTTTGCCATAATTTTTCCTTAAAAAAGCCGTGAAGACATTTCCACGGCTGTCGTATTATACGGGTAAACCTTAAAATTACAAAATTTCAAGAACACTTTCCGGCGGTCGTCCGATTTTTGCTTTGTCGCCATTCAGCACGATAGGACGTTCAAGCAAAGCGGAATGCTCACTGATCGCATTCAATAAATCTGCATTCGTCAATGCCGAATCAGCAAGATTCAAGGATTGATAGAGTTCATCTTTCACCCGCATCATCAGGCGAATATCCGTAATACCTAATTTATCCGCCAGTTGTTGTAACTCAGCAACGGTGTATTGTTTTTGCAAATAAAGCTCAATCTTTGGATGAATACCTTTTGCCTCTAATAACGCCAAGGTTTCTCGACTTTTGGAGCAACGAGGATTGTGATAAATAATAACTGACATAGAATTTCCTTTGGCTGACTATAACTAGAGGGAATTTTAACTTATAATGAGAAAAAATACTCACTTGGATATTTGATTATGTTAGAAATGTTGAAAAGCTGGTATGCGCGCCGTTTGGGCGATCCTCAGGCTATGGGATTATTAGCAATTTTACTCTTTGGTTTTATTGCCATTTATTTTTTCGGTGATTTAATCGCCCCTTTACTTATCGCTATTGTGCTTGCCTATTTATTAGAAATGCCCATCAATTTTCTAACGAAAAATCTAAAACTTCCCCGTATGTTGGCCACTATTGTTATTTTTGGTGGTTTTATCGGTTTGGCGACGGTTTTCTTTTTAGTCCTTGTACCAATGCTTTGGAACCAAACAATTTCCCTATTAAGTGATTTACCTGCGATGTTCAACAAATTAAATGAATGGCTTCTTGGTTTGCCTGAACATTACCCGGAACTGATCGATTATTCAATGGTGGATGCTATCTTTAATTCTGTACGGGAAAAAATTCTTGGCTTTGGAGAATCTGCCGTCAAACTTTCGCTAGCCTCTATAATGAATCTCGTCTCACTTGGCATTTACGCCTTCCTCGTGCCATTAATGATGTTTTTTATGTTGAAGGATAAAGGCGAACTGTTACAAGGTGTAAGCCGTTTTTTACCACGCAATCGCCACCTTGCATTCAAAGTATGGACAGAAATGCAACAGCAAATCGCCAATTACATTCATGGAAAACTCTTAGAAATTTTAATTGTTACCTTGATCACTTACGTGATTTTCTTAATTTTCGGCTTAAATTATCCGCTCTTATTATCTGTTGCAGTTGGGCTATCCGTGCTGGTTCCCTACATTGGTGCGGTGCTTGTTACCATTCCCGTAGCACTTGTTGCCCTGTTCCAATTCGGCATCAGTCCGACTTTTTGGTATATCATCATTGCCTTTGCAGTGGGCCAACTCTTAGATGGTAATTTACTAGTCCCTTATTTGTTCTCTGAAGCAGTGAATTTACATCCTCTCATTATCATTATTTCCGTCCTCATTTTTGGCGGTTTATGGGGGTTCTGGGGCGTATTTTTTGCCATTCCGTTGGCAACATTGGTCAAAGCCGTGCTCAATGCGCTGCCGGAGGATCAATAAGAAGATAAATTTTATTTCCTGCATAGAGAGCATAAAATAAAACAGGGTAGTCCCCACTGATCTTCAAAGTGGATTACCCTGCTTTATTTTTTCAATATCCAATATTTCAACCACATCCACCGTCCCTGCTTTAATCTGCCACTTTATATTAAAATCATACAGGCTAATACCATAAATACGTTCACTTGGTTTGCCTTGTTGATAAGCCGGACGTGGATCTTGTTCGATAACATCACGAATAAAACGCATTAAGTGCGGTCGTTTTTCTTCAATTTTTTTGACCGCACTTTGTGCCTGCTCAGAAAACTCCACATGAAGTTTTACCGTCGGTTTTTCTTGTGCAAAGTCTGATTGCGCATTGGGTTCACTATCGGCATAGGCAATATAAGGTTTAATATCAAAAATCGGCGTGCCATCCACTAAATCTACCGCCCCTAAATGTAAAAACACCTTACCGCTAATACATTCCACTTTTCTCAATGCGACTTTCGATAAGCCAAGCGGATTTGGGCGATGAGTCGCCCGTGAAGCAAACACGCCTACACGCCGATTTCCTCCTAAACGGGGCGGTCTTACCGTAGGCTGCCATTTACCTTGAGAAATTTGATCAAACTGAAAAATTAACCAAAGATGGCTAAATTTTTCCAAACCGCGCACCGCCTCCGGTGAATTATAAGGCGGGAGCAACTCCACAATACCTACCCCGTCTTGCACTAAATCCGCTTGACGTGGTACTGAAAATTTCTCTTTGTAAGGTGTGTGAATAATAGCAATGGGCGATAGGATTAAATCATTCATAAATATTTAAGATTATTGTAGAATATGCCACTTATTGTAATAAAAAGTACGGTCAAAAAAAATGACAAATGAAAAACTGAAAATGTGGTGGGAAACTGCCCGTCCGAAAACCTTGCCCTTAGCATTAGCATCAATCTTCACCGGTTCGGCTTTAGGTTATTGGGCAAATCCAGAAAAATTTAATTATTGGGTGATGATACTTTGTTTACTCACCACAATTTTATTACAAATTCTGTCAAATTTTGCCAATGACTATGGGGATCACCAAAAAGGCTCAGACACCAAAGAGCGCATCGGGCCATTACGCGGTATTCAAAAAGGGGGCATTTCAGCCATTGAATTGAAATGGGGCTTAATTTTAATGGTCGTGGCGAGTTTTATTTCCGGTAGTTTATTGATCGGGATTGCTTATGAGAATCTCTCCGATTTATTAACTTTTGCAGCGCTGGGCGTTCTAGCCATTATCGCCGCCATTACTTATACAGTGGGGGCAAAACCCTATGGTTATATGGGATTAGGCGATATTTCTGTTTTGCTGTTTTTTGGTTTACTTGGCGTGGGCGGAACATACTATTTACAAACACATAGTTTCGACAGCAAAATTCTTCTACCAGCCATCAGCTCGGGCTTATTAGCCGGTGCTGTGTTAAACATTAACAACTTACGCGATATAGAACAAGATGCCAAAGCGGGAAAAAATACGTTAGCAGTGCGCTTAGGAGCATATAAAGGACGTGTTTATCACTGCATTTTATTAAGTATTGCGGTATTATGTTACCTTATTTTCACTATTACCACCGCGACTTCTTGGGCAAATTATTTATTCTTACTCGCCTCCCCACTACTTATAAAACACGCAATTTTTGTCTATCGCAGCCAAGAACCCGCTACATTACGTCCAATGCTTGCACAAATGTCAATGATTTCATTATTCATCAACTTGCTGTTTAGTTTGGGCTTGCTTATCGGCTAAATCGGCATATACTAGACGTAATCTCAAAATTTTAATAGGGGAAATTTATGTTTATTGATACTTCAGAGCTTTGCGATCTCTACGCTGATCAAGTGGATGTGGTAGAACCGATTTTTTCAAGTTTTGGTGGCGTAAATCATTTTTATGGTAAAGTCACGACAGTGAAATGCTTTGAAAATAACGGACTCATCGCTGAAGTATTAGAAGAAAACGGCGAAGGGCGAGTCTTAGTTGTGGACGGAGGCGGTGCCGTGCGTCGGGGTTTAGTGGATGCCGAACTTGCCCAACTTGCCGCTGATAACGGCTGGGAGGGGATTATTGTTTATGGTGCGATTCGCCAAATCCAGCAACTTGAAAATATTGATATTGGTATTCATGCTCTTGCACCAATTCCCGTCAGTGCCGATGAAAATAGCATTGGTGAAACCGATATTCCCGTGAATTTTGGAGGCGTAACCTTCTTCCCTGAAGATTATATTTACGCGGATCTTACCGGTATCATTCTTTCCCAAGAACCTCTCGATCTAAAAGATTTTGAGGAAGAATAAACAAAATTTAAAGTGCGGTAAAAAATAACCGCACTTTTTTTGTTTAATTTTTTTGCACTTGATCACACTTTTGAATTTTGCTCGTTGCAAGTTTATGACATTCCTTTAACATTATTTCGTTCATTTGATTTACAAAAATGTGGGGGATTTCATGAGCACAACATCTTCACTTAAACTGCATAGAAACGGCATTATATTCCTTGCGGATATTGTGCTGTTTTTTGTTTTGTTAAAATTTTTACCTTTTTCACCTAAAGAAAATGCAGGACTTGCATTACTAGGATTTATCGCAGTACTTTGGCTAAGTGAAGCGTTACATGTAACTATTACCGCATTGCTTGTTCCATTACTGGGCATTGCATTAGATCTCGTTACGACAAAGCAGGCTCTTGCGACTTTTTCCGACCCTACTATTTTCTTATTCTTTGGTGGATTTGCACTAGCAACGGCATTACATATGCAAAAGCTCGATAGAATGATTGCTAATAAAATTATGGCACTTGCTAGAGGCAACCTTTTTGTTGCAGTAATTTACCTCTTTTTGATCACCGCTTTCCTCTCAATGTGGATGAGTAATACCGCAACTGCTGCGATGATGCTACCACTCGCAATGGGTATTTTAAGCAATATGGATCGTGAAAAAGAACATAATACTTATGTCTTTGTTTTGTTAGGAATTGCTTATAGTGCGAGTATTGGCGGTATGGGGACGTTAGTCGGGAGTCCTCCAAACGCTATCGTTGCGAGTAATTTGCACCTTTCTTTCTCCGATTGGTTATGGTACGGCTTACCGATCATGATCGTTTTATTACCATTGATGATCGGTACCCTTTTCATTGTATTCAAACCAAAACTTAATGTGCATTTTGAGCAATCCTTTGAAAAAATTGAGATGAATCCATACCGAGTGTTAACCCTGACAATCTTTGTATTTATCGCATTTTGCTGGATATTTAGCAGTCAAATTAATCCGCTCGTTTCAGGTTTATTCGGTTTGCAAAAAAATATTGCCAGCTTTGATAGTATCGTGGCTTTACTTGCAGCCATTATTATCTGCTCAACAGGCGTTGCCAGCTGGAAACAAATTCAAGAAAACACTGATTGGGGCGTATTAATGCTCTTCGGCGGTGGCTTAACACTAAGTGCCGTTTTAAAAGATTCCGGCGCAAGCAAAATTCTAGCAGATGGTATTGTTTTTCTTGTACAAGGTCAGCATTACTACCTCATTGGATTATTGGTCGCAACTTTTATTATCTTTTTAACGGAATTTACTTCTAACACGGCAAGTGCCGCATTACTTGTACCGATCTTCATTTCTATCGCACAATCTTTAGGTATTCCGGAAATTGGTCTTGCACTCATTATCGGTTTAGGTGCTTCTTGTGCATTTATGCTACCTGTTGCCACACCACCAAATGCTATTGTATTTGGTACCGGTGATGTGAAGCAAAGCGAAATGGTGAGAGCAGGTATCGTACTTAATATTGTTTGTGTTTTTGTGATTGCGACATTTGCTTATATTTTCTGGCTTAACTAGTACAAAAATGCCATAAAAAACGACCGCACTTTACCAAAATGCGGTCGTGTTTTTTTCCATTTTAATCTAAATGTTCATGACTACTTAAAAAACCACCACTCTGGTGCTTCCAAAGTTTTGCGTACAAGCCATTTTGTTCAAGCAATTCGCTGTGTGTGCCTTGCTCCACAATTTGACCTTTATCTAACACGATTAAACGGTCCATTGCCGCAATGGTGGATAAACGATGGGCAATGGCAATAACCGTTTTATTTTCCATCATTTTATCAAGGCTTTCTTGAATCGCCACTTCCACTTCCGAATCCAACGCACTGGTTGCTTCATCCAATAACAAAATCGGCGCATCTTTCAACATCACACGGGCAATGGCAATCCGCTGACGCTGACCACCGGACAGTTTTACGCCTCGCTCACCCACGTGCGCATCATAACCTTTTCTTCCTTGTACATCCGTCAAGAACGGAATAAAATCCGCCGCTTCGGCACGCTCTGCTGCCCATTTCATTTCCTCATCCGTTGCATTCGGGCGACCATAAATAATATTGTCACGTACAGAACGGTGTAGTAACGAAGTATCTTGTGTCACCAAGCCAATTTGGCTACGCAAACTTTCTTGTTGAACATCAAGTACATTTTGTCCGTCAATGGTGATAGAGCCATGTTGAGCCTCATAAAAACGCAGTAAGAGATTAACAATCGTCGATTTACCCGCACCGGAACGCCCGATTAAGCCGACTTTTTCTCCGGGTTTAATGGTGAGATTAAAATGATTTAATAAAGGTTTTGTCGGATCATAAGCAAAAGTAATATCATTAAATTTAATTTCCCCTTGCTTGACCTGTAACGGCGGACAATTCGGTTTATCCACAATCGTATGCGGTTTCGTTAATGTCGCCATTCCATCATTTACCGTACCAATATTCTCAAATAAACGCGCCGATTCCCACATAATCCAACGTGACAATCCGTTCACACGCAATGCCATTGCAGTTGCTGTTGCAATTGCCCCTACGCCCACTTGCCCCTGTTGCCATAAAATGACACCCAATATTGCCGTGGTTAGGGTTAAGAAAATATTGCTTGCATAAGTTAAGGTATCAAGAGAACTGGCAAGACGCATTTGCGCATGTACCGTTATCATAAATTCTTCCATTGAGCGCTTTGCATATGCAGCTTCGCGGGAACCGTGGGAAAATAATTTTACCGTCGCAATATTAGAATAAGCATCGGTTACACGCCCCGTCATTAGGGAACGGGCATCCGCCTGACGCTCCGCCGTTTTCGCTAAACGAGGAATGAGCAATTTCAAAATCATAATAAAGAGGAAAATCCAAATAGCAAAAGGCAATAAAAACCAAATATCTAGCGCCGCCAATACCAAACCTGAGGTGATAAAATACACCGCCACATAAACCAGCATATCAGCAATCGTCATCACCGTATCACGCACAGCAAGAGCTGTTTGCATCACTTTTGCAGAAACCCGACCGGCAAATTCATCTTGGTAGAAACTCAAACTTTGCCCAAGCATTAAACGGTGGAAATTCCAGCGTAACCGCATCGGGAATACCCCTTGCAAAGTTTGTAAACGAACATTTACTCCAATAAAAGACCACACAATACTTAACAAAAGCAACGCTGCCATACCAATAAGCAAATGCCCTTTTTCTTGCCACAAGGTCGCCGGAGTATAAGCGCTAAGCCAATCCACGAGCAAGCCCATAAATTGGAACAGTAATGCTTCCATCACACCGGTACCGACCGTTAAAATCGCCAGCAAGAAAATCCAACCTTTCATCCCGTCAATACTCGACCAAATAAAACGGAATAATCCTTTTTCCGGTGTGGTCGGATTGCTTTCCGGATAAGGATTTAAACGGTTCTCAAACCATGAAAAAATTTTATCGAACATAAGATTTCCTTAAAAACAAAAGGCAACATAGGTTGCCTTCAAAACCCGAACATTATAGCGTAAAAAAACTTCAATTTACACCTGACAGAGTTTATACCTTGCGATAAAGACTTGGTGAAATTTGATAAGCATTTTTAAAATGCTTTACTGAAATGTGCCTCAGATTGATACCCTACTTCCAATGCGATAGCCAATATGTTTTTTTACTACTGATTCCACTCTCTTGATCTTTGGCTTCCTACAGAAATAACTGTACGAGTAATTGAATTGAGGCGTCACATAAATTTAAATGCAAATAATCAAGTAATGATGCCATCAACAAGGTATTTTCCCCATTTTCCGGTAAACTTCCCACTAAGTGCGGTCGATTTTGCGGTAAAAAATATCCCTGTATTATTTGATTGTTCATTATGCGCTAGTTGCCCCCCTAAAATTCACAGCGAATATTAATTTCGCCCCTAACCTGAGCCAAATGGGTCAGTTTATCTAAATAACCTATCATGAGACTCCAACCATATAAATTGAGACAAAATGACAAGTCTGCTTGTATAAAAATACTATAATTTATCTCGAAAATTAATCGTTACATCATTCTATTTTAGGAGGAAATATTATGTTTACAGATTGGAAAGAACACACTTCACACGTCAAAAAATCATTTGGCGAGCTTGGCAAAAAACACCCGAAAATGTTGCAAGCCTATCAAGCATTAGGCGCGGCTGCGGCTGAAGGTAATATACTTGATGCCAAAACCCGTGAATTAATTGCCCTTGCCGTGGCTGTTACCACCCGTTGTGAAAGTTGCATTAGCGTTCATGCGGAAGAAGCGGTAAAAGCAGGGGCGACGGAAGAAGAGGTATCCGCAGCCTTAGCAATGTCTATCGCACTCAATGCCGGTGCGGCTTATACCTATTCTCTGCGTGCATTAGAAGCATTTAATGTACAAAAAGGGGAATAATCTTTCTAAAACTATTTATATTGGCGTTCAAATGAGCGCCTTTTTTATTACCAAAAATTCAATTTTTCCATCTGTGCAATCACATCTTTCACTTGAATTTCCGCCATTAAATTTTTCCCTTTCAATTTAGTTGCCCAAGGCAATTCAGAGGAAGGTCGGCCAAATTCCTTTTGTACATTTTCTTCATACACCGATACCACATTTTCTATATTATTATAAGGTGCAGTACGTAATGGATTATGGTAAGCATACAATCCGATGATCGGTGTTCCCTGCGTTGTTGCAATATGGGCAGGACCGGAATCCGGTGAAAGCACAAGATCCACTTTAGCAATCAATGCCGTAAGTTGTTTTAAGCTCGTTTTTCCTGCCGCATTGGTGGGCTTAAAATCACAAAGTGCGGTTATTTTCTCCACCATTTCCACCTCGCGTTTCGCCGGCGAACTGCAAAAAATTACATTTACATTATGTTGATTCGCTATATTTGCCACTTCCGCATAACGCGCCACCAACCAATCTTTTTCAGCTTTACTGGAACAAGGAGAAATTAATAAATTTTTACGAGCAGGATCAACAAATTGTTCAGCAGCCTGCTGATCCTGCTCTGAAATTGGCAAATGCCAAGTAGGTTTCTCATTCGGCACACCAAGATATTCGGCGAATGCCATAAAACCGTCCAATACATGAGGCGATACCGGATCGTTCACACGGCGATTCACAAAAAACCACTGCCCCTCACGAGAACGTTTTTGACCAAAACCGATTTTATATTTTGCCCTAATCCCTAACGAAAGAATGGAGGATCGAAATGCCGTTTGCATATTCAACAAAGCATCAAAATGGGTATTTTTAAGCTGTTTCCATAAGGAAAAAATACCCTTCCAGCCTGTTTTCTTATCATAGGGAATGAGCGTAGCATTGGGTATTCCGTCTAACAATGCAGCTTCTGTTTTCCCCACAATCCAAGTGATTTTCGTCTGTGGATAATACGCCTGAATATGTTGCACCACAGCAAGGGTATGGCACACATCACCCACGGCTGAAAGGCGAAGAATACAAAGCGTGCTTGGAGCTTCGGTAAAAAGCGACATAGGCATTCCTTTCTCGTTTAAATTAGCGCTATTTTAAAGTAGAATGGGGGCATTTTCTATCATTCAATCCACCTAAAATGCTTGAGTTCCAACAAGATAACCAATTTTTTATCTTTAATTTTGACCGCTCTTTTGAACAACAACATCAGTTTTTCGCCCCACAATTTTGGCAAACACAAAACCGTATTCTTGGCTCGGCGAAAGGTCGAGGAACCACTTATTTTTTGGCCACACAGGATTGGTTTGGCGTAAATTGTGCACTTCGTCATTATTATCGGGGCGGCTTATGGGGAAAATTCAATAAAGATCGCTATCATTTTTCAAGCCTTGCCAAAACACGCAGTTTCGCAGAGTTTTTTTTATTAAAACGCCTGTATGAGGCAAATTTACCCGTTCCCAAGCCCATTGGCGCACGCGTAAAAAAAGGTCAGTTCGGTTTTTGCTATCAAGCAGATATTCTCACCGAAAAAATCGAAAATGCACAGGATTTGACCGCACTTTTACAAACCCAAAAGCTGGCAGGTGAAACTTGGCAACAAATCGGCAGGTTAATTCGTCAGTTACACGATCTGCAAATTTGCCATACGGATCTCAATGCCCACAATATTCTGGTTCAACATACAGAAGCCAAACAAAAATGTTGGCTGCTTGATTTTGATAAGTGCGGTGAAAAATCAGGGAATTTTTGGAAAGCGGAAAACCTAACCCGTTTGCACCGCTCTTTTGTGAAAGAAACAAAAAGAATGAAGATTCAATTCACGGAACAAAACTGGGCTGAATTAATGTCCGGTTATCATCAAAATTTCAACAAAAAGGATAAATAATAATGCAAAAAATTGTACTTGCCACAGGCAACCAAGGCAAAGTAAAAGAAATGGCAGATGTATTGGCGACATTCGGCTTCGAGGTGATCGCTCAAACGGATTTAGGCATTGAAAGCCCGGAGGAAACGGGATTGACCTTTGTAGAAAATGCTTTATTGAAAGCGCGTTATGCCGCAGAAAAATCAGGTTTACCCGCGATTGCGGACGATTCAGGTTTAGTCGTCAATGCCCTCAAGGGTGCACCAGGTTTGTATTCCGCCCGTTATGCCGGCGAAGAAGGCGATGATGCGAAAAATCGTCAAAAATTATTGGCAGAACTCACCGATGTACCAAAGGAAAAACGCCACGCAAAATTTGTAAGCTGCATAGTGTTATTACAACACCCCACTGATCCTTCCCCTGTCATTGCAGAAGGGGAATGTCACGGCGTAATTGGTTTTGAGGAAAAAGGGGAAAATGGGTTTGGTTATGACAGCTTATTCTTCAGCCCTGAACAGGGTTGCACCTTTGCAGAACTGGAAACAACAGAAAAGAAAAAAATCTCTCACCGTGCATGTGCATTGCAAGAATTAAAGGCAAAATTGAGCGTATAGTAAAAACCGGTGTGATATAACAAATGCACAAAACAGGGATTTCACGAAATTTGGGACACACGCAGAGTGTCCCTACAAATGAGTCTCAAATCAGATCTGTTATATAATGCAAAAAATAAAAAGAAACGACCGCACTTTAATGTTTAAAAGTGCGGTCGTTTTTGTCAAATTTTTTAGCTTTCTTCTTGTTCTTTTTCTTTCGCTCTTAGCAAGATTTCTTGAATATCTGTAGCCATTTTTTGGTCGCATTCTCGAGCAATATCTTGTAGTACCGGGCTTTTAAAAAATTCCGATTTTGGCTCATAAACCTGAGACATTAATCTCACTTCATGGCGATCGCCATGGAAATAATACTCTGCAATTTCTTTTGCAACCTCAGGTTCCATTCCTAGACGTTCTAATGCTAATCGACCGGTACGCACTGCGGAATCGAAGGTTTCACGAACGACTTCATTCGCACCGGAATTATATAAATCAAATGTGTGGAAACGGTCATAAGAACGGGCAATAATTTTAATATTCGGATTCACTTCACGGGCAAAATGCACGATGGCAGATGCCTGCTCTTTGTTGTCAATGGCGACCACTAGCATTTCAGCCTGTTCCAATCCTGCCGCAATTAAAAATTCACGACGTGAAGCATCACCAAAATAAGATTTAATACCATATTCATTGAAACCTTTTATCATATTTGGATTGAGATCCACTATCGTTGTGGCATACCCGCTCAAACGGAGCAAATCATTCACTATTTGTCCAAAACGTCCCATACCGATAATGAGGATTGGATGCTGTTCGTCAATTTCATCCGGTTGAATTTCTTCTGCAATTTCTTTCGCACCGTATTTTTCATAAAGCACAAGAATAATCGGTGTCATCACCATAGAAAGCACAACGATTGCCGTCATATTGGCATTCACGGTTTCATCAATCACACCTTTTGATAGCGCTGCGGCAAAAAGAACAAAAGCAAACTCTCCCCCTTGCGCCATTAAAAGTGCTCGTTCTAATGCTGTTTTATGGGTGCTTTTCGCCATACGTGCCACAAGATAAATACAGATTCCTTTGGTGAGCATTAATACAATCACACCTAAAAGGATTAATTGCCAATTTTCCGCCACCACTTTTAAATCTAATGCCATTCCAACCCCAAGGAAAAACAGCCCCAGCAATAAGCCACGGAAAGGCTCAATATCTGCTTCCAATTGATGGCGGAATGCGGATTCAGATAGCATTACACCGGCGACAAAAGCCCCCATCGCCATAGATAATCCCGCTTCTTCCATTAACAATGCCGCACCTAACACCACAAAAAGTGCAGCCGCCGTCATTACTTCACGAGCCTTAGCATTCGCTAAAATACGGAAAACCGGATTTAAAATGAAACGACCAATAAACACTAATGCGGCTAAGGCAAGCATCGCAATGCCCGCTGATTGCCACCAAGGCATGGAGGCTTCTGTTTTTTCAAAAGGAGAAAGAAAGGTAACAACGGCAAGCAACGGTACGATTAATAAATCTTCAAAAAGTAAAATTGAGACGATTTTTTGACCGCGCTTTGTGGAAAGTTCCTTGCGTTCGCCTAATACTTGCATCACAATCGCAGTAGAAGTCAATACGAAACCGGCGGAAGAAACAAAGGCAACTTCCCAAGATACGCCAAATTGAGTCCCCACAATCGTCATTAAAATAGCGGAGATAATCACCTGCATACTGCCAAGCCCAAAAATCTGGCGACGTAAGCTCCACAAATGGGAAGGTTTCATTTCAAGCCCAATCACAAACAAGAACATCACTACCCCAAACTCTGCGAGGTGAATGATGGCATGGGGATCTGCTATCAAATGTAAACCATAAGGTCCAATAGCCAATCCTGCCGCTAAATAACCAAGCACAGAACCTAATCCAATACGTTTAAATAGCGGCACAGCAATAACCGCCGCACCTAGTAATGCCACAACTCGAATTAAATCACTCGCACCTTCCGCTACCATAGAAACTCCCAAAATAAAAAAATCGTTACATTCTACTTGGTTTCAATGAGGATTTGTAGAGGATAAAGGAGGTATTTGAAATAATGACTCACAGTATTTTATTGAATACTATGATAAAAATAAGCCCCAAAAGATTTTTTTACTGTTTATAGAGTGCGAATAAATAAAGATTGTCCCTATCAACAAATAATTGTCCTTTATCTGTTGGTTTGATTAAATGTATGAATCAGTAAATTTTTTAACTCGATTTACTCTTTCAGTTAAATCTAGGTGGGCGCAAAATTGCATTCACCTCTAACCAATCCATTTTGGGATTGGTTGTTTATCTTCAAATTGAGGTTAAGTCCCACCGTTAAGAGAACATTCTTAACGCTCAATTTTTTCCAAACTTTCACCGTTGGTGGATGTTGAAGCATGTCGAAAAGATTGCGTAATAGTTTTCGGCAAATGAAAAAAGGTACTCCTAGGCGGGGCGGGCGTTCCACGGGGTTTAGGGCGCATGGTGTTCGGCTGTTTTTATGGTTTATGTCCATCATCCTTTCTTAACAAAACTCAATAATGCCCCAATAATTCGCATTATACGAATAATTCAGCTGTGGCCATAATGACCATGGATAAATCTCCTCAAATTTGAGGACGTTAAATATTCCCTCGCTTTTTTGATTAGACACAAAACCTGATTTTTTATCCCTCCAAATTAGACATAAAAAGGGTATTTTTAGACACAGTGTTCTTATTAAGTGATTGATATATTAACATTTTCTCTTTATCTAGTGTATCTAAGTTTTTTTAATTTTTTCTACACACAGAAAAAATATTTTTCGTTGATGGATAAAAAAGACCAAATCACTACAAGACTTTCTCCGATGGAATTTTGTTGTTGCAATTTTAGTTTAGCCATTGTTTCCCCTTTGTCGTTTCTTGTGTTTCCTGTTACGTTTTTTGAATGGACGTAAAACTGCGTCGGCTGTCGGTCTGATTCATTTCACTAACAAAACGATTGATTTTGTCTTGCCGATGGTTCGCGTTCCATTGCTCAAGCTGTTTCATTGGGTTAGTGGGTTTCATTATTTCCCTCCTTTCATGTTGCTTAAGTGAAATTCGGCATTACCTGCGCTATCCCGTAACACATTGAGAAGGTAAGCATTGGCGCAGATCAATCCACCTAATTGTCTTACCGTGGCATTATCTAAGGCGTTATGGCTGAAATTCTGTTTTCTCTCATCGGTTAAATTGCCCAAATCTTCCATCATCTTCCCTATGGCAAATAAACCATATTCAATTGATTCGCAAAGATTTTCGCTTTCATTACGGATAGTTTCTAAGCTTTCTTTGGAGGTATCGTCTCTATCGACTTTTTCAAAGAGTGTACATTGGATTGCATTGTATTTAAGCATTGGCTCCCCTTCCCTGTGTTGAAATTAAAACAATGGAGAAGTATTCCGCTAAAGTGCGGTCATTTTTAAGGTTGATTTTGCCGGCAAGGATTAAAACGAACTCTTGCGCTAAAACAGCACGGGCTTGTAACTCGCTGTCGGCATTAATGCGGATTTTTTGGATATGATTGGTTAAGTCGGTGCGACGTATAGCCGCAAAAATGAATTGATACATTTGCGTAAGCTCCAGTAAAAAACTTTCAAGGACTACCGCTAGACTTCTCACGATCTGACGGTAGAACCTAACAGGGTGAGAAACTGCCTTTACTGGAAAACAACCAACCACTAGGGGTTGCCTATTACGCTCTACCATTGAGGAAAATACAGATTTTCTGATTGAAAACAAAATCCAAATTTCTTGAGGAGTGTGTGTGTGCTACGAACAAAAAAGGCACGGTTCTTAAGTGGCGTGCTAGTATTCGCTAATGTTTTATTCTTCGAGTTCTCAGGCTCGGCGGTCATTTTTTGCGACTGAGTAGAAATGATGCCAAAATTGACCGCACTTTGTAAAAGTTTTGAATGGTTAAAACATTCATTTATACTAGAATAAATTTGAAAATTTTTCATATCGAATCTCTTTTTTAGTTAAGTAAACCACGCCATCGGCTTTGTCCTAGGCGTTTTGTTTATCCGACAAGACTGGAAACTATAATCAGAAGGCTGATAAATATTAAAAATTGGATGATTTCTTCTTTCATTTACGTCCCTATTTGATGAGGTAATACCCAAAGGCAAAAGCAACCATTAATAGCGCAATACCTCCACATAGATAAGGTTATTTTCTCGGCTGTAAATGCGGTCGTCTTGCTTGCCGATGCTTTCAAAGTGAAATTTAATTGCCTCATTCATTTAGTGTTGGTCGTGTGAGAGTTTGGCTTTAGTCGTGTAAACTGGGTGATGTATGCCGCTTTGAATTGCTTCGCTTTCTTTCCGCTAAAATAAATCATTGTGTCTGGCAATGACGCATTTCATTTTAATTTATCCTTTCATTGTGATTTCTCTTTAGGCTTAACAAAAGTTGCTCTTTATGGTGGATCTTTCGTAAAAACACGTTGGTTTCGGTATCAATTAAATATCAATTCTGCGTTTTCGTAGCGACTATTTATTTACTTTTTCCCTCGTAAATCGCGTCTCATCTTCTTACTCATTCGGCTTAGAACTACTGGCTAATAGCCTTAATTTCTGCCAGTGAGTCATATTGCTGCATTAATTTCTGACCCATCTCTCGCACCTCATCAGTCATTAAATCCGTTCTAAATACTCCCTCCTCTCTTGCTATAGTATTCGTGGGTGTTATGCGGTCGGCTGCATAAACACTGCAAAATAAATATCTGCTGTTCATAAGTACTGGTGGTATTAATGGTTTCCATTGTTCCGCATTATCAGTTGATATAGGCTTGAATGTCGGATAATCGCCAACGGGTGGAACGACCGCACTTTTTCGGCTATGGAAAAATGCCATCTCTAACGTGCTTGTAAATGGTGGTGGCAGAAAGCCAGTAATAACTCTCACATCTTCAAGATCTAAAAGCTGTTTTGTTGAAGGGGTGATAGATTGGTCCTTGTTTAATGTTTTCATTTTTGCGTTCTCCTGTGGTTAAATTTTTTTTGAACGCTATCTATTTTGTTGAAACACTAAAATTATTTCATCTAGTTGATTTTTAAATTAAAAACTCGTTTTCAAATAAGGCTTAATTGAAAAGAAAAAGCCCCTTAATTGAAAACAATCAGGGGCTTATTTGAAAAGATTATTTTTGTTTAGGTGGAAAGGGGGATTTTTTGGGCATACCTAGCCGTATATCTTCATCAATCAGATTATCCAGTGTTGAATATTGAATATCTTTTGTTGTAATACCTTTTGCCTGTAAATCAGCATTGATTCGACTAAATAAATCATTCCTACTTTGGCAAGTCGGATAGTTATTCACAGTAAGCAAAGTGAAAATATCTCTTTGGGGACGGCTGATTCTCTGCAATTTACTCTCCACCGGCAAAACTTCTTTAGAATCAACCTCGCTTTGTTGCGCCTGTAACTGATTTTCAAGCTCAGTGATTTTGGCTTGTAGCTCTTCTATAATGCTATCTTTTTCGGTTAGTTTTTCTTGATAAATTAGCCTTTCAGCAGTTCCAGTAGGAGATTTATCTATATCTATATTTTTTATAAATTCTTCCGCTTTCGTTAGTGCCACCGGTACAGATTGAATCTGTTTCTGCATCAAATTATCTTCTAAGGCTCTGCTCTTTTTTGAATCAATAGTTTTAATATTTAAAAGGCTTTCTATTCTCTCTCGTTTAATATAAACCTTTAGCTGTTCTTCTTTTAGGTATGCACTAGCTACATTTAATTCATCATCAAATAAATATGGCGGAACATCTGAAAAATCTCTCACTGTTTCCAACGCTTCAAAAAATAAATTAGGGTATAAATTTTTTACCTTTTCATCAATTTTTGATGGTACATCAAAAACGGCAATCCCGTGCTGATCTATCCAGTATTCAAATTCTTCATTTCCCCATATTTCATCATCTGTCTTTCTTATATCATTTGGGGTTAGTTTAATTAACAGATAGGTCGCAATTTCAATATATGATGAATTTGGACTATACTTTTTTAGAAAATCTAATAATTCAACAACTGAAATATATTCTTGCTCTCTCTGCTGTCTTATACGTAGTAATTCGCCTTGAATATCAATCATAAAACGCCCCTATACGCAGCCCTATTTGTGAAAGGAAGTGCGACAAAATGAAAATAGGGTTTCACTCTTTCAGCATGGTTAATTACGCCCTGCCTAGTCGCACCTATTCGGCTTGTTAGTTTTTATTGAATCCTATTTTCTCATACGCTTTTATTCATTTCAATGTGTGTTTATACAGTAAAGCAAAGTAGCAAAATTTAGAATCTCATTCAATAAACGAATCACCCATTGAAGAGTGTCATTTATGCCACGCTCCTTGAGTGGGACTAATGCCTTAATGACTAAATTAGGTGTGATAGTTGATATGGGCATATTGCCTAGCTTTGGAAATAAGAGCTTTCCAAGTCTTGTACTGATTAAATCTTGAACATTTTAAGGGTACACAAATTTGATGGTTCTAAAACGTACCCTTAAAATTCCTTGCTGTAAACGTATAAACTCGTAAGAAAACGTATGAAGAAATAAAGTAAAATGACGTTAAGGCTAGTATTTATAAGGGTTTAGTTTATGAAAACGTAAGAAGAAATAAGAAGAGAAAAGTCCGTTTGGTCCCCCTACCGGACTTGAATTTACAATATAACCAATTGATTTAATTAATACTCAACTAGAAAATATTGATTTCGTATAACTAAATGTATAACTAAATCCAAAAGTCATCTATCAAAATGACTATTCTTTGAACAATTATTAGGATCGTGAAGAGAGGGGGTCAGCCAATGGCGATCACCCCAATTTAGCCGCAAAACTTCGCTTACCTTTAACCGATCCATTTTTGGTTTCGTTGTTTATCCTCAAATTGAGATTAAGCCGCCGTTGGTGGATGTTGGTTATTTAATTAGGTTCATGTCTCCTCAAATTTGAGGGCGTTAAATTTCCCTTGAGTGTAAATTCTTGGAGTCCATAAAAAAGGGCTATAAAAACTGTAATAGCGATAAAACGAAGTTCCAGGGGCGGTATTTAAGACTTTTCCCTGAACTTTTTACTCGCCCCTCCCCAAGTAAAAATCGGCTTGGTTCTCGCGCACGCGCGCGTACTGCTCAAAAAATTCCAATAAAAAAGCTCAATGTAATACACTGAGCTTTGTATTTGAACTGTAGTCATAGGTAGTATTATTTCGTTACATCTAAACAAGCATTTTGAGCAATCGCAGATTTAATAAAGCGAATGTAACGCCGTTCTATTCTTTTTGTCTGCATTAGACCCTTTAAAATTCGAAAATAAAGCCCGTCATCTGCGATTTCTTTTTTGATAAATCTTCCTTGTTTTATACCGTTCTCTAAATACTCAAGGTTTTCTATTCGAGCTTCACTGTAATTAATATAGCTTTGGTGTCTAATAAAAGGGTGATCGCCAGCCTCTAAAATAACCGTAGGATCTATACGGCGCGCACCTTCAACAGAACTGCAATTCACTAGCAAAAGCATTTGTTCTTGATTCGTTTCATAGTCTATGCACGGCTCTGTTAGTACAAAAAATAAGTGCTTTAATTCGTCACTCTCGCGGATGAATGTCGGTAATAAAATAGTAACCTTTCGATTAATCATTGCCTAGCCCTTTAAACACTCGATCTATATGGGCTTGCTCCTTCATATCGTCAATAATTGTCTTGATTTGCTCATTGGTGCGCCCTAAATAGTGTAAAAGTGTTTCTATTTTGATTGGCTTTGCCCTCACTCCGCCGGTAGGGTTTTCCCACTCTGGAATATGTCTTGAATCGTGTGTCAGTTTTACAAGATCAAATGTTTCTAAATGCCCGTATTGTTCAAAGGTTTTATCTAATATTTCAAGATTCGCTAAAGACAAATTATCAAGATAATATTCATCATCAAAATCTATTTCTTTCGCTAGGCTGACTTGATGATTTTCTTTATCGCTGATCCATTCTTCCCACGGTGTAGGCATTGCGCTAAATACATTTCCTTGTATTAAATCAAGAGTTTTAGATAGTACAGGCCCATACGGTAAAGAATAATATTCATCCCCTGTTATTGATTGATCGTACTCTTGCCAGCTCAAACGATCCGCTAGGTAAAGCAATTTCATCAATTTTAAATGTTTCATTGTACCACCAGCTTTATGTAACAGATATGCGGCAGCTTGAGCTGTTTTTAATTCATTAAACATTGATTTTCTCTCTGCTTGTGAAGTATGGATAACAAAAGGCGGATAAAGGGCGGATAAAACAAGGGCGCAACGTGACTTATTAGGTAGATTATACATAACCCTAAGGTCAGTGGTTGCGCCACGATTGAGGCGGATTATAGGACTTTATTTTTTTTAAGTAAACAGTTTTTACCTATTAATGCGTTCTTATGCGGTCTTATACGTTTCTATCCGCTCCTATGCGTGTAATTCCTTTTCTTCGTTTTTATAAGATTTCACCTATGGATCAACCTAAGACTTTCCACCACTTAAAAAATAAAAAAGTGTATAGATAACAGAAAAATAGTGGGCACGCTGGGCATTTGGGCACGCACCTTTAAAATCAATAACTTAAATGCGATTTGCGCGCCCAATGCACTGGGCACGGCTGGGCACAAATTGGGCACGGGTGAAAAATGGTTATTTTTTGACTGGGCACGAAAGCCCTAAAATTGGGCACGATAAGCCTATTTTTGGGCACGAAAAGGGGTAATTTGGGCACGCTATTTTTTATAAATTGTTAATGATCATGCAAAAATGCGCCAGGCTGATGCAGTAAGATCATCGAAAAGTGATCCACTGCATCTTTTGATAAACTCCTTGTTATTTAAACAGGGAATAACCTGGTATGCTTTGCATGGAAACCATCTTAAAAATACGTCGCCTTTATCATAAAGAGGGGCTTTCTCAGCGTAAAATCGCTGAAAAACTTCGACTCAGCCGTCGTACCGTCAAAAAATATCTCAATATGATTGAGATTCCCAACTATCAACGTCAACACACCGATTCACCTAAATTAGGGCCTTATAAA
>NZ_KB904061.1 GCF_000379905.1 Rodentibacter pneumotropicus DSM 21403
CCGGTGAAAGCGGATAACACAACCGAAGGAGAAGAAAAAGGTAAATTCACTGTAGGGGGTGTTGAAGGTAATGANGTAACTGTTAACGATACATCTAAACAAGATGAACAACCGAAAATCGATATTAATAACATAGCGGGTCAAGCTCAAGTAGCTGAGGGTACTGAAGGTTATGCTCAATTCTTGCCATCAAATATCGCAACTGAAGAGATAAGTAATACAACCGAAAATGGTGTAACAAAAGTTGTTAAAGGTTTTGTTGTAAAAGGTACAACAACTAGTATTCCAGCTGATTCAGAGGTCGATGTTACGATTACCGCTAATGGAGAAAATTATTTCACCGGTAAGGCTAAAGTAGGTGCTGATGGTGCTTGGGAAATCAAAGTTCCGACAAGTACAGTAACGACAACAGTAACAGGCTCTGGCGAAGATGAAGTTACAGAGGTAGTGACAGAATTCAATAATCCTAAATTCGATGTTTCTTATGATGTTACTGCGAAAGTTACTGTTAATGGTCAAGAAATTACCGATACGGATAAAACTGAAAGTGCACCTGTTGTGACTGATATTTATCTTCAAGATAATTTGACGGATGATGCACAAAATGTAGCTGATTTCTATACAGATAATGGCGAATATGTGGGTCGTATTGATGGTATGGCAGATTCTGATGCAACTAAAGCGATTAGCCGCCAAACAGGTTTAACCAACGATCCAAGTGCAGAATTACACTTTACATTGGATAAAGAACCTAAAGCGGGTCAAGTTGTTAAGGTGTTACGTTATACAATTGTTGATGGTAATGAAGGACGTGTTGAAGATTTAACGGATCAAATGACAAATAATGGTCTTAATTACACTGTTAAACCGACCACACCACAAGCGGAAACAACAAATACACTTTATCGTTACAAAGTAGTTGTTGAAGATCAAAATGGTACTGATTTATCTGAAAAAGTCTTTAACTATCGCTTAGATACCATTGTTGAGTCAATGGATGTTAAAGAGTTAAATTCTGATACCAATACCATGGTTCTTAAAGCAGATGGAGTTTCAGAAATTGGCGCGACCATTAAATATAAATATCATACAGGTAGTGGAGAAAGCGCGCTTAAAGATGCTGTTGATAATGGTGATGGCACTTATACGATTGATTTAGCAAACTGGAATCGTAAGGTCCCTCAAAGTATTACTCTTCAAGTAATTGATGCGGCAGGTAATGTTTCCGAAACGAAAATTAATGCAGTGAGAAACTTGTTTACTAGTTATACAGCTGAAGAGGGACCTGATCCAAATGGTACTCGATTTGATAGACAGTTAGTTACCGGTTTTGCCCAATCTTCTACCAGAGCTGAAAATGGCGCATTTGTTTCTACAGATGGCAATGACACCTTAATTGTCGGTTTAGATAATTTCGGCGGTATGGGGGTGAGCAATGGCTCTGTAGGTCGTAACATCAATGTTGGTTCGAAAATTCATATTGAAATGGGCAAAGGTGATGATCATATCCAAGTTCGAGGGTCTGTCCAATCTATGGGGTCTGCTACCGATGGTTATTTTGATATGGGAGAAGGTAACGATAAGCTGACTTTTGCTGAAACATTTGTTGTTGGTAACTACAACATCAGAATGGGTGAAGGTAATAACACTATTAACTTTAGTGGCACTACTGTACAAGCAGCAGGTTTAGATATTAGTTACGGTGATGGTAATGATGTGTTACGTGCCGATGTCAACAAAGATTTCGCCGGAACTAAAACTATCAGCTTTGGTAATGGCGATAACTATATGGAAGTTGGCTCTATGTATGATAAGAATACGATTACCTTTGGTAACGGTAACGATGTATTTATTGCTAAATCTGTAGGTACAAAAGCACCTTCAAGTGGTGTCATTGATATGGGCGATGGTAATGATACTTTCTCTGTGAGTGGATTATTTGCACGACAAGAAGCTAAGTTAGGTGCTGGAGATGATGTAGCCATTATGGGTGATCGTATCGAAACCGGTGCAGCTTGGGCAAGACTCGACGGTGGTGATGGTAATGATACTTTAGTCTTAACCAAATCAGATGGTAAAGTAAGCTTGCAAAATGTATTGAATTTTGAGGTGATTGATTTAACCACGCCAACGGCTCAAACTATCGGCATTAGCAATAGTTATATTACTCAAGCTAATGACACCACAAAAGCTATCTACATTAAAGGTGGTACAAATGATACCGTGGACTTCGGTGATAACGGTAAATATATTAATGGTACCAAATTTAAAGATGGCGGTGGTGCTATTAAATCTAACTGGAATTTCTGGGAAAAAACCGAATCCGATGTAGTTCACGATGGTATTACTTATGACAAATATACTTATCGTACCGCAAGCGGTGAGGTAAATGATGAGGCTATCTATATCCAACAAGGAGTCCAAATCATCTAATTGTCTTTAGTGACTTAACTTAGTTCAAATCCCCCGCTGTGAAAACTCGGGGGATTTCTTTGAATAGGGAAATTAAAATTTTGAAAAAATTAACCGCACTTTTGGCAATTTTTATATGTGATAACATTATGTATTAGGGGAAATAGAAAATATGTAATTTTTATCTTATGAAAAATTGTCCTTATCACAATTAGAAACTCTTCCCCGAAGGGATTAAAAATTAAAATAAAGGCAATATTTAAATTGGGATTTTTAGATTGAAAAAAAATTAGAAAAGAGTAAGATGTCGAATCTGTTTAAGTGCAAAATAAAATAATAGAATATTCATTTTATTTTTCTTATTACCAATGAGATAGGATTTAAAATTTTTATAAAATACAATCACTTAATTAAAAAGATCTAGAAGGAGTCTTATGAAATATTTATCATTGTCTAAATATTCATTCTCAGTTATCGGTATGTTTATTTTATTCTCACCAAATATATTGGCGAAGACAACATTAACCGATATTTTACAATATGCGTTTATAGCTGATCCGACATTAGACGAAGCAAAAGCTAATATTGCCATGGCTGCAAGTCAAACAAAAGTATCGGAGGCTGGTCATATTCCAGTGGTATCACTAACAGGTACCCAAGTGTTAAGTCAACAGCATCGTTACACCAGTGAACGCCGTTCGGGTCCCGGAGTCGCTGCGAGAGTTAATCTTTATGCGTGGGGAGGAATTGAAGCCGAAATTGAACGTGACAAACATAAACAGACTTACTATCAGCATAAATTGACTGAAACCCAAGAAGTGATGGGGCAGGATATTGCTCAACTTTATCTAATGGCATTAAGGGCGAAAGAAACAATTGCAATTTATAAAGAGAGCTTACAGCGCCACGAAAAGATATTAAAGAATCTTGGGGTGATTGCAAGTTTTGATGAAGGACGTTACTCAGAGGTAAATGAGGCTCTTTCCCGTAAAAATCAGGTTGAAACCACAATTTTAATGCAAGAACGAATTATGCAATCTGCGCTTAATCGCCTAAGCCGTTACAGTCAAAAAGTCCTGTCTGCATCGGATTTGGTTGAACCCTTCAATCAAGTCAATGTGCATCAATTTATTGAGCGTTATAAAAATCCAGAAGTAAAAAATAACCCAAGTTATTTGGCTCAACAAGCTGAGTTTAATAGCTCTCGTGCTGCCGTTGAGGCTGCTAAAGCAAGACGTTTGCCAGCAATTAATCTAGAGGGATCCGCCAGTCGTCACGAGCGTGAACTTTATGTCAATATGTCTTGGGATATTTATAATCCCGCGACGAAATATGCGGAGCAACAAAGTTATTACTCTCAAAAAGCTGCAGAAGCAAAATTACGTGAAATTGAGTTGTCGGTGCAAGAAAAGTCGCTAACCTCTGAAACGGACATGATTCGTAACCAAAAATTGGCTTCCGTAGCTAAGAAGCAAATTGCTTTGCAACGCAAGGTAGTAAGCGATAATGAGTTACAATTTGAGGTAGCAGCTCGTAGTTTGATTGATCTACTTAATTCTTATCAAGAATTAACCCGTATTCAGATTGATGAAGTCACCGCTAGAAATGATTTTCGTGATGCTGCATTAGCTTATCTGGCCTCTCAGGCTCGTATTACAAATTGGGTGGGAATAGAAAACTCACCGAAATCTAAACATAAATAACATAAAAAATTAAGTTGTATGAAATCGATTATTGAACATTTGGCATTAGTGACTCAGTTACATGGCACGCCTATTGCACAAGAAGCATTAACCGCTCAAGTTATCAGAGATCAGCGGTTAGATGTTAATTTTTCCTCTTTAAGGGAGGTTTTAAAAACTTATGGTTTTGAAAACTCTATTTCCAAACGGGAGCTAACCGATATTCCAAGTTTGGCAACGCCTGTTGTGGCTATTTTGGAAGATGAAGAAGCCTTGGTAATTACAAAAATTGAAGGAGCGGGTATAAACCGTCGTTTTCATATTCGTCAAACAGATAAGGTGGAACGGGTTTTAGATTATAAGGAACTAAAGGATATTTATTTAGGTTATTGTTGGTTTATTAAACCTAAAGTTACCTCCGATATTCGTTCTGAATTACCGGAATACCATTTACCGAAGGCTTGGTTTTGGAAAGTAATTTGGCGTTTTAAAGCCTACTACGGACAAGTAATTTTAGCCACCTTCATTATTAACTTTTTGGCATTAGTCAGCTCATTATATGTAATGAATGTCTATGATCGTGTGATTCCGAATAAAACTTATGAAACCTTATGGGCACTGAGTATCGGGGTTGTACTCGCGATTAGTTTTGAATTTGCAGCTAAAATGATTCGTGGACATTTGACGGATATTGCAGGGAAGAAAGCGGATTTGATTATTAGCTCGGCTTTATTTAGACGGGTTATGGCATTGAGGCTTATTGATAAACCAGCATCGTCAGGATCTTATGCCAATAATCTCCGAGATTTTGAGTCTGTCCGTGAATTTATGACCAGTGCGAGCTTACTCGTATTAGTAGATTTACCTTTCCTCTTTTTATTCGTCTTTGTTATTTATTTAATTGGTGGGAAATTAGCGCTTGTTCCATTAATTATTATTCCAACGGTAATTTTAGTAGGGATTGCCGTACAGCCCAAATTAGCGGCAAGAATCAATGAATCTATGCGTGAATCGTCACAACGTCAGGGATTAATCGTTGAAGCATTGGATGGTATTGAAACATTAAAGGCTAATAATGCAACGAATTGGGCACAACAACGTTGGGATATGTACACAGCAAAAACATCAGCTTCACAGATTAAAGTGAAAGATTTAAGTAACTTTGTCGTGAACTTTTCTGTCGGATTACAACAATTAAATACGGTGTTTTTAGTGTTATTAGGTACCTATTTAATTCATAGTGAAGACGAAGCCAGCCGTATTACAATGGGGGCATTAATTGCTTCGGTGATTTTGTCCGGACGGGCATTAGCGCCACTCGCTCAAATTGCAGGGTTGGCAACACGTTTCCAACAAGCACGTTTAGCATTAAAAGGGGTGGATGATATTGTGAACCGCCCGATTGAAAGAGTTGATGATCGGAAGTACATTACTTTAAAACAAACCCAAGGTAAAATTAGCTTTAACAATGTGAACTTTCAATATAATAAAGAAAGCCCGAATGCTTTATCACAATTATCAATCACTATTAACCCGGGTGAAAAAGTAGCTATTTTGGGTCGTGTCGGAAGCGGAAAAAGCACCTTATTAAAATTAGCAGCCGGTTTATATGAACCTCATTCGGGTAATGTCACATTAGATAATGTAGATCTACGCCAAATTGATCCAAATTATCTCCGTAATCAAGTCGCATTGTTTGGTCAGTCCCCACGCCTTTTTTTAGGAACATTACGTGAAAATTTAGATATTGCTAGAGCGGATAATTTTGCGGGTGATGTTGAATTAGTTAATGCTTTATATCGTTTTGGTTTAGAGCATTTAGTAAATAGCCACCCAAGAGGATTAGATATGCCGTTGGGCGAAAATGGACAAGGTTTATCCGGTGGTCAAAAGCAATTGGTTGCACTTGCCCGTTTAACAATCAAAGATCCGCGAGTTGTGTTACTTGATGAACCAACCAGTGATCTTGATCAAGGTACAGAAGAAATGGTACTGCAGGCTCTTGCGCGTTGGATGGGGAATCGCACCATGATTATGGTTACTCATCGTCCTCAAGTGTTGAAATTAGTTAACCGTATTATTGTGATTGATAATGGAAAAGTAGCGATTGATGGACCGAGAGATGCGGTTTTAGAGCATTTAAGAAAGAATGAGCAACAACAAGTACAAAAATCGCAGCCACAACAAAAGCAGGCAGCCAATACAGCTGAAGGAGAGGAATAGTGAGTGAAAAAATAAAGCAATCGGATTTAACATTAATTAATGATTTGAACGCCGCATTACAGGTTGAAAAACACCGAGGTATTTTTTCGGTCATCATTCTCTTTTTTATTTTCCTCGTTACCTTCGTAATATGGGCATATTTTAGCCCTCTTGAAGAAGTAACCCGTGGACAAGGCAGTGTTATTCCGAGTAGCCGTGAACAGATTGTACAGAGTTTGGATCCCGGTATTATTCAAGAAATGAAGGTTAAAGAAGGGGAAATTGTTGAAAAAGGGCAAGTATTATTGACCCTTGATGATACCCGTAGCTCAGCAATATTGCGTGAAAGTGAAGCAAAAGTTCAAAACTTACGTGCAGTGGTTGCTCGTTTACAAGCTGAATCTGCAGGTAAACCATTGGTATTTGCCGACGATATTCCTGAAGATGTGGTTTCACGGGAAACCGCCGCTTATAATGCTCGCCGTAAAGCGATGCTTGATGCAGTGGAGGGGTTAGCACAGAGTAAAGCGCTTTTAGATAAAGAGATTGCAATTACTCAGCCTATGGTAAAAAAAGGAGTAGTTTCTCAAGTAGAATTGCTCAGAATGCAAAGACAATCTTCGGATTTTGCCCAACAAATTACCGAACGCCGTAATCGTTATTCAGCTGATGCTAATAATGAACTGGTTCAGACTGAATCCGAGCTTGCCCAAGCCCGCGAAAATATGGCAATGAGGGCTGATCCGGTAGAACGTTCACAAATTAAAGCACCTTTACGTGGTGTGGTAAAAAATATCCGTATTAATACCGTAGGGGGGGTGGTACAAGCAGGGCAAGATATTCTTGAAATTGTCCCCCTAGATGATACTTTACTTGTGCAAGCTTATATTAGTCCGAAAGATGTCGCGTTTATTCGACCGGGACAACCTGCTTTAGTAAAAATCAGTGCCTATGATTATTCTATTTATGGCGGTCTTGAAGGGAAAGTTACTTTGATAAGCCCTGATACGTTGCAAGATGAACGCCGTCGTAGTGAATTGAACTTAAATGCGGATCAAGCTTATTATCGGATTTTGATTGAAACACAAGGAACATCAATCACTGATAGTAAAGGTCAAAAACTGGATATTACACCGGGAATGACAGCAACGGTAGATATTAAAACCGGTGAAAAAACTGTTTTCCAATATCTCATTAAACCAATCACTCGTATGAAACAAGCATTGCAAGAACGTTAATTCATAAAGAGCATTGAAGGTAAAACAATGCTCTTTTGTTTTTGAAACAAGAAAAAATGCGATGAATTTTCACCGCACTTTTTTGAACTCTATTCTGTCGCCTCTTTCAAAGGCACTTCCGGATCAGGCTGACCGGTGATGCGATTGCGTAAATCACGACGGATAATTTCAATCATCCAGAACCAGAAAATATGACCGACTAATTCGGAAATGTGTTCATAGAGCGGCCATTCCGCAACAGGCGGTGTTAAGCCCAACATTGGGAAAGTGATATAGTGAACACAGATGTTTGCGATAATACCGGCACCGATACCCTGCCAGAATTTGATTTTTGGGAAACGTTCTGCTACTAAGCAGTAACCGATAGCGAACACTAATGAGAAAATGATGTGTGTCACACCAATCCAGTTAAAGGCATGATCTGCAAAAGTGAATGCTGCTTCTGTTGGATCGATACCTAAATAATCACGCAAGAAAACGTGTGGAGGGTTTAAGAAAGCACGTGAACAAACTTGCAATACTTGATCTTGGGTCAATCCCGTAATATCCACTTTACAAGCTGCTGCGAAAAAATCAATTGGGCTACGAGGTGGGAATGGATGCTCAGCTCCCCATTTTACAAAGGCAGAGATGATACCTGCGATAATACCGACAAAAATTGCCACTCCATAACGGCGACGATTTGGCGGAGTTTGAGTGAAAATACCTGACATATTTTGCTCCGAAAATGTTAAAAAATTAACCACACTTCTTTAACATCAAAACCAAAAAAGTGTGCTACAAAATTTCACCGCTTAATCATTATGCGCTTATTTTTACATTGTAAAAAAATAATCTACTGATAATTCACGGTGAAATATGAACACAAATTCTTTACCAATTTAGCTGAACAGTCAAGATTTAAAATTATTTTCTACTCAAAAAAGAGTATTTAAACACTAAAGTTTTCACTCTTTATCGCTTTTCACTACATTCTTTAACACCGAAACCTATAAATCAAATCCCCTATAAAAATGCCCCGCGGCTTATCAGGCAACGGGGCAAAAATTAATATCAATTCAGCCAAAATTATAATTTAGCTGCGAGCATCGCCTCTAATTTTTCTTGGTCGATTGCGAACTTACGAATACCTTCAGCCAGTTTTTCGACTGCCATGGCATCACTGTTGTGCTGCCAGTAGAATTCCGCTTCAGTTAACGGTTGAGGTTTGGTTTTCACTTCACCTTTATATTCAAGTTTACGTACAAGTGCGGTTGAATTTTCTTGTAATTCCTTGAGGAGTGGCGGCGCAATGGTTAAGCGATCACAACCGGCTAATTCGGTGATTTCACCCACATTACGGAAACTTGCTCCCATCACCACGGTATTGTAACCGTACTCTTTGTAATAATTGTAAATTTTGGTGACAGAAATCACGCCCGGATCTTCTGCCGGTGCATATTCTTTTTTATCACTGTTCGCTTTATACCAATCGAGAATACGCCCCACAAACGGCGAAATTAAATATACCCCTGCTTCGGCACAGGCACGGGCTTGCGCTTCTGAGAATAATAAAGTGAGGTTACAATTAATGCCTTCTTTTTCAAGAATTTCTGCCGCACGGATACCTTGCCATGTTGAAGCGATTTTAATCAAAATACGATCATTTGAAATGCCGGCAGCGTTGTAAAGTGCGATCAGTTTACGGGCTTTCTCAACGGTGGCTTGGGTATTATAAGAAAGGCGGGCATCTACCTCAGTAGAAATACGTCCCGGGACGATTTTTAAAATTTCTAAACCAATATTTACCGCTAATTTATCTTCCGCATCAATTAATTGTTGTGCTTTATCATTGCTTTGTGCTTTAGCATAGCTTACAGCTTCATCAATCAATGGCGCGTATTGTGGCAATGCCGAAGCACTTAAAATTAAGGAAGGGTTAGTTGTCGCATCTTGTGGTTGGTATTTTTTAATGGCTTCAATATCGCCGGTATCTGCTACCACCACCGTCATACTACGAAGTGAATCTAATTGAGTTGTCATTGTCTTCTCCTTGTTTTAATTGATGCTCATAACGATAGCATAAATCGAATTTGTAGTGATAGTGTGAAATCGCAATATATCCAATAGTTTTTATAAAAAAATAAAGATTTTTTATTTTTTACAAAAATTGTGATCAATATCACCTTTATCTCCAAATAAACGCTTTACAAAATCAGATATTTAAGATAAACCAGTTAAAGATAAGGATTCTAACCATAATGAACTAAAAACAATAATCCACACAAGGAGCGTATATGCAACATAACTTACTCACTAAATTTGTTTTTTCAGCCCTCACGTTAGCCCTCTCCGGCACTCTTTATGCAGCCCAAGTGCCTGCTGGGACGGAACTTGCGCCTGTACAAAATATTGTGATTAATAACGGTGCGGAGCCACAAAGTTTCGATCCGCATAAAACTGAAGGCGTACCGGAATCACAAGTGGCTTATCAATTATTTGAAGGCTTACTGAGCACTAATTCAGACGGTGAATTAGTGCCGGGTGTAGCAGAAAGTTGGGAAAGCTCACCGGATTATAAAACTTGGACATTCCATCTCCGCAAAGATGCCAAATGGTCAAACGGTGATCCGATTACGGCACAGGATTTTGTGTATTCTTGGCATCGTTTAGTCAATCCTAACACAGCATCACCTTACGCCAGCTTTTTAGACTATATGCAGGTGGCGAACGCGCAAGATATTATTGACGGCAAGAAAAAACCGGAAGAATTAGGCGTTGAAGCCAAAGACGATCACACCTTTGTGGTTTATTCCTCCAATCCCGTACCTTATGCCGCCGGTTTAACCACCCACCAATCTCTATTACCCGTACCGCAAAAAATCATTGAAAAATTTGGTGATGCTTGGGTGAAAAAAGAAAATATTGTCACCAATGGCGCTTATAAACTAAAAGATCACGTGATCAACGAAAAAATTGAGTTTGAACGCAATCCGCTTTATTGGAATGATAAAGAAACGGTCATAAATACAGCGACTTTCTTGGCGATTGAAAATGCGAGTACCGATGTATCGCGTTATCGTGCCGGTGATTTGGATATTACCAATTACGCGCTTCCACCGGAGCAATTTGTCAAGTTGAAAAAAGAATTGCCGGATCAAGTTTTTGCAGCCCGCATTTTGTCAACTTATATGTATGAAATCAATAATAAGAAAGCGCCTTTCAATGATAAACGTGTACGCCAAGCCTTAAATTATGCCCTTGATCGTAATGTTATTACCGATAAAGTACTGGCGCAAGGTCAAACACCCACTTATGTTTTCACACCGACTTATATTGCGGAGGGGGAGCTCATTCAGCAACCGGCTTATTCCCAAGAACCAATGACAAAACGTAATGAAGAAGCCATTAAACTATTAGAAGAAGCCGGTTTCAGCAAATCCAATCCGTTGAAATTTACCATTCTTTACAACACCAATGAAAACCACAAGAAAGTGGCAATAGCTGCTGCCTCTATGTGGAAAGCCAATACCAAAGGATTAATTGATGTGAAATTAGAAAACCAAGAATGGAAAACTTACATTGCCAGCCGCCGTACCGGTCATTACGATTTGGCTCGAGCAGGTTGGCTTGCGGACTACAACCAAGCTACGACTTTCGGTAACTATTTCTTATCAACCTCCAGTAACAACACGGCAAAATACGCCAGTGCGGAATATGATAAGGCAATGGCAGAATCCTATCTTGCCACTGACGCAAAAGGACGTGCGGAAGCCTATGCAAAAGCAGAAGCGATTTTAGCGCAAGATTTTGCTATCGTGCCGATTTATAACTATGTAAACCCTCGCTTAGTGAAAGCTTACGTGGGCGGCTATACCGCTAAAGATCCGCAAGATCATATTTTATTGCGTAATCTTTATATCATTAAACATTAAGAAAAGTGCGGTTGGAAAAACGCCTGTTTTTTTGACCGCACTTTTATTTTTATAAAATCCTTGATTCATAAACAAGGAAAGAAATCGTAGTGATATTTTTGGGTTGGAGTAATCATGTTTAAATTTATTCTTAAACGCGTGTTGGAAGCCATTCCCACGTTGTTTATTTTAATCACCTTTTCTTTTTTTCTGATGCGTTTGGCTCCGGGTAGCCCTTTCACCTCCGAACGAGCCTACCCGCCTGAAGTGATGGCAAACATTGAAGCAAAATATCCCTTAAATGAACCCTTGCATAAACAGTATATGCTGTATTTAGAAAATCTTGCCAAAGGGGATTTCGGCCCCTCTTTTAAATATAAAGATCAGTCCGTAAACGATTTAATAGGTTCGGCATTTCCCGTCTCCCTTAAACTTGGCAGCATTGCTTTTTTGTTTGCACTCACCCTTGGTATTTCAGCCGGAACAATTGCCGCATTAAAACAAAATAGTCGATGGGATTACATTTTGATGAGTATGTCGATGACGGGCGTAATTATGCCTAGTTTCGTATTCGCACCCCTCCTTGTATTATTTTTTGCCATTTGGCTTGGTTGGTTGCCTGCCGGTGGTTGGAATCAAGGGGCTTTACCCTATTTAATTTTACCGGTTGCCTCACTCACCATTGGCTATGTCGCGGGGATTGCACGGATTATGCGGGGCTCAATGATTGAAGTACTTCATTCAAATTTTATTCGTACTGCTAAAGCCAAAGGGCTTTCGACCCGTCGAATTATTTTAAAACACGCCCTTCGCCCGGCACTGTTGCCTGTCATTACTTATCTTGGCCCGGCATTCGTCGGCATTATTACAGGTTCAATGGTGATCGAAAGTGTGTTCGGTTTACCGGGTATGGGAAAATTATTTGTGAATGGTGCGTTGAATCGTGACTATTCTTTAGTGTTGAGTTTAACCATTCTTGTTGGTTCGCTGACTATTTTGTTTAATATGATTGTGGATATTTTATATGCAGTCATTGACCCGAAAATTCGTTATTAGGAGTGTGCAATGACCCAACCTATTAATCAAAAAAACACCGAATTTGTCGAACAACTTGCCGAACGGATAGACGAAATGCAACTTGAGGGGCGTAGTCTCTGGCAAGATGCAAAACGCCGTTTCTTCCGCAATAAAGCCGCCGTAGTCAGTTTAATTTTATTAATGCTGATTGTGTTATTTATTACTTTTGCCCCCTTCTTTTTTCCCTTCACTTATGAAGATACGGATTGGAATATGATGGGTATTGCCCCAACCACTGAAGGGTTACACTTCTTTGGTACGGATTCTTCAGGTAGGGATTTGCTCGTTCGGGTGGCTATTGGAGGACGGATTTCCCTTATGGTAGGCATTGCCGGTGCGTTAATCTCCGTAATAATCGGAACAATTTATGGCGCAATTTCCGGCTATTTTGGCGGCAAAGTGGATATGGTGATGATGCGTTTCCTAGAAATTCTCAGCTCATTCCCTTTTATGTTTTTCGTGATTTTACTCGTCACCCTTTTCGGACAAAATATTTTATTGATCTTCGTTGCTATTGGGGCGATTGCGTGGTTAGGTTTGGCTCGTATTGTACGGGGGCAAACCCTTAGCCTCAAAAACAAGGAATTTGTTGAAGCCGCCATTGTATGCGGTGTACCGCGTCGTCAAATCATTCTCAAACACATCATTCCCAATGTATTAGGTTTAGTGGCGGTTTATGCCTCTTTAGAAGTACCGGGATTGATCCTATTTGAATCCTTTTTGAGTTTCTTAGGTTTGGGGACACAAGAGCCGATGAGCAGTTGGGGGGCATTATTAAGTGATGGCGCAGCACAAATGGAAGTCGCCCCTTGGCTTTTAATTTTTCCGGCATTCTTCCTCTGTTTAACCCTATTTTGTTTCAACTTTATCGGTGATGGCTTGCGTGATGCCCTTGATCCGAAAGATCGTTAGGAGAGGTTTATGGAAAAACAACAGAAAAATCAACCGCACTTATTGGATGTGCAAAACCTCTATGTCAATTTCCATACGCCCGATGGTATTGTTACCGCGGTGAATGATCTTAATTTCACATTAGATGCGGGACAAACTCTCGGTATTGTGGGAGAATCCGGTTCCGGTAAATCCCAAACGGCCTTTGCTTTAATGGGTTTGCTCGCACAGAATGGAAAGGTTTCCGGTTCTGCAATATTTGACGGTACACAACTGGTGAATTTACCCACGGCACAACTCAATAAAATCCGAGCCGAACAAATTGCGATGATTTTCCAAGATCCCATGACATCATTAAATCCTTATATGAAGATTGGTGAACAATTAATGGAAGTCTTGATGCTGCACAAAAGTTACGACAAACAAACTGCATTTAATGAGTCGGTGAAAATGTTGGACGCGGTGAAAATGCCTGAGGCAAAAAAACGTATGGGAATGTATCCCCACGAATTTTCAGGTGGTATGCGTCAGCGTGTAATGATTGCCATGGCATTACTTTGCCGTCCGAAATTGCTCATTGCCGATGAACCGACCACTGCGCTTGATGTGACGGTACAAGCCCAAATTATGACCTTATTGAATGAGCTTAAGCGGGAATTTAATACAGCAATTATTATGATCACTCACGATCTTGGTGTGGTAGCGGGAATTTGCGATAAAGTGCTCGTGATGTATGCCGGTCGCACAATGGAATACGGCAATGCGGAACAAATTTTCTATCATCCGACCCATCCTTATTCCCTTGGGCTGATGGAAGCGATTCCTCGTCTTGATGGTAAAAATGATACGCTCGTAACGATTCCGGGAAATCCGCCAAATTTGTTACATTTACCGGCAGGCTGTCCATTTTCACCTCGTTGCCATTATGCAGGTGAGCAATGTAAAACTGCGCCAAAACTGACCGCACTTTCCAAAGAACATTTGCGGAATTGTTGGATTCCGGCGGAACAATTTGAGGAGCGCCCCCTATGATTAAAGAGAAAAACCTGTTATTAGATGTTAAGAATTTGGGCGTATCCTTCAAAATCAAAAATGATAAAGCCCTCTTTTTTGCTAAACCGCAAACCTTAAAGGCAGTAAAAAATGTGTCTTTCCAGCTTTATGCCGGCGAAACCTTAGGCGTGGTGGGGGAGTCGGGCTGTGGAAAATCCACCCTCGCCCGTGCCATTATTGGCTTAGTGCAAGCAAACGAAGGCGAAATTATTTGGTTAGGCAAAGATCTACGCAAACAATCTCCTAAACAATGGCGTGAAACACGCAAAGATATTCAAATGATTTTCCAAGATCCGCTCGCATCGCTCAATCCTCGAATGAATATCGGCGAAATTATTGCGGAGCCGCTCAAAATTTATCAACCTCATTTGAACGCGGAACAAGTAAAAGAAAAAGTGCAAGCGATGATGTTAAAAGTAGGGCTATTGCCAAATTTAATTAATCGCTATCCCCACGAATTTTCAGGGGGACAATGCCAACGCATCGGTATTGCACGAGCGCTGATCATTGAGCCTAAGATGATTATTTGTGATGAGCCGGTTTCCGCACTGGATGTGTCTATTCAGGCTCAAGTCGTGAATTTGCTGAAATCATTACAAGAAGAAATGGGGTTATCGCTGATTTTTATTGCCCATGATCTTGCTGTGGTAAAACATATTTCCGACCGAGTGCTTGTGATGTATTTAGGCAATACCATGGAGCTAGGGAGCGATGATGAGGTGTATAACCACACCAAACACCCTTACACCAAAGCTCTTATGTCAGCCGTGCCGATTCCTGACCCGAAATTGGAACGAAATAAAAATATTCAGCTTTTAGAAGGGGATCTCCCTTCTCCCATTAACCCGCCATCCGGCTGTGTATTTCGTACCAGATGCCCGTTGGCAGACAAAAATTGTAGTACTAAAAAGCCGACGTTTAACACGGAGAACAACACCCATTTTGTGGCGTGCTTAAAAATCTAGCGGTAAAAGTGCGGTTGAAAAACATGCTTTTTATCCAAATACTTCAACACAGCATTATCATAGAAAATAAAAAAGTTGGCTTATGCCAACTTTTTTATTCTGTTCTAAAATGAACTATTTTTTTAACAAATCACGAATTTCGGTAAGTAATTTTTCTTCGTTTGAAGGTTCGGCAGGCGCTGCCTCAGCCGGTTTTTTCAATTTATTGATGCCTTTTACCATCAAGAAAATGGCAAATGCAATAATAATGAAATCGAAAACGTTTTGAATAAACATACCGTAGTTTAATGTTACTGCCGGAATATCACCTTTTGCCGGTTCTAAAATAAATTTTAAATCTTTAAAATCTACACCGCCGGTTAAGATACCTAATACAGGCATCACAACATCACCAACAAGTGAACTCACAATTTTACCGAATGCACCACCGATAATTACACCGACAGCCATATCGACAACATTACCACGCATCGCGAATTCGCGAAATTCCTTTACAAAGCTCATAAATTTTCCTCTTTGCTAGTTAAAAACTAGGCGTATTATATGTGTTCTTTGTTTAAAAAGTAAACCCTTTAGATAAAGAATGAACTTGGTTGGAATAATTTTTCTATTTCAGAAACCGCTTTCTTATCGCCTAAATACACGATGACATGATCACCGTCCTGAATCTCAACATTTTTATGTCCGATAATCACTTCATTATTACGTAAAATTGCGCCAATAATGCACCCGCTAGGCAAACGAATATTACGAATAGTTTTTCCTACAATATTGGAAGTATTTAAATCACCGTGGGCAACAATTTCAATCGCTTCGGAACCTCCATGATGCAAACTCGCTACATTTTTCACATCACCTTTGCGCACATACCCCAACAAAGCAGAAATTGTCGCTTGTTGCGGAGAAACGGCAATATCAATCGCCCCCCCCTGAATTAGGCTGATATATGCCATACGCTGAATCAACACCATGGCTTTTTTCGCCCCTAAACGTTTTGCCAACAAAGCCGACATAATGTTGGCTTCATCATCGCTACTTAATGATAAAAATACATCAATATTCTCAATGTGTTCTTCAAACAACAAATTTTGATCGGAAGCATCACCATGAAAAACCAAGGTTTTTGCTAATTTTTCCGCTAAGGCTTGTGCACGTTCCTCATTACGCTCAATTAATTTTACCGTGCAATGTTCTTCCAATTGTTTTGCCACGCCGGCGGCAATATTCCCTCCACCAACAATCATCACACGTTTATAAGGCTTTTCGAGGCGTTGTAATTCGCTAATTACCGCTTTAATATGCTCTGTCGCACAAATAAAGGTTATTTCATCACCGGCTTCAATAATTGTCGAACCTTGAGGACGAATCGTTTTGTCACTGCGTAAAATTGAGACAATCCGAAATTCAATATGCGGCATATGTTCTTTGAAGGCCGATAAAGCATACCCCACCAATGCCCCACCGTAATAAGCCTTTACCACCACGACACTGATACGATTCTTGGCAAAATGTGCCACTTGTAATGCGCCGGGATAAGCAATGAGACGGGTAATTTCATCCGTCACCAAATTTTCCGGTGAAATCAAATGGTTGATAGGCACATTTTCATCATTGAATAGTTTCTCTTTTTCCCGTAAATATTCCGAATCACGGATACGTGCAATACGCGTTGGCGTGTTAAATAACGTGTACCCCATTTGGCACGCCACCATGTTGATTTCATCCGATGATGTCACCGCCACCATTAAATCCGCATCCGCTGCACCGGCATCACGCAACACTTTTGGAGAAGAAGGAGAACCTTGAACCACTCTTAAATCATGCTTTTCCTGTAAATCCTGAAGCCGTGGTGATTCATTATCCACTAAGGTAATATCATTATCTTCACTAACCAAACTTTCCGCTAATGTCGTCCCTACTTGTCCGGCACCAAGGATCATTATTTTCATGCCCCACTCCTTGTTAAGATAAGAGGTTGAATACCAATTTTCGCCGAATTTAAACCGCACTTTAAGGCTTCCATTCGGCAACAAATTTCATCGGTTACCGCATTTGCCTGCATCATTTTTTCTTCCGTCACACCTTCAGGTGCTTTTTGAAACAAAATCGAATCCAATAATCGCTCGGCGTGCATTCCTTCTCGACAATAATGCAACACACCGACCTCATCAAATAATGTCGCCACCTTACTTATTCTTGTTGTTGCAATCCCCAAGGCACCGTCTTCACCGCCTAGCTCACGGAATAACACATTTTGAGGAAAACCACCACACGCCAAGAAAAAAGCACGGCGAAACACCACATTCCCCCCGCATGTCATTCTCATATACTGCCAAGCAAAATCAAAATTAGGATGTTCGGCATAACGCTGCGCTAACCCTACCGGCTTTAAAGCTAAACGAACCAACGAAGTGTCCGGTTGGAAATGAAAGGTTGCTGCTGCCACTTCTAATGCCCCTTGCTCGTAGGCATCGTCCGCATCTAAAAAAGCGATCAATTCATTCGTAGATTGTAACGCTCCCCAATTTCGTGCTTTTGCGACACCACCGTTTTTATTCATTGATTCCACAAAAATTCGTTCCGGATACTGGGCAGAAAGTTGATTTGCCAATGCAAGCGTCTCATCGCTTGAAGCGTCATCAATCAACCAAATTTTTCCCAAACAGGGTTGATTCAAGACAGATTCCACCGCCCGTATTAATGTTTTTTCCGCGTTATAGCAGGGAATGATCACATCAATATTAGGAAACATAATTGTCCTCTTTTAGGTTAGACTCGCTTACGCAGCTTAGCATAATAGAATCCGTCTCCGCCATTTTCTTGCGGAATAAACTGAAAACCGACCGCACTTTTATCATCATTCACATTCCCTTCAAAAGGGAGCGGTAATAATTCCGCATTTGAATGCTCTGATAAAAAAGCGCGAATTTGTTCATCATTTTCTTCCGGTAACACTGAGCAGGTGGCATATAACAAAATGCCGTTCGGCTTCAATTTCGACCAAAGGGCTCTTAAAATATTTTTTTGTAATGTTGTAAGTTGTGCGATATCCGTTTCTTGGCGTAGCCATTTAATATCAGGATGGCGGCGTATCACACCGGTAGCGGAACAAGGGGCATCTAATAAAATGCGGTCAAATTTAACCGCACTTTGCCCGATTTCCGCCAACCATTGTTCGGGCTTGGTCGCATCACCGCAAACAATAATCGCCTGCTGATTCAAACGTGCCAGATTTTCTTCCACCCGTTTCAAACGATGAGCTTCCACGTCTAATGCAATCACCTTCGCTTGTGGGGCGAGCTCTAAAATATGGGTAGTTTTCCCCCCCGGTGCGGCGCACGCATCTAAAATCCACTCATCATTTTGCGGTTCAAGTAAAGCCGCCGCCCATTGTGCACTCAAATCCTGCACCGTTACCACACCTTCCGAAAAGTGAGGTAATTTTTGTACCGATGTTGGTGAAGCCAAACGTAACGCCTGAGGATGAGGGCTTGTTTCAGCCAAAATGCCGATTTCCGCTAATAAAGTGCGGTAATTTTCTACGCTATTTTGTTGTGCATTAACCCGTAGCCACATCGGCGGTTTTTGATTATTCGCATTGATGATATCACGCCAATTCGGATAGGCTTTTTTCAACTTATTTACAAACCATTCCGAATGCAAAGTTTGCCAATGCTTATCCACTTGCGCCAAAATGGTTTCTTTTTCACGCAAAAAACGACGTAGTACGCCATTTACTAATCCGCGGAAACTGTCTGATTTCAACGCTTTCGTCGCATTGACAACTTCATCCACCGCAGCGTGGGTCGGGATTCGCATATAAAGCAACTGATACAGCCCAACGAGCAATAAACAATGCACAATACGGGTTTTGCCTTTGAGCGGTTTATCCACAAGACGTTGGATAATCTGCTCCAAACGAGGCAGCACACGGCACACACCAAAACAAATTTCTTGGAGTAGCGGTAAATCTTGCACTTTCAGAGTTGGTTGCGCCTCAGGAATCAAAGTAGAAAGGGATTTTCCTTCATCAAGTACCTGTAAAATCACCTGCGCCGCCACTGCTCTGGAGGAAAGTGCGGTGGATTTTTTCGCTGTTTTTTTCATCGGTTTATTTTTTGCCGATTTTTGCTGCGAACGCTCGTTTTTCATTAGGCTAACACCTTACCAACAGGAAACCAGTCTGCACGTCCATTCAACAAATCTTGAACCGACATCGGCTTTTTACCTGCCGGTTGCAGTTGCAGAATATTCAGTACGCCTTCAGCCGTGGCAATTTGAATGCCCGTTTTATCCGCGCATAAAATCGTCCCCTCCGGTTTATCTTGATGGGGTAACACTTCCGCTTGATACACTTTTAAAGTTTGTGAATTTCCCTCTTTATCTTCTGTACTGAAATAAGCCATAGGCCAAGGATTAAAGGCCCGAATATTGCGTTCAAGTTGTGCGGCGGAAAGAGACCAATCCAATCTCGCCTCTTCTTTGGAAAGTTTGTCCGCATAATTACTTTGGCTATCATCTTGTTTTTCAGCGATAAACTTTCCACTTTCGAGTTGATCAAGTACCTCAATGAGTGCCGGCGGTGCCAATTCAGCCAATTTTTCATAAAGACCGGCTGAGGTTTCTGTCGGCAAAATATCACAATACACTTTGTGCAACATATTACCGGTATCTAACCCTTCATCCATTTGCATAATAGTTACACCTGTTTGCGTATCTCCCGCCCAAATAGCCCGTTGAATCGGAGCAGCACCACGCCAACGAGGCAAAATAGAACCATGTACGTTCAAGCAACCCAAACGTGGCACACTTAACACAACCTTTGGCAAAATCAAGCCATAAGCTACTACCACCATCACATCGGCATTCAGGGCTTGTAATTCTGCTTGCACCTCTTCCTTGCGTAAGGATTTAGGCTGATAAACAGGGATATTATGTTGTTCGGCAAGCTGTTTCACAGGGCTAGCCTGTAATTTTTTACCACGCCCCGCCGGTTTATCAGGCTGTGTATAAACAGCAATCACGTTATGTTGGGAGTGGAGTAAAGCTTGTAAATGCTGCGCCGCGAAATCAGGTGTGCCTGCGAAGATAATATTGAGTGGTTTCATCATGTTCTGCGTTATGTTGATAATGTTCCCAATAGTATGGGAGAGAAAGTAAAATGCGGTCAAAATTAACCGCACTTTTCGTGATTATGTCGCGTACAAGGGGGAGAGATGTAGGGACACACCGCGTGTGTCCCTACATTTCGTTGAAATCCCTGTTTTATACATTGACTACATAATATCGGTTATTGTTTTGCTATTTGTTTTTTGTATTTAACTAACTTTTCTTTAATACGTTGGCGTTTGAGCGGTGAAAGATAATCCACAAACAAAATACCGTTAAGGTGATCAATTTCATGCTGAATACAAATGGCAAGTAAGCCGTCTGCATTTAAGGTAAATTCTTTACCATCACGATCAAGGGCTTTCACTGTGACTTTTTCTTTCCGCGGCACAAGGGCTCGTACACCCGGAATGGATAAACAACCTTCTTCAATACCGGTTTCGCCTTCCGACGCCAAAATTTCCGGATTAATCAAAACCAGTTGATTTTGTTTATCACCCTCAATATCAATGGTGATAATGCGTTGTAAAATATCAACCTGTGGTGCAGCTAAACCTATGCCTTCTTGTTGATACATGGTATCGAACATATCATCTATAATTTTGCGAATGTCATCATTGACTTCAGAAACGGGCTCACAAACGACTTTTAAATGTTCGTCAGGATAAATTAATACATTAAGTGCGGTCATAATTTCTCTTATTGTTTAAACTGTAATTTGTTGCACGATTGTAGCACAGGAAGGCTCTCCTGTCCTTAATTTGGGTGATTGACATAAACGCTATTATCCGAACTCCAATTCAACCGCACTTTCGCCCAGCATATTGGCTAATTCCGTCAAAATTTCATCGGTAGGGGTAATCGACCACTGAACCCCAAGACGTAGAAGCGCTCTGCCTTTTGGACTTTGATAATACACATTAATCGGTAATGTTCCGCCGCTCACCGGTTCAAGCATTTGTTTTAGTTGCTTAATAAACATTGGCGTTATCTGTTCGTCCGATAAACTAATAGCAAGAGATTTTGCATAACGGGAACGGGCTTCATCTAAGGTCATCATATCCCGTACGGTCATTTTTAAACCACCGGAAAAATCATCAAAGCTCACTTGTCCCGATACCACAACGACAGTATCTTTTTGCAATTTTTCACCAAATTGCGCCAAACTTTCGCCAAACAACGTAATATCCAAACGTCCAGAGCGATCATCCAATGTTGCCACACCCAATCGATTACCTTTTTTGGTGATGGCGATACGTGAAGCCACAATTAAGCCGGCTGCTGTACTAATCTGCCCACGGCGGTTTGGTGTGAGTTCTTTTAAGCGTGTTGAACTGTAATGAGACAGCTCTTTTAAATAACGACTAATCGGATGACTACTTAAATAAAGCCCTAAGGTTTCACGCTCGCCGTCTAGAATTTGTTTTTCCGTGTAAGGTGGCGTATTGGCATAAGCACTTTCCACTTCTTCGTGACTTTCCGTCAGCACACCGAACATATCCGATTGCCCCATCGCTTCATCTTTGGCGTGTTGATCGGAGGCTTTGAGGGCATCTTCTAAATTTTTAGACAAGGCGGCACGATGTGGCCCTAATTTATCAAACGCCCCTGACATAATTAGGCTTTCAAAGGTACGTCGGTTGATTTTTTTCAAATCGACACGAGCGCATAAATCAAATAAATCTTTAAAAAATCCCCCTGCATTGCGTGCAGTAATTAATGCGTCAATAGGTCCTTCTCCCACGCCTTTAATCGCACCGATACCATACACAATTTCACCGTTTTCATTCACACTGAAATGATGTTTGCCCACGTTGATATCCGGCGGTGTGACTTTTAATCCCATACGCAAACATTCATCGTACAAGCCGACAATTTTATCCGTATTATCCATTTCCGATGTCATCACCGCCGCCATAAATTCCGCAGGAAAATGGGTTTTCAACCAAAGTGTTTGATAAGAAACCAAAGCATAGGCTGCCGAGTGGGATTTATTAAAACCATAGCCGGCAAATTTTTCCACCAAGTCGAAGATCTTCATGGCAAGTTCGCCGTCAACGCCATTTTTGATCGCGCCCGCTTCAAATACGGAACGTTGCTTTGCCATTTCTTCCGGTTTTTTCTTACCCATCGCACGGCGTAATAAATCCGCTCCGCCCAATGTATAACCGGCTAAAACCTGCGCAATTTGCATCACTTGCTCTTGATACAAAATAATGCCGTAAGTCGGTTCTAAAATGGGTTTCAGGCTTTCGTGTTGATAATTTGCATCAGGATAAGAAACCTCCTCGCGCCCGTGTTTACGGTCGATAAAATTATCCACCATACCCGATTGCAACGGGCCGGGGCGGAACAGTGCCACCAACGCGATAATATCTTCAAAACAGTCCGGTTGCAGGCGTTTAATCAAATCTTTCATACCCCGTGATTCCAACTGGAACACGGCGGTGGTTTCAGAACGTTTGAGCAACTCAAAAGACTCAGGATCATCCAATGGAATGGCCGCAATATCCACCATGGGCTTGCCTTCCCGCACCATACGGGCATTCACCATATCCAACGCCCATTTGATGATGGTGAGGGTGCGTAATCCCAAGAAGTCAAATTTTACCAAACCGGCATATTCCACATCATTTTTATCGAAATGGGTAACGGGATGAAGCCCTTCGCTGTCACAATAAAGTGGTGAGAAATCGGTAATGAGTGTCGGTGAAATTACCACTCCACCGGCATGCTTACCGGCATTTCGGGTTACACCTTCCAGCTTGCGCGCCATATCAATCAGGGCCTGTACTTCCTCATCGCTATCATAGGCAACCTGTAATTGCGGCTCAGCTTCAAAGGCTTTGGCAAGGGTCATACCCGGATCGGGCGGAACCAATTTAGAAATGCGATCCACAAAACCATAAGGATGACCCAATACCCGCCCTACATCACGGATTACCGCTTTCGCCGCCATCGTACCAAAGGTGATAATTTGTGATACCGCTCCACGCCCATAGGTTTCCGCCACGTGCTCAATCACCCGATCCCGTCCGTCCATACAGAAATCCACGTCAAAATCGGGCATAGACACACGTTCAGGATTTAGGAAACGTTCAAAAAGCAAATCAAATTCCAGTGGATCGAGATCAGTAATTTTTAACGCATATGCCACCAATGAGCCCGCACCGGAACCTCGGCCCGGCCCCACGGGAATATCGTTATCTTTCGACCATTGAATAAACTCCATCACGATCAAGAAATAACCGGGGAAGCCCATTTGGTTAATCACATCGAGTTCAACCTGCAAGCGTTCATCATATTCGCCACGTCTTTCTGACCGCACTTTTTCATCGGGAAACAAAAATGCTAAGCGTTCTTCCAAGCCCTCTTTCGATTTCATCACCAAATAATCTTCCGTGCTCAGTTCCCCCGTTGGAAATTGCGGTAAGAAATATTGCCCAAGGCGTAAGGTGACACTACAACGCTGTGCGATTAATAAGGTATTTTCAAGAGCGGAAGGAATATCGGCAAATAAGGCACACATTTCCTCTTCCGTGCGGAAATACTGTTGTGCTGTGTAAAGTTTAGGACGTTTGGGATCGTCTAAGGTATAGCCATCATGAATAGCAACTCGAATTTCATGAGCCTCTGCATCATCGGATTTTAAAAAGACCACATCATTGGTCACCACAAGAGGGAGATTTTGTGTTTCGGCTAAAGCACAGGCAGCTTTAATATAGCGTTCTTCATCGGGCTTGCCGGTTCGTGTTAATGCCAAATAAAAATGATCAGGAAAAAATTCTTGATAAAAATCAACCGCACTTTGTGTTTCAGTGGCATTTTCTTTCAACAATTTTTTACCCACATCACCTTTTGTTCCACCGGATAAAATAATCACGCCCTCGCGGTGTTCGATCAACCAATCTTGATCGATATAAGGCAAATCGGCATAGCCCCGTTGATACGCCTTCGACAAGAGCAGGGTGATATTTTTATAGCCCGTATTATTTTTCGCCAACAAGGTCAGCTCAAATAATTCATCGCCGCATAGCTCACTGCGCACCCGCACATCCGCCCCGATAATCGGTTTAATCCCGGCAGATAAAGCCTCTCCATAAAAACGCACGACACCACAAAAATTGGAAAAATCTGTCAGTGCCATCGCCACCATATTATTCGCCGCACAGGTTTTGACCAAAGGTTTCACTTTGGCAATTCCATCAATCATCGAGAAATCACTGTGTGTACGAAGGTGAACGAAACGGGGTTGTGATGGCATGGAAAATCCTCATAGGTTAATGTGCGGTCATTTTAACGAGATTTTTTTAACGACTCAATCAAACAAAAAGTGCGGTGAATTTCACCGCACTTTTATAACGTTTATTATCTTATTTTCTTGCGAGAGGTGGAACAAACATTAAACCTAAATCCCAAGGTTGTTCAATCCAAGTATTTTGTGGGATGTCGATCACATAATCATCCACTAATTCTGCCCCTGCCGGTTTGGCAAAAACGGTAACAAATTTTGCATTAGGATACATTTCACGAATTGCACGAGCAGTGTTGCCTGTATCCACTAAATCATCCACCACAATAAAGCCTTCTCCGCCGTTAGGCACTTCTGCTGCGTGTAAAACTTGCAGTTCACCTTGATTTTTATGATCGTGATAGCTAGCAATACAAACGGTTTCTACATGGCGAATATTTAATTCGCGTGATAACACGGCTGCAGGAAATAAACCGCCACGGCTCACCGCAATAATGCCTTTCCATTGGGAAGCGGGAAGTAAACGCTCTGATAATTTGCGGGCGTGCATTTGGAACATATCCCAAGTTACCACATATTTTTCGCTCATAATTACACCTTAATATCAATAAATAAAAATTGCGTAAGGATAACCTGAAACAAGGTTTTATGCTATTATTTCGTGAAATTTTTCGTAAAAAGGAGCGAATATGTCTGAAATTACCACCCTACAACCACAATTATTATGGAAATGGTTTGATCAAATTTGTGCCATCCCTCATCCGTCTCATCATGAGGATAAATTGGCAAATTTCATTGTGAATTGGGCGAAAGAAAAACAGTTTTTTGTGGAACGTGATGAAGCGGGCAATGTACTGATTCGTAAACCGGCAACAGTGGGAATGGAAAACCGCATTCCGGTGGCATTGCAAGCCCATTTGGATATGGTACCGCAAGCCAATGAGGGCAATCCGCACGATTTCACCAAAGATCCGATTCGCCCTTATATTGACGGCGATTGGGTAAAAGCACAAGGTACAACGTTGGGGGCGGACAACGGAATTGGTTTAGCCTCCGCCCTTGCCGTGTTGGAAAGTTATGATGTGGCGCATCCCCCTCTTGAAGTATTACTCACAATGACAGAAGAAACCGGCATGGACGGTGCATTAAACCTTCGCCGTAATTGGTTGCAATCGGACATCCTCATTAATACAGATACGGAAGAAATCGGCGAAATTTATATTGGCTGTGCTGGCGGCATTAATGCCAATTTGGAACTACCGATAGAACGAGAAAACAATGCTTTCGAGCATTGCGTTCAACTCACCTTAAAGGGCTTGCGTGGCGGACATTCCGGTTGCGATATTCACACAGGCAGAGCCAACGCCATTAAAGTGTTAGCCCGTGTATTAGCAAAACTTGCTCAAAACCAACCGCACTTTGCTTTAGCGGAAATTCGTGGCGGTTCTATTCGTAATGCGATTCCTCGCGAAGCCGCTGCGGTGATGGCATTCAATGGTGAGGTTAATGTCCTTGAAAGTGCGGTCAAAAATCTTGAAGTTTTACTCAAAGAAGAATTGGCGATTGCCGAACCGAATTTAACCCTTTTTATTGAACCGACAAATAAAGCCGAAACGGTATTCACCGCACAAAGTACAAAAACGGTGATTCACCTGCTCAATGCCTTGCCAAATGGTGTGATTCGCAACAGTGATGTGATTAAAAATGTAGTGGAAAGCTCGCTCAGTATTGGTGTGTTAAAAACCGAAGGCGACAACGTAAAAGGCACGATTTTAGTCCGTTCATTGATTGAAAGCGGTAAGGCTTATGTGACCGAATTATTAAGTTCCGTTGCTACCTTGGCTGGCGCAAAAACCGAATTTTCCGCCCCTTACCCAGGCTGGAAACCGGTGAACGACTCCGCCATTCTCAACCTAACGAAAAAACATTATGCCGACGTATTAGGCAAAGCCCCTGAAATCAAAGTGATCCACGCAGGTTTGGAATGTGGCTTACTTAAAGAGCATTATCCGCATATTGATATGGTGTCTTTAGGACCAACCATCCGCAACGCCCACTCACCGGATGAAAAAGTACAGATTTCAGCGGTGCAGACTTATTGGGAGGTGTTGGTGAGAGTTTTGGGGGATGTTTTGATTAAATAAAAAGACTAAAATGGCAGGATTACACCTGCCATTTTTATTTATTAATAAAATGAAAACTAAGTGCATATCCAGATCTTAATATCTTCAATCCATCTAGGAACAGAATACGAGTCAGATAAAAGTTCTACATATTTTTTAGCAAACTGTAACTTCATTTCTCCGTCATTACTATCAAAGAAATTCTTTAAATTACTCTGTTCACTGGGTCTTAGATCTAAACTAAAAGATGATGCTAATTCCATATAATCCTTATTTTCATCTATAAAATCAATTATAGGAAATTCATCTTTAAAATATTTCAAAGTATCAACAAATAGTTTTCCGTTTAAACAATCTTCAATTTCTGTTTCAGGTGAAATTGGATTTTCATGAATATTAACCATCATAGTTTCTTGGCTTCTTGGATTATTGACTATCCTTTGACATTTGAAGAATTCATCACTATCAACTTTATAATTAACTAGAGATCTATCTGTATCTGATAACAATAAAATCTTCCCTCTTTTGATATTTTTGCCTATACTATCTTTCATTTCACTATAAGGCGTTAACATATTAGAATATATTTTCTTAATTTTTTTAGCACCTCCGACAGGAACAATCCTTAATTTATTTAAATTAATCTCATTTTCGAAATATCTTTCTAAATAAATTTTCTCTGAACTACCTTCACATATAATCCAATTATATGGAGTATCAGAAAAAATATTAATTAATATTGATTGGACAAAATCAGTGGTACTTTTAAGTTGAATATCATATGGAAGTCGACCTTTAGATTCCTCTTTTTGTTGAGACATTTGTTCTTGGTAGTTACTAGTATTAATAAGATCAAAATGATGACTACTATCTATTTTTGAAATAATACACGTATTTCCATTATTTAAAATTGGTAGATATCCATACCAATGTGATGTAAACAAAACTTGTCTACAGTCATTCCCAATATCAAATAATGAATTAAATTGGTCAAAGCAAGCCGATATATGCAGAGAAGCCTCTGGCTCATCAATTCCTAATATCAGATTCTTTCCATCAACCCTATGATTCTTCAACAAACTATGAGCAACATCTATAATGGCTTTTTGTTTCTCTCCAGAACTCATTTCTGACATAGGTATAGTTTGGTCATCTTTTATTTTTTTATGCAATTTTCGCACATTAAAGTATGTATCGATTATTAACTTATAGATATCTGAACGTTTAACTTTTGATTGTCTATGCTGTACTGTCTTATACACATATCCATCTAACTCACTTTCTAAATCAGAAATAAATCTATCTAAATTTCCATTTATTTCTCTAATCGTAGACTCTGTAATTTTACTTTTCAAAATATCTTCTAGAGACTCTCCCATTAACATCTGAACTTGTTTTGTTTCAAGTTTCATAAACTGTTCAGTATCAATATCTTTAGGAATATAAACATAATCATATAAATCTCTAATATACTTAATTACTTTTTCCAAAGAATCATCAGTTATAATATCTGTTTTTATTGAATCAATAATAGGACAAATAGCTATATTCTCATAATTAATACCAATAGGAATAATTAATTTAGAGTCGTAGATATCTTTACTACAAATAATCTCTTTTAAAGACAAAAACGTGCTCTTAGCATTATTACCCATGCCATTGATATCTTCTTTTTTGATAGATCTAAACAACCTATCTAATTCGGTCAAAATACTTAACAAATCAGAGGAAATTGTTTCATCTCTATCTATTATAAAAATTGGCAATATATAGGGATTCGCTGCTCCATCACGTCCAGATGTCACTCCTTTTTTCTTTGCATTAAGATGAAGATTCCATTCTTTATCACGATTAAAAAAATAATCTAGAGCTTCTAGTATAGAACTTTTCCCTATACCATTTCTCCCCAAGATACCGCATAAATTATGTCCATCGGATAAAGGTATAAAATTCACTTTAGAATAAGTTTTAAAATAGGTAATAAATAATCCAGATATCATAACATCCCCTTTTAACAATAAATTAAAGCCAATAATAAACGCATAGTATACACTTTCATTATAAATAGCTATAAATTAGTAATCGTAAGTTTAATATTTTTATATATCCAACAAAAAAAGCCCATTTCGGAGCTTTTCCTTATCTATCTTATAAAATTAATCTTCCATTTTGGCATCTAATAATGCTGTTAAACTCTGCGCTAGTATCATTAGCAACAAGTTCAAATCCCGATTCTATTTCACATCGCTTATAAAAGTTTACTTCACCCACTTCCACAAGGTCATCAGCACAAGTAATCCAATCATCAAATTTGAGAAAATAAAGGCAAACATTGCTATGCCGGATAGTACTTGATTATGGTAAAAAACAACGGCACTATTTGCCATGGAGGCTAAGCCGAATGAGAAAGCCCATAAACCGATGTTTAAGCCTTTTTCGATAATCCAAGGGAAAATTCTCAATAGAAAAAACATTTGCAAAAAGCCATAGCCCCATAGGATTTTGGCGAAAGTATCGACTTTGCCTTGATTGACGGCGAGATAAGCGGAAGCGCAAACAAATGCCGGGGCGAGAATAATCCCCATGGTGGCACGAAAAGGCGGTTCTAAGGAAGAAATGCGTAAATGTTGGAGTAATACGGGTTCAAACATTATCCACGCTAGGAAACCGGCACCGAAAAATAAATAGCCAAGATCATGATAGCCTAATAAAGCGACTGAACTTGCGCTAGTGAAGTTTGCGGCGACAGAGGGTAAATAAAAGGGTGGGCGTGTTGATTTTTGCTCAAAAACACCGCCTTTCCAGAGTTCACTCATTCTAAAAGAAGAAAACAATAATTGCCCGATGGTTCCGAGCCAAATCATCACTTCCGCTATCACAGGATTCCAACGATAGGCAATATCGCCGACTAACATGGTTGTGATAGGAATCAAGGCAATAAAAGAAAAGCGGACAGGGCAGTGGTATTCCTCTTTTACTTCGTGGAAATAATAACTCAATTTATACCCATACATAGCAATAAAGGCCAACCAAACGGTCATTGCCGTAATACCGATCACATCGCTAATAGTTTGCGCCCAAGGGAAGAAATCCGCCAAATGCCACCATGCCAAAGAGAGTGCCCCTAATCCTAAAGGGATACCAAAATAGCCGGTGGGCAGAGGAAAAGTTTTTGTTGTACCCATTTAATTATCCTTATAAAAAATCTTTGCATAAGTCTAACAATAAATAGTATGACTTTCTCAAAAATTTCAAATTCTTGAAAAAATGACCGCACTTTGAATTCTCATTGCTAAGTCATTGTTCCTATAATAGTCAACAAAAAAGCCCCTTTCGGGGCTTTTTTATCTATATTGCAAAATTACTCTTCCATTTCGGAATTTAATAATGCCGCTAGGCTTTGCGTTGCATCATCTGCGATAAATTCAAATTCCGCTTCGATATCCGCATCGGTTGCAAAAGTAGAAATTGGCTCTTCAATTGCTTCCACCGCTAATTCCGCTGCTTTTTGGCGGTTTTTAATGCGGTTTTGGTGATACGCAAAACCGGTACCAGCCGGAATTAAACGACCCACGATCACGTTTTCTTTCAAACCGCGTAATTCGTCACGTTTACCTGCCACAGCTGCTTCGGTAAGAACACGTGTGGTTTCTTGGAACGATGCAGCAGAGATGAAGGATTCCGTTGCAAGAGATGCTTTGGTAATACCCAATAATTCGCGCTCGAACTCAACCAACGGTTTGCCTTCCGCTTCACGTTTACGATTGACGATTTTCACGCGGGCCACTTCCACTTGTTCCCCTTCAAGGAATTCAGAGTCGTAAGCCTTAGTGATCACCGCTTTACGCAACATTTGGCGAACGATGACTTCAATGTGCTTATCATTGATTTTTACCCCTTGTAAGCGGTAAACATCTTGCACTTCATTCACAATATATTCGGTTACAGCACGTACGCCACGTAAACGTAAAATATCATGTGGTGTTTCCGCACCATCAGAAATCACATCACCACGTTGTACCATTTCACCTTCAAATACGTTGAGCTGACGCCATTTTGGAATCATTTCTTCGTACACTTCTCCTTCTGCCGGCGTAATTAGCAAGCGACGTTTACCTTTGGTTTCTTTACCGAAGGAAACGATACCTGAAATTTCAGCCAAGATTGCCGGCTCTTTTGGTTTACGGGCTTCAAATAAATCCGCAACCCGTGGAAGACCACCGGTAATGTCTTTGGTTCCCACAGATTCTTGCGGAATACGCGCCAATGGTTCACCCACTTTCACCGCTGCGCCATCGTCTAAGCTCACGATTGCTTTACCCGGTAGGAAGTATTGTGCAATAACATCGGTTTCCGGTAAGAATACGTCATTACCGTTTGCATCAACTAATTTGATGGTTGGACGTAAATCTTTACCTGCGGTTGCACGTTCACCCACATCTTGTACCACAATAGAGGATAAACCGGTTAATTCATCGGTTTGACGTGTTACGGTTAAACCGTCCACGATATCTACGAATTTCACGAAACCAGCTACTTCGGATACAACCGGCATGGTATGCGGATCCCAGTTCGCCACAGTTTCACCCGCAGTTACTTCTTGACCATCACCTTTACTTAATACCGCACCATAAGGCACTTTATAGTGTTCTTTGGTACGACCAAATGCATCAGTAATAGTTAATTCCGTATTACGGGATGTTAAAACTAATTTACCTTCGTCATTCGTTACAAATTTCGCATTTGCTAAGTGTAATGTACCGGTATTTTTCGCCTGTACGCTAGATTCCTTCGCAGCCGCAGATGCTGCACCACCGATATGGAACGTACGCATGGTTAACTGTGTTCCCGGCTCACCGATAGATTGTGCCGCAATTACACCTACCGCTTCCCCTTGATTGATTAAGTGACCACGCGCCAAGTCACGACCGTAACATTTCGCGCACACACCATAATCAGTATCACAGGTTACAACAGAGCGTACTTTTACGCTATCCACCGAATTTGCATCTAATACATCACAGAGTTTTTCATCCAATAATGTATTACGTGCAATTAAGACTTCTTCCGTACCCGGTTTATAAATGTCTTCTGCCGCCACACGACCTAACACTAATTCACGAAGTGGAACTTTTTCATCTCCGCCTTCAATTAATGGGGTCATTACTAAACCTTCATGCGTGCCACAGTCATCTTCAATAATCACTAAGTCTTGTGCCACATCCACCAAACGACGGGTTAAATAACCGGAGTTTGCTGTTTTTAATGCGGTATCCGCCAAACCTTTACGCGCACCGTGAGTTGAAATAAAGTACTGAAGTACGTTCAATCCTTCACGGAAATTAGCTGTGATTGGCGTTTCAATGATTGAACCGTCCGGACGTGCCATCAAACCACGCATACCGGCTAGCTGACGAATCTGTGCTGCGGAACCACGCGCACCGGAATCCGCCATCATAAAGATACTGTTAAAGGAGGCTTGCTTTTCAGGTTTACCTTCACGGTTGAGTACTTCTTCTGTAGAAAGGTTTTCCATCATTGCTTTTGCAACGCGTTCGTTCGCCGCAGCCCAAATATCGATCACTTTATTATAGCGTTCACCTGCCGTAACAAGACCGGATTGGAATTGCTCTTGGATTTCCGCCACCTCGTCTTCCGCTGCAGAAATAATTTCATATTTCTTCTCAGGGATGACCATATCATCAATACCCACTGATGAACCGGAACGAGCAGCATAAGCGAAACCGGTGTACATAATTTGGTCAGCAAACATAACCGCTTCTTTTAAACCTAAACGGCGATATGCTTCATTAATTAATTTAGAAATCGCTTTTTTGCCTAATGTTTGATTAAACAATGCATACGGCATACCTTTTGGTGCGATCATCCATAAAATTGCACGACCGATCGTAGTATCTGTGAGCGTAGTTTTCGTTTCAAACTCATTCGCATCGTTTTTCACATATTTGGTAATACGTACTTTTACACGAGAATGTAATTCGGCCTGACCGGTACGATAAGCCTTTTCAGCCTCGCGCGGATCTTGCAATAACATACCTTCGCCTTTACCGTTTACTTTTTCACGGGTCATATAGTAAAGACCCAACACCACATCTTGTGATGGAACGATAATCGGCTCACCGTTCGCCGGTGAAAGCACGTTGTTGGTTGACATCATCAACGCACGGGCTTCTAATTGTGCTTCAAGGGTTAATGGTACGTGAACCGCCATTTGGTCACCATCGAAGTCCGCGTTAAACGCTGCACAGACGAGCGGATGTAATTGAATCGCTTTACCTTCAATTAAGATTGGCTCAAATGCTTGAATACCCAAACGGTGAAGTGTTGGTGCACGGTTCAATAGAATCGGGTGTTCACGAATCACTTCCGCAAGGATATCCCAAACGATCGCATCTTCACGTTCAACCATTTTCTTCGCGGCTTTGATCGTAGTCGCATAACCGCGGCTTTCTAATTTCGCATAGATAAACGGACGGAATAATTCCAATGCCATTTTCTTCGGTAAACCGCATTGATGTAGGTGCAAGTATGGCCCGACGGTAATAACGGAACGACCGGAGTAATCCACACGTTTACCCAATAAGTTTTGACGGAAACGACCTTGTTTACCTTTAATCATATCCGCTAAAGATTTTAACGGACGGCGGTTAGAACCGGTAATCGCACGACCACGGCGACCGTTATCCAATAAGGCATCGACCGATTCTTGTAACATCCGTTTTTCGTTGCGCACGATAATATCCGGCGCAATCAAATCTAATAAACGTTTTAAACGATTGTTACGGTTGATCACACGACGGTATAAATCGTTCAAATCAGAAGTGGCAAAACGACCACCATCAAGTGGTACTAACGGACGTAAATCCGGTGGAAGTACCGGTAATACGGTCATCACCATCCACTCCGGTTTATTACCGGATTGCACAAATGCTTCTAACAATTTTAAGCGTTTAGTGATTTTTTTACGTTTAGTTTCAGAATTGGTTTCTTGTAACTCTTCACGTAGTTTTTCGCATTCCACGTCAAGATCCATACCTTTTAACAGATCTTGGATCGCTTCCGCACCCATTTTGGCTTCAAATTCATCTTGCCAACGATCTTCGGCATCAAGATATTGCTCTTCCGTTAATAATTGACCGCGTTCTAAATCCGTCATACCCGGTTCAGTCACAATGTACATTTCAAAATAAAGTACACGCTCAATATCACGTAACGGCATATCAAGTAATAAACCGATACGGGATGGAAGGGATTTTAAGAACCAAATGTGTGCCACCGGTGAGGCTAATTCAATATGACCCATACGTTCACGACGCACTTTGGTTTGTGTCACTTCAACGCCACATTTTTCACAAATCACACCACGGTGTTTTAAACGTTTATATTTACCACATAAACATTCGTAGTCTTTTACCGGCCCGAAGATACGCGCACAGAAAAGACCATCACGTTCAGGTTTGAACGTACGGTAGTTAATGGTTTCAGGTTTTTTCACCTCACCAAATGACCAAGAACGGATCATATCCGGTGACGCTAACCCAATTTTAATCACATCAAAATCTTCACTGGTTTTTGACTGTGCTTTTAAAAACTTAACTAAGTCTTTCACAAATGTTCTCCTGTCGGAGTTAAAGGTTTAAAGTGCGGTTAAAAATCACCGAGAATTTTGACCGCACTTCGGCGATTTTTGTAGTGTGTGAATTATGCCAATCCACACACCCTACTTTCATTACTCTTCGTCTAACTCAATATTTAAACCAAGTGAACGGATTTCTTTCATAATCACGTTGAAAGATTCCGGCGTACCCGGATCCATTTGTTGGTTGCCGCTGACGATGTTTTTATACATCTTCGTACGACCGTTCACATCATCGGATTTCACGGTTAGCATTTCCTGTAAAGTATAAGCTGCACCATATGCTTCAAGCGCCCATACCTCCATCTCACCGAAACGTTGACCACCGAATTGTGCTTTACCACCTAATGGTTGTTGCGTGACGAGACTATAAGAGCCCGTTGAACGTGCGTGCATTTTGTCATCAACCAAGTGGTTCAATTTGAGCATATACATATAACCTACGGTTACCGGACGCTCAAATTTCTCACCGGTACGTCCATCGTATAAGGTGATCTGTCCGGAAGTCGGTAAACCGCCGAGTTTTAATAACTCTTTGATTTCCGTTTCATCCGCACCATCAAACACTGGGGTAGCAACCGGTAAACCTTTACGCAAGTTATCTGCTAAACGTAGCACTTCTTCATCAGTGAAAGTGCTTAAATCCACTTTTTGTGAACCATGACCTAAATCATAGGCTTTTTGCATATAACTGCGTAATTTTTCTACTTCTTGTTTTTGTTTAAGCATCGCATTGATTTGATCACCAATACCTTTTGCCGCTAAACCTAAGTGAGTTTCAAGGATCTGACCGATATTCATACGGGATGGAACGCCCAGAGGGTTTAATACGATTTCAACCGGTTGGCCGTTTTCATCGTACGGCATATCCTCAACAGGATTAATTTTTGAGATAACCCCTTTGTTACCGTGACGACCCGCCATTTTATCACCAGGTTGGATTTGGCGTTTCACCGCAAGATAAACTTTCACCACTTTCAATACACCCGGCGCAAGATCATCACCTTTGATGATTTTCTTACGTTTCACTTCAAGTTTGAGTTCAAACTCTTTACGAAGCTCTTCGTATTGCTCTGCGAGTTGCTCTAATTGATTTTGTTTCTCTTCATCGGCAATGGTTTGTTCTAACCATTTAGTACGATCTAATTTATCTAATTGCGCTTCATCTACGCCACCCGAAATAAGAAGATTGCGAACACGCGCGAATAAACCAGCCTCTAAGATTTCTAATTCATCGGAAAGATCTTTCTTCGCTTCTTTTAATTGCATTTCTTCGATTTCTAGCGCACGTTTGTCTTTTTCCACGCCATCACGGGTGAAGACTTGTACGTCGATAACCGTACCGCTTACGCTGTTTGGTACGCGTAATGAAGAATCTTTTACATCAGAGGCTTTTTCACCGAAAATTGCACGTAACAATTTTTCTTCCGGTGTTAATTGGGTTTCACCTTTCGGTGTCACTTTACCGACTAAGATGTCTCCACCTTTTACTTCCGCACCCACATAAACGATACCGGATTCATCTAATTTGCTGAGTGCCGATTCACCCACATTTGGAATATCTGCGGTGATTTCTTCTGCGCCTAATTTAGTATCACGAGCCACACAAGAAAGTTCTTGGATATGAATGGTGGTAAAGCGATCTTGTTGAACCACACGCTCAGACACTAACATGGAGTCTTCAAAGTTATAACCGTTCCATGGCATAAATGCCACACGGATATTTTGACCTAACGCCAGTTCCCCTAAATCGGTTGAAGGACCGTCAGCCAACACCTCACCACGATTAATCGGATCGCCTAAATTCACACAAGGAATTTGGTTGATACAGGTATTTTGGTTAGAACGGGTGTATTTGATTAAGTTATAAATATCAATCCCCGCTTCACCTGCAACGGTTTCATCTTCATTCACTTTAATCACAATACGTGATGCATCCACATATTGAACGATACCACCACGTTTCGCCACAACAGCCACACCGGAATCAAGAGCAATTGGTTTTTCCATACCTGTTCCCACTAACGGCTTGTCAGCACGTAATGTTGGAACAGCCTGACGTTGCATGTTTGCCCCCATCAATGCACGGTTCGCATCATCATGCTCAAGGAATGGGATCAATGCCGCCGCTACAGACACTACTTGTTGAGTGGATACGTCCATATAATGGATATCTTCAGGTTTATATAAACCGGACTCACCACGCTCACCACGAGCCGTAACAAAAGCATCAGTAAAGCGATTATTCTCGTCTAGATTTGAGTTTGCCTGAGCGATGATATAATTTGCTTCATCAATGGCTGATAAATATTCAATTTCTTCCGTCACTTGACCGTCAATGACTTTGCGATATGGGGTTTCTAAGAAACCGTAATCATTAGTACGAGCAAATGCGGAAAGGGAGTTAATCAAACCGATGTTCGGACCTTCAGGCGTTTCGATTGGACATAAACGACCATAATGGGTGTTATGTACGTCACGTACTTCAAAGCCTGCACGTTCACGGGTTAAACCGCCCGGACCCAACGCAGAAATACGACGTTTGTGGGTCACTTCTGATAATGGGTTGTTTTGATCCATAAATTGCGAAAGTTGTGAAGAACCAAAGAATTCTTTCACTGCCGCAGAAATTGGTTTCGGATTAATTAAATCCTGTGGCGTGATCGCATCCAAATCACCTAAAGATAAGCGTTCTTTGACCGCTCTTTCTACACGTACTAAACCAATACGGAATTGGTTTTCAGCCATTTCGCCCACAGAACGGATACGACGGTTACCTAAGTGGTCGATATCATCCACTTCACCACGACCGTTACGGATATCAATGAGTTTACGCATTACGGCAATGATATCCTCATGGCTTAAAATCCCACTTCCCACACCTTCAGGAATACCTAAAGAACGGTTGAATTTCATACGACCTACTGCAGATAAATCATAACGTTCCGCAGAGAAAAATAAGTTGTGGAATAAGGCTTCTGAAGATTCCGGTGTTGGTGGCTCACCCGGGCGCATCATACGATAGATTTCATAAAGCGCACTGGTTTTATCGTCAGTCGGATCAACACGTAAGGTTTCGGAAATATAAGGACCGTAATCTAAATCATTGGTGAACAAGGTTTCAATAACGTTGTAGCCTGCTTGTGCTAATTTCGCTAGAACTTCTAAAGAAATCTCACCATTTGCCGGACAAATAATTTCACCGGATTCCAAATCCACATAATCTTTTGCGGCGACTTTACCCACGATATATTCGGTAGGTACCACAACTTGTGTGACCTTATCTTTTTCTAACGCTTTAATATGACGTGCAGTAATACGACGACCACGTTCTACATAGACTTTTCCGTTTACTTCAATGTCAAAGGAAGCCGTTTCACCACGCAAACGTTCCGGCACAAGGGTCATTAATAATTTATTATCTGCGATTTCAAAGGTCACCTTATCGAAGAATAAATTTAAGATTTCTTCGGTGGTGTAGCCTAACGCACGAAGAATAATTGTTGCCGGTAATTTACGGCGACGGTCAATACGTGCATAAAGATTATCTTTCGGATCGAATTCAAAATCCAACCAAGAACCACGGTAAGGAATGATACGTGCGTTATAAAGCACTTTACCTGATGAATGAGTTTTACCTTTATCGGAATCAAAAAATACGCCGGGGCTACGGTGTAATTGTGAAACGATAACACGCTCGGTACCGTTAATCACAAAAGTACCATTATCAGTCATTAATGGGATCTCACCCATATACACTTCATTTTCTTTAATATCTTTAATTGCGCGTGAAGATGACTCTTTATCATAGCTCACAAGGCGTAATTTAACTCGTAAACCTGCCGCATAAGTCGAACCGCGAATTTGGCACTCACGAACATCAAATTCCGGCTCTTCTAAACGGTAATCAACATATTGTAATTCTGTGTAGCCATTATTGCTAACAATTGGAAAGACTGAACGGAAAGCAGCTTCTAAGCCTTGCTGACCATCAGGATCTTTTTGAATAAATTTATCAAACGAATCTAATTGAATGGTTAATAAATAAGGTACATTTAAAACTTGCGGACGTTTACCGAAGTCTTTACGAATTCGTTTTTTCTCAGAATAGGAGAGACCCATTGGTTGGTTTTCCTCTATCAATTTTAGTGAGACTGAGCTGATACAAGAAAAAGTGCGGTCAATTCTGACCGGATTTTAACTTATACCAAAGTATGGACACCGTTTTCAGGAACCGCACTCTGAACCTTACTTCTGTAGTGGGCTACTCAAATAAAAACGTCTATTATTAATTTGAGTGGAAACAGATAAGATTAAACGGAAAATTATTATCTGTTTTTGTGCCTATTTTGATAGCACAAAATGGCTGATGGGTAAACCACCAGCCATCAAGCCTGAGAAACAGGGCATAAGAGAATCAAAAATTATTTGATCTCTACTTTTGCACCGGCTTCTTCTAATTCTTTCTTAAGCGCTTCAGCTTCTTCTTTAGAGATGCCTTCTTTTAACGCTGCAGGCGCAGATTCAACCAAGTCTTTCGCTTCTTTTAAGCCTAAACCGGTCGCACCACGTACTGCTTTGATTACTGCTACTTTGTTTGCACCAGCTTCAGCAAGAACTACATCAAATTCAGTTTTTTCTTCTGCCGCTGCCGCTGCGCCACCTGCTGGTGCTGCCGCTACTGCTGCCGCTGCTGAAACGCCGAATTTTTCTTCCATCGCTGTGATTAATTCAACGATTTCAGTTACAGTTTTAGAAGCAATCGCTTCAATGATTTGTTCGTTAGTTAATGACATAACAATCAATTCCTAAAATAAATAAAGTTAAATGAAGTAAGAAACGCTTAACAATTAAGCTGCTTCTTGTAATTTGTCGCGTAATGCCGCAAGAGTGCGAGCAAGTTTGCCTGCCGCAGCTTCTTTCATTGTGCCCATTAAACGTGCAATTGCTTCTTCGTAAGTTGGTAATGTTGCTAAGAATTCAACATCTTGGATCTTACCTTCAAAGGCTGCACCTTTAATTTCAAACTTATCGTTTGCTTTAGCAAACTCTTTGAACAAGCGGGCAGCTGCGCCCGGGTGTTCATTAGAGAACGCGATAAGTGTTGGACCTACAAACGTATCCTTCAAGCATTCGTAATCTGTGCCTTCAACCGCACGGCGTAATAAAGTATTACGAACCACACGCATCGTTACACCAGCTTCACGAGCTGATTTACGTAATTCAGTCATTTTATCAACAGTCACACCGCGGGAATCTGCGATCACTGCTGAAAGTGCACCTTTGGCTGCTTCATTTACTTCAGCAACAATTGCTTGTTTGTCTTGAAGATTTAATGCCATTGGCTTTTAGCTCCTGAATACACTCCGATTTCTCGGAATTAATTTACCCAATCTAAGATTAGGACGACTTCGGTGCCCAGAAGCAAGAAAAATTCTTATTCTGTACACCATCTACGTAGGATGATTAAGATTGCTCCCCTACGGTCTTGGACGGGGCTTGAATAGGTCAAGCACCAACCAGAAATTTTACGCGCTAGGCGCAAACAAGGGTGGAATTATAGAGCCAACCCCTCCCTTTGTAAAGTCTATTGTTGAAAAATTCTGCGAATTTTAACCGCACTTTTTTGTTATTTTCTCACCGCAATGGCTTCAATTTCCAGCCCAACATCTTTTGGTAAACGTGCGACTTCTACACAAGAGCGAGCGGGAAAAGTCGGATGATTGTTCTCTTTAAAGAAACGCTCATACTCCGCATTCACTACAGCAAAATCATTTAAATCTTTCACGAATACGGTCGTTTTTACAATGTCCGCCACGCTTAAACCGGCTTGTTCCACAATTGCTTTTACATTTTCTAAAGATTGACGGGCTTGCGCTACAATATCAGTCGGCACTTCGCCTGTTGCCGGATTTACCGGAATCTGACCTGAAGTCAACACCAAATTCCCTAAATCAACCGCCTGAACATAAGGACCAATTGCCGCAGGGGCTTTCTCGGTATGAATAATTTTTGTCATCATTAATTCTCCTTTTCTTATCTACCATCGAGAAAAATGCGGTAAAATCAACCGCACTTTTTATTAATCAATTTCCTTCAACACATCATCAGAAAGCTCTTTTTGTGAATCTTCTTTTACCTTTCCATCATTGACTTTAAATTCTAAATTTTGGAAATAGGCTTCACGGAACGTCACATAAGGATCTTGTGCTTGATTCAATAATTCTGCATTATCCAAATTTTTTGCCCGTGCGTCTAATGCTTGCACACCGTATTTAACCAATGAAAGTGGGTTACCCGCAACCCACTCCCAGAACGGATACATATAGGCAGCATCGACTACCGCACCGGTTAATTGGCGGGGTGTTGTCGCATTATAAAGTGGAAGCACCATATAAGCCCCCTCATCAACACCGTAACTACCTAACGTCTCACCAAATCCACGTTGTTCATAAACCTGTAATTCTTTGCTTGCACTGGCAAAATCAAATAAACCACCGATGCCGAATACGGTATTAATCCAAAAACGATTAAAATGCACAAAAGCTTTTTTAGGCTCGCCCTCAATCATACGGTTTATAAAACTCACCGGCTCATCCAAATTATTCGCTACATTAGTGAGCCCTTTTGTTAGTGGCTTCGGTAGATAATCACGCCAACCTTTTGCTGCGGGTTCTAATACGTAGCGATCCACTACTTTGTAGTTAAAATCCCACATCGTGCGGTTAAACCCTTCCATTGGATCATTACGCTCTCCATTTGGCTTGGTTGCACAGCCGGTTAATACCATTGCCCCCAAAAGTGCGGTCAATATTGCCTGTTTTTTCATAAAATATCCTTTAATTCCGAGAATAGTTTAGAGCGTCCCCATAACTTATAAACTATAAGCCCTAATATACGGCAACTTACCTTTCTCCAACATATCTTGAATGCCGCTCTGGTGATCATTGTTACCTAAACCGCGTAATTCAAAGGTAACACCAATACTGTTATCATACAACACCTCATCTTGTCCTTGATTTTGGCGGCTTGTCACATAACGTCTTGCGCCTACACCAACCGCCCAACAGCAGCTGTTATACTGTACGCCAAGGTACTGTTCTACCGGTTTTTTCAAGGCTAAGTCTTGATAATACTTTCCTACTACCGCCCAATTATCCGTCACTTCCCAGGCGGCCACTAAACCTAATTGTTTAATATCTTGGTTGTAGGCATTAGCGGATCGCCCTAAATTTTGGTCGATATAAGCTTGGCTCGCATAACGATAATTTAACTGAATTAAATTATTTCTTTCCGGATTATATTCAATGCTGGTATTGGCTAATGAGGTTTTCTTTAACTGAGTATCATATTGATAGCTACCGTGCCAGTTCCAATTATCGTTGATTTTCCAGTTTGATTCCAACGCCCAAGAGGAAGAAGAACGCTGCGTACTATTTGCCGGATTACTGTCGATTTTAGAGTCCGTTAAGTAGTAGGTTTGTCCGGCAGAGAAATTAAAACGCTCCGTTGAATGTCTATCATAAAAACGGGTTGTTCCCCCTAATGTGATTTGGTTAGCAGAAGCAATACGGTCTAACCCACTATAACGGCGATCACGGAACAACGAATAATAATCTTGCTGAACTAACGAGGAATCGTAACCATACCCCAAATAATCACTAGTACGGCTCGAACCGATATTGCTTTGATTACGATATGGGCGATACAAATACTGCACGCGCGGTTCAAAGGTTTGCGTGTAATCTTTTAAGAAGGTGGTATCCCGTGCCAAAACGGTTTGTAAATCCACTTTAATTTGCGGAATGACCCGATTAACCCGACTTTCAATCTCTTCTGCGCCTACCCCTTTTCCTTTTTTCTGTTGGTAATGGGTCGCATAAAGTTTGGTTTCAATATTCAGGCTACCATATTTATTCGACATTGCCGTGGCTAAACTTGGCTCAAGATGAAAACGCCAAGCCGTTGGCATAAGAGTACTATCATTATCAAAACGCACTGCTTGAGAAAATAATTTGAAGTCTAACCAGCCATTTGCTAAATCATTTTTATAATAGTTAAAATCAATTTGCGGCATCGCCCGATAAGGTCCGATATTGACCTCATCAAAAATTTGGAATTGGCGGGCGGAAATGGCGAAATTATAATTTGGCTGATAATAAGCGATACGGGCATATTGGTTGGCATAACCGTCCGTGCTACTCCCATAGTCAGAAGTAAAATCGGTGAAATAGCGTTTATCACTCACACGCGTATAGTCAATATTCAAACGCCAATTTTGAAGGAAAGACGAACTGTGATTCCAATAAAAAAGATGACGTTTACGATCCTCGCTATAGTATTTATCATAGCGATCACGCCCTAGATATTCACCGGCAACTTTGCCTTCGCCAACCGGCGTTAAATAACGAAATTCACCGTTTAATTGCCAACCACGGTGTGACATATATTTCGGTGTAATGGTCGCATCATAATTCGGTGCGATATTCCAATAAATCGGTTGGGAATACCAATACCCGTCACGGCTCGAACTTCCTGCACTCGGAATTAATAAACCGGAACGGCGGCGATCACCGATAGGGAGTTGCAAATAAGGGGTATAAAATACCGGCACACCCAGCACTTTAAAACGTGCGTGCCACATTTCCGCATATTCTTCTTTAATATACTGACGAATTTCCGAGGCATCCACCGCCCACGCATTATCATTTGGTAAGCAGGAAGTAAAAGTGGCATTTTTCATCACACGGGTATTATTGCGCAATTCAATCTCTTGCGCTTTTCCCCGCCCTTGGCGACCCACCAACTGATAATCGGCTTCCGTCACATTTCCGTCTTTCGAATCCAAATTAAAATCCGCGTTTTGCCCCAACAGATTAATTTGATCGTCTTTATAATCAAATCCACCACTCACATGAGCAAAACGTTGTAATGCTGCCCCTTCACCGGTTTGCTTTACTTCCACGGAATCGGCAACCAAATGACGATTACCTTGCTTGAGATCCGCATTTCCTCTATAAATAGCACTTGTCGGCTGATTAATTTCCGCATCGTCTGCTTCAATATAAACAGGCAGATCATTTGGATTATTCGAGACGACTTCTTCACCGGAAAACTTAGGCACGCCGACCAAACATTGAGCACGCAAATCCGCCAAACCCGTTTGGCTATAAAGTGCGGTCAAAATAGAAAGGGAAATTAAAGTATATTTTTTATTCATAATTCAATGTTTCATTGATGAAATTGAAGCGATTATACTGGAATATCATTTACAACAACAGCCATTTATATGGTCGTTCACTAAGCCCATGGATTGCATAAAGGCATAGCAAGTGGTTTCCCCTACAAAGACAAAACCCCGTTTCTTTAAGGCTTTTGACATGGCTTTGGAAATGTCGGTTTTTGTCGGTACGGCAGATAAATCCGGTACATCATTTACCATGGGCCGATGGTTCACGAAGGACCAAATAAAATCACTGAAATTTTCACCGCACTTTTCCATCGCCAAATAAGCATTGGCATTTTTGACGATGGCTTCCAATTTCGCACGATGGCGAATCAGCCCTTCATTTTGCATACAGGCATCAATATCAAGTGCGGTCATTTTTGCGACTTTTTCGGGATCAAATTGATGAAATGCCGCACGATAGGCTTCACGTTTTTTCAATACGGTAACCCATGACAATCCGGCTTGTTGCCCTTCCAAACAGATTTTCTCAAATAACTTTTGACTATCAAATTCCGGCTTGCCCCACTCATTATCGTGATACGCAATGTAAATGGGTAAATCCCCTGCCCACGAACATCTTGTCATTGAATCTCCTTTTTGAGTTCGCTATAAACCTTCGTAAAATCCGGCATCACTCCACGCCATAAACGGAACGAATGTGCCGCTTGCGCTACCAACATTCCCAATCCGTCGCTGATATTCGCCAACCCCAGACTTTTACAATTTGCAATAAAGGGCGTGTCTGCTCCTTTGGCGTATTGCATATCATAAAAAGCCAGCCCCAATTTGAGGATATCCGCCGAGACGGGGACGGTATTTCCGCTTAAACCCGCAGAGGTGGCATTAATAATCAAATCGTAAGATTGGCAAGGAATATTATCCATCGCCACCGATTGAATCTCGCCATAAGGCTGAAATGTCTCCGCCAAGGCTTCAGCTTTTACTAAAGTGCGGTTAGCTAACACAATATTTTGTTGGGCTTGTAATAAGGGCAATAATACACCTTGAGTTGCACCGCCTGCCCCTAAAATCAAAATACGCTGATTCGGTTTTGTCCAATTTAAACGCACTAAATCCGTCACTAATCCCACGCCGTCCGTGTTATCGGCATAAAGCCTACCATTCTCTAATTTTTTCAGCGTATTACAAGCCTGTGCAAGTCTAGCCCGCTCACTGTGTTCATCGGCAAGTTGATAGGCTCGCGCTTTAAAAGGTGCAGTCACATTACAGCCTTTTGCACCACAAGAGAAGAATACGGCAAGTTGTTGCTCAAAGGTTTCCGGATCACCCAATTTTGCCTCATAGATCATCTCTTGTTGGGTTTGTGCCGCAAATTTACCTTGAATCCAGGGCGATAAACTTTGTGCAATAGGATTTCCCCACACCGCATAGCTATCCATAATTATCCTTGTCTAAAAAGTTGGTTAGTAATCAAATCACGAATTTCCGACGGATTTTTGGCTTTACCCACCGCCAAATCTAACACGGGAAAATCCTCACCAAATTGTAACCGCACTTCCTCTGCGGTTCTGCAAGGAGGCGCACCGGTTAAATTCGCGCTCGTTGAAGTCAAAGCAAAACCCGTTGCTTCGCATAAGCCCTGCACCGCAGGATGATCGGTCAAACGTACTGCAATGCGATTAAATTTTCCGGTAAGAAAAGCGGGAACATTCGATTTTGCCGGCACGACCCAAGTAATAGGGCGATCGTAGTGAGCCTTTAATCTCGCAAGTTGAGTGTCATTTAAACCGCAAATATCAATAAAAGGTAACAAGAAATCCAGCGTTGGCGCAATCAAAATCAACCCTTTTTCCACCGGACGCTGTTTTAAATCAAGCAATTTTTTGACCGCACTTTCGCTGAGTGGATTACACCCTAAACCAAACACCGCCTCGGTGGGGTAAGCAACAACCTGATCTTGTAATAAATATACGGCGATTTGTTGTAAAGTCATTTGGACATCTCAAAAATATGACGACAAGTTTTATTGGCGCATTGCATTTGTTGCCCTGTTTCCTTTTCACTTTTTAATAAGGCGAGGGGGAAACCGCATTGCGGGCAAGGAGCTTCATAAGGCTGTGTCGGTAAAGAAAATTTACAATGGGGAAAGCTGTCGCAACCATAAAATGTTTTACCTTGTCGCCCACAGCGAGCCACCAAATTTCCTTTCCGACATTCGGGGCAGGGTATTTGCGCGTCTATTTTTTGTTCTTCGTGCACCACAAAATCACACTGCGGATAAGCACGGCAACCAATAAACATCCCAAATGCCCCTTGCTTCAACTGTAATAAATCGCCACATTGCGGACAGGATTCCTCAAGCTCTTTCAATACCTTATGCTCTACTCGATGCAGAGGACGTAAATAATCACATTGCGGATAGGCGCTACAACCCAAAAACAACCCTTTTTTGCCTTGCTTCATTTGCAAAATCGAACCGCACTTAGGGCAGTGTTCTTCTTGTTTAGTGTGATGAAAAAGGGATTCGTTCATAATCACTCCGCATTCGATAATATTTCTTCCAGCATCTCTTGGTTTTCCATCCAATCAGTCTCTACCGCTTCCAACGCTTTTTTTGCCTCCACTTGTTGCACCAAAAGTGCAGTCAGTTTTTCTTTATTTTCAGCACTGTAAAGGGCAGAATCCGCAAGTCGGTTTTCAATTTCCGCAAGCTGTTCGGTCAATGTATTCATTTTTTCTTCTAACTGTTTGACTTTCTTACGAAGCGGGGCAGTTTGCTGGCGTAATTCAGCCTCTCGGCGTTTTTGTTCTTTACGACTTTGGTTGGAATGGGCACTTTCTGTCGGCACATTTTCTTCCGCTGATTTTGTGGCAGATTGGCTGTTTTGTTCCATCAGCCATTTTTGATAATCCTCTAAATCCCCTTTAAATTCTTCCACTTGTTTATCATGTACCAAGTAAAATTCTTCCACCGTATTGCGTAGTAAATGGCGATCGTGCGACACCACCACCAATGATCCCTCATAATCCACCAAGGCTTCCGTCAAGGCTTGACGCATATCAAGATCCAAATGGTTGGTCGGCTCGTCTAACAACAATAAATTCGGGCGTTGCCAGACAATCAACGCCAAAACCAAACGAGCTTTTTCACCACCGGAAAAGGAGGACACGGGCTGATTCACCTTATCACCGTGAAAAGCAAAACTGCCGAGGTAATCACGCAGTTGTTGCTCTGTTTGATCCGGTGCGAGTTTTTGCATATGCCACAAGGCAGATTCTTCCGCACGGAGCGTATCAAGCTGATGCTGGGCGAAATAGCCCAATTGCACACCTTTGGCGAGCTGTACCGTACCGGAAAGTGCGGTCAGTTCTTGCGCCAAAAGTTTAATCAAAGTCGATTTCCCCGCCCCATTTTTACCAAGTAATCCAATACGGGAACCCGGCACAAAATTGAGTTTAATTTTACTCAAAATTTCAACCGCACTTTCCCCACTGCCATAGCCTGCGCTCGCTTGTTCAATCATCACTAAAGGATTAGGCAAAGAAACAGGCGGGCGAAAAGCAAAAGTAAAGGGATTATCCGCATACGCCGGCGCAATTAATTCCATTCGTTCTAAGGCTTTCACACGGCTTTGCGCCTGTTTTGCTTTAGTGGCTTTAGCTTTAAAGCGATCAATATAACTTTGTAAATGGGCAATTTTTTGTTGTTGCTGGCGATACATTGCCGCTTGTTGAGCGAGTTTGGTGGCACGTTGCACTTCAAATGAGGAATAATCCCCCGTATATTCGTTGAGCTTTTGATGCTCTATATGCAAAATTTTAGTCACGATAGGATCAAGAAAATCACGATCATGAGAAATCAACACTAACGTGCCTTGATAATTCATTAACCAACGTTCAAGCCAAATGACCGCGTCCAAATCTAAATGGTTGGTGGGTTCGTCAAGCAATAATAAATCCGAAGGGCAAAGCAACGCTTGCGCTAAATTCAACCGCATCCGCCAACCACCCGAAAAAGATTTTACCTCATGTTTCGTTTCCGCCTGCGTAAATCCCAGACCGTGCAACAGCGTTTCCGCCCGAGATTGAATCGTCCAAGCATTAATGGCATCAAGCCTGTCGTGAATACGTGCAATGGCGTTGCCGTCATTGCGTTCATTCGCCTGTTCCAGTTCTGCCTGCAAACGACAATATTCTCGATCCCCTTGAATTACATAATCCAATGCGGATATTTCTAACGCCGGCGTTTCCTGATTCACCCATGATACCGCCCAACTCGACGGATAAGAGATTTCTCCCCCCTCGGGCTGAAGCTCTTTTTTCAATAACGCAAACAAAGAAGATTTGCCACAACCGTTTTTCCCCACCAACCCCACTTTTTGTTTTGGATTAATAGTCGCCGTAGCATTTTCCAATAATTCCGTTTGACCACGTTTTAAGGAAATATTATTAAATATAATCATGTTTATAAAATATGCCTGATTTTATGGCTATTTTGCCGAATTAGATACAGTCCAACTACGACACGAAAACGGAACTCATACCTTAACAACGATATTGTCTATTCCGTCAAAGAATTACATCATAATCTAAATACAAACGGTCAGTTTGCCAAAAAATTTTGTAAACTGACCGCCTGTATTTTGTGATAAAGATAAAAATCAGCTTTTAGTTTTTAGCCTTTAACAAACGAATAATTTCTTTTAACGATTCAATTTCATTTTGTTTTTGTGCTAATAAGTCATCTTTATTTTTTATTAATTCATCTTTAAATAAAATGAGATTGTCTTTATTTTGAATAATTAATTTTAATTTTTCTATTTCTACGGCACTTAATTCATTACTACCGTAATAGGTAACATTATTATTATCGGCGGAATCGTTAAGCATAAAATAAACGCCCTTATTTGCAGTTTGCATAAATTCTAGGGCATCCATATTGAAGATATTCGCAATTTGTTCGAGTTTTTCCAAACTGAGCTTGGTTTCTCCCCGTTCAATGCGTGCATAGCCGTTAAGCGACATATTCATTTTTTCTGCCATTTCTTCCTGCGACCATTTGCGAATTTCCCGCATTGTCCTAATTTTTTCCTTCAAATCCATTACACACCTCATTTTTTGGTAAATTTGCACCGTAAAAAGAGAATTTCACACCGTTTACGTTACTGGTTCATTTATCGCGAAAGACTAGAATAGATTGTAGGTTTTATCTGTTTTTTATGCAAGTTTACATTGTGATAGGGTTCAGTATGTCTGATTTTCTTTCCTCTTTCCTTTCGTCTTTCAATTTTAATTTAGGCACATTCGGTTTTCCGTTAGAAACGGTCATTATCTTCTTTGCGGTGATTGCATTGTCGGTTTATTTGGATCTCTTTGCTCATCGTAACAACAAAGAGATCACGGTCAAAGATGCCTCTCTCTGGTCTCTGTTTTGGATTGGGCTGGCATTGGCATTTTATGGTTATTTGTGGGGGCGTTTTGATAAAGCGTGGGCAGATTTGTACCTTGCGGGCTATGTCTTGGAAAAAAGTTTATCCGTCGATAATTTAATGGTGTTTATGGCGATTTTTGCTTCATTTGGGATTACGGGGAAATTACAACATCGAATCTTATACTGGGGCATTATCGGGGCATTGATTTTCCGTGCGGTATTTGTCGTGATTGGAGCGGGATTATTTGCTGCAAGCCCTTATGTTGGCTTTATTTTTGCGGCTTTTATGATTTGGAGTGCCGTCAAAATGCTAACCGCGGGGGAGAATGATGATGAAGAAATTGAGGACTATTCAAACCATTGGAGCGTACGTTGGACGGGTAAACTGATTCCAACCTATACCAAATTATTTGGCGAGCGTTTTATAGTGAGACACGCTGAATTAAATGCTCAGCAGATCTCGTCCATTACACGCAAAGGCTTACGCTATGCCACGCCTGCCTTTTTATGCCTAATGGCGATTGAAACCTCCGATGTGGCATTTGCTTTTGATTCTGTGCCGGCGGTGATTGCGGTAACACAAGAACCACTCTTAGTTTATGCCGCAATGATTTTCGCCATTCTCGGTTTGCGTAGCTTATATTTTATTCTTGCCGCATTAACCAAATATTTAGTACACCTCGAAAAAGCCATTATTGCTCTCTTATTTTTCATTGGCATCAAAATGGGCATTCAATCTTGGAATCATGCCATCGGTGATACGGGAATTCATATTTCCCCGAATACCAGCTTATTGATTGTATTAGGCGTGTTGGCGTTAGGGGTGATTGCTTCGTTTGTATTTCCAGATAAATCAGAAAATTAAATAAAATTTAAGGAGATTAAGTATATGTATAAGACTAAACGCATATTGATCACTTTTTTATCTTTATGCTCTCTTTCTCTCAACGCACAACAATATGTAATGCCTCCAACATCCAGTACAAGCAGTTATGTTCCCGTCATTAGTGATGAATTAATGAAGCAGTGTGTAGAAATTTATAACAAAGCAGATTGGTTGGATAAGGCATTAAATAAGACTTATTTAAATCAATATTCAAGTTATGACATAGCTGAATATAACCGCAAAGTGAATCAAGTCAACCAGTGGACAAATTGGTTTAATCAACATTGTGCAGGAAAACAATCTCATTCTGCGTGCCAAGCTGCACAAGAATTAAATCGTAAAGCGGGTAATCCTACCCAAAGCTGTCGTTAAATTTATTTAATCAACCATAACAGGAGAGACAAAATGTCAGTATCTTTATCAAAAGGCGGTAACGTGAGTTTAAGTAAATCCGCTCCAGGGTTAACAAAATTAGTCATTGGTTTGGGCTGGGATACCCGTTCAACAGATGGCGCAGAATTTGACCTTGACGGAAGTGCATTCTTACTCACATCAAGTGGAAAAGTGCGGTCAGATTCCGATTTTATTTTCTACAATAATTTAGTTGCCGCCGATGGCAGTGTCGAACACACGGGTGATAACCGCACGGGTGAAGGTGATGGAGACGATGAAAGTTTAATCGTACATTTGAATAAATTGCCAACGGCCATTGAGAAAATTGCGGTAACGGTTACTATTCACGATGCTGAAAGTCGCAAACAAAGTTTCGGGCAGGTGTCTAATGCGTTTATTCGTTGTGTAAACGGTGATAATAATCAAGAAATTGCCCGCTTTGATTTAACCGAAGATGCCTCAACAGAAACAGCGATGATTTTTGGTGAAATTTATCGTCATAATGGGGAATGGAAATTCCGTGCCGTCGGTCAAGGCTTTGCGGGTGGATTGGCTGCTCTAGCAAGAAATTACGGTATTAGCATCTAATAACAGCGAAATAGGTAAGCGATTACCTATTTTTCTTTGTGGAGAAACAAAATGGCAATAGATGTAACGAAAAAACCGAAAATTTCACTGAGCAAGGTGGTGTTAGAAAAATCGGGGGATTCTCACCGAGTCGATCTTTCAAAGAGTAATGAACAAATTACGATTAATTTAAATTGGACGCAAAAGAAAAATGCAGGGCTGTTCGCTAATTTGTTTAATAAAAATCAGGATATTGATTTGGATTTGGGTTGTTATTACGAATTGAATAATGGCGAGGCATCTGTTATTGACGGATTGCAATTTTCCCACAATCGGGGCGGTGCGAAAAATCAGAGAACCCGTCAAGGTTGCTATACTCAGGCACCTTGGATTTGGCATTGTGGCGATGATAGAGGTTCGGGCAGCCAATCCGGTGAGAATATTTTGGTCAATCCAAGTGGAGTAGAGGCTATCCGCCGTATCATTGTGTACTGTTTTATTTATGATGGTATCGCAAAATGGGGAGAATCTGACGCCGTTGTTACGGTGAAAGTGCCCGGACAGCCCGATATTGTGGTGGAAATGGGCAGACAAACCGATCCGAGAACATTTTGTGCGATTGCTTCTATTGAATTTAATGGAAAACAGATGGCAGTTCGCAAAGAAATTACTTTCCATAAGGGACATAAAGAGTGCGATAGGTACTATGGTTGGGGCTTTAGTTGGGGAACCGGGTCAAAGTAAAGTATTTTCGTGAGAGTAAAAAGTCACTTTTAGAAAGTGGCTTTTTTTATGAAATATAATCACTTCGACAAAAGCAAGCAAGGTGGGCAACGATAAATATCCGCTTGCCTGAATTGGCAAAATAGGCGCTTGCAGGCGGTGAGATATTGGCAAAAATAGACACATCTCAAATAACAAAAAAGAATTATTCTCAATAACTAAAGTATGTTATAATTTGGCGCTTTTTACTTTTAACAGGAAAACAGTGATGTCTAAATTATATCAATTTCTTTTCGCTGCCGCCGTACTGGTATTCAGTGGCTTTACCTCCGCCGTCACAGTAAAAGACCAAAAGGGCGAGTTCAGCTTAGAGTATGTGCCACAACGGGTAGTTGCTTTGGAATACTCTTATGTTGATGCGTTGGCGCAAATCGGTGTTAGTCCTATCGGTGTGGCAGATGACAATGACAAAACCCGTATATTGCAGCAGGTACGGGACAAAATTCAACCATGGCAATCGGTCGGCACACGTTCCCAACCAAGCCTTGAAGCTATTTCGGCGCTCAAACCGGATTTAATCATTGCCGATGAAAACCGTCACAGCGGTGTATATGAAGAACTAAAAAAGATCGCGCCGACAGTTGTATTTAATTCCCGCAATGAAAATTACCGTGAAAACCTTGAAACAGCCCAAAAAATTGGTGATTTACTCGGCAAATCCGATCAAATGCAGGCACGCATTGCCCAACATCAACGGCGGATAAGCGATATCGCCCAGCAACTATCGAAAGGATATAAAACAATCATTGGCATTTCCCGTGAAACGGAATTTCGTTTATACAATAATGAATCCTATGCCGGTGGTTTAGTTGAGGCCTTGGGGCTTACAATGCCTAAAGCCCCTGCCGATAACAAACCCAGTGCGTTGGTCGGCTTAGAACAAGTCGTAGCAGAAAAACCGGAACTAATGATTATTACTCACTACCGAGACGAAAGCATTGCGAAAAAATGGCAAAGCGAAGCCCTGTGGAAATTGATTCCGGCGGTAAAACAACAACGCATTTTGACCGTGGACAGTAACCTTTGGGCAAGAGCAAGAGGGATCGAAGCAGCAGAACTAATGGCACAGCAGCTGCAAACTTTTTTGACAAATACAAAATAGATGGCACTTTTGCTACGTTGGGCTCTCCCGATTATCACCTTACTTCTGCTAATATGGGGAGGCCTATTTCTCTATTACCCCACCCCGATTTCAGCCTTGGACAGCCTTAGTATTTTTGGGCAGTCAGTGGATGAAATCGTCCAAATCACTGTCTTTGATCTTCGTTTACCCCGTGCATTAACAGCTGCAATAATGGGGGCAAATTTAGCCGTTGCCGGCACACTGCTTCAAACGATTACCCGCAACCCGCTTGCATCTCCCTCGCTATTAAGCGTCAATGCCGGCGCCAGTTTAGCAATGGTCATTGCCACCGCTGTATTACCGACAACTTCTCACCATTACAGTATTGCACTGATCGCTAGTCTTGGCGGTGGTCTTAGCTGGTTGTTGGTAATGATGATTAGCGGAGGTTGGCAACTGAATGCAAATCGCCAGCGAGTTATTCTAGCCGGCATTGCGGTATCGCTGTTTTGCGCCGCATTGACCAAACTGGTCATCATCATTGCCGAAGATCACGCCGCCAATATTATGAATTGGTTGGCTGGTGGTTTAGCACACGTTCGTTGGGGCGAATGGCAAGTGGCATTCCCTTTCTTTTTACTCACGATACTGTTTAGCCTACTATTTGCCAGCCGATTGAACTTACTTCATTTAAGCGATGAATCAGCACAAACACTAGGGATAAATTTATCCCTCATCCGTTGGTTAAGTAATGTCGTCGCACTACTGATTGTCGGTTCAAGCGTTACTATTGCCGGTCCGATTGCTTTTATCGGCTTATTAATTCCCCACCTTGCACGTTATTGGATAGGTTATGATCTTCGAAAAGCACTACCGATAGCAATGCTATTCGGTGCAAGTTTGATGCTGTTTGCCGACATTATGGCGCGAGCGGTCAATTTTCCTAGTGAGATCCCCGCCGGAGCAATTTTAGCGCTGATCGGAGCACCAATTTTTATCCTATTTGCACGAGGAAAACAGACATAATGGTAAACACACGGTCAGTTCCGCGCACTTTTTTACAAAAAAGCCTCTATTTTGTCTGTTTGCCAATATTATTAGGACTAATAATGGCAAACCTCCAATTCGGTACGGTGAGCCTATCTTGGCGAACTATTTTTGACATTGTACAAAACCCTGCTCATCCTTACGCTTTTACCTTAATGGAATACCGTCTTCCCCGCACTTTACTGGCAGTTGTGATTGGCGGTTCATTGGCAGTTTCGGGGGTATTGATTCAAAGTATCGTCAGAAATCCACTCGCTTCGCCGGATATTTTAGGCATTAATAGCGCAGCAGGGCTAGTCGCCGTAGTATGCTTACTGTTCTTCCCTGCTCTTGATTTCTATTGGCTACCTATATCCGCCTTTATCGGTGGTGTAAGTGCTTTTTTATTACTTTGGTGGCTATGTGGACGAGATTTTCGCCCGATAAAAATGGCGATTGTTGGTGTGGCATTGGCGAGTTTATGGGTCGCTCTCAGTCACTATCTGATGCTCTCATACCCAATGGACATTAACGTCGCAATGCTATGGCTGACCGGCAGTTTGTGGGGACGCAGTTGGAATTATGTCTCGGTTGCCGTGCCACTCCTCTGCATATTATTACCGCTGAGTGTGGTATTTTGTCGAGATTTAGATACCTTATCCTTAGGTGAGCAAAAGGCCGCCAGCCTTGGTGTGCCATTGCAGGCAACACAAATAACCATTTTACTCTTGGCTGTTGCCCTCGCTACTACGGCAGTTGCTGTTTGCGGCCCGATTAGCTTTCTTGGTTTAGCCGCACCGCATTTGGCACGTTATCTTGTGGGCGGAAGACATGGCCGCTTACTTCCGACCGCCTTTTTATTAGGGGCGATATTACTACTGCTGGCGGATATTTTGGCCCGTGTCATCGCTCCCCCCATTGAACTTCCCGCCGGTATTCTTACTGCCATTTTAGGAGCACCCTACTTTTTCTATTTACTTATGAGAATAAAATAATGCTTGCTGTTACCGATCTTCAACTGGCTTACCAAGAGACTATTATTATCCCAAATCTAAACATCACCTTTCCACAAAACCAAATTACGGCATTACTTGGGCCAAACGGTTGTGGCAAATCTACTCTATTGAAAGCTCTTGCCCGTTTGCTGAAGCCTAAATCGGGAAAAATTCACTATCAAGCGGTCGATATTTGGCAAAAATCTGCAAAAACCTATGCCAAAACCCTTTCATTCTTACCGCAAAAACAGATTATTCCTGAGGGGATCAGCGTGAGAGAGTTAGTTTCTTTCGGACGTTCTCCTTATCTGAATTTATGGGGGCGATTAAGCCCGCAAGATGAAAGCTTAGTGGAACAAGCGTTAGCGGCTACCCAAATGACAGTATTTGCCGATTATCCGGCGACAAGCCTTTCCGGTGGTCAGCAACAACGAGCGTTTCTGGCGATGGTGCTGGCACAAAATACTGAAACTGTTTTACTAGACGAGCCGACCACCTATTTGGATCTCAGCCATCAAGCCGAGCTAATGACAATGATGCGTACCTTACAGAAACAGGGCAAAACAGTTATCACAGTATTACACGATCTCAATCAAGCCTGCCGCTACTGCGATCATTTGGTTGTTCTGAAACAGGGTGAATTGGTTAAACAGGGTACACCGAAACAGGTAATGAGTGAACGACTGCTGAAACAAGTATTCGATCTGGATGTCGAAATTCACGCCGATCCCGTCAGCCAAACGCCGATGTTTGTCTTTAAATCATAACATTCTACAATTTCTAATAAATTATATTTTTGTTCGGTTTACCTATGCTTCACATTCAGGATCACCGATACCATTATCTAAAATTTATCGTTCTGTGTTTGGATCATTAGATGAATTTCCCCCAAATCAACAAGCAATAAAAAAATCTGCACCTTAATCTGTTGGGTTTTACCAACATTTAGGTGCAGATTTAATTAATGATGTTTAATTAAGTTAAGAAACTTAATGACTTCACCGAGTAGAGATTACCACTGGTAACCTACCCCCACGCCACCGGAGTAGTGACCTACAGAGTTAGCCGTACCGGTTAATTTCAAGATAACCTTACCGTTATCACTGGCTCTTGAGTAACCCAATGCAACCGCTGATGCACCGCTATATCCGCCTGCTGCTGCGGCAACCATTGATTTACCCGGCAACATTACCTGTGGTAATGACGCAGCGGCTGCAGCATTTGCACCAATTCCACGAACGCGTTTATCCAATTTATCAACACGGTTATTGACGTTATAGACATCTCCACGAACCTGATCTAACTGGGCTTTATTCACAGCATCTGTCGGTTTCACACCCGGTGCAACATTGCTAATGATTTTGTTACCGGCATTGATACCACTAGTCGTTACGCTTGGTCCGCCATTAATAGTTAAACCATCATTATTAACCGTGGTATTACCGATATTCACGCTACCATTATCCCCTAAAGTGATATTTTCAGCTAATTTCACTGTTAGGTTACCGCCTTCGTTAACAACACCAATGTTCTTATCGGTTAATTTACCGTTTGCACCACCCGTGATGTTTAACGTCTCGTTCAGTTTCTTAGCAATTTCTTTACCGTCATCACCTTTGAACTTCAAGCCGTCATTTAAGGTTGCCACTTCTTCGGTTTGACCATTTGGTTTTTCGTAAACAATACGCGTTTTACTTGCACCATCTTTACCGTCATTACCGTCCAGGCCTTTAGTGCCATTTTTCACACTAATGTTGGCAGACGCACTATCTTTGCCGTCAGCACCTCTTGGACCGGTTAAGCCGATTGAGCCGTCTTTACCGTTGATTACAACAGATGATCCGTCTTTGCCGTTTACACCGACTGAACCGTCAACACCATCTTTGCCCGGCTGACCGTCTTTACCCGGTTCGCCTTTTTCACCGATAACTAAGTTGTTACCCGTTGAAATTTCGTAACCGTTATCGATCTGTTTCACAACAATATTGTTACCTTGGTTGAGGTTAAAGGTTTCGTTATTGTTGATCCGCTTATCCGTCGCCGTATCTTGACCATTAGTCGCAAGATTAAAGCCGCTGTTTGTAATCGCTGTATGGAGCTGACCACCATTGATCGCTTGTTTGCTGTTCGGGCTAATATCCCCATCTGCCACATTGTTCACCACTTTATTACCGGCATCAATACCGTTTTGGGTGATGGATGGGCCGTCTTTGATGGTAAGACCATCGTTGCCGACTGTGGTGTTACCCATTGTTAAGTTGCCGTCTTTCAACGTCGTTCCGCCAATGGTTACACTACCGTCTTTAGTCAGGTTCAGATCTTTATTGAGGCTGACCGCAAAGTCTTTACCGCCGGAAGCGTTAGTACCGTTTGCAACCACTTTCACGTTTGTATCACCTTCGCTGACACTTTCTTCTTTCGCAATCTGTTTTTTCATTTCATCGGAAAGATCGATGTCATAGGTCGTCGTGAAGTTTGCGTCATCACGATTCGCTGTCACTTTCACGCTATCAGAACCTTTAACCACAGATTTTTCTGCATTAATGGTATAAATGGTTTGATTGTTAGCTCCTGTGCTACTTGTCACATTCACGTTCTTACCAGCCGTGACTTCTGTTTTCGCTGCCGCCATACTTGTATTTAGCTGGGAAAGATTAACCGCATCCGTTGCATTCACACCGTCCGCAACATTGGTGATCCGTTTATTCCCTGCATTGATACCGTCAATAGTAACACTTGGTCCACCGGCAATGGTTAACCCTTTATCATTGAGGGTGGTGTTGCCGATAGTCACGCTACCGTCTTTGGTGAGGTTCAGATCTTTGCTCAATTTAACGGATAAGTTGCCGTTTTCATTGGTAACACCGATATTATCGTTGGTAAGTTTGGTTGTATCCGTTACACCGCCGGTAATATTCAGGGTTTCACCCAATTTCTTCGCAATTTCCTTACCATTGTCGCCTTTGAACTTCAAGCCGTCATCTTTGGTTGCGATTTCACGAGTCGTGGTTGAACCGTCTGTATTGGTCGTGTTGTAAACCAAACGCTCAATGCCTTTACCGCCTTTATCGTCGGCATCTAAGGTACCGGTACCGTTAGCAACAGTAATATTGACTGATGCACCATCTTTGCCGTCAGCGCCTCTTGGACCGGTTAAGCCGATTGAACCGTCTTTACCATTTAAGACCACAGACGCACCGTCTTTACCGTTCACGCCAATCTTACCGTCCACACCGTCTTTGCCGTCTTTACCAACCGTGATGTTATTTGAGGTTGCAATTTCATAACCATTGTTGATTTGTTTAATCACAATGTTATTACCCGCATTGAGGTTGAACGTTTCGTTGTTGGTTAAACGTTTACCTTCTTCGCTCAAGTCGTCAGACGTCTCAACCACACCGTTAGAGCCCACTACTTTTACAGATTTCAGCGCAAATCCGACCGCACTTAAGGTAGTGTTGGTGATATCTTTGGTCGCATATTTCAAATCGCCCACATTCACGGCATTCTTCAACGCATCGCCGGTAATGTTATTCAATACGTCATTGAAAGTGGCGTTACCTGAAATCAAGATACCGTGTGGTAATACGCCGCTATCCACATTGGTAATTAATACCGGTGCGGAAGCATTTTCGCCGATAAATTTCACCGTGTCACTCGGCACGTTGGTTAATGCACCATTATTATCTACATAGCTGTTTGTAGTGTTAAAGGTAATGTTGGTTGTGCCTGTTGCATTGTCATAAACTGCATTGACTGATACACCTGTACCGTTATTAAAGTTCACCGTATTACCGTGCGTTACAAAATCAACCGCTTGACCGTTGTTTTGTAAGTTCCAACCGGCATTCAAGATATCGCCCACCGTCGCCGCGTTATTAGTGATGTTTTGGTATTTATTACCTGCTGTATCCGGATTAGACTTGGTGTCATTTGTTACATTGTCTAAGTTACCTTTTACATTAGTAATAGTTGTATTACCTGCATTGAAACCATCTTTGTTAATAGTCACATTGCCAATTGCTAAGCTACCGTTTTCGGTTAGGTTCAGATCTTTCGATAATTTCACTTCCAACGTACCATTGTTGTTATTCACACCAATGTTGCCGTCTGTAAGCTTATCTTTATCCGCTCCGCCTGTGATGTTTAACGTTTCGTTGAGTTTCTTCGCAATTTCCTTGCCATCATCGCCTTTAAATTTCAAGCCATCGTTCAAGGTTGCAATCGTTTCTGTCTCACCGTTTGGTTTAACATACTCAATACGGGTTTTACTTTCACCGTTTTTGCCATCGTTACCGTCAAGGCCTTTCGCACCGTCTTTCACAGAGATATTAGCAGATACGCCGTCTTTACCATCTGCGCCTTTCGGACCGGTTAAGCCGATTGAGCCGTCTTTTCCGTTAATCACGACAGATGATCCGTCTTTACCGTTTACGCCGATTGAGCCATCCACGCCGTCCTTACCGTCTTTACCCGCTGCACCAACAGTGATGTTGTTTGAGGTCGCAATCTCGTAGCCGTTTGCAATTTGCTTGATCACAAGATTGTTACCGGCATCTAGCGTGAAGGTTTCGTTATTTGCTAAACGTTTATCTTCATCAGACAGACCGTCTGCGCTGGCTTGACCGTTTGTGCCTGCCACTGATTTAGTGGTGAGGTTAAAGCCGCTATTGGTGATCGCTGTGTAGAGCTGACCGCCGTTAATTGCGTCTTTACTGTTATTGCTGACATTACCGTCTGCAACATTAGTAATTTTCTTATCACCCGCATCAATACCGCTTGTTGTGACATTTGGCCCACCAACTAGGGTGAAACCGTTGTCATTCAAGGTGGTATTGCCGATTGTTAAGCTACCGTCTTTCGTTAAGTTAAGATCTTTTGCTAATTTAACGACTAAACTGCCCGCTTGATTCACCACACCGAGGTTGTTATCGGTCAGTTTATTGCTGTCCGTTAATCCGCCGGTGATATTCAAGGTTTCACCGAGTTTCTTCGCAATCTCGTCACCATTATCGCCTTTGAATTTCAAGCCGTCATCTTTAGTGGCAATTTCACGGGTAGTAGTTGAACCATCGGTATTGGTGGTGTTGTACACTAAGCGAGTAATGCCTTCTTTGCCTTTACCTGTTTCATCTAACGTGCCTGTACCGTTTACCACAGTGAAGTTGGCTGAAGCACCGTCTTTACCATTTTCGCCTTTCGGACCCGTTAAGCCAATAGAACCGTCTTTGCCGTTAATCACAACAGATGCGCCATCCTTACCGTTCACACCGATTGTGCCATCAACGCCGTCCTTGCCGTCTTTACCTACAGTGATGTTGGTGAAAGTGACATTTTCTGCAGTAGAGACTTCATAGCCATTTTCAATTTGTTTAATGCGAACATTATTGCCGGCATCTAAGGTGAAGGTTTCGTTATTGGTTAGACGTTTGTCTGCCTCAGATAACCCGTCTTTCACACTGGATTGACCGTTAGTATCCATTACAGCTTTGGATGCCAGTGTAAAGCCAACCGCATTTAATGTGCTGTTGGTAATGTCTTTGGTCGCGTTTTTCAAATCCCCCGCATTTACAACATTATTCAACGCCTCGCCGGAGAGGTTGTTTAACACATCATTAAAGGTTTGACCTGCCGGTACAATGGCATTATTTGGTAATACTCCGCTGTCCACATTGGTAATCGCAACCGGTGCTGACGCATTGCCACCGATAAATTTTACTTTATTGGTTGGCTCAGCCGTCGCATTACCTTTATCGTCCACATAGCTGTTGGTTGTGTTAAAGGTAATGTCGGTAGTGCCTGTTGTGTTATTGTAGGTTGTACCTACTTTCACACCTTGACCATTTTTGAAGTTCACCGTATTACCGTGGGTAACAAAATCCACTGCTTGACCGTTATTCTGCAAATTCCAACCTGCATTTAACACATCACCGACTGTTGCTGCGTTGTTTGTCACATTCGCATACTTATTACCCGTACTATCCGGATTAGAGGTGGTGTTATTCGCCACAGGATCTAAATTGCTGGTGACGTTAGTAATGGTGGTATTACCGGCATTGAACCCGTCTTTGCTGAGGGTAACATTTCCGATCGCCACACTGCCGTTCTCGGTTAAGTTCAGATCTTTGGCTAATTTCACCGTGAGGTTGCCGTCTTTGTTGATCACCCCGATATTATTGTCGGTCAGTTTCGCTTCTTCACTTACACCGCCGATAATATTCAAGGTTTCACCGAGTTTCTTCGCAATCTCTTTACCGTTATCGCCTTTGAACTTCAAGCCATCATCTTTGGTTGCGATTTCACGGGTGGTGGTTGAGCCGTCCGTATTAGTCGTGTTGTACACTAAACGCTCAATGCCTTTACCGCCTTTATCATCTGTATCTAACGTACCCGTACCGTTTGCAACGGTGAAGTTTGCCGATGCGCCGTCTTTACCGTTAATGCCGATTGTGCCGTCTTTGCCATTTAAGGCAATACCAGCACCATTTTTACCGTCTGCACCTTTCGGGCCGGTTAAACCGATAGAGCCGTCTTTACCGTTAATGACCACCGCAGAACCGTCTTTGCCGTTCACACCAATCGTGCCATCAACACCATCTTGACCGTCTTTACCGGCTGCGCCCACAGTAATATTGTTGGAAGTCGCAATCGTCACTTTCTTACCACTTTGAGTGATATTGATATTATCACCCGCTTCAATGGTCACGGTTTCACCCATTGCCACTTTTTCAGTCGTATTGCCGCTAACTTTACCCGTACCGGATTGTGCAGTGGTCAAGTTCCAACCTTTCGCCACTTCATTGCTAATATTGGTCACGTTTTGGTTAGTCGCATATAACTGACTACCGTTTACCGCATCTTTACTGTCCGCTGAAAGGGCACCCTCTGAGACATTCGTGATTTTCTTATCACCTGCATTAATGCCGCCTGTTGTCATACTCGGACCATTATTAATGGTTAAGCCAGTGCTATTCAATACAGTATCACCTAATGTCACACTACCTGCAGTTGTAAGATCTAAGGTGTTATTTAATGAAACAGAGTAGTTCTTACCGCCTGTGTCATTTGTACCGTTTTCAGTAACGATAACATTTGAACCTGTTGCATTAACGCTTTCTTCTTTCGCAAGCTGTGCCTTCGCTTCATCCGATAAGTCCACTGCGTAATCAGTCACATTGTTACCTTTATCCGTTGGACTCACCTTAATGCTACTTGAACCGTTACTTACCGTACTGGTGTTCGCATTTACCGTGTAAACCGTTTGACCTTCCGCTCCCATCTCACTGGCCACGTTAACATTATTACCCGCTTTCACTTCGGTTTTTGAGGCTGCCGTTGACGCATTTAATTGGTCAAGGTTCACTGCATCCGTGCCGTTCGTACCATTCGCTACATTGGTGATCTGTTTACCACCTGCGTTAATTCCGCCTGTCGTTATACTCGGTCCATTAGTGATCGTTAAACCACTACTGTTTAATAACGTATCACCTAGCGTTACGCTACCTGTATCAGTTAAGTTCAGCGTGTTCGAGAGTTTCACTTCCAACGTACCATTGTTGTTATTCACACCAATGTTATTGTCTGTAAGTTTATCTTTATCCGCACCACCGGTGATATTTAACGTCTCGTTCAGCTTCTTCGCAATCTCTTTACCGTCATCGCCAACAAACTTCAAGCCGTCTTCCAACGTTGCTACAGTATGGTTCGTACCGTTCTTATCTTCATAAACAATACGGGTCATTCCATCTTTACCGTCTTTACCATCCGTACCATCAACGCCTACCGGTCCTTTTCCTACCGTAATCGTTGCATTCGCACCATCTTTGCCGTCTGCACCTTTCGGGCCGGTTAAGCTTATTGAACCGTCTTTTCCGTTGATAACCACTGAAGCACCATCTTTGCCGTTCACACCAATCGTGCCATCAATGCCATCTTTTCCGTCTTTACCAACTGTTACATTCGCAAAGGTCGGTGTATCCGATGTAGAAATACTAATCGTACCATTGGTTTGAGTAATGTTGATGTTATTGCCCGCATCAATCGTCACCGTCTCACCCATGTTAATTTGCTCAAGGGTGGTTCCACTCACATTACCCGTACCTGATTGTGAAGTCGTAATGTTCCAGCCTTTCGCCACTTCATTGGTGATATTGGTGATATTTTGTGCCGCAGCATACAACTGACTACCGTTTACCGCATCTTTACTGTCCGCTGAAAGGGTACCTTCTGAGACATTAGTAATTTTCTTATCACCTGCATTAATACCGTCTTTGGTCATACTCGGACCGTTATTGATGGTTAAACCACTACCATTTAATACGGTATCACCAATCGTTACACTTCCTGTGTCACTTAGGTTCAAGGTGTTGTTTAACTGAACAGAATAGTTTTTACCACCCGTATTATTTACACCGTTTTCAGTAACGATAACATTTGAACCTGTTGCGTTTACACTCTCTTCTTTTGCAAGCTGCTCTTTCGCTTCATCCGATAAGTCCACTGCGTAATCAGTCACATTGTTGCCTTTATCTGTCGGCGTAACTTTAATTTTGCCTGAACCGTTACTTACCGTGCTGGTATTCGCATTCACAGTGTAAACCGTTTGACCTTCCGCTCCCGTCTCACGGGTCACGTTGACATTATTACCCGCTTTCACTTCGGTTTTTGATGCCGCCGTTGAAGCATTTAATTGGTCAAGGTTCACTGCATCCGTGCCGTTCGTACCATTCGCTACATTGGTGATCTGTTTACCACCCGCATTAATGCCGCCTTGCGTTACACTTGGACCGTCTTTGATGGTTAAACCATCATTGTTCAACGTCGTGTTGCCTATTACTACACTACCGTTAGCAGTCAAGTTCAGATCTTTCGATAATTTCACTTCCAACGTACCATTGTTATTATTCACACCAATGTTATTGTCTGTAAGCTTATCTTTATCCGCACCACCGGTGATATCTAACGTCTCGTTCAGTTTCTTCGCAATCACGCTACTGTCATCGCCTTTGAACTTCAAGCCGTCTTCCAAGGTCGCTACTGTATGGTTACCTTTGCCATCTTCGTAAACAATACGTGAAATGCCATCTGCTCCATTCTTACCATCAACACCGTCTACACCTTTCTCTACCTTGATATCTACTCGGCTTGTTCCGTCTTTACCGTTAGTGCCATCTTTACCATTTAAGCCGATTTTGCCGTCTTTTCCGTCTTTACCGGTTACAACTACAGCCTCTACTTCAATGTCTTTATCTAAAGAATAAGTGTAAGTATGGTTATCTCCATCAAGCGTTTGTTTAACCGTTAGGTTTTTACCTGCATCAAAGTTCACCACCGAACCCGGTTTCACTTTCGTTGCTGTCGATGCGCCATCAACCGAACCACCCGCTGAAGAGGTTGCGTTCGCTAGCCAACCGCTATTGTTGATTGCATCAACCACAGTTTGCACTGTCGCTAAGCCATCTTTTCCATTAACGCCCGGAACGCCGGTTTTTCCGTCTGCATTATTTGTAATACTACCTACATTAACATCGTATTTCACTTCACCGTTCGCGCCTACTGATGCAGTGGTATAAGTACCATTTACAAAGTTCAAGCCATCTTTCAAGCTTACGCTTTGCCCATTCGCACCATTCGCTTTATAAGTGATGTTTGTCACTTCTGCCGCTTTAGTCCCGTTATAAGCAACTTCATAAGTCGTTGTGTGGTTTGTCTGATCTTCTTTTGATGTCACAGTAATAGCGTCTGTACCTGCTACTTTCACTGCTTCACGTGACGCATCTTTTACAGCATTTTTCGATACGCTGACTTCATAGGTTTCACCTTTCTCACCGGCATTTTTTCCTGATTGCGTTGTTACTGTCGCAATGTTGTCCTCATCCGCTTTTTTCACCACTTTTTCTGTTGAAATAGAGGCATTTAATTGGTCAAGGTTCACCGCATCCGTGCCATTCGTACCGTTTGCTACGTTAGTGATAGTCTTATTACCTGCATTGATACCATCTTTGGTTACACTTGGTCCGTTATTAATAGTTAGACCACTATTATTTAATGTGGTATCGCCAAGCTTAACACTGCCTGCGTTGGTAAGATCAAGCGTGTTATTCAGATTGATTTTCACCTTGCCATCGGCAACAGTCGTATTGAGATTACTATTTCCCCCAACAACTTCAATTGGCTCGCCTAATTGATGGGTGATGTTATTGCCATCTTCTGCTTTCAAGCTAAAGCCTTTATGGGCTTTTTCAATCGCTTCCGTCGCATTGGCATTTAAACCAACAGTGATGTTGCTACCTTCTACGGCTGTTTCAATATAATTATTTTCCTTACCAACAATATCAAAACGTCCACCGTTGGTAATATTTAAACCGGTTGCTTGATTATTTTTGTCCGCACCCACCGTGAAATTTTGTACGGCATTATCTAACTTGTCTTTTGCCGCTTGGCTTAAGTCAAAACCAATTTCACCATTTTTCGCTGTGGTATTGATATAGTCAGAACCTTTGAATTTCACTTCCTCTGAAAGTTTATTCGTACCGTTACCATTGTCTGCGCTATATTTTAAGTTCACATCATTGGCAACTTTGGTCATATTCACTGAAAGATCATAATTCGCCGGATTTTGACCGCTCTTTGTGACATTTACACTTTTATCTGTGGAATTCACTGTCGTACGGCCATCGTCCACATATTTTTTGGTTGTCGCGTCATTATCTGAAACCGGCGCACCAACATTAGTAATGTTATTACCGCCGAAATCAACTTTTCCGCCGCCTCTAACCGTTAAATTTCCCGTATCCACAGAAGTAAAGTTAGGCGTTAATGAAGTGGCAATAGTCACTTTCTTAGCGGCTTGAGTAATATTAATATTGTCGCCCGCTTCAATAGTAACCGTTTCACCCATCGCAACTTTTTCAGTTGTATTATTAGAAACATTACCTGTTCCTGATTTAGATGTGGTGAGATTCCAACCTTTCGCTACTTCATTACTGATATTAGTTACATTTTGGTTAGTTGCATAAAGTTGGCTGCCATTTACCGCATCTTTACTGGTATTAGAAAGGTCACCCTCAGACACATTAGTAATTTTTTTATTACCCGCATCAATACCGTCTTTAACGACTTTAGGGCCACCATTAATGGTTAAACCGGTGCTGTTTAACATTGTATCGCCTAACTTAACACTACCTGCATTTGTTAAATCAAGAGTATTGTTTAGAGTGACAGAATAATTTTTACCGCCAGTATCATTTGTTGTATTTTGAGTAACAATTAAATTAGAAGTGGTTGAATTAACACTTTCTTCTTTTTTAAGCTGATTTTTTGCATCATCAGAAAGATCAACCGAGTAATTTGTTACATTATTTGCACCAACTGTCTCCGTTACTTTTACTTTGTCAGACCCATTGGTTACCGTAGATTTATCGGCATTTACCGTGTAAATAGTCTGATTATTAGCCCCTTTGGCTTCAGTAACATTAACGTTATTACCTGCTTTCACTTCAGTTTTTGAAGCTGCCGCTGATGCGTTTAATTGACTTAAGTTCACCGCATCAGTACCGTTTGTACCATTCGCGACGTTAGTGATTTTCTTATCACCTGCGTTGATACCTTCTTTGGTAACTTTAGGTCCATTATTAATGGTTAAACCAGTGCTGTTTAATACGGTATCGCCTAGTTTGACACTACCTGCATCGGTGAGATTTAGGGTGTTGTTTAAATTAACTTTAACCTTACCATTATCAACGAGGGTGTTAATATTCGAGTTATTACCCTCAATATCAATGGTATTCCCCACCTTTTTGCTAATATTGCCACTTTGCGTATTTAAACCAAAGGTTGCTTTGTCACTTAAATCAAAAGAAACCTTGCCATTTTCCGCTTTCGTAGTGATTAAATCAGAACCTTTAAAATTAACGCGATTACTCAGTGAATTTTCACCCTGTGTATTATTATCACCTGAATATTTTAATTTCACGTCATTGGCAACTTTGGTCATATTCACTGAAAGATCATAATTCGCCGGATTTTGACCGCTCTTTGTGACATTTACACTTTTATCTGTGGAATTTACCGTGGTACGACCGGAATCAACATATTTTTTGGTTGTCGCATCATTGTCGTTAACCGGCGCACCAATATTCGCTAAAACATTACCACCAAAATTCACATTGCCGTTTGGTCTAACGGTTAAATTACCGGTATTAACACTACTAAAATTAGGCGTAGAAGAGGTAGCAATAGTTACTTTTTTACCCGATTGAGTGATATTGATGTTATTACCCGCATCAATAATAACAGTGTCTCCCATTGCAACTTTAGTTAAATTATTACCACTTACATTACCCGTACCAGATTTAGAGGTCGTGATATTCCACCCCTTATTCACTTCTGTGTTAAGGTTCGTCACATTTTGATTGGTTGCGTAAAGCTGGCTACCGTTTACTGCGTCTTTGCTATTCGCCTCTACCGTACCGTTAGACACATTGGTAATTTTCTTATTGCCCGCATTAATTCCAGTAGTAGTTACACTTGGGCCATTGCTAATGGTTAAACCTGTACTGTTCAGATTGGTATTGCCAAGTTTTACATTTCCGTTATTACCCAAATCCAAACTATTATTTAAGTTGATCTGAATTTTTCCATTATTAACCTTGGTATTAATGTTGCTATTGCCACCAATAACATCGACATACTCACCTAATTTTTTATTAACCGTCTGATTATCTTGTGCTTTTAAGCCAAAACCTTTGGCAATATCCCCTGCATTTTTGGTGATATTCTGAGCATTTTTAGTAATATTCTGTGCATTATTGGTAATATTTTGCGCATTTTTAGTAATGTTTTGCGCATTTTTGCTCACATTATCAATAGCATCTTTAGACTTTTGTGATAAATCAACTTTTATACTGGTTCCATCCACTGCAGTGGTAAGATAGGTTTCGTTACCACTAATGATATCAAAACGTTTTGCATCTTTAGTGACATTAATACCCGTAGCATTATGATTTTTATCCGCCCCTACTACAAAATCGGTTAAACCACTACTTACATTATCTAAAGCCCTCACTACGGCATAAAGTTGTGAGCCATTGATTGCATCTGTTGATGTATTGGAAATAGACCCCGCCGCTACATTTTGAATTTGACGGTATTGATAGTCACGAGTAAGAGTTTGACCTCTTGTTGTTCGAGTACCTTTATAAGAACTCCCTGAACCAATCGAAAGCACAGGAGTGTGGTCACCAGGTTGTCCAGCAAAAGTATATTCTACCCCACCAATCTCTATTGATTTAGTTGTATTTCCAGTATTTGTCGGTTCGGCAACAGAGTGAGCACCTAATGCAATACTACCTGCCTGAGGAGACTTTCCTGTAGGATAGTTATCCCAAACAACGGCATTATGTCCTAATGCAATACTGTTTTGTTTATTCCAAACCGTTGCAGACCCTCCAATTGCAATAGAATGCTCATTAGGCGAAACCTGATGGGGATCACTTGAAGCTGTCGTATTAGAATATGTGAATGCAGGTAAACCAGTAAAATCTTCCCCTTCACCAATAACAATCGTTTTAGGATCTCCCCTATCTGCCCTATTACCAACTTGACTCGCCAAAACAACATCAGCCGCCAAAAGAGTAATTAATCCAAGGGATATTTTAGAAAGTATAAAACTCGTGTTTTTAACCGACGCCGTTATACTATCCTTATCTACCAATTGATTATTCAACGTTGATTTACTATACCCTTTCGCTAACTCAGATACAGCCACCCAAGCGCTAATTGATTGGTTCCAAATTACTTTAAATATTTTATTCATGTGATTTCCTTTTCATCAATGTCATCCAAATCGACCTAAAGTCAATTATAGTTAAGCTCATTTCTATACTCCTAGAGTATAAAAATTGCCGGATTCTATCTTAAAGTTTGTTGCAAAAACAACCTATTTTTTGTAAAGGAAATGTAAATTAAATAAATAAATAAATAAATAAATAAATAAATAAATAAATAAATAAATAAATAAATAAATAAATAAATAAATAAATNTAAATAAATAAATAAATAAATAAATAAATAAATAAATAAATAAATAAATAAATAAATAAATAAATAAATAAATAAATCAAGATGTTACATCTTAAAAATATAAAAACAACACTTAATTAAACAATTTCAAAATTTATATATACCACTTTTAATACTCTATTTTAATCGGCAAGTCAGATCTCATCCAACTATCAAATCCGCCAACTATGCTATAGACATTTTCATAACCTTGTTTCGCTAAAAATTCTGCTACGTTACGGCTACTTATACCGTGATAGCAAATAATAATGATTGGAGAATCAAAATCCACTAATTCCTCAAATTGTAAAAAGGTTTGATTGGTTAAATGAAAGGCATCCTTTGGGTGTGAATAGGTATAACGCTGTGCATCGCGCACATCGGCAAGTATTGCCCCTTGCTGCATCATTTCCCACGCTTGTTGAGGGGTAATTTCTTTAAACGACATTATAAAGATCCTTTTGCGTGCTGTTTATACACGCCGTCAATAATCACAAGGCTCATCGCCAACACTAAACAAATAAAAAGCGGGTAACTTTCCCCATCAATTTTTTCGCCGATAAAAAACGAAACAAACACCATCATAATGGTTTCTACATAGCCCAATAGCCCGAGTAAATTCATCGGCAGCATATTGCTGGCAATCACATAAGCGATTAATGCCGTACCGCTAATCAAACCAAGCAGCACCAATAACGCCCAAATATTCGAATTGCTTTGTTCCACCACAATAAAATCCGTTTGTAAGGCAAAGTAAATGCTAATAGGGATTAAACTGAGCATTTCGAGACAAAAAGAGGCAAGATCGGTATTTTTCAACGCTTTTCGAATAGAAAAATACGAGGTATAACCCACACAAATGACAATGGCTTCCCAAGATAATCCGCCTTTGATCACGATATTTGAAATCACACCAAGAGTGGCAATTAACACAGCAATAAATTTAAAAGTGGAAATCCGTTCTTTAAAAATTAATCGCCCTGCAGCCACCATCACAATAGGCAGCAATAAATAGCCAAAAGAAACGCTCAGTGAACTCCCATTATTCGGCGCCCATAAAAATAACCACATTTGAAAGCCCATTAATGCCCCACAAAAGATATAGGAAAGGGCAAAGTGCGGTCGTTTTTGAAGGTGTTTTAAACGTTGAATCAAAACATTTTTTTGTTTGAACATCAATACGGCTAACACCACAAAGGGAAACGTAAAAATCATTCGATACCCAAAGATATCCGTACCGCTTAAAGGTTTAAGTAAAGTGGAAAAATAATACATATACCCAAACAAAAAAGAGGCTAAGAGTGAAACGAGAATACCTTTTAACATAGGAAATCCTTAGGGTCTGTGGACATTTTGTTTTTTACCTGCACTGTCGCACCATTCTATTCCAACATTGCCCAAAACGCACGAATTAAGGGTTGGACTAAATTCCTTTTCTGCGTATAAATCCCCAATTCAAAAGGCGCAACAGGAACATCTAAATTCAAGTGGGAAATTTGATCACGCATCGGGCTGTTATCAATCACTGCATCGGGCAACATTGCCAGACCAAAGCCTAGCCCCACCATCGGTACAATGCCTTCATGCCCAGCCACTGTGGCATAAATTTTCGGATGTTTAATTTGCTTTTCACGTAACCATTGCTCAATCCGTTGCCTTGCCTGCCCCTCAACAGGAAAAATAAAAGGCATTTGTTGCCAATTAATGGGTTTCTCTTGCAATAATTGCGTTGCCAAACAGGCAACACGTGGTGCAATTAATGAAAGGTGAATATCGTCAATTTTATGAAATACCACACTTGCAGGCAGATTATTCGGTTTTCCGGCAAGGGCAATATCCGCTTGCTGACTTTGCACTAATTCCAAGGCTAACGCAGGATCACCGGTGGTGAGCTGAATTTCCACTTTAGGATAACGTTGGCGAAACTGTTTTAACACCTGTGGCAAATGGCTATATGATGCCGTTACCGAACAAAACAGTTTGAGCTCACCACTCAATTCATCCAACTCATCATTGAGTTGCTGTTTAAATTGTTGCCAGTTTTGCCATTCAGCCTTAGCAAATTGGAGAAACATCTCACCATATTCAGTGAGATTCACTTGGCGATTATCACGAATAAAAAGGATTTTCCCAAGTTCCTCTTCCATACGTTGAATTTGACGGGAAAGCGTTGAAGGCGACATATGGTTTTGGGTGGCGGTTTTGGCGAAGTTTTTGGTTTCTGCTAGTTTTATGAATAAGTTGAGATCAGTGAAGTCCATAATAATTCCGGTTTTATTAAAGTCAGATTTCGCCTGACGGCGACCCACTTTCTTTTACTTGTGTAAAAGAAAGTAGGCAAAGAAAACACACCCCATAATTGCAAAAAATGAAATAAATCATTCCTATAATATCACTTTACGCAATCACAAAAAACCTTATAATCCCATTCATAATAAAAGCGATGCAAACACAACCTCATACAATTATTCACCCTGAAAAAATTAAGGAAAATATATGGCTAACTATTTCAACACATTGAATTTACGTCAAAAATTAGACCAATTAGGTCGTTGTCGTTTTATGGATCGTGAAGAATTTGCAGATGAAGCAAACTTCTTAAAAAATAAAAAAATTGTCATTGTGGGCTGTGGAGCGCAAGGTTTAAACCAAGGTTTAAATATGCGTGATTCCGGTTTAGATGTAAGCTATGCCTTACGCCCTGAAGCCATTGCGGAGAAACGCGCCTCATTTCAACGTGCAACGGAAAACGGTTTCAAAGTCGGCACTTACCAAGAATTAATCCCAACAGCCGATTTAGTGGTAAACCTCACGCCGGACAAACAACACTCAAAAGTAGTGGCAGATGTAATGCCATTAATGAAACAAGGTGCGGCATTCGGCTATTCCCACGGTTTCAACATCGTTGAACAAGGTGAGCAAATTCGCCCTGATTTAACTGTTGTGATGGTCGCTCCAAAATGTCCGGGTACAGAAGTGCGTGAAGAGTATAAACGTGGTTTCGGTGTGCCAACATTAATTGCCGTTCACCCTGAAAATGACCCGAAGGGCGAGGGTATGGCCATTGCTAAAGCATGGGCAGCTGCGACAGGCGGTCATCGTGCGGGTGTGTTAGAGTCTTCATTCGTAGCAGAAGTAAAATCCGACTTAATGGGTGAGCAAACCATTCTTTGCGGTATGTTACAAGCCGGTTCTATCGTGTGCTACGATAAATTAGTGGCAGACGGCAAAGATCCAGCCTACGCCGGAAAATTAATCCAATACGGCTGGGAAACTATCACTGAAGCCTTAAAACAGGGCGGTATCACGTTAATGATGGATCGCTTGTCCAACAGTGCAAAATTACGCGCCTTTGAGCTTGCCGAACAAATTAAGGAAAAACTCGGTTTCTTATACTACAAACATATGGATGACATTATCAGCGGTCACTTCTCTGAAACCATGATGGCAGACTGGGCAAACGGCGATAAAGATTTATTCGCATGGCGTGAAGCCACTGCCAAAACCGCTTTTGAAAATGCACCGAAATATGATGGCAAAATCAGCGAGCAAGAATATTTTGATAACGGCGTACTAATGATCGCAATGGTGAAAGCAGGTGTTGAGCTTGCCTTTGATGCCATGGTAGAAAGTGGTATCTATGAAGAGTCCGCTTACTACGAATCACTTCACGAGTTACCATTAATTGCGAATACTATCGCGCGTAAACGTTTATATGAAATGAACGTGGTAATTTCTGACACCGCAGAATACGGAAACTATTTATTCTCTAATGTAGCAACCCCAATTCTTGCCAAAGAAATTATCCCAACCCTGCAAAAAGGTGACTTGGGCGAACCAACCCCAACCGTTGAAATTGACAATATCACCTTACGTGATGTAAACGATGCGATCCGTAACCATCCGGTTGAATTAATCGGTCAAGAATTACGTGGCTATATGACAGATATGAAACGTATCGCAGTTGCAGGTTAATTATTAAACAGCTAAAATTTAAGCCGATTTAATTGTAAATCGGCTTTTTTATATTTAGGGGAACCAAAAATGAAAAACAATAAGAAATATGACCGCACTTTTAAACTGAGTTTAGTAGCAGTCACATTAAGTATGGTGAATTTGGCTTGGGCTGGTGAAGTGGCTTGTAATAATAGTCGTGTTGAGATTATCGGACAAAATGGAGCTATGCTAAATAACTGTGTAATCGATCAACCCGCTAAATACGGGAAAATCCACATTGAAAATAGCCCAAATACGGTTGTCAATAATACCCAAATTTCTGTTCCAAATGATATATTTTCAGGTATCCACATTATGAATTCTGATGTAGAGCTCAATAATGTAACTTTATCCGCAACGCTTATTGAAGCGAAACAAATAAGCCAAGTCGCAGTTGAAGCAATAAACTCGGCTGTGAATATTAATGGGGGACACTATAAAACAGAGACCGCTCAAGAAACAAGTGAAGCCTTTCGTTTAAATAATTCTACTTTAAATGTAAAAAATGCAACCATTTCTCTCAGTGGAGAAGCCGGTAGTGGTTTATCATTAGAAAATAATAGCATTGCCAATTTGGAGAATGTCACAATTACCGCAATCAATGGAGCAGATGCAGTATTTTACGATGCAGACAACAATAATACCCGCTCAGGTATTAATATTTCGAATTCTACATTAAAAGCAGATGAAGTTTTATTTGGAATGGTTACAAGTGCCGATCAAAATACTGAAGGTCGATTCCGGGTGAATATTAATAATTCAATATTCGATGCTCCTAGAATTATTAGAGCAGAAACCGATATTGTGGATAGTTTTTCTATCACTGAAAATATCACGTTCACAGCCAGTAATAGTAAATTAACCGGTTTAATAAATGTTGAGGATAATAAAAGTCAGCTCAACGTAACGTTAACGAATTCCACTTGGACAATCAAACCATATTTTTATGAAGATGAAGAGGAGGAAAGTGAATTACATTCTTCCAGCGTGACAAATCTTGCACTTAACAATAGCGTGATAAATTTGGAACAAACCGATGATTTCCAAACCCTCACCATCAAAGGCAACCTCACCGGCTCAGGCACATTTAACCTTAATACCAATATCGCAGAAAACAAAGGCGATAAAATTATTGTGCAAGGCACAGCTGAGGGTAATCACACCCTAGGGGTGAAAGATCACGGTGTAGCGATTGCGAATAAAAAACTCACGCTTGTAGAAACCAATGGCGGTAATGCGGCATTTAGCTTAACCAACCCTAATAAGCGTGTGGATTTAGGTGCATATCAGTATTTCCTAACCAAAGAAGGGAATAACTGGGTCTTGGCGAATTCACAAAGTGCAGTTACGCCACCTACAACACCTGACGAATCAAAAACACCAACGAATCCTAGCGTACAGCCGGAAAGGCCAAGCATACCGACAATGCCTGTTGCGCCAATTATCCCAATTCAACCTAATAATCCAACTTTACCGCAAACCGCTTTATTATCCAATAAAGCCAATGCACAAGTCTCACTCCGCCAAGCTCAATTATTACTTGTAGAAAACGAACTTAGCGGTATTCATCAACGCTTAGGCGAGGTAAAAAATGGCGAAAAAGGCAATGTGTGGGTACGCAATGTGAATTCTCGTGAAAAATTGACCGCACTTTCCACCGGTGATAGCCAAACTTCCGGCTTTAAACAAAGTGTTCACAGCTTACAAGTGGGAGCGGATGCCACTGTAAATGATAATTTCCGCCTAGGTGGATTTGTCGGACGCAGCCAAGCCAATGTTGATTTCAATGGTCACTACGGTGATGGTAAAGTACACAGTAACAGCGTGGGCTTATACGCCACTTATCTCGCCAACAACGGCATTTATGTGGATAACATTGTGAAATATAGCCGTTTGAAAGCCCAATCCGATCACACAGAAAAACATCGTTACCATGCCTATACGCTGTCAAGTGAGCTCGGTAAACAATTCAAACTGAGCGACGATTGGATCATCACGCCACAAGCGCAATTAGGCTGGACGCACATTCAAGGTAAGAAAAATGAAGATAGCCTTTCTTCTGTTTACTCTCGTGTCGGCTTGCGTGTGGCGAAAAGTTTCACTCTTGCAAATGGTTGGAACTTACAACCTTATGCAGAAATTAATGCTATTACCAGCCGCAATAACAACAGCAAAATTCATTATGCAAACGCGGCACTGAATGTTGAAGACAGCCGTGGACGTTTTGAAAGTGTTTTAGGTGTGAATGCCGGTGCCACTAACCATCGTCTTGGTTTAGAAGTGAGCCGTGCAGACGGAAAACGTTACGACAAACCTTACCAAATCCAAGCGGTATATCGCTATCAATGGTAATCAGAAAAATCCTAAAACAAAAGTGCGGTTAATTTTAACCGCACTTTTTTCTCTCAATAAAGCACCTTTTCTTTCCCGATTTAGCTGTCAGTTGGGGTTCATCATCAATTGAAAAATAACCACAGTATCAATTTTGCTAAAAAATTGTCACCAGCACTCTTTTTTACATTTATTGATAATTTTTTATTATTTGAGATCAATATCACAGTTTAGTTGAAAATTTTTTATTAAAATCATTTTAACTCGATGATAGATGTTGATGGACGAGTTATTAAAGACAAAGAATTTTAACTCACTATTATAGGAGAAATATTATGGCACACTATCCCGCCGAACCGTTCCGCATTAAAAGTGTTGAACCCGTTTCTATTTTGCCGAAAACCGAACGTGAAAAAGCGATGAAAGAAGCAGGATACAATACCTTCTTACTTGATTCTAAAGATGTATATATCGATCTGCTTACCGACAGTGGCACAAATGCAATGAGTGATCGCCAATGGGCAGGCATTATGTTAGGTGATGAAGCCTATGCCGGTAGCCGAAACTTCTACCATCTTCAGGAAACCGTGCAAGAATTATTTGGCTTTAAGTATATTGTACCAACCCATCAAGGACGCGGTGCGGAAAATATTCTTTCCCGTATAGCAATTAAACCCGGGCAGTATGTGCCCGGTAATATGTACTTTACAACCACCCGCTATCACCAAGAAGCAAATGGTGGTATTTTCTACGACATCATTCGTGATGAAGCACATGATGCAACGCTCAATATACCATTTAAAGGAGATATTGATCTTAAAAAACTGGAAAATTTGATCAATGAAAAGGGTGCGGAAAACATTGCTTATGTTTGCTTAGCCGTGACAGTAAACCTTGCGGGTGGTCAACCGGTTTCTATCGCGAATATGAAAGCAGTACGTGAATTAACAAAAAAACACGATATTAAAGTATTCTATGATGCGACACGCTGTGTTGAGAACGCTTATTTCATTAAAGAACAAGAGGAAGGCTATCAAGATCGCTCTATTAAATCAATTATTCATGAAATGTTCAGTTATGCCGACGGCTGTACTATGAGTGGCAAGAAAGACTGTTTAACCAATATTGGCGGTTTCTTATGTATGAATGATGAAGAATTATTTATGAAATCAAAAGAAATGGTGGTGGTCTTTGAAGGTATGCCGTCTTATGGCGGTATGGCAGGTCGCGATATGGAAGCGATGGCAATCGGCTTAAAAGAAGCAACTCAGGAAGAATATATTGAACATCGAGTGAAACAAGTTCGTTACCTCGGTGAAAAATTAAAAGCAGCCGGTGTGCCTATTGTTGAACCGATTGGCGGTCATGCCGTATTCTTAGATGCTCGCCGTTTCTGCCCACATTTAAAACAAGAAGAAGACTTCCCTGCACAAGCCCTTGCAGCCGCTATTTATGTTGAATGTGGTGTACGTACAATGGAACGCGGTATTATTTCTGCCGGTCGCGACATTAAAACCGGTGAAAATCATCATCCCAAATTAGAAACTGTGCGTATCACTATTCCTCGCCGTGTTTATACCTATGCGCATATGGATCTTGTTGCCGAGGGTATTATCCACTTGTTCAAACACAAAGAAGATATTAAAGGTCTTCGTTTTGTATATGAACCAAAACAGCTGCGTTTCTTCACCGCACGTTTTGAACAAAAATAAGTGTAATGCTCCTACTTCAGTAATGGAGTAGGAGCTTTTTTATGTCCAAACTTAAAGCGAAAACATTCTAATGACATTGTTTTTTTGATGTGTTGTCAAATAAGGACGTGACTCGCCTTTCTATAAAAATAAGAAAGGAGAAAACTCATGAATAAAACACTAGGTAGTACGCTCATTACCTCCGGAACAATGATTGGTGCAGGAATGCTTGCTATGCCACTCACATCCGCAGGAATGGGATTAATGTTCACCATTCTTTTACTTTGTATTTTATGGGTATTATTGACATATAGTGCATTGCTTTTTGTCGAGGTGTATCAAACGGCAGAATATGATGCCGGAATAGGTACGTTAGCATCACAATATTTTGGAAGGTTGGGAAGAATCGTTGCAACAAGCGTATTAATGATCTTTTTATATGCTTTATTATCTGCTTATGTCACGGGAGGAGGCTCAATTCTTGCCTCAACATTGCCAGATTTTGCAATGCCTAATCTGAAAATGAAAGCCTCTATCCTACTATTCACCATATTTTTTGGCATTTTTATCATTATTGGTACACAAATTGTCGATATACTAAATCGCATCTTGTTTGTATCTATGCTCTTAGCATTGCTCGTTGTTTTAGGTTTAATGATTCCTGAAATCAAATTGGATAACCTTATGGCAATGCCAATAGATAATGCTTTACTCATTTCAGCAAGCCCGGTTTTCTTTACTGCGTTTGGATTCCATGGTTCAATTCCATGTCTGAATAAATACCTTGAAGGAGATATAAAAGCACTCAGAATTTCGATCATTTTTGGTTCTGCAATTACTTTAATTAGCTACATTCTATGGCAATGTTCAACTCATGGCGTATTGAGTCAAACAAAATTTCTCGAAATACTCCATCAAGATCCGACACTAAACGGGCTTATTGAAGCGGTTAGAATAATTACTAGAAGCAGTATTATTGCAGGCATAGTCAAAATCTTCTCGGCTCTTGCATTGATCACTTCTTTCTTAGGTGTTGCGCTAGGTTTACTTGAATGTATTGAGGATTTGCTCAAACGTGCCTGTAATATTTCAGCGAATCGGTTATGCCTAGGATTTTTAACTTTCCTTCCCCCGCTACTGTTCGCATTTTTTTATCCTGAAGGTTTTATTTTAGCACTGGGCTACGCAGGACAAATGTTTGCACTCTATGCTGTTGTATTACCGGCAGCATTAGTATGGAAAGCACGAAAACATCACCCAAATCTTCCCTATCGCGTTATTGGAGGCAAGAGTATTCTAATAGTAATATCTATTTTAGGTATTATAATTGTCAATATCCCTTTCTTTATAAAACTAGGATTTTTACCAGTGGTTATTGGCTAATAAAAAATTGGCATTCTTATTTAGAATGTCAATTTAAATTTATTTTTCATTCTTAATATTTTTTAAATATCGATAAACGCTAGGCTCTGATATTCTTAAATACTTTGCGACAAAAGGTACAGCACCTTTAATATTAAATATTCCTTTTTCAAATAGAACTCGTATAGAATTTTCTTTTTGTCTTAATGTTAAACTTTTATCTGAGTCTAATAAAGTAAGATCTATATACTCAGATAAAATATCCTCAACCGAATTTTCAAGTTTTTCCTGACTAATTATTTCAGACTCTTCCATTTCTGCAAATGCAGAATCAATACCTAATAAATTAACAAACACCCCTAAATTTTCTAATGAAATGAGTTTACTCATTGTATCGACAAGCTCTGAAGTATCATGATTAATACATAATATCCCTTCTAGTTTATCACCATTTTTTATAAAGTAAGTCGAACCTCGAATAAGTTTATTGGAATCCCCCACTGCTTTATAATTAGAAATAAAATCTTTATCTAAATAAACTTTATCCTGTAGCATATTTAATGCAAAAGAGCTTAGCGGTGAAGATAGGGTTCTGCCACTCACATGATTATTCGCTATCGCCTCCATTGAAGTTTTATTTTTCTCAACAGAATGAAAAACCACCTCATATTTTGGTCCAAGCACATTACCTAAAAAATGAGTTAACCCAATAAAATACTTCTTTTGTACATTATTCATAATATTGTGACTTAGTCCCTTTTATTAAATGCTAGTATTTATGATTAATAAAAAGGCATATCTAAAAATATGCCTAAATAATGAAATAATTTATATTTATAACTTAACTTCTAGCTTCTCATAAGCCCGTTTTACTTTCTCTAGGGCTTTTTCAACCGAAATATCACGAGCTAACATCACCCCTAAGCGTCGATGCCCATTGACCTCGCCTTTACCGAATAATCGGATATTGGTGTGAGGCTCAACAAGGGCTTTATCAATTCCACCAAATTGGATGTTTTTTGATTTTCCTTCTACCACAATGGCTTTGGATGCCGATGGGCTGATAAGCGTAATTTCAGGAATCGGTAAACCTAAAATAGCTCGAGCGTGGAGGGCAAATTCAGATAATTCCTGTGAAATTAAAGTCACCATACCGGTATCATGCGGACGTGGTGAAACTTCATTGAAAATTACCTCATCACCACAAACAAACATTTCCACGCCGAAAATACCTCGTCCACCTAACGCACCTGTGATTTTTTCAGCAATAGCCTGCGCTTTTTGTAATGCACTATCAGACATAGCTTGCGGTTGCCAAGATTCACGATAATCTCCATCTTCTTGGCGGTGCCCGATAGGTGCGAGGAAACTCGTTCCATTGATATGACGAACGGTTAATAAGGTGATTTCATAATCAAATTTAACGAAACCTTCTACAATGACACGTCCGGCACCGGCCCGCCCGCCTTCTTGCGCATAATCCCATGCTTTTTGTAAATCCGCTTTTGATTTCAAAATACTTTGCCCATGACCGGACGAAGACATAATCGGTTTTACCACACAAGGAATACCGATTTTTTCTACCGCACTTTGGAAATCTTCAAAGTTATCCACAAATTGGTAAGCTGAGGTTGGTAAACCTAATTCTTCTGAAGCCAAACGACGAATACCTTCTCGGTTCATCGTGAGTTGTGTTGCTTTTGCCGTTGGTACAACATTAAAACCGGCTTGTTCCAATTCCACTAAAGTCGCCGTGGCAATCGCCTCCACTTCAGGCACAATATAATCAGGTTTTTCCTTTTCTACCAAGGCTTTCAATGCCTCACCGTCTAACATCGAAATGGTATAAGCACGGTGTGCTACTTGCTGTGCCGGTGCGTTTTCATAGCGATCTACGGCGATGACTTCTACACCTAAACGTTGCAGCTCAATCACTACTTCTTTACCTAACTCGCCGGAGCCAAGCATCATCACTTTCGTTGCATTCGGGCTTAATGCGGTACCAAGGGTTGTCATATTGTCTCCTTATTTTAACAACGATTCGTCAAGAGAAAGATCATCGTTTTTGTTCACACCCACGCCACGTGCAATGACATTTTTTGCAATTTCATGAGCTTCATCAAGAGAATGTTCCGTATAAGTGCCACATTGATAAATATTTAATTCTGGGATAGCAGACTGATCTTTCACATTCAAAATATCTTGCATTGATGCTAACCATGCTTGCACCACTTGTTGCTCATTTGGCGTGCCGATTAAAGACATATAAAAACCGGTGCGACACCCCATTGGCGAAATATCAATAATTTCCACGCTATCATTATTTAAATGATCACGCATAAAACCGGCAAATAAATGCTCAAGAGTATGAATCCCTTTTGGTGGTAGAATTTCTTTATTTGGGATACAAAAACGTAAGTCAAAAATTGTAATATCATCACCTTTTGGAGTACGCATTGTTTTCGCAATACGCACAGCAGGAGCATTCATTTTGGTGTGATCCACTTTAAAGCTGTCAAGTAATGGCATGATTCTTTCCTTTTAAATCAGTTAGTTGTAAATATTCTTCAAGAAATTGTCAGTTTTTCCAATTCTCTTTGAACTTTCCTGCAAAGCCTCAGTCTTATAGAGTAAGCAACTTGCAGTTGTTTAATAAAATTGGTTCCTTAGGTTATTCGCCCTTCACTCGTTGAAGGGCTTTTTTTTTTGGCATTTTATAATAAGAACGGCGTACTTAAAAACAATAACAGCATATAACGCACTAATTTACCAAGAAAAATAAACAGGCAGCTTGCCGTAAAGTTTAAACGCAACCAACCCGCAATGGCACAAAATAACCCCCCCACAACGGGAAGCCAGCTCAATAATAATGCCACTGAGCCATAACGTTGAAACTTTTCCATCACCCATAAAGTGCGGTCGTTTTTACCTTCAAATTTAGGAAACCAACGTCCAATCGCATAAGTCGTGAGACTTCCCAAACCATTTCCCAATGTGGCAATAAAAACAAGCCCTAAAATATCCGCACTTATCACAGAATTAAGAGTTAATTTGGGAATAGCCAATGTCATAAATACAATTTCCGAATTACCGGGCAGCACAGTGGCGCTTAAAAAAGCACTGGCAAACATTAACCATAATGCGTGACTCTGCCAAAAGTCAGCCCAAAAGCTAAAGGAAAACCAATCCATAGCTAGATATCCGGCTGATAAGTCCGAATATAATGTTCACGATCCGTTTCGGTAATTTCTCGCACGACACGACAAGGATTGCCAAAAGCAAGAACGTTATTCGGCAGATCTTTACTAACGACACTGCCTGCGCCAATAACGACATTATCGCCAATGGTTACTCCCGGCAAAATCACCACATTACCGCCAATCCATACGTTATTACCAATGGTAATTGGTTTTGCCTGCTCCCAGCCAATATTACGCAATTCTGCATCTAAAGGATGACCTACAGTATAAAGACTCACATTAGGGGCTAACATTACATCATCACCAATAGTGATACCACCATTATCTAACATCACGCAATGATAATTAGCAAAGAAATTTTTCCCCACTTTGATGTTAATCCCATAATCACAGTGAAAAGGCGCGTTAATAGAGGTGGTTTCATCCGCTTGAGCAAACAATTTTCTGATTAATTTATTTTGCGTTTCATCATCATTCGGTGAAGTGCGGTTAAATTCAAACAAGATTTCCCGAGCCTGTCTGCGCATATTTTTTAATTCCGGTTCTGCCGGTAAATGCGCCAATCCTGCCATCATTTTTTCATATTCTGTCATTTTTATGCCTTAATAATTTGCTGAGTGCGAACATCAAAAACATCCATACCTGCATTTAATCCAGCCTGAACACCTAAATCCGCATCTTCAAATACAATGCAATTTGTCGGGTTCACCCCCGTTAATTCCGCACAACGTAAAAACGTTTCCGGATGCGGTTTGTGTTCTTTTACATCATCGGCACTGACAATAGCATTGAAATAAGGCGCAATAGCGAGTTTATCCATTAACATATTGATTAAATGGCGGTGAGATCCGGAACCCAATGAAATCGGTTTTTTCTGATGATAATGTCGAACAATGTCAAAGGTGGGAAGCAATTTCGATTCGGTAGGAATTAATTGATAAGAGAGTACCCGTTTCGCTTCAATCACTTCATCAAGGTGGCGTTGCGGCATACCGGCTTTTTCCATAATCGCCGAGGCAATGGTTCTCACCGTTGCCCCGCCTAGCTGATACATAATTTGGCTATCAAAATCATAACCGAACCTTTCACCCACCATTCCCCAAGCGCGGGCATGTACCGGCATAGTATCAATCAATGTGCCGTCCATATCAAAAATCAACCCTTCATAACGGTTAAAAAGTGCATTGTCTATCATATTTATTTGTTAATTCCTTATGCGTTTTATGATTTGTTACAGATTTGTGATCTCTGCACTGTTTTCTTTAGCTAAAGTGCGGTAGATTATGAGGGTGATTTTAGTGTAACAGGAGCAAAAATGCGACTGCTTGATCAGCTTGAGCGTTGGAAATTACGCGGACAGATTAATCAGCCGATTATTGAAATTGTGCTTCAACTGCGTGATCGCCTCAAAAAGCATTGGAAAGCGGATGTGAATACCACATTAGTCAATATGTTATTGTTCCATATCGCCTGTAGTTTAGGCCGTATTGACCGCGGCGGTTGTGCTTCTCCGCTTTATCAGGAAATATTTGAGGAAATTCAACACGCGACTGTTTTTCCTCAAGTTTTGGCGGTTCACGAAGATCTCCTTTCTTTCATACCTTTCGAGATTCCTCATGCAGAACAAACCTATTTTTTGGCAAATGTTTATTCGTTGCTACTGGAACAAGAACATATTTGCCAATTAGCAACAACCGCTCCTGCCGACTAACTAAATACCAACCCTAATCCCAATTCTTTCAATCCGTTACTTTCTTGTCTAAGCTCGTTAAAAATCAATGGGTTGTGTTCAAGATAACCTTGTTCAAACTCCAATGTCCAATCCTTAAAAGTGCGGTTAGTTTTGAGGGTGATTTTTTGGGTTTTATCTGTGGCTTGGCGTGATTTATTTAAAATGACGGCAAGGCGCAATAATCGAATTAGCGACAATACATCCCGTTCATCATAGCGGGCAAATTTCACCAAATCCGTCATTTTTAATATGCCAATATGCAAACGAACAAGTAACACAAGTAAGCGTTGTTGTTCACGGTCAAATCCTGGTAATTTCATATTTTGCAGAATGTAGGCTGAATGTTTTTGCATACCTTTATGATTAATCACAATACCAACCTCATGTAAACGAGCTGCCCAAAGCAATAAATTCCGCATTTCTTCTGCAAGTTCCGGATTGCCCCACCCGGTATATTGATGCGCCAATAAATTTGCGCTCCCGGCTGTGCGGTGCGCTTGATCGGTATCAATATCAAACTGTTCCGTCAATCCCCATGCTGTACGAGCACGAATATCCGCTACTTGGAAATTTTTCTCAAGGCTGTACATCACCCCTTCACGCAATGCACCATCAGAATAACGCATGTGTTCAATATTAAACACATCGAATACGGCATTTAAAATAGCCAATCCCGGGACAAACACATCTACCCGCTCCGGATTCAATCCGATAATATTTAATTCACTAAAATGTTTCGCACGTAAAGTCTGTTCAATTAAATCCTCTAAACGTGCTTTCGTGATAATCCCATTTGGGTCTAAGGTGGTTGCAATGACCTGATGTACCGCTTTTATCGTACCGGACGAACCCAATACGGATTGCCAACCCAGATTACGGTATTCCCAGCCTAAATCTTCAATTTTATTCGTTGCATTTTGATAAGCTTTTTCAAAATTTTCTTTGGAAATTTCACCGTTTTTAAAATATTTTGATGCAAAACTTACACAACCCATATGACGGCTTTCCGCTACAATCGGGGTGAAATCATCACCAATGATCATTTCGGTCGAGCCACCGCCGATATCAATCACTAATTTTCTGCCTTTTTCCGGCTGAGTATGACACACACCGGCATAAATTGTTTTAGCCTCGGTTTGCCCGCTAATAATATTTATCGGATAAGGAAATACCTTTGCCGCCTGACGTAAAAATTCATCATTATTGACCGCTCTTCGCAACGTGTAAGTACCCACTACACTCACGTTTTCTTGGGAAAAGCCTTGCAAACGTTCCGCAAAGAGTGCCAAGCAGTCCACACCGCGGGTTATTGCTTCTTGATTTAACACACCATTTTCATCTAACCCTTCGGCCAATTTCACTTTTTGCTTTAAACGTGATAATACCTGAATTGAGCCATTCATAATGCGTGCCACAATCATATGAAAACTGTTTGAACCAAGATCAATGGCGGCAATTTCCCGCACATTCGCACGAGAGTAAGGTAGAGTGTCTTGTGTTGATAGCATTTCGTTATCCATAAAAATGATTCCTAAAATTCAAATTGATAAAGTAAATCAAAAACTTGGTTTGTGCTAGAAACCGATTGAAAATAAAGTTGTGGTAATAAGCGATAACGCAGGGTAACTTCGGCTAAACCATCAAATAAACCTACCCCATATTTTACTTGTAAGCGTTTGCCAATATTACCGCTTACTTGCACTTTAGAATTATCACCCACACCGGCAGTACCAAGGTTCAAATCTTGAATCCCAAAGGCTTCCCCAATACCGCCCACAAGTTTACCGCTCTTCGCCAAACCCATACCAAGCAAAGCAGCCCCTACGGAACCACCGCTTCCCGCTTGTCCACTGTCCTCCAAAGAACGCCCCGTTAATAAATAGGAAAGGGCTTGATCTTGCGGCTTACTTGGGTTTGTGAATACTGTAACTTCCGGATTCGTTGCCACACCGACCACTTTTACACCGGCGGTGATATTGCTGTCCTCCATGGCTTCCGGATTACGGATCGCCTCAATATTTAACATAGGTTGCGAAGGTAAACCGGCGAAATTAATTTGCCCTTTGCGAATCAGCAAGTCCTGTCCAAAAGAAGCATAACGCCCATTTTTCAAATCAATTTGACCATACAAGCCTAACCGCCCCTTATCCTGTTTTACCGAAAGCAAACCTTCTAAATTTGATTTGAAACCATAGGCATCAAAATGCACATCGTTGCCAATTTTGATTTTCAAATCAGAACGAATTTCCATACCGGATTGGGTGGTAGAAGCAAATTCACGGTTAATTAATTCCTCTTTACTTTTACGTGGTCCGTTCAAAATAACTTCATCTTCACTCACCGGTTCTGCATTATCGGGCAAAGAATCGACTTTAATACGTGCCCACGGGATCGCAACATCGCCCGATACTTCTAATAATTTGGGCGTTGCCTTTGCCAATACATTGGCAGAAAGACGGAGTTTACCCATAGAAGGCAGATCGAGCTTAAAATTCTCCGTTTCCGCCCGCACTTCCGTATTCCAATTGGCTAAATTTGCCCAATTTGCACGACCGGTCATCGTTAAACGTCCTTCCGGCGTTTGAACATTGCCTTGCAGGGTCGAATTTGTGCCGTTAAAACGAATGGCAATATCACCACTGGTCACTTCAAAGGGGAGCATTTTCAGTTTGCTTTTCATATTACGAACATCAAAATGCCCATTCAATAGCGGTTTTTCAAGATTTCCCGCCAATGTGAGTGTCGAGGCAATTTCACCATTGAGGCTTTCGCCATTACTCAACAGCTGATTTACCAATGATAAATTCAAACGCTCAATGTTGAATGTTCCGCCAAGATGACGAGCACCGCTTAAATCACTCAATTTCAAATCCGTATGAATACGGCCTTGATTTTGCACATTGATATCAGATTTTAATGTCAGATTATTATGTTGAATATCCGCATTGATCGCCAATTTAGGAATATTCAGCTTAAAAGTACGATAATCCAACTTTTGTGCAACAGCAAGATTATCGCCGATTAAGGCAATATTTAAAGTGAACGGCTTATCACTAAACCACGCCACTTTTCCTTCACTACGAAGTTGGCCTTTTAGGCTATCTTGTTTAGTAAATTTATTCACCAAATCCAAATTAATGCGCTTCACATTAAACGGAATTTCGCCACTTGTACCTGCCGTAAACGTTTGAGGGAAACACAAATCCACGTCCGTATTTATCCAACAATGTGCTCCAACTGAGACTTGTGTTTTTTTATTATCATAAGTAACGGGAATAGATTGATTCGATTTTACCTCGCCAATCGGCGTATCAATTTTTACCTGACTCAGACTACCTTGCCATTTTTGAGAAGTGCGGTCAAAATTCCCGGTGATTTGCAAATTCGCCGCAGCAGGCTCACCTTGAGAGACTAAAACCAATTTGTGATTTTTTTCATCACCGGAAAACGTTAAATTGACAGCACGCATTGCCACTGAATCACCATAGCGAATATTGCCGCCTTTCACGCTCAAATCTCCTTTCAGCAGCGGTGCACCCGACAGATTGCCTTTAACTGCCGCGTTGGCAATATTTAAGGTTTGCCAGTGAAGATTTTGAGTGTTGAGATCAAGGGTCACATTCGGTTCGCTAAATTTGCCTTTTATTACGGCCTTTCCAATCACAGAACCCGATAAATCACCATACAATCCCCGTAAATTGGGTGCATTAATATCCAATGCTAAATCAGATTGTTCACTCAATATACCTTTAGCGTAAATCCGATTATCACCGTAATTTAGCAAGAGTTCTGGAGTATTTAGCAACACCTTATCGCTCAATACTAGGTTACCTTTCAAACTTAACGGGCGGTTAGAAAGTGTACCGTTTAAATCCAACTTAGGTATATCCACATACCAACCTTCACGCCCCGCTGCCCCTGATGTCGCCAATTTACCGGATAGCACCGCCGGCATTGTAGGGACGTAAGGGCGGATACTCATTTTATCTAGACTCGTATCCAGATTCCATTTCACGCCGTATTTCCAGCTTACCGATCCGCTCAATTTCGCCATACCGCCAAGCGCCGCGAGGTCTAATTGATTGATCTTTACTTCATATAATTTGCCTTCGGCATCAAGAGTTAAATGAGTAGAAGGAATATGCTCCATGCCTTCAACCTTACCCTCAAACTCCGCACTATAATTCAGTAAATCACCGCTTAATTTCAAGGCTACATCATTCAATTTAAGTGGCGACAATCCCTCTGCAAAAGCATATTGCCCCTTAGACGCTTTTAAGGAGAGATTCAGCGGCATTTTTTCTTCCGCTAATTTGATCTCACTATTCAACTGCGCATCCAGCAGCCCTTTTGTTGTTAAAGAAAGTGCGGTCGTTTTTTTCAATGATCCTGAAAGGGAAAATTGCACATCACTTTTAGGGAAAATTTCTTTTCCTTCAGATTGAATGGCATTCAGTTTGGAAGTCAAAGTCAAATTCACCGGAAAATCGCCATTAAGTCGCAATAACCCCTGTGAAGTTAAATTGCCTAAGGAACTTTCTAACGCTAATTTTTTAAGTTGAACATCATGCCCAATGGCATCGGCTTGTAAAATCAAATCCTGCAAAGTAATGCGTTGCAATTCTTCAGATTGTTCGTTTTGAGAGACATATTGCCAATCCTTCGCAACAAGGCTTGGAACGTGAATATCAAAGGGTAGATTCACTGCATTTAAATTTCCTAAAAATGCCGGAGTCAGATTTTGTTCAATTGCCTCCCAATCTATCGGTTGATTATTTTTCGGTTCAGCCGGTTTTTCTGTTTTGCTGAGTTGAACGGTTGTTACGTTAAGTTTATTAAATTCTGTGGACGCTAGGGTCAAACCCGATTCATTATTTAAACTGACCGCACTTTGAAAATGTTCAAGGGCAATGTAGGTTTGGTCAAGTTGAAGATTGAGATCTTCTACCGTCACATTTTTCACATCAAGACTGACCGGCAAATTCACTTTTTCCATCTCATTATTTTCAGCCTGCCGAGGTTCTGAGGGAGGTAATTTTGATGTATCAATTAAAATATTAGGAGATTGTACGGTAATATCTTCCACACAAATTTTGCGAGAAAGTAAACAACCAAAATCCAGTTGTAGGCGAGCTTGAGCAATTTGGGTATCAATACCCGCCGTTTGATAACGTATATTGTGCAATACTAAACCTTGTTGCAAGCCGCCTTCCATATGTTCAATAGAAAGATCATCAAGCAGTTTATCTACCAACTGAATGAGGCTCTGTTGCCCCACATCAAAAGAGAGCATTCCCACAAAGGCAAAAATAGGTACAAAAATGACCGCACTTCCCACACATAAGGCTTTACGTAAGCAAGTTTTTTTCTTCTTGAATTTAGGTTGCGGTGGCGCTTCTTCCGTTTGTTTGATTTCTTGTTCCGACATAATGTCACCTAAATCTCTGTGCCTAAGCCAATATAGAATTGAATGTTTTTACTGTCATCTTTGTCGCGTATTGGTGTCGCAATATCAAATTTAATCGCGCCCACAGGTGATGCCCAACGCACTCCTAAACCCGCGCCATATCGTAATTCTTCATTGCTAAAACGGTTTGCCGCAAGCCCGGCATCCACAAAGGCTGCCCCCCACCAAGAAGGGTAAACTTGGTATTGATATTCAAAGGAGCCTGTAAGTAAACGGGAGCCGCCCACTAGTTTGTTATTACGATCTTTCGGAGAAATTTTTTTATAGCCGTAACCACGCACACTACGATCGCCACCTGCAAAAAAACGTAATGTCGGCGGAATCTTATTAATATCTTTGGTATGTAAATAGCCGATTTCAGCACGGGTAAGAATACGGTGATTTTCCGCATAAGTACGAATCCAACCCGTTGAAGCCTGCACTTTAAAAAAGCTCGCATCAGAAAGCAGACCTTTGTAAGCAACATCAACGGTAATTTTCTGTGAATCGCCCCAAGTTGGGAACACTCCGCCACGTAAACGGATGCGATTCAATCCACCAGTGGGATAAACCAAAAGGGTTTTATCCTCAATATCAGCTTGAGTAAATTTATCATAACGCGCACGTACACCGGCAAAATATTGCCAACCTTCATCATGATTCCAATAACGCAGCCCTGCTAAAGTAATCGCAGTGGTTTTGGTATCATTTTTATCCTCATTTTCCAAACCGCCGGAAAATTCGTAATAATAATTCAATGGATTTTTTAATAGTGGGATTTTATAGGAAACCTCAAGGGTTTGTTTCAGAGAAGAAACATAAAGGTTAGTACGGAAACTATGCCCACGATTATTGATCCAAGGTTTTGTCCAACCAATTTGCAAATGCGGGCCGGTATCCGTGGCGAATCCAATACCAAGCTCCATGGCATTTTTCTTACGCGGATTCAACAATACGTCTAAATTAACCACTTTATGTTGCTCATCCACATGCGGTTGTAACAAAACGGAACTGAACCAGCCGGTGGAAGAGAAATCATTTGTCAATCCGGAAAGTTGGCTCAATAAATAAGGATCACCGGTCCGAATCTTCAACATATTTTGCAAATAATCTTCACGGATCTGTGAACGACTGAATTTAATCTCGCCATAACGATAACGAACGCCACTGTCGAACAACATTCGCCACCAAGCTTGATGGGTTTCCGGACTGATTTCTAAACGGGAAACGGTAAATTTTCCATCTAAATAGCCACGTGCGAGGGCAAGAGTAGAAATACTACTTTTATAATCATCATATTTTTGGTGTTCGACCAATTCTCCCTCTTTAGGTAAATTTTTACGTAATCCCTCAAAATTCTCATCTTGTGCCGCTTCACCCTCAATTTTAACATCCACATCTGCAATTCTGCTTGGCTCTCCCGGTTTGACGTGAGCGATCAATAAATCACGACCGGTTTTACGCTTCTTTAATTCAAAGGTGACGGATGAATCATAGTAACCAAATACACGCAAGCCTTTATCAACAGCCTCCGTAACCAGTTGTTTATAACGGTCGGAGCCATCCATTTCTTCTTTATTAATCAGCTCAACATTAAGCTGCGTGTTGCGAATTGCCCGTTCCCCCCGAATACCACGAATATCAATGTCCACAGTTTGTTCTGCAAATGCAGAAAATGCAGGGAAATACAATAAAAGTGCGGTCAGTTTGAGAAGGGATTTTTTCATTTTTAATTCGCTAAGTATAATAAAAAATAACAATTAACGGCGCTAGTTTACCCTAAACTTTAAGGGGTTGAAGGTTTTTTTTAATCATTTAATAAAATACAAAAAATGCGGTTAAAATCAACCGCACTTTTCTTTTAATAACCGGAAAACTTTACTTCCTGCACAATTCGTTTAGCCGTAGCAATAGGCAATTGCCCGATAAAGGTGATTTCCTTGTTGCCAACTACCTCGCTATACAGGGTATATTCACCTTGTTTCCAAGCTTGATCCGGATTTAACTGTTGGCTTTCCGCCTCGGTGACATATAGCGTAAAGGTAAACAACCCATCACTAAATAAAGTGCTGTCAATCATTTCTCCGTCAAATAAATCTTGGCTGTGACGAAGAATTTCAAACCCTTTTGGCAACCAGCTTGGTTTCCAATTTAGAGAAGAAACCGCATTTTGCGTTTCATTTAGTAATGGCGGCATGGAAACCTTATTTAAATACTCCGTTAATCCTTTTAAACGATCATCAATATAAAGCGTGACTACACGAAACTGATCAAGTAATTTACCATCCCTGTCAAGCATATCGCTACGCAATAATAAGCCGTTTTCTTCATCAACAAAAACTAAGTATTGATAGCGAAAATCATCTTTCGGCACAATACGAATGGTATCTACGAAACGTCCGGCAACACGGCTTTTCCCTAAGGGAATAAAATCATAATTTTCTGCTAATTTATTAAAATTACTACGAATCACCGCAGGTAAAGCATCAACAATATTTCCGCTATTCAATGTAAAAGCCCGTGAATCCAATTGAAAATAACTCACTAGATTATCACGCTGAATAATTTCCTGCTGATCGCCGTCCAGTGTGACAAGCTGTGCGTAAGTTTTGTTATCCCGTTTGATATGACGATAACGGAAAGAATCCATATTAGAAGGCGATGTCTGCACGAAGGCGATTTCGTAATTGAGATTGTTCACCGCGTTTGCCATTTTTTCCAAGGTTTTCTTTGCCGAAAGTCCTTCCGCCGAAACAGAAGAACTAAGCAAAGATATAAGCAAAAGTGCGGTCAATTTAAGAGAGTTTTTTTTCATAACTTCTTTACAATTAATAAAAAAATTCACCATGCCATCACAAAGATTGGTGGTGAATTTATTTGTTCATTTGTTGATTTAATAATTATTTTGCTTGATTAGTACCGATATTCAATGTATCGGCATGCATACGGCGCTGTAATTCATAATTTTGTAACATTGCACCAATCCGGCGATTTTTTTGTTCCATTTGGTCAGTTGTTGCGACATCTTTAGTCGGAGCGTTATAACTGACCTCTTGAACAGCATTATTAAATGGTAATGTTTGTAAAATCGGGGTTTCCGGCGCATTACTTACATCATTTTTCGCATTAAAGGATTGTACGCCAAGCACGGCAACCAAACACACACCGGCAGCCACAGCAATTTGTGCCATAGGTGCAAAGAAAGACTTAAATTTACGCATAAACGGCAAGCGTTGTGTTTCTTCAGGTGTTGGCTGGGATTGAATAATTTCAGTTTTTTCAATTTCTTCACGTTCAATCAGATCTGCCATTTTTGCGGTAAAATCAGTACCTAAAATGACCGCACTTTCTTTACGCATTACCGCACGAGCCACATGATAAGTAGCCCAAGATCGATGCAAAGATTCATCTTCACAGAGTTCCTCTATGAATGCTGCATCCACCTGTTCGCCATCCATACAGGCTGAAAGTAACTCTTTTTGCATTTTAATCTCCCACTTTATTAACGTTGCATAAGCGGTTGTATTTTGTTTTCGATAATTTCACGCGCACGGAAAATTCGAGAACGCACAGTGCCTACGGGACAGTTCATAATTTCTGCGATATCTTCGTAGCTTAATCCTTCTAATTCACGAAGCGTAATCGCACTCTTTAAATCTTCCGGCATACCATTAATCGTATCAAATACGATTCTTTCCAGTTCGTCGGATAACATTTCATTTTCTGGGGTATCCACATCACGGAGATGAGTTCCTACATCGTAGCCCTCGGCATCTTCTGCCAAAATATCTTCGCTCGGTGGACGACGTCCTTGCGCCGTTAAATAATTTTTTGCCGTATTTACGGCAATTCGATACAGCCAAGTGTAGAACGCACTATCTCCCCGGAAAGATTCGATGGAACGATAGGCTTTTATAAAGGATTCCTGCACAACATCAGGAATATCATTACGCGAAACATAGCGGGTAAGTAACCCAGCTACTTTATTTTGATAACGCGAAACCAATAAATTAAAGGCTTTTTTATCGCCTTGTTGTACCTTTTCTACCAAAGCTTGATCCGTTAGCTGCTCAGCCATATTTCTCCTAACACTATGCCTAACACGCCTTAATATTCAAGACATCAAGCTCTAACTTGCTCTATCTGACATAAACGAGTTCAAAAAGTTCAAAGATTAAAAAATAAATTTATAGTCAACTGAGAGTAGACTGTTCGTGATGTTGACACTCCAAACTATAATTTGGATCTGTCTTCGTGATGGTCGAAATAATATCAACCGTCTTCTGCCGCCAAAAGCTCAATAAAGGTGGGATCCGTTTCACGGTATTGCACGCAGTATCCGCGTTCCCAATCCAACAGCAAGGATTCAGAGGTGACATTATCCACCATATACTCAATTTTTTGCAACAACGTGCGGAGGATTTTTAGCTATGTTGATCAGCTGTCCGATTGTATGTAATATCGCTCGAACTACGCTGGCTCGTATATGAGGACAAAACCGCTTCAACCTAAACCTAGGCATAATCTATTTCATTATAAAAAACTTTATTTTAATTAATATATACCTTATCTGCTTCAATCCACATATCTATATCCTTTTTCCCTGAATAAAAAACTCGATACCACTTTTTATTAGCTTTATCTATTCGACTTGAAAGTATTAATACCTTATCATCTTTAACTAAATACATCTTACTTTTGCTTCCATTTTTTTAAACTTTTGTTTGTTTTTCTTACCATATTTATAGTATTTCTAATATCACTTGAAGAATATTTATATGTCCCCAAACTTTCATTTCCGAATGCACTGTTTTCGAATATTGTTCATGCCAAAAAACAATCTTAATAGGCTTTTCCGTCTTGCTCATAAACTTGGATGAAAGACGAATCTTCCGTGTTCATCTGCCCGTAATGGTGATTCACTTACCGGATATGGGTTTTATGTTTGGGGAGAAGATAGGCTGATTCAGTGTACTGTGTAGGTTCTGCCTGCGACTATAGGTTGCTCTGGGCTAAATTCCGGTTGTTAATTTTAAAAGAACAAAAAATCAACCGCACTTTATAAAAAATGCGGTTAATAATCTATTTAATTTATATCAACTGAGTCAGCTTTAATCCACATATTGATTTCTTTTTTTCCTTTATAGTTGATAAAATACCATTTTATCCCTTTATCATCTAATCTATCTTTAATGATTTTTATTCTATCCCCTTTAATTAAATACATATTTGATTTAATTAATTCATCTGAATACAAATAGGATTTGTCTTTGATTTTAACATAATTAGATTCCGAAATAAGTTTAGCTTGTTTTAAATACCCATAATTAGTTAACAAATTTATAGCATTATTAATTTCTGAAATATCATAATCAACTAATAATAGAACAGAAATATAATTATTTACTTCATATTCCACTTCATCTGTAAGTCTGTTATTTTTTATATAAGCAAATAAACTACCCCAAGCTATTGGCAATCCTATATTAGGAAAAACATATGATAAGAAATCATTTTCAGAACAAACTTCCACTCTAGCATCATCTTCATTAATAAAAATAGCATTATCCATATCTATAATTGCACACTTTGAATAATGAATTTTTTGATATTCATTATGGGTAACAAGAATATTTGAATCTAAATCATAGTTAACTCTTAAAAACTTTTTATCACCAGATAAATCTTCTGCGTTGCTCTGAAAAAATGTAACCTTAATACTTTCTTTATTTTTCTTGGAAAAACAATTTTTTTCTGCTAAATTTATATCTGCATCTAAAGGATTCTTTAATAATAATTTACTTTTACTTTTCTTATTATACAAAAATAACTGACTACAGCTAGAATCAGTCTTATCATAAAGTCGGTAATCATCATTCTCAAAAAGAACCACTTCTTTTGAAAAAACATTCAAGGAAAGTAATAACAATAATATTAGTAAATTTTTATTCATAGTTTCCCCTTCAGCTTTTTAAATCTATTAACCATGTCGGTACCCCGTCTGTGATTTCCATAATATTCTATGATTTCTCTCTCATAATTTTTATGCTCCTCTCCCCACGTGCTAGGATCCTTATTTATATTTGAATGAACTTTATAGAAATAATTTAAAGCCTCAGCAAAATCTTCTGCCACATTGCCCGGTCTATTAACATCATGATCTAACACTGTTGCCTTTCCCAAATTAGATTTCACATACTTAGATATTTGGTAATTATATCCTTTTGGCTTTTTAACCAACGCTTTATTATTTAATCTATCAATAAAATCTTCAATTTGTAAATCTTGATACTCTTCAATAATTACAGCTTCTGCAAAAATAGCTACAGCTTTACTAGGCACAAATTTAGTATAATTATCAACAGAATATCCCTCCCTCAAAAACTGCTTTAATCTTGAACCTGTCATGCCATTATAATAGGCAATATATTTATTGTTAACATTATTCACATCCCATCCACAACACTTAAAATATTTATTAAATAATGATGGGTATTGTTGTTTAAACTTAAACATTTGAATCGGTAATTCCCCTGCGCCAGAAGAATTAATTGTTTTTTGCATAGCACCAGCTGTTAATATTTCACTATCATAGGAATGAACAGCATCCATATTACCTTCATTCTCTGACATTGCTAGTAAAATAGTTTTTTCATCTTGAGTTATCCTGCCTGTAGAAATTAGATAGTCCCAACGTGAATAAGAACTAAGTTTTTTATTTCCCCAATAAACCGGTCCATAAGTTTTACCGTATCTAGTACACTTAATGGCATTAATAAGTTTCTTACCGCATTGACACTCTCCTTTTTTAGGCTTAGCAACATCAACCGGCTTACCATTAGCCTGACTTCGCTGTTCTATCGTATTTTCTTTTTTCTCACCATCTTGTTTTTTTTGTTCTTTTTTATCTATTTTTTCTGGCTTTTTAGACTGCTTTTGCTCTATTTTTTTATCCGATACCTCTGAATCCGGCATATTTCTCGTCCTAAAACCCAAAGGATAATACAGTTTCATTCCTTCCGCTAAATAATCGGAATAGTTTACTTGATTATGAAACATTAAAGCCTCCACAGTATTCACACCTAATTCGGCCTCAAGCTTCTCCCAACTATCCCCTTTTCTCACAAGATAATAAGCCCGCTGATAGTTTTTTTCCTCATTGTTTTCATTCGCAAGCGCTCTTGTGTTAATCGTATAAACAGCCGGTAAAAAAGCTTTAATTGATGTCTTTCCTTCCGGCCAAATAAATTTTTCCGTTTCTGAATGTTGTGTCTTTGGAAACTCGCTGTTCCAGAAACGGACAACCAGCTCTTTGGGTGAGCTTGGCGTAGATTCCACCCATTGTTTATTAATCCATATTTTTCCTTGGCTATCTGCTTTAGGAGGTAATCCTGTGACTAAATGACCATTCATATAGAGTTCAAAATAACAATAAGGCATAGCATTTCGTTCATTATCAAAAAACTCAATGCGATATAATTCTTGTTTTGCCATCTATTTTCCTATCTTATGTTATCAGTTGATTTTATTGCTTAACTTTCAATTTTCGCTTTGCCCACATAGACTTTCAATTGTTCAACGGTTTCACGATAAACTCGACCCGTTCGTGCATCTTCATCAAGCATTCCTTCTGTCACTCTCTCACCTTGACTGTCTAAAATCGTATAAGGCACTTTTTTCTCATTACAACGCCCATAAATATCATAAACATCCAAACGAGTTGAGTAATATGTATTCGGTGTGATGGCATTATTTATTAGGGTTTCAAACGGANTTACNCCTTCCGCTTCCCCCCCTTCTTGACACAACTCCCCCTCCACATACACATCCCCCACCAAGGTGATGCCTTCCCGGTTGATGATAATCGACCCGCCCGGACCACTGAGTTCTACCTG